>JBPOIU010000094.1:0-31592 GCA_052034255.1 Planctomycetota bacterium | reverse complement strand
ACACGGCCCGCCCCCGCACCGCGGGTGTCGCTTCGCGCCCTTCCCCGTGCCGCCGCGGACCCCCACGAATCTCTAACGGACTCGATCAACGTGACAGCGTGTCGAGCGCCGCACGCGCGCGCGCGTTGGTCGGATCGCGCACCAGCAGTTCACGCAGCTCCGCGATCGCCTGCACCCGCAGCGCCGGGAAGTCCGCGAGCACGAGCGCGCGGTGCAAGCGTGCGGGATGGTGGTCGGGGTCCAGCGCGAGGGCCAGCGTGTAGCGCTCGATCGCGAGCTTCGGTTCACCGCGCACGCGCTCGACTTCACCCCACGCATCCAGCCATTGCGGCCGGCCGGGGAAGCGCGTGGTCAGCTCTTCGAAGCAGCGGGTCGAGGCGCCGTATTCGTGGTTCAGCGCCAGCGCCTGCGCCAAACCGAACCACGCGGACGCCGCGAAATCCGCGCACGCCGCAGCGAGCTTCGGATCCGCATCCAGCGCACGGATGAATGCGTCGAACCCGGTCTTCGCGGCGACCGCGTCACCGCCCTCGAGCCGACTTTGCGCGGCCGCGATCCGACAGCGCCAGCTCTGCCGGCGGTCGGGCAAAGCGGCCTCGGCGGCAGCGTCGAAGCGCGCCGCGGCAGCAGCGAACTGACCGCGTTCGCGATCGAGTTCGGCCAGTCCCATGAGCGCGGACGACGACCGCGGCCAATCCCGAAGGGTCGCGTCGTACAGAGCGCGGGGCGTTGCGAACTCCGACGCGCGCTGCCACGTCAGCGGTGCGAGGACGGCCAGCCCCGCGAGCGTCGCCCCGACGCGAAGCTTGCGCGGGAACCGACTCAGTCCCGCGGCGACCGCCAGCGCGACGCCGAGCAGCGGGACGTAGGCGAAGCGCTCGGCGAGAACCGTCCGCATCGGCAGCAGCAGATTCGCAGCGGGGAGCAGCGCAACGAACGCGAACGCGAGCCCGAGGCGCACCAGTGGAATCGGCCGCCACGTGAGCGCGATCGCGAGCCCGAAAACGACGGCTGCGCCAGCGGCACCCCACACAATCAACGGTTCCGCGGGGGCGAACAGCGCAGGCTCCCACAGGAAATGGTGGGCACTCGGCCACACGACGAGACGCAACAGCGTGCCGAGTCCGAGCAATGCGTACGGGAGATGACTCCCGAACGATCCGCCGTACCACGCGACCTGAGCGACGATCCCGGCGCGGAACCACGTGAAGTACGCGACCAAGTACGCGAGGGCTCCGCAGCATGCCGCGACGAACGGAGCACGCGACCCGGCGGCGAACCACCGTCCGTGACGCATGCGCGCATCGATCAGGTACAGCGCGGGCAGCATGACGCCGCTTTCCTTCGAGAAGCCGGCAACGAGGCCGAGCACGGCCATGCCGAGCCAGCCTCGACCCGTGCGCTCACAGCGCCGAGAGAACAGCAAGGCGCACAGGATCGACGCCGCGACGAGCAGATCCGATCGACTGGAGATCCACCCGACGGCTTCCACGGCGAGCGGATGGACCGCGAATAGCGCCGCGCCGCACAGGGCCACAGGAGCACCGAGCAAGCCCGTCAACCAGACGAACGTCAACACGCAAACGAGTGCGTGCAGGCCGATGCTGACGGCGTGGAAGCCGCACGGATCCAGACCGAATGCGTGGTACTCGAGCGCGTAGCTGCTCGTGCGCAGCGGGCGCCAGATGTCCGGATCGCTCGGCGTCGCGTTGGACGCTTTGTCCGTGAAGAACGCGCCCGGTGCGTCGGGCCGCGTCAATTGCGCAGTGTGATCGACGATGAAACGGAAGTCGTCGGAGACGAACTCGCCGCAGCGCACCGGCCAATACACGGCGACGGCGAGGCATGCGAGCGCGAGCGCGAACACGCTGCGCGCCAGTGGCGTCATGGACTCATCCGCGACGCGCATCGGGAACGGCATCCGCGGAATCGTGCGTCGGCCGGCCGCGAACCGCGCGCAGCGCCGCGCGCGAAGCCTGCGACAGGATGGTCGGGAACGCCTCGCACGGGGTCCAGCAGTTCGGGCAACGCAACGCCCGGGCGTCGTCGGCCGCGGCACGCGCGTCCGCACGCGCGAGTGCGCGCGCCAACGAGAACTCGACGTCCCGGAGCTGCGCGAGCGGGCGGTCCCAAGTCGCGCACGGATACACGCGTAGTGCGGGATCGACGAACACCGAGCTGCGCAGCGCCGTACACGGCAACGGCGACGTCCCGCTCGCGAGATAGTCCTCGGCCAATTCCCAATACGCCGACTCGAGCCAACGCAACGGAGCGGGCGCGCGTGATGCACTCGCGCGCCGAACCCGCCGCTCGTCGCGGAGGAACGCGATCATGCGCTGCGCGTCGGGGATGTCGGCCGCGCGGTTGCGGTAGTAGTGCGGAGCGTGGTGCGCGAGGTTGAAGTGCAGCCGCGACCGTTCAACGCCCGGGAGCTGCGCGAGCGTCGCGTCGACCAACGCCGCGGGCGCAGCGTCGTTGCGCGACGAGAACGTCATGCCGACGAACACGTCGAACCGTTCGCCGCGCAGCGCCGAGAGTCGCATGAACGTCTCGCGCGCACGCTCGAACGCACCGGGGGTTCCGCGTAGCCGGTCGTGGAGTTCCTTGGGGCCATCGATACTGACGGTGACGACCAAGCGCGGCAGCGGGAGCGCGAGCACCGAACGCACGGCGCGCTCGACGCGCTCGGGATGCTGTCCGGCCGTCGGGAAGTCGAGCACGTACACGCGCGTCCGCTCCACCGCCGCAGCCACGATGGCTTCGAAATCGTCCCGCTCGACGACGTCTCCGCCGGACAGGTTGATCCACGCGAGCTCCGGGTTCGCGGTGAACAACCGCTCGATGTCCTCGAGTGGCGCACCGGACCGCGGCGCCTGCCACAATGCACAGATCGCGCACCGGCAGGAGCAGTCGTCGGTCACGACGTAGGTCAGCTTGAACGGAGCCTTTGAGCGCACCTGCGCCGACGCGAGGTCCGCGAAGAAACGCAGCGCGCGGGCCGTGTGCGACCGAGGCGCGCTCATGGCGCGTGCGCTCCGGCGGGGACTGGTTCCTCGAGTGCCGCGAGCGCGGCGGACGCAACGAGCGCCGGACTGATCGCGCGCATGCACAACGGCGTGCGGCACAACGAGGTCTTCGCGTTCGAGTTCGTGATGCACGGCGAACAGCCGAGCCCGAGGTAGAACGCGCGCGAACCCGGCGATTGCGGGCCGTAGAGGCGAGGCTGGTTCGGGCCATACAGACCGATGACGCGCCGTCCGAGCGCCGACGCCAGATGGACGGGCGCGGTGTCGTTCGAGACCACGAGGTCGGCGCGCGCGAGGAACTCGATGAGGTCGAGGATCGAGAACAACCCGGCGACGTTGCGGTGCGGCGCGTGGACCTTCTGCGACAGTTCGGCGACCAGCGTGCGCTCGAAACGGCCCCCGGTCAGCACGATGAACGCATCGCGTTCACGCACCAGGTCCTCGGCCAAACGCGCGAAATGGTCGACCGGCCAGCGCCGGCCTTCGAAGTGGTCGCCACTTCCGGCGTGGAGCACGACGAGCGGTCGCGTCCCGAGGGGCCACGCACCGAGGAGTGCATCGACGCGCCGTGCGGCCTCGGCGCAACGCGGCACGCGCAAGGGCGCCAAATGCTCGACGTCGATCCCGAGCGCGCCGACGAGCCCTTGGAAGATGCGACTCATGTGCCGATCCTCGCGGTAGGGCACCGCGAGGTCGTACGCGAGGTGTCGATGCTGTCCCGGGGTCGCGAATCCGACCGCAAACCCAGGGCGCGCGAGCGCGCACAGGATCGCGCTGGTCGTCAGGAACTGCTCGAAGTCGACGATGAGCTCGTACTCTCGCGACCGCAACTGGCGGGCAAGCCGCGCGAGGTTCCAAAGCGCGCGGAACGCCCCTCTGGCGTCCAGCGTCAGCACCTCGTCGAAGACGGCAGCGGCGTGGGCGAAGGTCGCGTTCGACGTGAGCGTCAGTAAGTCGATGCGCGCGCTCGGATGCGCTTTGCGCAGAGCGTCGACACACGGCAACACCATCGCGAGATTGCCGAAACCCCACAGCTTCACGACCAGGATCGAGCGCGGCGCCGTGGGCGGCCGCGGGGAGCTTCGCGCCTTGCGGTGCGCGATCGCACCGAGCAGGGGGCGACCGAGGCGCCGATCGAGCAGCTTCTTGAACTCGATGGTCAGCGACATCGCATCACCCGAAGCGCCGGCTGCTCGCCGGGTGATCGAACTCGGAACAGCGTGCGCAGGGGTTCGGAAGGGTCAGGCGCGCGTGATCCCGCCGCAGCGCGCGCATCGCGGGGCCGTCGAAGATGCGCGCGGGATCGGTCTCGAAGGCGTTGCCGAGATCGAGGGCTCCTTCGCGATCGGCGCAGCAGGTGGTCGTTCGACCATCGACGAGCACGACGAGGATGCCGCGCCAGGGTTCACGGCAGGCGACGGTGCGCGGGCCATCGATCATGCGCGGGATGGTCTGTACGCGGTCGACGACTCCGGTCCAGGTCCGCACGTATTCCGCGTGGACGGGTGCGGTGTCGGCATCGAGGACCATGGAGACGTCGACGCCGAGTCGGACTCCGGCCGCATCGCGCTCGCGCCGCAGCGCGGCGATGCGTTCACGGACGGGGGCGAGCTCCTGCCCGCGCGTGCGCGCATGCATCGCGTCGTCGCCGTCCACGCTGATCGTCAACCGTGTGAGACCCGAGGTCAGGAGTTCCCGGCGGGCGTCCGCGTCGAGTCTCGTGCCGTTCGTCGTGAGGTACGTGCGCACACCGCGCCGTGCCGCGAAGCGGACCATGTCGAACACGCGCGGATGCAGCAGCGGTTCGCCCCATTGGAACGGCAGCAGCGTCGTCAACGTCGGCGTGCGTTCGATGAGATCGCAGAACGCCTCGTACGACATGTCGCGCTTCTCGCGCGCCATGTCGCGGTTCACCGGGCAGTAGACGCAGCGCAGGTTGCAGCGGTTCGTGATCTCGACGTTCAGCGTCGTCAGGCGACCGGAGCGCTCGAATCGCGCGCGGAACGCGGCTTCGTTCAACGCGGCGTGCCCGATCGCGTCCCAGGTCGGGAACTTCACGCGCAGCAGATCGGCTTGATCGGGCTTGCGCAGGTAGTGGCGAGCCACCCAATCGGTGAAGCGTCCAGCGCTGGAAGGCGACGTCGCGGCCATGGGCGGATCCTAACAGCCCGGGGAAGAAGTCTGCCGGCACCAGCGGCGCGTTGAACGAGTCTGCCGAGCAGTCGGGCGAGCGAGAACGAGCAGGGCGAGGCGCGCTGACGAGGCGTTTTGAAACGAAATACGGCGAGGAAGCGCAACGAAGCCATGCTCGTCCGCAGCCGACCGAATGCCGGCAGACTCTTTCAACGGGCTGCTAGTAGGACGGCTGCGAGAGAGCAACGCGGAGTGCGCGTCTCGTTCGGCTCGTTCTCGGGCGCGGAGCCGCACGGGGGACGATTCCAGCGGGCCTTTCACCCGCAACGGCGAACGAGAGTGCGTCGGAGTCGCCCCGGGCGTGCGTTCCACCGCAAGTCATGGACTGGCGAATAGACCGCCGGTGGGCGGAAGCAACGGTTCGGGCCAAATGCTCGGCGGAATCCCACGGTCACCCGGCGAGCGCGCACGCGTTCTCCTGGCGCACGACGCTTCGTGCGTCCGGACAAAGGAGTGCCCATGATCGCTCGCCTCTTGATCGCCCTGTGCGCGATGGTGACCACCGCGCTTGCGCCCGTTTCGTACCGCTCGTTGGTCGACCCCGAGGCGGCCAAAGCGTTCTACGCCGACGGAGGAATCCACCGACTCCATCAGCGTGTCCACGTCCACGTGCCCGCGGAACGCGTACTCGCGCGTTCCGACGCCGTCGTCGACACTGCGTGGGGGCGGATGCTGGTGCTCCGCAACCGTTCCGTGCCGCTACTGGTTTCGCCGGGCGACGTGTATTTCCGCAAGATCCGGCAACGCGTCGATGCCGGCGACACCGTATGCGTGAAGGGCGTGGTCAAGCCGGATCCACGTGGCCTGGCTGGCCGAGCGGTCCTCTACGTGCATCAGTTGAAGAAAGCCGACGACGCCGCGGAGACGCGCGGCAAGAGCAAGCGCGCGCAGTGAATCCGGGTCGTCGCGTTCCGCGGCGCGATCGTCGAGTCCGTCACTCGCCGCGGTGGCTCGGTCCCACTTTGCGCCAACCGAGGTCGTAGAGCAGTTCGAGGGCTTCGGTCCAGCTCGGGAAATTCCGGCTGGTCTTGCGCTTGAACGCGTCGATGGCCTTCAAGAACTCGAGCATCTCC
Source organism: Planctomycetota bacterium (assembly GCA_052034255.1). Taxonomy (GTDB): domain Bacteria; phylum Planctomycetota; class B15-G4; order B15-G4; family JADJEK01; genus JADJEK01. Next base: position 25,300 of record JBPOIU010000094.1, on the reverse strand, counting down.
GCATCCGTCGGCATGGGCTTCGGCGCCTCGGGCGCGGAATTCGTGGCGGCCTTCGGCTTCTCCTTGACGGTCGTGTCCGTAGGAGTCGAGCGGACGTTGCGCGTCGTCATGGGGGGTCTCCACGCTGCCATCGGATTCGGAACGATCGTGATCGGTCCGATGCGCGTCGGAACTTGACCCCCGGGCGAATTCAGCGGGATGTGCGGCACGCGACCGGACGGATGCAGGTGCTCTAGAAACCGTGGCTCTTGAAGAACGCCGGGACGCGCTCGGCATCCGGACGCTCGATCAAGCCGAGTTCGGTCACGATGCCCGCGATGTTCGCGTGCGGCGTGACGTCGAACGCGGGGTTGAACACGCGAACGCCAATCGGCGCCGTGCGCTTGCCGAAACCCTCGGTGACTTCCTTGTCCTCGCGCTCCTCGATCGGGATGTGCTTGCCGTCGGGGATCGTCAAGTCGAAGGTCGACACCGGGGCGACGACGTAGAAGGGCACGCCGTGCGCCTTCGCCAACACCGAAACCCCGTAGGTTCCGATCTTGTTCGCGGTGTCGCCGTTGCGCGCGATGCGATCGGCGCCGACGAACACCGCGCCGACGTCCTTGTCGCGCATGACCATCGCGGCCATGTTGTCGCAGATCAGCGTCGCGTCGATGCCTTCGTGTTGGAGTTCCCACGCGGTCAAACGCGATCCCTGCAGCAGCGGGCGGGTCTCGTCGACGAACACGTGGAAGCGCTTGCCGAGTTCCTTCGCGCGGAAGAAGACCGCCAGCGCGGTGCCGTAGTCCGCGGTGGCGAGACCTCCGGCATTGCAGTGCGTCAGCGCCGAGCGACCGTTCGGCACCAGTGGGGCGCCGATCTCACCGAGCTTGCGACAGATCGCCTTGTCCTCGGTCAGGATCCGCTGCGCCTCGGCGAGGAGTCGCTCGCGCGCCTTGGCGAGCGGCAGATCACGCAGTCCGTGCGCGACCTTCTTCATGCGTTCGATGGCCCAGAACAGGTTCACCGCCGTCGGGCGCGACGATGCGAGGTAGCTCGAGATCGACTCCAGGTCGCGGTCGAACTCGGCGGCGTTCGTCGCCTTCGACTCCTTGAACCCGAGCACCACGCCGAACGCACCCGCGATGCCGATCGCCGGCGCGCCACGGACGGCGAGACGCTTGATCGCGTCCCACATTTGGCGCTGGTCGATCAAGTCGACGTACTTCAACTCGGTAGGCAACAGCGTCTGCTCGATGATGCGGCAGAAACCATCGACGCCACCGTGCCATTCGATCGTGGAGACGGGCATGGATCACCCCAGAGGTGAGAACGGATGCGAACAGGGCTTGGACGAACGGGGAACACTACATCGACGCCCGGGGCGTGCGCACTGCAGCGTTGCCGTCATTCGACGTCGCGCCCCATCAGGATGCGCGCGGTTTCGCGGTAGCGCTCCGCGGTGGTCGCGATGATCGACGCCGGCAGCGGTGGCGGCGGCGGCGCCTTGTTCCAGTCCTTCAGACCGAGCAAGTAGTTGCGCAGCACTTGCTTGTCGAACGGATCCTGAGCGACTCCCGGCCGCCACGCGGCCTTCGCCCAGTAGCGCGAGGAATCCGGCGTCAGCGCTTCGTCGATCCAGATCAGCCGGCCGTCGAGCTCACCGAACTCGAACTTGGTATCGGCGAGCAACAGCCCGCGCGCCTCCGCGGTGTCGTGCGCCGCGCGGTACAGGGCCAGAGCGGCGGCTTTGGTTTCCCGCGCTCGCTCGTGTCCGAGGATCTTCGACATCTCGTCGAACGTGATGGGGCGGTCGTGGCCGGCCTGCTCCTTGGTCGTCGGGGTCAGGATCGGTTCGGGCAAACGGGAGCTCTCTTGCAGTCCCGCGGGCAAGGGCACGCCGCAGATCGAGCCCGCGCCGCGGTACTCCGCGAGGCCGGACCCCGCGAGGTAGCCGCGCACGACGAACTCGACGGGCAAGGGACGCGTGGCTCGGGCGAGCATCGAGCGCCCGCGCAACACGCGCGCATGCCGACGCACGCTGTCGGGCATCGCGTCGACATCGATCGTGAGCTTGTGGTTCGGGAGGATGTTGCGGAGCTGGTCGAACCAGAACGCCGACACCTGATTCAGCACCCGGCCCTTGCCGGGCACACCCTCGTTCATGACGACGTCGAACGCGGAAACGCGGTCGCTGGTGACGAGCAGCAAGTCGCCGCCGACGCGGAACAGGTCGCGCACCTTGCCGCGATGGATGCGTTCCAGGCCTTCCAGTTCGACGTTCAGCAGCGGCGCTTCGGTGTCACGCATGCGCACTCCAGTTCGCGGGGCAGCGGACGCGCCGCCGTGCCCGACTCCAACGATTCGATCGGCCGATCAACGCGCGAAGGTCGGTCGCCCGCACGTGGCAACCGACCTTCGTGCTCACGATTGCTGTCCCGCGGGCGAGCCCGCGGTCCGCGCACCGTCAACGGTCGTCGAGGTATTCGATCGTGAGCCGAAGGACGAGCGCGATCATGACGATGGCGACGAACAACGCAACTTGCGGAGTCATGCTTGACCCTCCCGGAGACGGATTCGCGGAGCGAGCCGTGAATCCTTCAGGCGCGGGCGCCCGCCGCGCCCATGCCGAAAACCCGAACGCGCCTGTTCAAGAGGTCGAGAGCGAACCGTTCCGTCCTTCTTGACCTCTTCGGGAAACGTACCTCCGTCGGCTGCCGTGCGCGGACGGATGAGGGAAACCGCACACGACGTCGTGAATGCTAGGGAGCGTCCATGCGGGTTCAAGCGTCGCGTGGACACGATCTTGCGCTCGCGACGGATGTCGCGTCGACCGTATGATCCCGCCCCGCTCCGGGCTTCGAGCCCGACACGGAGTCCACCTTGAAGATCCTGGTCACCGGCGGCGCCGGCTACATCGGCAGCCATACGTTGAAGGCACTGCTCCAGCGCGGTCATTCCGCGGTCGTCGTCGACGATCTGCGGACTGGACACGCCTCCGCCGTACGCGGCGCGCCACTCGTGCGCTGCGACATCCACGATCGCGCGCGCCTGATCGAGGTCATGAAGAGCGAACGGATCGACGGCGTCTTGCACTTCGCTGCGTCGTGCTACGTCGGCGTCTCGGTCAGCGCGCCACTCGACTACTACGACAACAACGTGGTCGGCACGCTGCGCCTCGCGGAAGCGTGTGTCGCGAGCGGCGTGAAGACGTTCGTGTTCTCGTCGACCTGCGCGACGTACGGCGAGCCCGAGCGCGTTCCGATCGACGAAGGGACGCCGCAGAAGCCCGTCAATCCGTACGGCGCCAGCAAGTGGATGGTCGAGCGCATCCTGACGGACACCGCGCGGGCCCACGGACTGCGTCCGATCTTCCTGCGGTACTTCAACGCGGCGGGCGCGGACTCGTCGGGCGAACTGGGTGAGGATCATCGGCCCGAAACGCATCTGATCCCCAATGCACTGCGGGTCGCGCTCGGCCAATTGCCGCAACTCGAGATCTACGGCAACGACTATCCGACACCGGACGGGACGTGCGTCCGCGACTACATCCACGTCGAGGATCTCGCGGCGGCACATCTGCTGGCGCTCGACCAAGCGGCGGCTGGCCTCAGCGCGGTCGCGTTCAATCTCGGCAACGGGAGCGGCTTCTCGGTGCTGGAGGTGCTGCGGACCGCGCGCGCGGTGACCGGCCACGCGATCCCGGCGACGTTTCGCCCGCGACGCGACGGCGATCCGCCGACGTTGGTCGCGCAGGCGGACAAGGCGCGCGATCAACTCGGTTGGAGGCCGCGCCACGGCGATCTCGAGACGATCGTCCGGACCGCTTGGAACTGGTGCTCGAAGCACCCGAACGGGTATCCCGACTGAACGAGAGCCACGCCGCGCACGGTTTCTTTGGCGGAGGAGCATTGTCGATGCATCGCATGGCGGGTTGGTGCGTGGCCGCGCTCGGGCTGCTCGCGGCTGCGCCGCGTTCCAGCGTCGCGCAGGAGTCGACGCCCGAATTGAGCGCGGCCCTGAAGACGATCAACGGCAAGGACGTGCAGTCGACGATCGATTTCCTGACCAGCCGCGAATGTGCAGGTCGGGACACCGCGCAAGTGGGACTCGATCGGGCGGTGAAGTTCGTCACGGAGCGCTTCGAGCGCCTCGGCCTGGAATCGGTCAGCGATGGCGGCGCGCCGTTCCATGCGCCATGGTCGGTCCCGGTGATCGACGCCGCGCAGTGCGCACTGGAACTCGAAGGGCAACGCGGGGCGGGGACGACGTGGGAGCTGCGCAAGGACTTCGTCCCGGCGAAGAACACGCCCGACGGCAGCGTCGCGGGCGAATTGGTCTTCGTCGGGTTCTCGGTGTCGGAACGCAAATTCCATTGGGACGACTACGCCAAAGTGGATGCGAAACGCCGGGTCGCGATCGCATTGCTCGGTGAGCCGGGCGACGGCAAGAACAAGAAGTTCTTCGACGGCGCGGAGTTGACCGAATCGGCGTCGATCCAAAACAAGGCGAAGGCCGCGGCGGACGCCGGCGCAGTCGGGCTGATCCTGTGCCCGTCGAGCGCCGAAGAGTCCGACCTGTGGCTCGGCTCGCAGGTTCCGCTGGTCACGCAATCGGGACGCGGTGGCGGCGCGAGACTCGCGCTACCGACCGTGGTGGTCTCTCTGCGTGTCGCGGAGGCCTTGCTCGGCGAGCCGGCGGACGCGGTCCGCGAGCGCCTCGTGGCGAAGGCGCGCACGCAATCGGATGTCCTCGAAAACGTCTCGGTACGCCTCGACATCGCGATGACGAACCGCGACGCACCCGTCGTCAACGTGCTCGGGCGCTACCGCGGTCGTGATCCCGAGCTCGCGGGTGACGTGGTCGTGATCGGTGCTCATCTCGATCACATCGGTGTCGACGACCGCGGGCGGATCTGCCACGGCGCGGACGACAATGCCGGTGGCGTCGCCGCCGTGCTCGAGATCGCCGAGGCGTTCGCGACCGCGAAGCCGATCACGAAACGCTCGATCGTGTTCATGGCGTTCACCGGCGAGGAGAAAGGCCTGCTCGGATCGAAGGCCTACTGCAAGGACCCGTTGATCCCGGTGGCGCGCACGTACGCGATGATCAACCTCGACATCATCGCGCGCGGGCGCAAGAACGCGATCGAAGCGACGATGCCGCCGGGCAAATCGATGATCGACCGCTTGTTGCCTGCCGCCTCGCGACTGTCCGGCGCGAACCTGAAGATCGGCGACGGCGGCAACGAGTACTTCCAACGTTCCGATCAGTACTCGTTCCACGAAGTCGGCATCCCGACGGTGTTCTTCAACGAAGGCGCGACGAACGAGGACTACCACCAGCCGACCGATACGGCGGACAAGGTGCTCGAGGACAAGGTCGCCGGGGTCGCGAAGGTGTCCTGTACGCTCGCGTTCTTGCTCGCGAACTCGGACATCAAGGGAGGCTTGAAGTGAGCATGCGACGGCCGACCGGCCTCGGAGTCATGGTGATCGCCGCGGTCTTGGCGATCATGGTCTGGAGCGCATTCGACGCCCGCGACGCCCCCGAACCCGCGGTGATCGCAGCCGATCACGAACTCGATGTCGGGGCCGCGCGTACCGAAGATGCGGGCGGTGGGGACTCCCACGAGCCCGCGGCGCTCGTCGCTGCCGATGCGAGCGAGCTCGGGGTCCCACGCGGGACGACCGTGGACGTCGCGACGCGCGCTGCCGAACCATCCGCCGTCCCGGTCGAGCCGTTCCTCGGACCGCGGCAAGGACTGAAGACGCGCAAGATCGCGCGCGCGCAGCTCGGCGGGAAGATCGAAGCGGAACTCCAACGCAAGACGCTCGCGGGCACTTCCGTCGGCATCGCGGTCCACTCCGTGACGTACGGCAAGGAGCTGTTCGCGCGGCTCGGGGACACGCCCCTGAAGGTCGCGTCGAACGACAAGCTGCTGACGTCGCTGTCGGTGCTCGATGCGCTCGGTGCCGATTTCCGGTTCAAGACGCGTGTGCTCGCCCGCGGCGCGGTCACCGACGGCACGTTGAACGGCGATCTCGTGATCCAAGGCGACGGCGACCCCGGAGACGACCTGCTCGATCCTCAGCTCGAGAAGCCGACGATGCTCGAGCGGATCGTGCGCGTGGTCACGGCAGCCGACATCACGCGAATCACGGGCGCCGTGATCGTCGACGACACGATCTTCGATCGGGAGTACGTGCCGCCCGGGTGGCCGAAGGACCAACTCCACAAGGAATACTGCGCGCCGGTCGCGGGCTTCTCGCTGTGCCAGAACATGGTGACCGCGCGGATCTCGCCGGCGAATGCGGTCGGGGATCCGGGCATCGTCAAGCTCGAGCCCGAGTCGGGCGCGTTCGAAGTGCGCAACGCCGTGAAAACCGTCGCGAAGAACGGCAAGCACGAGGTCGGCCTGCCGGCGCCGACGCGACCGGGCAAAGTCACGGTGTCGGGCACGACGCCATTCGGTGCGAAACCGGAGCCGATCCGCGTCCCGGTCGCGGACCCTGCCCTGACCGCCGGAACCCATGTGAAGCGGGCTCTGGAACGCGCGGGTGTCACGATCGCGGGCGGCGTCCGCTTGACCGATGCCCGAGTCGAAGCCGGCGCGGACGTTCGGCTGCTCGGCACGGTCGAAGCGTCGTTGCTGCAGCGCCTGCGCGTCATGAACAAGGAGAGCACGAACTCGGTCGCCGAGCATTTGTTCAAGCGAGCGGGCGCCGCATTGTTCGGCGTCGGCAACGCGGAGAACGGTGGCAAGGCGGTGCTCGCCGCTCTGCGCAAGCACGGCATCGACACCGCAGGCGCGACGCCCGAGGACGGCTCGGGAATGGGGCGCGGCAATCGCTTCACACCGCGTCAGATCGCACGGCTGCTGTCGGCGTTGTATCGGTCGGCGAACAAGGACGCGTTCCTCGGGACACTGCCGGTCTGCGGCGTCGACGGCACGCTGAAGAACCGGCTCGACGAGGCTGCGTATCGCCAGCGCGTCCGTGCGAAGACCGGCTACATCACGAAGGTGTCGTCGCTGTCGGGATTCGCGCAGACCGATTCCGGCGAAGTCCTCGCGTTCTCGATCCTGATCAACGACTTCGACGTGCGCAAAGTCGGCAACTCCGACATGAAGGACGTGCAAGACGACGTCGCGCGCCTCCTGGTCGATCTCGAGGGTCTCGATTCGTGACCGGCACGCCGGAGCGCGCGGCGCTCGAGCACTTGGTCCTGAAGGCAGGCGAGAGGATCCTCGCGTACGACGGTCGCCTGCGGCGGGAGGACGCGGCGCGCAAGGGCGCGCGCGATTTGCTGACCGCGGCCGATCTCGAATCCGAGCGCATCATCACCGAGGGGCTCGCGAAGGCGTTTCCCGACGTCGCGTTGGTCGCCGAAGAAGCGATTTCGCGGCTCGGGGATCGGCAACTCCATGCGCGGCGCGTCCTCGAGCAGAACGCGTCGTGCTTCGTCCTCGATCCGCTCGATGGCACGACGAACTTCGCGCACGGTCATCCGTTCTACGCGGTGTCGCTGGCCCTCGTGGATCGCGCGGGGCCGCGGATCGGCATCGTCTATGCGCCGCGACTCGGCGAGCTGTTCGTGGCGGAGCGCGGATGCGGCACCACGCTGAACGGGCGCCGCGTCCAGGTCTCGGGCACCACGACGCTGACCGACGCGGTGTTCGCGACGGGGTTCCCGTATCGGCGCAACGAGCTCTCGGCGCGCGAGAACAACGTCGAACACTTCCATCGGTTCGTGATGGACGTGCGAGACGTGCGCCGCTGCGGCTCGGCCGCGATCGATCTCGCGTACGTCGCGTGCGGGCGGTACGACGTGTTCTTCGAGGCGCAGCTCGAAGCCTGGGACGTCGCCGCCGGCGCGCTGCTGGTGCGAGAAGCCGGCGGCCTGGTGACCGATTACTCCGGCGGCGATGCGTGGTTGACGGGCCGCCAGGTCCTGGCGTCGAACGGCGTGGTCCACGAGGCGGCGCGCGCGAAGCTCGTCGCCCCGTGACTCGAATCGAAACGCGTGGGCGGACGGGTTCGACGCCCCTATCGATCAGATGTTCTGCAGCAGCGACTGCAGGAGTTCTTCGCTGGCGCGGATGATGCGCGCGCTGGCCTGGTAGCCACGCTGCGCTTCGATCAAGCGCACGAACTCCTCGGCGAGGTCGACGTTGCTCGTCTCGAGCACGCCGGCCTGGATGAAGCCGCCCGGGCCGCCGCCGTTCGAGATCAGCGGCACACCGGAGTTCGTGGTCGCGCTGAACATGTTGTTGCCGTCGCGCCGCAGGCCGCCCGGGTTCGCGAACGACGCGACACCGATCTGGCCGTAGTCCTGCGTCTGGCCGTTCGTGAACACGCCGAGCACGGTGCCGTCCTGCGACACGAGCACGTCGGTCAGCGTGCCGGCGCCGAAGCCGTTCTGATTCGTGGCCTGCGCGGTCGCCGGTCCGCCGAACTGCGTCAGGCCGTCGATGCCGCCGAGCGATCCCAGGTTCAGCGTGATGTCCTGCTGACCGATCGCGAACTGGATCTCGATGTTCAGGTCTTCGTCGCCCGGTCCGCCGTCGGCGATCAGCGAGCCGTCCTGGTCGAAGCGGATGTTGCCGACCTCGTTGTCGAGCAGCGTGCCGTCCGCATCGGGCAGGCTCGCGGTCAGTTTCCAGGACGCTGCGTCTTCGCGCTCGAAGGTCAAGCTGACGACGTGCGGTTCACCGTTCTTGTCGTAGATCGTGATCGCGGTGTTCACCGAGTCGGGGGGCGTGCCGTCCTGCGTGACGACGAACGCCGTCGCGTTGAAGTCGGACGAGCCGGTGTTGCCCGGCGGATCCTCGAGCGTCAGCGAGTACTCCGACTCGCCCGGCGTGTTGCCGGTCAACACCAGGTTGCCCTCGATGTCGATCGACACGGTGGCGTCGGGGACCAGGTTCGCGATGTACGCGCGCAAGTCCTCGAGCGTGGTGCCGTCGACGCCGTAGATGAACGTGCCGCCGAACTCGTCGCCGTTCATGTCGGAGCCGCGCACTTCGATGCCGTCACCGTTGACGTAATCGACCTGCGTCGTGACCAGGTCGTTCAGGTCGAGCGAGCCCGTCGCCGCCGACTCGGTGCCCTCGGTCAAGATCGTCGACAAGCCGAGCGTGAACGCGGGCTGGCCGCTGATGTCCGTGATCTTCAGCTTCGACGTCGCCCCGATCGAGTCGGAGGCGATGGAGAGTTGTCCACCCGAAGCGCTCGCGGTAGCGCCGGCGAGTTGGCTGTTGATCACTTGGGCGACTTCCGCGGCGGTCGCCGATGCGATGTTGGAGCCGATCGCGGTGAAATCGGCGGCCGCGAACGTGATGGTCTGGACCACGCCGCCATCGACCGACACCGAGAACGAGTCGCCCGCCGTGAACGCGAACGGCTGCGATCCGGTGCCCGCCACCGTCGCGGCCGTGCCGGTCTGGAACGGGTTGTTCGACGTCAGGATCTCCTCGAGCGGACCGGTGACGGTCGCGGGCAGGTTGCCCTTCACGTCGATCTCCGTGGTCGCCTTCGGCGGGGCGATCGCGTTCGGTTCGACGACGATCGACTGACCAGCGGCCGACTGGACGCGCAGGCCGGAGCCGAGTTCCACCAGCGTGCCGTTGGCGTCGAAGCCGAACGTGCCGGCGCGCGTGTAGACGTTCTGCGCACCGTCGTTCAGCACGAAGAAGCCCGCACCGAAGATCGTGAGGTCGAGGTTGCGATCGGTCGCGACCAGCGAGCCCGCGTTGGTGTTCATGTCGATCGACTTCACGCCGACACCGAGACCGACCTGCGTCGGGTTCTTGCCGCCGAGCGAGGCCGTCGGCGCCGAGGCCGGCGAGTTCGTGATCGACAGCAGGTCACCGAACGTCACGCGGCTGCCACGGAAGCCCGTCGTGTTCGCGTTCGAGATGTTGTTGCCGATGACGTCCAGATAGGTCTCGTACGAACGCAGACCCGACAGACCCGTGAACAGGGAGGTACTCATGCTGCGCGACTCCTCGGTGGAGGTTGGATGTGTGTGAGGATTCGGATTCGAACGGGGGGCGGACTCAGGTGACGTCGTCGTCGGTGTTCGACGCGGTCTCGTCGCTCGACGACGTGTCGTCCGTCGTCGCGTCGTCCGTAGTGGCATCGCTGGCTTGCTCGACGATGCCCGACACGAGGTTCAGCGGAACGTCCTTGCCGCCGATCTCGAGCATCACGCCGTCCCCGGTCACGCGGACCGCTCCGACGGCGCCAGTCGACTCGGACCCGCTGGTCGGGTCGATGTACTCGACCGACTTGCCGATCAGCATCGCTGCTTGCGTGAACGCATTCTGACCCGCGACCACTTCGTTGATCGCGACCAGGTCGCCGAGCTTGCCGTTCAGCGCCTGCGTTTCCTGCAGCGACGAGAACTGCGCCATCTGCTGGATGAACTCGGCGTTCTCGAGCGGTGACAGCGGATCCTGATTCTTCAGCTGCGTGACGAGCAGCGTCATGAACATGTTGTCGCCGCCGGCGCCTTGCGCATCGTTCGGCGCTTTGCCGAAGCCGTACTTGTCGAACAGCACGTTGTTGGAGTTGATGGGGGACGTGGTCATCGGAAGATCTCCCAAGTTCACGCGAGGACGTCGACGAGGCCGTCGTGCTTCGACGCGCGCGCGGGCGCATCGGCACGAGTGGACGAGCTTTCGGAATCCCGCGCAGGAGCGTTTGCACCGGAATCACCGAGCATGTCGGCGAAGCCGTTGCCGGACTCGCCGTCGCGGGGGGCGGCGAGGTCGATGTCGAGCCCGGTCAGATCGATGCCGGCGTCGCGCAGCGTGTCGGCGAACGCCGACAGATCGGCGCGGAGCGCTTCGACCACTTCGGGCCGAGACGCGCGCACCGCGACATGCAGTTGATCGCCTTCCATGCGGAAGCGCAGCGTCAGGCGGCCGAGTTCGGCCGGGTCGAGTCGCAATTGGATCGACTGCGCGCCGCCGCGCACTTGCGCGCGGACCTGCGCCAGGATCGCTTGGACGGGAACCGCATGGGGAACCGTGATGGTGCTGGCTGCGACGGGCGAAGCCGCCGCGCGCGCCGAAGTCGGAGCCGCCGCTCCGGAGACCGCGGTCGATGACCCGCTCACGAGTTCGGCACCTCGGAGCGGTGGTTGCACCGGCGACCGGGGAGTTTCGGTGTGCGCAACGGCCGCTGACTCGGCGGGCCGGGCCGCAGCGTCCGAGGTGGGCTGAGTTCGCGACGCATCGTCGCGCCGATCGTTCTGCGGCGAGCCGTCGGTCGCGGACTTGCGCTCTGCGCGCTCGCGCACGACGTCTTGCGTGACCGCCCGCGCCGATCGCGTCCGGTCCGTGCTCGCTTCACCCGGTCCGAGGGCGCCGACGCGACGCTGTTGCGCCGCGTGTTCCGCCAGCAACGCGCGAACGTCGGTGTCGTCCGCCAATCCGGAGAAGTCGGCTCGTTCGCCGCGCGCCCGCGCGGCGTCGTCCTGGCGCGTGCTCGGCGTGGTCGCGTCGGGCTCACGATCGCTGCGACGCGGCGCTGACTCGGTTTCCTGGTCTCGATGGTCTTGTTGCGCGCGCGCCTCATCCGCTTGTGCGGTCGGTTCCGTCGCGGCGGCCGTGGAGTGCGACGACGACGCGGGCGTCGCGCCGGCGGGTGCTGCCGCGCGCGTGTCCGCAGTCGCGGCTCGTTCGTTCGTCGATCCGGGCGGTGGTGCGTCGTTCGCCGCGCGACCGGGCGTCCGGCCGCCATCGGCTGCCGCGATCGCCGGAGCGACGGCGGGATCTGCTCCCACCGGTAGTTCGACCCGCAGCGCGGTCGGGAGGTTGGGGGTCTCCGCCGTGTCGGTCGCGTCGCTGGCCGTCGTCGCCGCCGCGGTCTCGAGCTGCGCGGATGCGTCGGATTCTCGCGGCTCCGCGGAGCTCGTGGTCGGCTCGTTCGACGGCTCCGCGGCGTCGCCGTCCGCGGTGCTCCGCGCTTCGTCGGCGGCATCGGCGGCGGTCGGCTTCGCGGCCTCTCGGTCCGCCCGCGACGTTTCGCGCGCTGTCTCCCGCTTCGAGCGCTCCGTCTTCTTCGATGTGTCGTCGCGGCGGGTCGAGACCTCGGAGCGCTCGCGCGATGGTGCGGCGTCGTCGGCTCGCGGGGAGCCCGCGTTCGCCGATCGGTCCGCCTGCGGTTGGGCGCGTTCCAGCTCGCGCGCAAACGCATCGCCCGACGTGGAACCCGTCTTCTCGCGGTTCGCAGGCGCACGCGGCGCCTCCGGGGCGGAATAAAGGTCGATGGCATTCAACTGCGTCGTCACGGGAGCCTCCAGCGCTCGCTCCCCTGAAGGCATCGGGCATGCCCAACCCGCGCGGCGTCGCGACGGAGCCGGCTCAGCGGCCGTAAGTCGTGGTCGTATGAAGCTCTAGCGAGAACGCGCGGCACCAGCCGCCTGTGCTCCGGCGACGCGGGGGAGCGGAAGAGATTTCGTCCCGCGGGAAAGACGTGCGCGGCGCCGCGGGGCCGATGTCCAAGACTTGCCGGAACTTCCCCTCAAGATCGGGAGGGAAACCCGTCGAAAAAACAACCCTCAAGCGGTGCGCAGACGCGCCGAATCTCTAGTCGGTCGAACACAGGGAGACCGCCATGGACATCCGCAAGCTGACCCCCCCGACGAGTGCTCCGGCCGATCGGGCCGGCGAAGCCAAGGAAGCTCGTCGCATCCACGATGCACGACGTGCGAGCGAGGCGCGCGAAGCCTCGAATCGACGCGCGGATGCGGATGTCGTCGACACGCGCCATACGGACAAGGTCGAGCGCATCGCCGTTCGCGCGCGCGCGCTGATCGACGAGCGCGCGGAGAAGATCCGCGGTCGTGAAGACGAGCTGCGTCGTCGCGGCGACGACAGCGACGCGATTCGTCGCGCCGCGCGTCGCGTGCTCAACCTGCTCGATCGCGGCGACTTCGGCGCTCCCGCGGAAAGCGGCAAGAAGGGCCCGGTCGACGACGCCGTCTGATTCGCTCGCGTCGTTACGAGGTGAACGGCCGCTTCGGATGCACGTCCGACGCGGCCGTTCGCGTTGCAGCGCGAAGGCGTGGGGCCATCGAGGTCAGGGCAGCGGATCCGATGCGCTGGCGTTGTCGGATTCCGACCCTTCGAACACGACGCCGGTCGCATCGGCCACGGCGAGCACGTACATGCCGGTCGGATCGACTCCTGCCGGGAGCTTGACCTTCGTCTTCAATGTCCGGGCATGACCCGGTGCGATCTTCTTCACGGTGCGCTGCGCAAGCGTCGTGTCGAGCGCATCGACGATCGGATCGGCGGACAGCACGATGCGGAGCTTCGACTTCTTGGCCGTTGCGCCTCCGCCGTTGACGATCTGGACCTTCACGACCAGTTTGCACGCGGCGGTACTCGGTGGAGATGGGCATTGCGTGGCGTACGCCAACCAATGCGCCGCGAGATTCGGTGAGTCCGTGCCGGTCTGCATCACCGTCGCAGCGACGCCGCGCACCGTGATCGTCGTCGAACGCGCGAGTCCGGCGTTCGAAGCGACGTGGAGCGCGAGCGTTTGCGGACCGCTGTGGGCATCGCCGTTTCGGAACGAGACCCACGACGTCGCGCCAGTGCCGGCGACCCAGTCGCACGTTCCGGGCATCGCGACGTCGATCGTCGCGTCGCCGCCGTTCGCGTCGAAGTGCAGCACCGAGGGCGTCAGCGTCGTCGGGCACTGCGAGTCCGTGACGGTCAGCGTCACGGTGCCGAGGTTCGAGTTCACCTTGCCGTCCCACGCGGCGTAGGTGAACTCCGAGGAACCGACGGCGCCCGACTCGGGGAAGAACGTCGCCGTCTTGCCGATGAGGCCGACCGTGCCGTGCTCCGGTTGCTTCACCACGCGCAATTCGAGGCTCTGACCATCGGCATCGGTCGCTTTCAGAGCGAGCGGCAGCGGAGTCACGTCGTTCGTGACTCCGGTCTTGTCGTAGACCTTCGGCGCATGATTCCCCGACGATCCTTCACCGTCGGGTCCGCCATGGCACGCGTAACAAGACACTTGGAAGCCCTGCCACCAGTGCTTCGTACCGAAGTCACCCGTCGACAGCGTGCGTGGACCGAGCGCACGGGATAGCACCGAGCCCTTGTAGTTCGCCCCGTGACACGACCGGCACTGCGCCGCGCCGCCATCCTCGGCGACGTCCTCGTGATCGTGGACCCACGCCGCTCCGACCGGATGCATGCCGTGAGGACCGCCGCTGACGGTCTTCGGCACGTTGCCATGGCACGTGGAGCACTCCGCGATCGTGCCCGCGTGTCCTTGCAGCGCGATCGCCTGCACGTTGTCGCTCGCGTGCGAGCTCGGATATTCGGCATGCGTCGAGCCATGGCACGCTTCGCACGCCAAGCCGCCATGGCCCGTCGAGAACTGATACAGGTCGAAGCCCGCGCCCGGCGTGTTCGGATCGGTCGCGAACGTCGAGTCGGCGGGTGTGCGCCATTGGCCGTTGCTCGCGAACGCGTTGGTGAAACGGATCTGGCCGCTGTTCGTCGTCGCGGTCCCGGTATGGCAACTCTGGCAGGCGGGTTGATCGAGCCATCCGACACGCCCTGGCGCGCCAACCTTGCTCATCGAGCCGTGACAGTCCTGGCACTGCATGGCAAGTGAGCCGTCCGTCGCGACCGCGGCGCCCATCGCTCCGCGCAAACAGCGCGTGGTCGAGCCCGGATGGCACAGGTAACACGCCGCGCGGCTCTCCGCGGCATCGAGTGGCGCATTGGTGGACGGATCGACGACCGTCGCGTGATGACCGTGCAACGCTTCCGTGAGTGGCTTCACCCCCGCGCTACCGCTTCCGGGAAGCGCGTTCGACGCATGGCATCGGGCGCAGAGGATCGATGTTCCGGCGTCCGCGGTCGCCAACAAACCGGCCGGCGCGTAGCCCGCCGTCGCGAGCAACGCCGCATAGTTCGGACTCGCTTGGTTCTTCTCGTCGTGCAGCTTCAGGATGTTCGACCGATAGTCCTTCGTCGGATCGCTGTCGTTCACCCAGCCGCCGCTGGGCTTCGCGGCGTCACCCGCGCTCGAGCCGTGACACGTGATGCAGGTCAGTTCATCGGAAACGGGAAGGACGACGTCCGAGGACGCGAGGACTGCCTGGCTCGCCGAGTCGCGCACGACGACGCGCATCATCGGATACGTGTTCTTGTGGCCGGCGTCGTCGTACGGCGTGATCGGAATGCCTTCGGCAACGAATGCGTTGCGCGTGGCGTCGAACGTCATTGGTTGCGGCGTGTTGTCGTTCCCGGGCATCGCGGTTCCGGCGAGCCCGTGGTCCGGGACGAGCGCGACGCCGAACAACGACGCGACGTGTTGCCAGAAATCACTCTTGCCGATCGACGTCGTGTTGATCGATCCGCTGGGGTCGGCAACGGCTTCGTACGTGACGGTCACGCCCGCGCTCGACTTCAGCAGGTGGTCGTTGCGGATGACTTGCGCCACGATCGTGTTGAACGGAGGCAGGATCGAGAACGTCTCGAACCGATCGTCCTCGCAATGCATGCCCAGGTTGTTCCAGGCGAGCACCAACGTCCGCGGTGGGCCGGAACTCGTGCTTCCACCGCCGTCCTCTTCACCCTCGTCGTCGTCCCGTCCGGGCGATAGCCGGGCGAGGCCGAGGACCGCGAGCAGGCCGATCAGCATCCAGCGACCGCGTGGCGATGGAACGAAGCGATGGAACATGGCGAACCCTCCGCGAAGTCCATGTCGCGGGGTATACGCTTACTTCGCGGGCCACGCGACGAAGTGACGCAAACGTCAGCGGAGCCGCGCGTCCTGGGCGTGCTCGATGACGAACGCGTCAACCCGTGGCATGACAGAACGTGAATCACTCCGATTGATTCACGTTCTCGGCCTCTCCAGGTGCGCTCGGCGACGGCAGTCGCTGAATTCACGGGTGAACCGCGTTGAATGACGCGAACGACCCGTGAATACGGTGGTCAAGGAGTCGGTCGCATCGCGACCGAGGTGCCGCCTCGGATACCTCGTGAGTTCGCCCATCGAGCCCGTGGGCCAGTTCCCGCCCCTCGCCCCGTCTTCGCGTGTGCCTACTCGAGCAGGGTCTTCGCGCTGCGGCGCAGCGCGTAGCGCGCGAACAGCTCCGGGCTCGTCAGCAGTAGTTCGTCACCGAACTGCGTGTTCTGGTCGTCGATGACGCCGTCGAAGAACTTCCGCATCGAATGCGCGGTTCGGGCATCGGCGGAATCCACGTAGTCGTCGACCTGCCACAGGACACGACCGGTCTGCGTATCGACGAGGCTCAGCTTCAGCGCGACGCGCGGGGGTGCGTAGGGTCGGTACTCCGACACCGTACCGAACACGACGGCGTCGACCGAGTAGCGCCGCCCGAGCTCGATGATCGATTGGATCGGCACTTGGCCGATGCGATGCGGGGCTTCACTCGACTTCAGCGCGGCGTCGCTCGCCGTCGGCGTCACGACGTCGAAGCGGCGCAGGCGGGACAGCTCTTCCCCGAGCGTCCGGGACAGCAGCGCGGTGGCATCGCCCTGCTCCGACTCGTCGTACAGCGGCAACGCGAGCACGCGGCGCACGGCGCCGAAGTCCACGGTGCCATCGCGATACGCGACCGGCGCCGGTTGCTCGGGCGGCGCCGGCGACAAATCCGGGATACCGAGTTCACGCTTCAACGTCTTGCATCCGCACGGCGCGAGTGCGACGACGGCCAGGACGGCGAGGAACTTCACGTTCATGGCTGATCCCGCTGATGCGTGCGTTCGGCGATCTCGCGCTCGAGCAGTTCCTTCTCGAACGCCAAGCGCTGCTTCTTCTCCATCGCGTACATCTCGGCCAGAGCCTTGCGGTCGTTCGCCATCTTGTCGCGCTCGCCGGTCATGTCGGCGAGGTGCTTCTTCGTCTGCGCGAGCTGCTCGGACAACTGGGCGATGGCGTCCTCGCGGTCTTTGCACTGTTGGCGCAGTTGGGCGAGCTCATCCTGTTCCTGGCTCAACGCCGTGGTCAGCTTGCGGCGGTCTTCGAGCGCGAGCGCCAGTTGATCGCGCAGCTGCTCGTTGTCCGCGAGCAGCGTCGATTTCGCGGTCTGCTGCAGTGGCGCCATCTCGTTCGACGCATAGGACGGAGCCTGCGCGGACGACTCGTCGCTCGGATACGGCTCGGGCAAGCGCAGGTATTGGCAGGACGTCAGCGACGTCAACAGCACCAGCGACGAGGCGATAGCGCGATTCATGGCGTTCCTCCGGGCGGCGCGGCGTGCGCCGTGGGTTCGTAGTCGCAATGGATGACGATGCGATCGCCGCAGCCGCAAACGGCGACGATCTTCTGGACGCGGCCGTCGACGCGCACGATCTCGAGTTTCGGTTCGCCATGCGGCTTCGCGGCGGTGGCGGTGCCCGGCGCAGATGCTGCATGGGGCGCATCGAGCGACGGCAGCGTCGCGCGCGGCTTGTCTTGCATCGCGCGCAGGATCGCGCCGGGTCGCACGGGCTCGCGCGCGCCGGCTTCGGGATCCCGCGGGCGGTCGGCCTGGGGCTCAACCATCGTCCTCGTCCTCGTCGCTGGTGGCGTCGCGGCGCGTCAGCACGTGGCCGACGCGCGCTTTGATCTTGCGTTGCGCGCAGGTCAGGATCTGGCAGACGCGCGACTCGGTGACGCCGAGCACGGCGCCGATCTCGCGCAAGAACATGCCTTCGGCGTGATAGAGCACGACGACCTGACGCTCGCGGGGGTTGAGGTCCGCGATGGCCGCTTCGACCTTCTGCAGGTCGTCCGACCGCTCGGCGTTCGCCGAGGGATCGTCCGGAGTCGGATCCGCGGGCTCGAACGCGGGCTCGTCGCCATCGTCCGACGTGCTGACGTCGGCGCGCAGGATGCGCAGCGTTTCGGCTTGTTCGAGCAGTTCCTCGGCGTCGACGGGCGACAAGGCCAAGTGTTCCGCGATCTCTTGCGGCGTCGGGACACGGCCATGCGCGGCGCGGAACTCCGACTCGTACGAGTGCAGTTGGCGAATGCGCGCGCGCGCGCCGCGCGGCAAGGGATCGTGACGGCGCAGCTCGTCGAGGATCGACGCGCGGATCGCCATGTACGCGAAGGTGCGGAACGAGGCGCCACGCATCGGTTGATAGGTGCGCGCGGCGTGCAGCAGACCGAGCGTTCCCACCGAGATCAGATCGTCGCGATCGAGCCCGGCGGGGATCGTGATCGGCAACCGACCGACGACACGGGCGACGAGATCGAGGTGCTTGACCGCGAGTTCGTCGCGCGAGGTCTCGTCGAGGAGGTGGAAGCCAGCCCCTGGACCGTTCACGGTGGAGTCATTCATACGGCGCGGTCCTTCACGGGCTTGGGTGCGGCGTGGACCGGCACCAAGCGGCTGCACAACCAAGCTGCGGAACCACACAGGGCGCCCGAACCCGAGGCACGCAGCAGCGCGTTCTCCGCGCGAGCTCCGGCCGCGAGCGCGACGCACAGACCGAGCGCGAACCCGAGGGCGAAGATTTGCGTGGTCAGACGCGCGCGGGCTTTCATCCGCGACCTCCGGCGAGCGTCGGCGGACGGAGACCGAGGACGAGTTCGGCGATCAAGCGCCGCGTTCCGGGGGCGAGGTGTCCGTCGAGCGAACGGCCGTGACCGAGCGCCGCGACCGGCAACTCGAGCGCGACCGGCACGTTCAGCAGCGAGCCGAGGCGCGCGGTCTCGTCGACCTTCGTGAACACCAGCGTCGCCGGACGCATCGATTGGAACGTGCGGGCGGCCATCTGCATGGCCTGCTCTTCGAGATTCGCCGGCAGCACCAGATGGACGGCGAGTTTCGCGTCGTCGCCAAGGCGTTCGCGCAGGGCGTCGAGCGCCGCCGACTCGCGCGGTCCGATGCCCGCTGTGTCGATCAGCACGAGACGCGGCGCACCGACGACCTCGAGCGCACGTTGGATGTCCAGCGATCCGCGGACGGCCGCGAACGCGATCCCGAGTCGATCGGCCTGCTTCGCCAAGAGGTCGGCGCCGCCGGGGCGGTCCGCGTCGAGCGAGAGCACGGCGAAGTTCTTGTCGCCCTTCGCGGCCCGCTGCTCGGCGAGCTTCGCGATCGTGGTGGTCTTGCCGGCTCCGCCCGGACCGACGAACGCGAAGCAGCGCGCGGTCTTCTCACCGGCCGGACCGATGCCGGGCAGCATGCCGGCGACGGCGCTCAGCGTGAACGGGCTCTTGCGGGGATCGATCGGATCGCCCTCGGACGCCGGCGCGTTCGCGACCAAGTCCAGGATGCGCCGCGACAAGGCTTGTGCGACGCCCATCGCGCGCAAGCGCGCGCCGATCTGGCGCAACCGGGGGGCTTCCTGTGGAGCACCCTGCGTGGGCTCGACGTCCAGCAGCGGCTGCGACGCGGTCGACGCGCCAGGAGCGAGTCGCTCCAGGTCGCGGCGCAGCAATGCCACTTCGGCGCGCAGCTTCATCACACCCTCCGCAGGCTCCTCGCGCTCGACCTCGGCGGCGACGACTTCCGTCGCTTCACCCCGCGTCCGGGTCTCCAGCACGAGGGCGTCGGCTCCGAGTTCCTTCTGGACGCGATCGAGTGCTTCCGCCATCGACGCGCCCACGAACGTCTTCAGTCTCATCGGACGACCTCCCGCGTTTCTTCAGTCATTCGCACGACCGAAACCGGTTCGATGCGTTT
This sequence comes from Planctomycetota bacterium, assembly GCA_052034255.1. Lineage (GTDB taxonomy): Bacteria > Planctomycetota > B15-G4 > B15-G4 > JADJEK01 > JADJEK01. Next base: position 5,635 of record JBPOIU010000094.1, on the reverse strand, counting down.
CACGCTTGCGATCTCGTTGTAGGACAGCACCGGCACCCTGGGTTTTTGCTCAAGGAGATGGAGCGCGAGCACGCGACGCAGCGTCGGGCGCACCACGAGCACCGGGTTCTTGCCGTTCTTCGCCTGCTCGGCGAACGCCTTCAGCGTCAGTTCGGAGACCCGGCGCACGATCTGGCCGAGTCGATTCGGATCGTTCGCCGATTCCGCGACTTGTTGTTCGAGCATCGGATCGAGCGTCAGCGCGACCAGCGTGCCCTTGGGGTCGGTGTACTCGTCGACGATCGAGCGCGAGATGCGTTCGCGGACGAACTCGGTGAGCACGTCGGCGTCCTTGGTCCGGCCGGCGTGGTCGGCCAACGTCTCGAACACCGGGGCGAGGTGCTTGATCGAGACGTTCTCGCGCAACAGGTTCTTGAACACGCGGTGGACGTCGCCGAGGCCGAGCGGACTCGGCGTGACTTCTTCGACCAACGCGGGCGACACCTTCTTCAGTTGCTCGACGCGCGACTTGGTGTCGTCGCGCGACAGGATGTCGTGCGCGTGGAGCTTGATGCTCTCCGACAAGTGCGTCGCCAGCACCGCGGACGGTTCGATGACGGTGTAGCCCTTCGTCTCGGCCTCGTCGCGGTCGTCTTCGCGCACCCAATACGCGGGTAGCCCGAACGTCGGATCGCGCGTCAACACGCCCGGGATCGGTTCGGCGCGGTCGGAGGGCGGCATCGCGAGTACGCAGCCTGGATGGATCGAGCCTTCGGCGACGCATTCACCGTTCACGAGGATGCGATAGGCGCGCGCATCGATGCCGGCCGCGTCGCGCACGCGGATCGGCGGCAGCACCAAGCCGATGTCCTGCGCGAAGCGGCGGCGCAGTTGACCGATGCGATCGAGCAGACCGCCGCCCGGTCCGGCCTGCACCAAACCGACCAGTCGATATCCGACCTCGACCAACAGTCGATCCGTCTGCAGCAGGTCTTCGATCTGCTCGGACTCCGGCTTCGCCGCCGGCGGCGGCGGGGGCGGGGGCTTGGTCTTCGCCTTGCGATTCGAGACGACGCGCGCTAGCGCATAGACCGCGCCACCGAGCAGCAAGAACGGCAGCAGCGGCAGCCCCGGCATCAAGCCGAGCACGGTGACCGCGATCGCGACCAGCGTGAACACGCGTTCGTTCGCGAACAACTGACCGCCGAGTTCGGCAGCCAGCAGCTCTTCCGACGACGACTTGGTGACGAGCAGCGCGCCGGCCGTCGACACGATCAGAGCCGGCACCTGTGCGACCAGACCGTCACCGATCGTCAGGATCGAGTAGCGGTGCATCGCTTCGGCGAGGTCCATGCCCTCGATCAGGCCGAGCACGAGACCGCCGATCAGGTTGACCACGGTGATGATCAGGCCGGCGACCGCGTCGCCGCGGACGAACTTCGACGCGCCGTCCATCGCTCCGTAGAACTCGGTTTCCTTGACGAGCTCGCCGCGACGCTTGCGCGCCTGTTCGGCGTCGATGATTCCGGCGTTCAGGTCGGCGTCGATCGCCATCTGCTTGCCGGGCATGCCGTCCAACGTGAAGCGCGCCGCAACTTCGGAGATGCGGCCGGCGCCCTTCGTGATGACGACGAACTGCACGATCACGAGGATCGAGAACACGATGACGCCGACCACGAGGTCGCCACCGACGACGAACTTGCCGAACGCTTCGATGACCTTGCCGGCGTCGCCGTCGAGCAGGATCAAACGCGACGACGCGACGTTCAGACCGAGTCGATACAACGTCAGGAACAGCAGCAACGACGGGAACGACGTGAACGCGCGCGGGGACTCGGTCAGCAGCACCGTGAACAACACGACCAGGCAGACCGTGATGTTCAACGCGAGCAGCGCGTCGAGCAACGGCGTGGGCAATGGCAACAGCAACAAGCCGAGGATGATGCCGACGGCGGCGATCAACACCAATTCGCCGTTGCCACGCTTCTTGGCCGGAAGCGGCATCGAGGGAGCCCTGGCGCTCATGCGGACCTCCCGAGCTTGTGCTTGGCGCGGAAGATCGCCGCGAGGACTTCAGCCACTGCCTGGTACAGCGTGGGCGGGATCTCGTCGCCGATCTCGACGCTGCCGTAGAGAGCGCGCGCGAGGGGCGGGTTCTCCACCAGCGGCACGTTGGCGGCCTTGGCGAGTTCGCGGATCTTCAGCGCGATGAAGTCGGCGCCCTTGGCGACGACTTTCGGTGCGTGTTGGCCGGACTCGTATTTGAGAGCGACGGCGAAGTGGGTCGGGTTCGTGATCACGACCGAGGCCTTCGGCACGTCGTCCATCATGCGTTGCATCGCGACCTCGCGCTGACGCCGGCGGATGCGCGCCTTGATCTCGGGATCGCCGGACGCGTCCTTCGCCTCCTGCTTGACCTCTTCCTTGGTCATGCGCAGGTCCTTCTCGAGCTGGCGGTGCTTCAGCACGTAGTCGAGCGCGCCGATCGCGAGCATCATCAGCCCGAGCACGAACATCAGGTGCAGCAACAAGTCGAACGCGCGGCTCGCGACGGTCATCGAGTCGGCGGCTTCCAGCAGGCGCATGACGTCGGGCTTCAGGAAGAAGGTGCCGACTCCGGCGAGCGCGATGAACTTCAACACCGACATGCCCATCTCGGTGATGCTGCGCACGCTGATGAAGCGCGACGGATCGAAGTTCGGGACCAGCTTGTCGAATTTCGGGCTCAGCTTGTTCGGCACCGGATGCCAGCCGATTTGGAACAGTGCGCTGACCGCCGCGGCGGCGAACAGCACGACGAACAGCGGCAGCAGAGCGGTGACGACCTTGACCGGCACCGCGCGCGCGAGAGGACCGACGTCGCCGGCGAGTTCGGGGCGGAACATCGCGATCGCGCTGGTCAGCACGTCGCGGAACGTCGCGGTGATGGCCGAGCCCGAGAGTGCGAGCGTGGCCGCGGCCGACAGCGTCAGCACCGCGAACACGAGGTCCGGTGATTGCGTGACGCGACCTTCCTCACGCGCCTTCTCGCGGCGCTTCGGGGTCGCTTCCTCGGTTTTCTGTTCCTGATCGGTTTCCGCCACGGGTCACCGACTTTCCCGCAAGGCCGCGAGGAAGCGCGTCGCCGCGGCATCGGCGAAGTTGGAGAACGCCGGCAGGACGCGCGGCAAGAGCGCCGCGACCAGCACCAAGGCGAGCATCAATCGCGCGGCGTACGCGAAATCGAGCACGTGCAGCTTCGGCACCGTGCGCGCGACGAAGGTCGTCGCGACCGTGACGACCATCAGTACCGCGGCCGCGGGCAGCGCGAGCTGGATGCCCGCCGCGACGGCCGACGTCGTGGTCTCGATCAACGACTCGTAGAGCAGTGGCGGATCGAGGATCGATCCTGGAGGAACCGCATCGAACGACGCCGCGAGCGTGCGCAACAGGAGTTGCATGCCTCCGGCTTCGACGAAGAACACGAGCCCGAGGATCTCGAACAAGCGCGCGAGCAGCGGTACCGGGCGACCCGACACCGGGTCGAATTGCGTCGCGGTGTTCAGGCCCATTTCCTGGCCGAGCAGGTCGCCGCCGACGGCGAGCACCTCGAACGGCAGCGAGAAGACGTAGCCGATCGCGAGACCGAGCAGAACTTCGAACGGCACCAGTACGAGCATCGCGGATGCGGTGAGAGCGGGCTGGGTCGGGATGGAATGGAGGATCAGCACCGACAGCGACAGTCCGATCGCGAGGCGCACCATCCGCGGCGCACCAGGGCCCGCGAGCAGCGGGAACGCGGTGGCGACCGCGAGCACGCGGAACACCGGCAGGATCGGAAGGCCGTCGAGGACGCTGCTCACGCGCCGCCCCCGTTCGCGAGCAAGCTGCCGAGCATCGGAATCGTGAAGTCGATCAGCGAGCGCAGGACCCACGGCGTCAGCAGGAACGTCACCAGCACCGCGATCACGATCTTCGGGATGACGGTCAGCGTCTGTTCCTGGAGGTTCAGGATCGTCTGCAGCAGTGCGAGGACGAGCGCGAGCAGCAGCGTCGCGGCGAGCAACGGCGCCGAGATGGTCAGCGCGGTCAGCAGCGTGTGGCGAGCGAGTTCGACGGCGAAGTCGGGATCCATGGCGTTCGTCCCTCAGGTCGGCGTGAACGAAAGAGCCAAGGAGTGGACGACCAGCGCCCAACCGTCGACGAGCACGAACAGCAGGATCTTGAGCGGCGTCGCGATGATCGTCGGCGGCAGCATGAACATGCCGAGCGACAGCAGCACGCTGGCGACGATGAGGTCGATCAGCACGAACGGCAGGAAGATCAGGAAGCCCATGCGGAACGCCGTGCGCAGTTCCGACAGCACGAACGCGGGCACGGCGACCGACAGCGGCATGTCCGCCTCGGTCTCGGGGCGTGCCGCTTGCGAGAGGTCGAGCGCGAACAGCAGATCCTCTTCGCGCGTCTGCTCGAGCAGGAACGTCTTGAGCTCGGTCGACGACACGGACAAGGCGTCGACGGCGCCGATCTTCTGTTCGAGCAGCGGGCCGAGCGCCTTGTCGTAGACGCGTGAGAACGTCGGCGACATCACGCCTGCGGTCAGGAACAACGCGATGCCGACGAGCACGGGGTTCGGCGGCAGTTCCGTCGTGCCGATCGCGCGGCGCACGAACGACAGGACGATGATGATCCGCGTGTAGCACGTGACCGTCAGCAGCAGCGACGGCAGGAACACGAGGACCGAGATCAGCAGCGCCATCCGGATCGGAGGCGCGAGGTCGTTCATCTGCTGCTCGATCGAATCTTCGAGTGCGGAGGGGACGGCATTCCCGTCCGGCACGGCGGGGGCGGCGTTCTGCGCGAATGCCGGCGCGACGCAGCAGAACAGCAGGAACGCGACGACGAGCGGCCAGCGCTTCATGCTTGGCTCCCCGAGGGCTCGAGCAGCCGACGGAACTCGGACTCCGCGCCCGGCGTCGCGGACAGCGCGTCGATCTCGGCTTCGTGGGGTTCTTGGGGGAGCGAGGCGAGGCAGCTCACGCCAGCTTCCGAACTCGCGAGCAGGAATCGGCGATCGCCGCAGCGCACGAGGTGGACGAGGCGCTTCGGACCGAGCGCGATCGAATCGACGACCGCGAGTTGACCGTTGCCGGCGCGCGCGAGTCCGTTGCGCTTCGCGACCATCACGATCACGACTCCGCCGGCCGCGAGCGCGAGCAGCAACATCCAGACTCCGCCGAGCGACGGAGTTTCCGGCAATGTGGGGGTGGTGCGCTTGCCGAGCGCGGGCTTTTGGGACTCGGCCGTCGACGGCTCCGCCGTCGTCGCGCCGGTGGCGCTCGCGGGGTTCGTCGCCGCCGTCGCTCGCGGAGCACGGTCGTTGGCACCGATCGCGATGCCGAGGACCAACGCCGTCGCGAGCGGCACCGCGAGCAGTTTGGCCTTGGCGGCGAGACTCGCGCGACGAAGGGTGGACAGCATGGGACGCCCCGACAGGGCCGACCGCAAAGCGGCGGTCAGCGAAACCGGCTTCTTGGGTCGGCCGGTGGGTAGTCCGGTCTTGAGACGAACCGAAAGTTTTTCCCACGGAGGGGAAAAGACTGCCGCTCCGCGGGATGCCTGCTCGGGCATTTCGCGAGGTAGGGGGCCGATGGCCCCCAACCACCCCCTCCGTGGC
>JBPOIU010000199.1:0-15240 GCA_052034255.1 Planctomycetota bacterium | reverse complement strand
TTGAGCTGGGGTGCCTGCACGAGACGTATCAGCGGATCGCCGCATCCGTGCGGAACGAGCGAGAGGCCGGGGGCCAGGGCCGGCTGTCGTGCCGGGGCCGGGGACCTACTCGGCGACGGAGTGGGCTGGAGCGCGCGGGCTTTTGGACCCGGGGAGGAGTTCGGCTCGCGCCTTCGGCGCTCCATCGCATCGGTTGAAGGCATGGGTGCCGACGCGATGACGGGGACGGAGGCGCGTCTGTCACCGTCTGTCCCCCGATCTGTCCCCCTTCGACGGGAACCGCGGCCGGGGACGGGACCTTTTCGGCGACGGAATGGGCTGAAGCTCGACCGGCTTGGAGAACACGAAGAAGGGCGACTCGTTCCTCGAGTTCCTACACTTTGCGCCGCATGTCCTCCGCCTCCGGGTTCTTGCTCGTCGACAAGCCCTCCGGACCCTCGTCCCACGACGTCGTGGATGCATTTCGCTCCATCACGGGTGAGCGTCGCATCGGTCACTGCGGCACACTCGATCCACTCGCGAGCGGTCTGCTGATCCTCTGCGTCGGCGTCGCGACTCGACTCGCCGAGTACCTGACGGGTCACGACAAGACCTACGAAGCCCGCGTGCTGCTCGGCGTCACCACCGACACCGACGACGTCACCGGCACCGAGCTCTCGCAGAGCCCCGTCGCACTCGACCGCGCTCGCATCGAGCACGAGCTCGGCGCATTCCGCGGCTCGTTCCTTCAACGCCCTCCGGCGTTCTCCGCGCGCCGCTCGGGTGGCAAGCGCGCGTACGCGCTCGCCCGGCAGGGCAAGGACGTCGAGCTCGCCCCGACACCCGTGACGATCCACGCTTTGCGCCTGGTCGACTTCGATGGCTCGATCGCCTCGCTCGAACTGCGCTGCTCGGCCGGCACCTACGTCCGGAGCCTCGCCCGCGATCTCGGCGCCGCGCTCGGCTGCGGCGGCACGATCGCCGCATTGCGACGCACGCACGCCGGCTCGTTCTCCGTCGCCGAAGCGACACCGCTGGCGGACTGGGTTTCCGCGCCCGAGCAATGGCGATCTCGACTGGTCACGCCGGCGGACGGACTCCGCGACCTGGAAGCCCTGATGCTGGATGCTTCCACGATCGAGGACGTGTTCCATGGCCGCGTGGTGCCCGTCGGCTCGTGCGCCGCAACCGGCCCCATGCGCGCGATCGCGCCCGACGGTTCATTGCACGCCATCCTGCGACGCATCGGCAACTCGCGATGGCTGCGACCGGTGAAAGTGTTCCACGAGCTCGCCGGGGACGATCCGACACGGGCTTGATCCCGCGCACCACGAGGACCAAGCTCTCGCCACCACGACTTCATTCCGCACGCAGGAACCCACACGATGACGGCCACTGTCGCGATCTCGGGCGCATCGGGTTTGATCGGGTCCACGCTCGCGACGCAGCTCGTGGCATCCGGCCTCGCCGTACGCAAGTTCACGCGCAAAGACGGCGGCGGCGTGCAAGCGATCCACTGGGATCCCGCGCGCGGGGCGCTGCTGCCCGAACAGATCGACGGTCTCGACGCCATCGTGCATCTGGCCGGCGAGAGCATCGCCGGCGGTCGCTGGACGCGCGCGCGCATGGCGGCGATCCGTGACTCGCGCGTGCGCGGCACCGGGCTCATCGCATCGACGATCGCGAAACTCACACACAAACCGAAAGTGCTCGTGTGCGCTTCGGCAGTCGGCTTCTACGGCGATCGCGGCGACGACGCGGTCGACGAGTCGAGTGCTCCCGGCACCGGTTTCCTCGCCGACGTCTGCCAAGCGTGGGAGGCCGCCGCGCGACCCGCGGTGGACGCCGGAGTGCGCGTGGTTTGGTTGCGCTTCGGCGTGGTGCTCGCGGTCCAAGGCGGTGCGCTCGAGCGCATGCTGACGCCGTTCAAGCTCGGCCTCGGTGGGCGGCTCGGAACCGGCCGGCAGTGGATGCCGTGGATCGCCGTCACCGATGCGGTCGCCGCGATCGAAGTCGCGCTCGCGCGCAATGACATGCACGGCGCCTACAACGTCGTCGCACCCGAAGCCGTCACCAACGCGACGTTCACGCGCACACTGGCCCGCGTGCTGCACCGCCCCGCGTTCCTGCCCGTGCCCGCATTCGCTCTGCGGCTCGCGTTCGGACGATTCGCCGATGAAGCCCTGCTCGCGGGCAGCAAGGTGACCCCGAAGCGGCTCGTCGACGCGGGATTCCGCTTCAAATGGCCGCAACTGGAGCCGGCGTTGCGCCACGTGCTGGAAGGAGCTCCATGAGCGCGCTCGTTCTCTCGCTGGCGTTCGCGTTCTGCGGCTTGGCGCCACTGCAGCGCGATGACCTCGCGCGTTCGTTCCTGCGCTTCGAAGCCGCGTACGCCGCGCGAGCGCCCGAAGCGATGGAGCAGATCGACATCGAACGGCGCTTCGACGCGTTGTCGATGCAGTTCCTCGGCGGCAACTTCGCCGATGCCTTGCTGCGGCTCGATGCGTTGACGGCAGCGCTGGAAACGTCGCACCCGTCGGCGGAACGCGCCGCGTTCGACGCGATTTGCTTTCGGCTCCGCGACGACGTCGTGACGCTCGGCGCGCTGTACGTACCGGAGCTCGACGAGCCCGTCGCACTCGACCTCACGCTGGTCGCACTCGACGCGGAAGCACGAGAACTCGCGCGCGAACGACTCGCACTGAGCTTCGACGACCTCGACGGCTTGTCGGCGGAGGTCGACCTCGGGGTCGGCGAGCCCGCACGCATCGACACGTTGCGCGTGACCGACGCTGCCGGATGCACGCGCGACATCCATCCCGCCGGCGAAGAGGGTCGAGGCGTACGCCGGCTGCGCGACGACGAAGCGCTCGCGGCGATCGATGGTGACACGCACCGCACGTTCAAGTTGGGCGACGTGTCCCTCGCCGCGCGCGTGTTCGTGCCGCCGCACGACGACACGCCCTTGCCCCTCGTGATCGCGCTGCACGGCGCGGGCGGCGACGAGCACATGTTCTTCGAAGCGTATGGCCAGGGTCGGCTGGTACGCCTCGCGCGCGAACAGGGCTTCGTCGCCGTCGCGCCGCTGACGTACACGGTGCTCGCGCGCCCCGACGCATTCCCGGCGCTGATCGACGCCATCGCGGCGTTCGCTCCGATCGACCGCACGCGCGTCTACGTGCTCGGCCACTCGCTCGGCGGCATCACGACGATCGAGCTGCTCTCACGCCACTCCGATCGCATCGCCGCCGCGTGTTGCATCGCGGGCGGTTCCCCCACCGCGACGACATCGCCGAACTTGCCGCGAACGCTCGTGGTGTTCGGTGGCATCGATCCGCTGATGGGCGGCAAGTCGCTGGAGGCGACGACCGCACGCGCGGTCGAGAGCGGCGTCCCGTTGACGGTGCGCCTCGAGCGCGAGCGCGGCCACACGTTGCTCGTCGGGGACTTATTGCCCGACGTCATCACGTGGCTGACGACCGGCGCAAAGCTGCCGCGCGACCGCTGATCACGGGGTCTGCAGCAACAGTCCGTTCGAGCCCGTCACGCCGAACGGAGCACCCGGATCGACCATCCAATCCTGCATGTAGAGCTGGACTCCGGATGGCACGCCGACGGGCCAGTCGATCCAGAGATCGAGCGCGCCGGAGGCGTCGGTCGGCAGCCCGGCGAGCAGGATGGTCGGCTGCGGCCAGAACGTCCCTCCGAACGCCGGCTGCGCGAACGGCGTGAGTCCGACGAACATCGTCGCAAGCGTGTTCGGTGGAGCCGATTCCAGCGACACGAGGATCGTGCTCCCCGCGATGGGTGCGCCTTTTCCCGTCAACGTCGGAACTCCGGTTGCGCCCACGGCGCCACCGCCGAGGTCACTCCACAGGTCCGGGAACAGACGCGCTGAGAACGGGCGGGTGCCGAGGTTCACCGTGGTCTTCGACCCGACGACGTACAGCTCGCATTCGCCGAAGCCATCGATCGAGCCGACGAGGGGTTGCTGCTGGTTCGTCGTGACATCGGCGACGTGCGTCCACGTCCCGTTCTCGAACCGGTCGATGCCGAAGCTCGTCGCATAGAGCACGCCGGTCGGCGCCATGTACAGCGACGACGGGCCAAAGGGCGGCGTCGGCTGCTGCGTCCAGTTCGAGCCGTCGAAATGCAGCAGGACGCGGGTCTCGACGAAGTTCGCATCGCGCACCGAACCGCTGATGAACAGATTCGACGAGGACGTTCCCACGATCTCGTGGAACTGGAACCACGGCTCGACGAGAGGAACGTCCACGAGATCCCATTGGACGCCGTCCCACCGCAGCACGTACGGGACGGGAGTCCACGTGTTCAGTCCGTTGCCGACTGCCCACACGTCGTTCGACGCGAACGCGAGCACGTCGTTGAGGATGTAACCGCCCGTGAACCCACTCGGACCTTGCGCGTATGGCGTCGGGTACACGGTCATCTGCGCGCCGTCCCAATGCATCGCGAGTCCGGTTTCGAGGAACGTTCCCGCCGGCACGGGCTGCATCCAGAGTCCGACGAACCACACGTCGTCCGGCGCGACTCCGTCGATCGCCGTCACGTGCGAACCGTTCGCGCCCGACAGGCCGCCGACGCTCGCACCCGGGATCGGCGTCGGCACGATCGACCACTGCGCACCATCCCAGTGCATCGCCAGGATCTCGGGCCCGAAGAACTGCCCGCTTCCGGTGATCTCCTGCCAACCGGCGGCCCACACGTCGTTCGGTGCAAACGCCTTCACGCCGTGGAACGTGGAATCGCCATCACCGGGCAGCGGGCCCGTGATCGGCGTCGGCGTCGGCGTCCAGATCGAACCGTCCCAGTGCATCGCCAGCGGAATGCCGGCGGCGTGCGAAGGAGGATTGGGGATCGCCGCCTGCCCGACCGCCCACACGTCGTCGTGTCCGAGCACGTCGAGAGCCGAGAACTGGCCTTGCGTCGCGTTCGCCGGCCACACCGGCGTGTCGATTTCATTCCACGTGCCGCACGGATCGGAACCGAACGCCGGCGGCAGGTTCGCCGGCGACCACAGCTCGAACGCGAGGTCGTGCGTCTTCTGCGACCACGTGCCGCCATTCACACGTTGGCAGGCACCGCCGAGGACCGGCGCATTCCAGTTCGCGTCGCTCCAATCGAACTGGATCAAGTCGAGCGGATCGGCCTCGAATTGCACCGACACGTAGCACTTGCCGTTCGACACGAATGGGGTGTGCAGCGTCAACGCGTTCGGCGTGAAGTTCGGATCCGACTTCGCGATCACGTCGTGGAACAGCAGCGCTCCGGGGCCCGTCGGCGTCCACGCATAGAACCGCACGTGCGCGGAGGCGACGTTCGTGATCGTCGAGAACGGCACGCCGAAGTTTCCGGCGAACGCGACCTTCCCGATCGTTCCCACCAGATCGAAATCGTCGGCGGATTCGAACTCGAGAGCGAACACGTGCAGCTTGTGGCTCTGCAGCTGCGTCATCGAGGAGTTGTCGGGCTGATTCCACAGCTGCGTCGCCGACCCGGCACAGAACGCCGGCGCGGTCAGTAGACCGGCCAAGAATGCGAAACGGAGCATCGGAGAGTCCTTTGATCGAGCGGGGTGTTCCGTGAGCGTTCTGAGCAAGTGCGAAAGAGGGACGACCGTGCGCGGCACGGATTCGAAGACCGCCCGCGTCACCCGGTGACGCGGGCGGCGTGCGCGATCACGGCGTCGACAGATACAGCGCGTTGGAACCCTGGACGCCGAACGGCGCCGTCGGATCCGGGAGCCAGTACTGCATGTACAGATCCAGCCCCGACGGCACACCTGCGGGCCACGCGGTCCACAGCATCAACGTGCCCGCGCCATCCGTCGGTAGCCCGGGCAACACGATCTGCGGCACGGGGAACAGCATCCCGCCATAGAACGGCTGCGGGAACGCGAGACCGCCGATCATCAGGGTGGCTGGCGTCGACGGCCGGGCATGCGTCAGCGACACGATCACGTTCTGGCCCGCGTAGGGCGAGCCCTGGCCGCTCAGCACGGGCACGCCGGTCACTCCGCCGACACCGCCCCCTTGATCGGCCCAGAGGTTCGGCACCACGTGCGCCGCGTACGAGACGACGTCGCCGGCGACGATCTCTCGCCCGACCGCGATCATCGCGCAGCCGCCGTCACCCGCCACGTCCGCGAGCGACACGCCGAGCGCATCTCCGAACGTCGACACCAACGACGACCACTGCGTGCCATCCCAGTGCGCGACGTTGCCACCGACCGAGTACACGTTGTTCGACGCGAGCGCGTAGAGACCCGCGCCGCCGCCGGGGCAAGACACTTCCGTCCAAGTCGCGCCGTTCCAATGCAGGAACCACGAGCGATACGCGTTGTTCACGAACGTCTCGCCGCAGGCCCAGACGTCAGTGCTCGACAGTGCCTTCACGTCCTTCAAGCGGCTGAACAGGCCCGGCGTGTTCGTGTTCTGCAGCGTCCAGCTCGAACCGTCCCAATGGACGATGTACGCATTGGGACCCGACGCCGCGAGCTTCGGTCCGCCGACCGCCCAGACGTCGTTGGGAGCGATCACGGTGACGGCCTCGAGCGAATCGCCCTTCGTGTGCATCAAGGGCATCGGATGCATGGTGAAGCCCGAACCGTCCCAATGCATCGCGAGCGCCGGACGGATGCCTTGCAGCGCCTCGACCCATTCACCGACGAACCAGATGTCGTTCGGACCCGCGGCATCGATGCCGTGGATGAACTCCCCCGAGCCGCCCTGCGTACCGAGCGTCGCGGGCATCGGCGTCGGGATCTCGGTCCAGTGCGCGCCGTCCCAGTGGATGACGAACAAGTGCGGTCCGACGTAGCCCGCGGCGTCCTGCTTGTATTGCCAGCCCCCCGCCCACACGTCGTTCGGCGCGATCATCTCCACGGCGTCGAGTCCGCAATTGACGATTCCTGGACCCGGCGACGGAATCGGAGTCGCCACTTGCGTCCACGCACTGCCGTCCCAGTGCATGGCAACCGGAATGGTCTGGCCGACGACGACACTCGCTTCACCGACCGCCCACGCGTCGACTTGATTCCAGACGTCGACGTTGCGCATCACCGTGTGCGTCGAGCCGTTGGGATCGGGATGCTCCACGCCACTCCAGACGCCGCACGGGTCGTTGCCGAGATCGGGAGGCGCGCCGGTCGCGCCGTAGAGCGTGAAATGCATGTGCGCTTGCACCGGAGCACCGACCCACGGCACGCCGACGACCCAACCTTGACCCGCCTTGTTGTTGCGTGAGTACGCGGACAGTCCCCACACCGAAGGGGAATTCAGCGTCAGGTTGCTCCAGTCGTAGACCCACGACCACGAGCCGAGCGTCGTGAACTCCATTTGGACGCCGAAGAACGCCTTGCCGTTCGGTGCGAAGGGTTGCGCCAGGCGCAGGTCCAACGTCCCGTACTGACCGACGTGAAAGTTCGCGCTGGTCGCGACGACGAATTCGTGCGCGAGCAGCGCGCCCGGTCCATTCGGCGTCCACGCATAGAAGCGAACATGCGCGCCGCGCAGACTTGGCAGCGTGCACGACGAGCACGAAATCCCGTCGACGTACACGCGCGTCACCAAGCCCGCGCATTCGAAGTCGTCCGCGATTTCGGTGTCGAATGTGGCGCCCGACTTGTGGCTTTCGGCGCCACCGATCTGGCTGACGAACGGCTGATTCCAATACAGCAGTTCCTCGGCGGACGTCGGTCCGCACCACCCCAGCGTCAGGATCCAACACACACCCAAGATCGATCGGTTCATCGCGACCTTCCTCCAACGTTCGGCGTCGTGGCCCACGCGGACGTCGGCGTGACCACTGCGTTCGGAAGGTCATGCGCGGAAGCACGTGCGGTGCCGTCGAGCGTTTCGAAAAAAGTCGGAGCGGCGCGACGAGGCCGCCTACGTGCGGTCGAGGACGACCGGTCAACCGTGCGCGACTGCTTGTTCCAGCAGGTGTTGCGCCATGTCGCGCTCGACGGCCGCGGCATCCCCGTAGCGTTCGAGCGTGGTCAGAGCCGCGCGCGCCTGCTCCTCGGCCGCGGCCCGATCGCCACGGCGCAGCGCGATCTCGGCCGCGTTGAGCCGGAACCGGCCCGCCATGATGTGGTCGTCGCCCGCAACCGCCTGGATCATCGCGATCGCGTCGAGGATTCCGCGCTGTGCCTCGTCGAGCCGCCCCAGGTGCATCCGGACCGCGGACAGGTTCGCCAGGTGCACCGCGAGCGCGATCGACGTCTCGCCGTGGTCCCGCCGGCGGACCTCGATCGCATGTTCGAATAGCGGCTCGGCGGCCGCATCGTCGCCGTGCCGCAGGCAGGCGATCGCGAGGTTCGCTTCGATCTGGATCGTCTCGATCGCGTCGGGACCGAGCTTCGCCGTCGCGATCCGATGCGTATCGCGCAACCAAGTCAGACCTTCCTCGACACGACCCAACGCGGCCAGATCGGCGCCGATCGAACCGCGCAAGCGGATCGCGTCCGGATGACCATCGCCCCACGCGGTCTCCAGCACCGTCAGCGCGGCTTGGTGCTGCAGGAGTGCTTCGTCGAATCGACGCAGCGTCTGCAGCACGAATCCGAGGTTGCACCGCGTCCGCGCGACGTTCGGATGCGCATCGCCCAGCACCGCGATCCGCGCGTCGAGGACGTCGCGGAGCAGCGTCAGCGCGGGCTCGAGTTCGCCGGCTTCCGCGCGAACGGTCGCTTGCAGCTCGATGCTCGACAGCACCCGTGGATGGCGTTCGTCGAACACGGTTCGATAGGCCTCGTGCGCCGCGTCGGCGTCGGCCTGCGCTTCGACCACGCGATCGAGCGCCAGCAGAACGTTCGCCCGCGCCATCAACACGTCGCCGAGCGCGATCCCATGCGCTCCGCCGCGACGCGCGGCATCGACGGCACGCGTGATGCGATCGAGTGCGTCACCCCGTCGACCGACGGCCGACAAGACGTCGGCGTACGCCGCGAGGAACTGGATGCGCTCCGGAGCATCGTCCGCGCACGACGCGGCGGACATCCGCTCACCGTCTTCGATCCGGCGCAGAGCGAGGTCACGATCCCCGCGGCGCGCATCGAGCTCCGCGAGTCCCCCGAGCGCGGCGGCGAGGTCGCAACTCCCTTGCGGCGCCAGTCGACGCAGCTCGTCGACGGCCGAGGTGGCGAAGCGGTGCGCGCTCTCGACGTCGCCGATCCCGCGGTACGCGGTCGCCATCACGCGATGCAGTGTCGACAGGACTTCGGGCTGATCCGCGAGCGCGCTCGCGTGGAGCTGAGCGAAATCGTCGAGCAAGCGTCGGACCGGGACATCGACCGCCCCGCTCCGCGATGGATCCGCCTGCGCGAACATCGACGCGATCAAGTCGACGACGGTCTTCGCGCGCCGCGCTTGCGACATCGCCGATGCCTCGGCGGCGTTCGCGCGCTTCATCTCCGCCATCGCGCGATCACGCTCCGCACTGGCCTCGACCAGCCCGTAGCCGGCGATGCTCGCACCGACGATCAGGGTGCAGACGATGCCGAGGACCGCCGCCGCGACCCCGCGATGGCGACGTGCGAACTTCGCCAGTCGATACAGCGTGCTCGGTGGACTGGCTTCGACGGGCTCGTCGTCGAGGTAGCGCCCGAGGTCCATCGCCAGCGCGTCGGCGCTGGAGTAGCGGCGCGTGCGGTCCTTCTCCAAGCAGCGCAACACGATCCAATCGAGATCGCCGCGCAACTGCCGCGAGCGGCGCACCGCGTCGGCGATGGCGCGCGGATCGGGGAGCTGCGTGGTGCGCACCTTGCCGTTCGTGACCACGCGTCGACTCGGCGTCTGCGGCTCTTCTTCTCGGATGACGCGCTGGAGTTCCGCGTGCGGCATCGCCGCCAACTTGGCCTTGTCGATCGGAGTCGAGCCCGTCAGCAACTCGTAGAGCAGGACGCCGAGCGAATAGAGATCGCTGCGCGTGTCGATGTCGAGCCCGGACATCTCCGCTTGCTCGGGACTCATGTAGGCCGGCGTGCCGATGAACTGGCGGAACTCGGTGAACAGCGTGCGATCCGTCAATCGCCCGTGCAGCGCCTTCGCGATGCCGAAGTCGATGACCTTCGGCACCGGCTTGCCGTCGAGGAGCGTGACGAGCACGTTCGACGGCTTCAAATCGCGATGCACGATGCCTTTTTGGTGCGCGTGTTGGATCGCATGGCAGACGGGCAGGAACAACTCGACGCACGCGCGCGGCGACAGGCGATGCGTGCGGCAATACTCCGTGATCGGCACGCCGCGCACCAGGTCCATCACGAAGAACGGCCGGCCTTGCGGCGTCGCTCCGGCATCCAGCACGCGCGTGATGTTCGGATGGTCCATCATCGCGAGCGCTTGGCGTTCGGCTTCGAAGCGCGCGATCACCTGCGCGGTGTCCATGCCCGGCTTCAGGACCTTCAGCGCCACGACGCGTCGCATGGGCTGCTGCTGTTCGGCGCGATGGACCGATCCGAAACCGCCCTCGCCGATCTTCTTGAGCAGGCGATACGGGCCGATCGTAGTCTCGACGTCGGTGCACGATCGCGCGCCGGCGCCGTGCAGGTCGTCCGCGAGCCGTTGGAACGGCGACGGGGCCGACGCGCCGCGCAGCAAGTCCTCGACCGCCGCGCGCAGCTCCGCGGCGCCTTCGCACTCACGGGCGAGCGCCTCCGCGCGCGCCGCGTCGTCGAGGTCCTTCACCGTCAGGAAAATCCGCGCCGCGGCTTCGAAGCGATGACGCGCGTCGTCGCTCATGACCGCTCTCCGCCCAGGCGCGCCGCGAGCCACGCCCGCGCGACGACCCAGTCCTCGGCCACCGTCGAGCGCGCGACCCCGAGCACGGTCGCGATCTGCTCGTTCGACAGCCCGCCGAAGAACCGCAACTCGACCATGCGCGCCTTGCGCGCGTCGAACCGCGCGAGCTGGGCGAGGAGGTCGTCGAGTTCGAGCACCTCGACGTCGACCGCCTCCGCTTCGAGTCCCGCGGACGTGATGCTGACGGAGGCTTGCACGTGCCGGCGACGATCCGCAGCGCGCGCTCGCGCGTGGTCCACGAGGATCCGGCGCATCGCGGTCGCCGCCACGGCGAAGAAGTGCGTGCGGTCGACGAACTGCTGGTTCTTGCCGGCGGACAATCGCACCCACGCCTCATGGACGAGGGCGGTCGGTTGCAGCGTGTGCTCGCCGCGTTCGGCGCCGAGATAGCGGGCGGCCAGCGCTCGCAATTCGTCGTAAGCCCGTGCCAGCCAAGCCGCCGGCGAGTGTTCAGGAGCGTCCGCCGCGACGCGGTCGGCGGGGTCGGATGGGGATGAGCTCTTCGTCATCGACAGCGCCTCCGGACCGGTCGGGGCGGTTCGATGCCGCGGGATCACCCGCGAGTCAGGAAAACTGGCGACCAAAAAAGTCGAGCCCGCTGCCTCGGCCGAAGCCAAGACAGCGGGCTCGGGATGCCCCGTGTTCGAATCGCTCGGACGTGCCTTACGGCACGAACGTCACCCGTTGCGATTCGCTGGCGAACACGAAGAACGTATTCGTGTCGAAGCCGAGCCACGCGTGATCGAGCGAGATTCCCGTCAGGATCGGGAAGCCACCCGGGATCACCAACGAGCCCACCGCGCGTCCCGACGAATCGAGCGTGCCGAGCGTGTTCACGAATGCGCCCTGGTTCGGCAGCGTCAGCGTCAGGTTGAAGTACGGATCGGCGTTCAGCGGGATGTGGATCGAACCCACGTTGAAGCCGGGGGTCGTCCCCGTCACCGAGCCCGCGATGAAGTACGTCATGCCAGCGCGCGACGCGCCGCCGTCGACGAAGAACTTGTGGACACCACCCGTCGCCACCGAGATTTCGCTCGGCGTACCGAACAGCGTGCCGACATGCCCGTGGACGATCGTGCTCGCGCCATCGTTCGTGCTCACGCGCAGCGTGTAGTCACCGGTGTCCGAGAAGCTGAGCGGACGCGAGTTGCCGTTCGAGAACTGGATGCCACCCGACGTGGTCATGTTCTTGAACACGCCCGTCTGCACCTCGAGCAAGTCGTTGAACACGATCACCGGAACCAGGCCGACGATCGGATCCCACATGAACGTGCAGGAGTTGTTCGGTCCACCGACGACCGAGTTCAGGATCATCAACTGACCCTTGTTGTTCATGTGCATCGAGAAGCCGGTGGTCTGACCGAACACCGCGCCGCCCGTGCCCGGAGCAGGATCGCCTTCGCGCAGGACGAGCTGGAGGTTGCCCGGCGTGCCGGCCCAGATGCCCGAGTCGTCGCCGGTGCCCGAGGTGCCCACCATCGATGCTTGGAACGCCAAGTAGCCCGAATCCGACAGCTGCAGACTCGTGTTGTTCACCGAGTCGATCGCTGCACCCAGAACGCCCGGAGCCGCATCACCGCGCCGAACGACGAGGGTCTGCGAACCGGCCGGTGCGACGATGAACACTGCGCGGTCGTTGACGCCGGCCGTGACGCCGATGCCTTGCAGCTCGGAGTTGATGATGAGGTTGCCCGACGCATTGAAGGTGCAGGCGCCGGTGCTCACGCTCCACGTATTCGTGGGATTCGCGTGCACCACGCCCGGGATCGTCGTCGGCGAACCCTCGCGCAGGAGCTCTTCGATGCCGAAGCCCGGGGTGTACAGCCAGATCGCCTTGTCGTCGGCGGTCGACGCGGCCGGAACGCCGGTGCCCGCCGTGTACGTGATGTCGGTGACGAACTGACCGCTCGCGTTCAACTGCGACACGAAGCCGAGCGCGGACACCGTCGAACCGGTCGGACCCGGATCACCCTTGCGCACCGCGATCGTCAGGTTGCCGGCAGGTCCGGTGAACCACGCATCGTTGTTCGTCGTGCCCACGACGTCGCCGCCCGTCAGTGACGAACGGAACAACACCACGCCCGCGCCGTTGAGACCGGTCGGCTGCTGGCTCGGTGAGGAGAAGCTCGACGAGTAGACCGCGCCGGCGGTCGCCGGAGCGAAGTCACCCTCGCGCGCCAGGATCTGGAAGTTGCCCGGCGTACCGAAGTACAGCGCCGAGTCGTTCGCCGACGAGATGCCGACGCCGCTGAACGCGCAGCCGAAGAACAGCTCGCCGATCGCGTTGATGCGGTTCGAGCCGCTGACGCCCGTGCCGGACGCGGTGTTGACCGTGACGCCGGAGAGTTGGCCGGATGGCTCGGGCGAGCCGGAGCGCAGGATCATCTGCAGGTCACCACGCGTCGTTCCGAGGAACAGCGCACGATCGGTCGTCGGGGTCGCGGTTCCACCCGTGAAGCGACCGCGGAAAAACACCCGGCCCGAGTCGTCGATGACGCCCGAATCGAACGTGCTCGAACCGCCGAACACTTCGCCGTTCGTCAGACCCGGCACCGGATCGCCCGTCGTGGCGACCACCTGGCCGTTGAACGAAATCTGGCTCTGGGCGAGCGCGAGCGACGCACCGGCGCTGGAAACCAGCGCGCAGGTGGACGCGACGAAAAGGCGTTGCATCGCGATGGACATTCTTCGGGTTCCTTTCGAGCGGAACAAAGGAGCAGTTCAGGGTGACTCCCAGGCAGCGGGAGCCGGAGGGATGAGGGAAGCGCCCCGTGACCGACCACGGGGCGGTGGGAACCGGCAATCCACGCGAGAGCTCCGGATTCGTGGCTTCACTCGAGCGCACGCGGAGTGTCGGCTCCTTGGTCTGCTGTTTGACACGCAGCGGAAATCCTGGGGCGACATTTTTGGAATGCAGTCGAAAGCGACAGCGCTCGCGACGCGCGAGCCGTTCGTACACTGTTCGCGTGCGCCGTGAATCCGCGCGGAGCCGCTGCGCTTTCACCGGTTGCGAGAGAACGTCCGCGAACGTGTGG
Organism: Planctomycetota bacterium; assembly: GCA_052034255.1. Taxonomy (GTDB): domain Bacteria; phylum Planctomycetota; class B15-G4; order B15-G4; family JADJEK01; genus JADJEK01. Next base: position 1,403 of record JBPOIU010000199.1, on the reverse strand, counting down.
TGGTCTCCGCGCGCGCCGGCTTCCGGACCGGATCTTCGATGACGACCCCTCTGGCCCGCCGTGTCCTCGACCATGCTGGAGCCCGGCTGGCCTATTCGGTCGCCGGCAACGGCATCCCGGTGCTGTTCATCCAAGGGGTCGGCGTCCACGGGGACGGTTGGCGACCGCAGATCGACGCGCTGGCGGCCCTGCATCGATGCATCGCATTCGACAACCGCTGCATCGGCGCCAGTTCCGGTGCGGGAGCGAGTGTGTCGGTCGAACAGCTCGCGGACGATGCCTGCGCGATCCTGGATGCGGAGGGGATCACCGCCGCGCACGTGGTCGGCCACTCGCTCGGCGGATTGGTCGCCGCGGAGCTCGCGGTCTCGCGCCGTGAGCGCGTGCGGAGTCTCGCGCTGCTCTGCACGTTCGCCGTCGGCCGCCACGCCGCGCCGCTGACGCCGACCATGGCGTGGCTCGGTTTGCGCACGAAGATCGGCACGCGCGCGCAGCGGCGCCGGGCGTTCTTGAAACTCGTGTTGGCACCGCAGCGGCGGACGCACGCGGAACTCGAGGTTCTGGCGCAGGAACTCGCGCCACTGTTCGGTCACGACTTGGCGGATCAGCCGCCGGCGGTGTTCCATCAGCTGCGCGCGCTTCGCGAAGGCGACGTCTCGCGACGCCTGCACGAACTCGCGACGATCCCGACGCTGGTCGTCAGCGCGCGCCACGACCTGCTGGCGCCGCCAGCGCTCGGCAGAGCTCTGGCACAAGGCATCCCGGGCGCGCGCTTCGAGGAAGTCGCCGACGCGGCGCACGGCTTGCCGATCACGCACGCGGACTGGACGAATGCGCGATTGGCTGAACACTGGAACACGGCGGCACGGCCGGCCTCGCCGTGAGACAACTCGCGACGAGGCCGGCCGATCGGACATGCGTGCCCGTTGCTCGAAGCGCTTCGGATGGCGCTCCGGTCGCAACCGCCGCCTTGAACATGAATCCACTGGGGAGCAGACCGATGGTCCGTCCCCCAATGGATTCACGTTCTGTCAGGGGTCGTGAAGGAATCCCCCGCGAGCGGCGGAACGAGCGAGAACGGCGAGCGCGAGGAGGATGGCCGCGGCGACTCAACTCAATGGAAAGAGTCGGTGAGGGCCTCCGGTCGCGGAGCGACCGGATTCTCCAGACACGAAGCGATCGTCGTTCGCAGCCGTTCCGACGCTAGCGGGGGCCCAATTCATGAGATTCACGGCCTCTCAGCGCGGGCTTTGCCCGCAACCGAATGAGTCTGCGCGTTCTCACGGTCTCGCCGGACACCTGTGCCTGTTGAACGGGGCGGCGACTGCCGTCGCCTCGGACACCTTGTGCGGGATCAACTACGTCCGAAAGTCGTCGCTGGACGCGACGACTCTCAGACGTAG
>JBPOIU010000213.1:0-23673 GCA_052034255.1 Planctomycetota bacterium | reverse complement strand
ACACGACGTACAAGTTCCTGCCGCGCGCGGTGCCGTACGCGGACGGCGCGATCGTGACCTATGGCGAGGAGCCGACCGGACTGTTCGGCAAGGACCAAGCCCTTGCGTTCCGCGTCGATCAGGCCGGAACGCTGATCGGATCGACCTCTCCCGTCGGCATCGCGACCACGCTGTCGACGAAGTCGCGACTGCCGACGGTCATCGATTGCGTCGGCAACGTCCGCGCCGTGTGGGAGGACGATCGCAACGGGACGCCCGACCTCTACGCGCAAGCGTTCAACCCGGACCTCACGTTCGGCCCCTCGCCGAGCGCCTGGACGAATCTCGGCAATGCGCTCGCCGGAACGGCCGGACTGCCGACGCTCGCCGGTGACGGCAATCTGCGCGCGGGCACGCCAGTCACGCTGCACCTCGCGAACATGGCCCCCAACTCTTCGTTCGCGCTGATCATCGGCGCGTTCCAGGCGAACCTGTCCCTGCTCGGCGGGGTGCTGGTCCCCGCACCGAACCTGGTGATCGCAGGTTTGCCGACGGGTCCGACCGGCGCACTCGATCTCTCGGGCGCTTGGCCCGCCGGAGTCCCGAACGGAGCGAGCCTTTACTTCCAGGTGTGGATCGTCGACGCCGGTGGCGTCGCGGGCGCCGCCGCGACGAATGGTCTGCGCGCGACCGCTCCGTAGGACGTCCGTCGCCGCGAGCCCCGCGCGCCGTTCATCCCGAGCAACGCGTTCCGCGCCGCGGCCGCGTCAGTGTTCGCAGTACGGGCAGGCTTGTTTGCCGCCGTCGCAACCGGGGCAGTCCTTCTCCTCATCGCGGTCGGTGCACGGCAAGGTGCCGTTCTTGCACGTGGTGCACTTCGTGACGCCGCTGCCTTTGCACTCGTCGCACGACTTCGTCCCGGCCTTCGACCCGTCTGCGTAGGAGAACCGCAGCTTGCCGGTGCCGAAACAAGCCGAGCACGGCGAAGCCCCGGCCATCGAGCAGGAACGACACGGCTTCGTTCCCGTGTCGAGGCACGAGCGACACACCCCTTTGAAGACCCCGGCGCCTGCGCAGCGCGCGCAAGGCAGTTTGCGCTGACCCTTGCATACGGCACACGGCGCCTTCGTCGGTGCGTTCGGACACGGGAAGACCCCGACGCCGAGACACGCTTGGCACATGGTCTCGCGCGTTCCGGTCTTCGCGCAGGTCGGGCAGCCGACGCGCTTCGCGCCCTGACAGACCGAGCAGCGGATCGAGCCCTTCTTGCCACACGCCTTGCACGGGTCGGAGTCACCGCCCTTCCAGCGCACCATGCCTTCGCCCTGGCAACCCGGGCACACCCAGTTGCCGGTGCCGTTGCAGATCGCGCATCCGATCTGGCGACTTCCGCGACAGCGGCGACAGGTGTCCTTCAACGTGCCCTTGCCCGCGCAGCGGTCGCACGTCACGACGTCCTTGTCCGCGCAGATCGAGCACGCATCGCGCGCGACCCACGTCGACGCGAACGCGAGGGTGGGCAACAACGCGAGCAGCAGCAGGCCTAGGCGGCGCATGATCCCCCCGATCCGAGGCAAGTCCCGACCGGTCACCCAAGACGACCGGCCCGCTATCCAACCGGCGTTGTACGCAAACGAGGCAGCCCGGCGATAGGGTTCACCGCCCGCGTCACCGAACGTGGGCAGACTCTTTTTCGAGCGAGCCGTTAACGCGCCCGAGCAACCAGCGTCTCAGGGGGTCGGAGTTCTCGATGAAACCCTTGGCGCGCATGAACCTCGACGAAGACGCACCGCTCGTCGCCCGCGCTCGCTCCGGAGACCGCGCGGCGTTCGATGCGCTGGTCGTGCGTCATGCGCGCAGCGTCGCCCGCCTCGCGCGCCGCGTCGTCGGGAACGCGGAGGACGCGGAGGACGTCGTCCAAGAGACGTTCGTCCGGGTCTACCAGCACCTCGCGAACTTCCGCGGCCAAGCGACGTTCCGCACCTGGAGCATGCACATCGCGCTGAACCTCGCGCAGGATCGACTGCGCGCCCGAGCGCGGACGCCGTCCCCGCGGGACCTCGCTGCGGGTGTCGCGCCGACCGAGTCCGACGCTCCGGATCAGGCCGCGCGCGGACGCGACGATGCCGCGACGCTCGAGCAGGCGATGGCGGAGTTGCCACCCCGGCAACGTCTCGCCTTGCTGATGAAGGTCGTCGACGGTCTGGCGCACGTCGACATCGCGAAGGTGCTCGGTACGACCGAGAGCGCGGCGCGCGTCTACCTATCGATGGCGCGCGCCACCTTGCGCCGCCGCCTCGCGTCGTGGTGGGCCCGCGATCGGAGGGACTCATGAAGCTCGAGTTCCATGAGGCGTGCCGCAGCCATCGACGCGCGTTCCGCTCTTACGTCGACGGCGACGCGACCGGCCTCGAGCGACTGGCGTTCGAGCGTCACGCGGAAGACTGCGTCCCGTGCGCGCGCGCTTGGGAATCGGCGCAGAGCCTCGATCGCGAGCTCCATCGCCTCGACGGGGCGGAACCCGACGCCGCATTCGAGCAGCGCATCGTGGCCGCCGTTCACGCGCGACTCGACGCGTCGGTCGCGCCTTCGTTGCCGGCTCCCGGCACGATCGAGCCCGCGCCGACCGCGCGAGGACACGGCATTCGCGCACTGCGACGCGCCGCGGCGGCCGCGCTCGTGCTCGGCCTCGCGGCCGCCGCGTGGCGCGCGACGACCGACGACGCTTCGCTCTCCGCACTCGATCCCTCCTCCACCGCACCGGGTGACGTGACTTCGGCGCAGGTGCCCGCGCCCGAGGACCTCGTCGACCCGGTGCGGCTGGCGGAGGCCAAGGCGTCGTTCGCGCGCATCGTGCTCGAATCCGCGACGCACGACGCACCGCTCGCCGCGTACGCGGCCGCGGTCGTTCCGCTGCGCCGCGCGGGCTGGCCGGTCGAGACGATGCTCGTCGCGGCGATCGACGATCCGAACCTCGCCTTCGCCCGCGCGGCGATCCAACTCGCGGCCGCGGCGCGCCTCGAACGCGCGCGCCCCGCGCTGCTGCGCGCCGATCGTCGCGCCGCGCTGCGCCAAGACGCCACGCGCGCACTCGGCACCGTGGCCGACGGCGCGATCGTCGCGCTGTTGCGCAAGCGCCTCGACGATCCATCGCTCTGGGCCGCGGCCATCGACGCCCTGGAAGCGAGTCCGCGCCGCGATGCGCTGGCCGCACTCGCGGACGCGGCACGCGATACATCCCGGCTGGAATGCGCGGCGGAAGCCCGCCTCGCGCTCGCGCGTCGCGGCGCCGCTGGAGCGCACGTCCTGCTCGAGCTCGCGGCGAACGGCGACGGCGATGCCGCGCGCGTCCTGAGTTCATCGCAGGCCGTCGACGCGGCGCTTACGCTCGAACTGCTGCGGACGCCGCGCGACGTCGAGCTCGCGCGGCTCGCGATCGAACTCCTGCAAGACGACGCGGCGTTGCGGCTGTTCGTCGCTCACGACGACGCGCTGCGTGACGCGTTCGGGGCGGACGCCGCCGCGCGCGACGTCGAAGCCCGGTTGCGGCGCTGCTTCGAACTTCCCGAGTTGGTGCGCACGGCGCTCGTCACCTCCCATGGCGACGCGGCCGCGTGGATCGACCTGTTGGCGCGTCATCCGGATCCGGGCGTCCCGACGCTGTGCGCCACCGTCGCCGATTCCGCGCTCGAACTCTCGATTCGCGTGCGCGCCGCCGTGACGCTCGCGGCGCTCGATCGACTCGATCCCGACTTGGCGATCGCCACCGCCATCGAAGCGCTGCCGTTCGATCTCGACTCCGCGGCGACGCTGCTGTGTTGCGCGGTGCGCGCCGGCCAAGCCGACGCCGAACTCCCTGGATTCGATCCGCGTCGAACCCGCGACTCGTTCCGTTCCGCACGCACGGCCGTCGATCGCTGGCGCGCCGACGGACGTCCACCCGAATCGTGGGAGCGCGCGCGCATCGCCGCGAAGCTCGCGAACGCACGTCTCTGATCCACCGGCCACTCTCCCCTCGACCGAGGAGCATCTCGCATGTTGTCGACCGTGTTGTGTCTCGCGCTGTGCATGCCATCGGATCCGGCAACCGCTTCGGCCGCCGACCTGGCCACGCGACTGTTCGACCTGTCTCCGATCCTCGAGCCGCGCTCGGCCACCGCGACCGGCATCCGCATGTTGCCGACCGCGACCAACCCGCGGGCGCCGGAACGCTACGAGGACCCCGAACCCACGATCTTCTCCGCGGACACGGTCGTCGATTTGGTCCGCAACTGCGTGTGGTCGGAAGAATGGGAGTTCGAAGGCCGATCCCTCGAATTCGTGCCGACCGAGGACGGCAACTTCCTGCGCGTGACGCTTCCCGCCGCGCGCATGGCCGAGGTCGAGGACTTCCTGAACTTCCTGACGCAGACGCTGAACGCGAAGTCGGTCGTCACCGTCGACGTCCATCGCGTGCGCACGACGACGGGTGCTGCGCCGACCATTCCCGCGGATGCGCACGGCGTCGCTGAGCTGGTGCAGTCGGGACAGCTCGCGCCGGCACGCACGTTCAAGTTGCTGTTGAAGCCGGGCCGCGTGGAGCACGCGGCGTTGACCCAATCGCACACGTACGTCTCGCACTTCGAAGTCGAGATCGCGCAAGCCGCGGCCCGCTCCCAGCCGATCACGCGCACCATCGAGACCGGAACGGCGATGTCCATGCGCGGCGATGCCATGCCCGACGGACGCATCGCGCTGCAGTACGCGATCTCCGACTCGGCGATCCCGACCGCGTTCGACTCGATCGAGCTGAAGACCGACGCGCAATTCGTTTCGGAGCGCGGTTCGGAGACCAGCTCCGCGCGCTGCGTCGTGCAGAGCCCGACCGTGCGCTTCGCCACCGTCGCGGGGACGGCGGAGCTCGCGAAAGGCCAGTCGATCGTGATCGGCGCATTGGATCCGACCGCGGGATCGACCGAGCACGCCGGAGCCGTCGTGGTGATCCGCGCCGAGGAGATCGCGACCCGCGGCGGCACGTTCCCGTGCGGCACGCGTCGTCTGCACGTCATCGACGTCGGATTCGCCGCGACGACCGCCTTGCAGATCCCCCGCGCGACGCGTGACGCGCTGCAGTGGACGCCGAACCAGGAAGGTGAACCCCAGACGTGGATCGAGATCTCGGACAACCGCGACATTCCGTTCGTGGACACCGCGATCCAAGCGACCGGCGCATACGACGCGCCGGAGTTCTACGCCGGAACCCATGGCCCGTTCATCTTCGTGCGCACTCAAAACGCTCAGGGCGGGGGAGGCGCCGCGGCGCCGGACTTCGAGGCCCTCGTCCTCGCGTCGTTGCCCCAGGCCCCGCTGTCCGATTTGGTCGACCTGAAGATCGGGGACGGCAACTCGCGGACGTGCGGCCGCGTGTCGTGCTCCAGTCGCGGTGGCTTGGCGCTGGCCGGAACGCAAGAGAACTACGTCGCGAGCTGGGAAATCGACGTCGCCAACAACTCCTCCATCGCGCAGCCCGTGACGTTCATGCTGCCGAGCGCGTTCGCGGCGCGCGTCACCAGTGCTCCGACCACGCAGCAAAGCCGCTCGATCCGGGTTCAATTCCTCGGGCGATTCCGCGCCGGCCCGAAAGTCGTCATCGACTCGCAGATCCCGCTGCTCGGGATCTCGCACGGTCTCGAGTTCCTGTCGGCCGCGTTCGATACGACCCGTTGGGTGAGCCCGGGCGACGCGATTCCGTTCGGTGAAGTCGAACTGCAGCCCGGTCAGACCGCGCCGCTGATCGCCGCCTTGCGCTGATCGACTACGTCCGAGAGTCGTCGCGTACAGCGACGATTCTCGGACGTAGTCGATCCCGCACCAGGTGTCCGAGGCGACGGTAGTCGCCGCCCCGTTCAACAGGCACGGGTGTACGGCGTTGAATGACGCGAACAACCTGTGGATACGGCGGTCAAGAAGTCGGTCGCTGCGCGACCGGGGCGCCGCCTCGCGACGCGCCGGATCGTTCCATTGGCCGCGCGCCGGTGCGACCACCGGCGCGCGAACAATTACGGCCCGCGCAACCCCTGCGCCCCGGTGAAGAGCCACGGAGTTCGGGCGCTCGACACGGGTGCGCGCGACCGGAAGCCGCGCCATGACCGACACGCTGTTCATCGAAGGCCTGCTGCTGCGGACGCGCATCGGCATTTCCGACCGCGAGCGCGCACAACCGCAGGACGTCGTCGTCGACGTCACGCTGCACGTCGATCTCGCACCGGCGGCCGCGAGCGACTCGATCGGCGACGCACTGGACTACGGCGCGGTGATCCGCGACATCCAACACGAGTTGGAACCGCACGAGCGCAAGACCGTCGAGAAGCTCGCGCTGGACATCGCGCGCATTTGCCTACGCCGCAAGCGTTGCGATCTGGTCGACGTCCGCATTTCGAAGCCGACGGCGCATCCCGCAGCGCGTGGCGTCGGTTGCGCGTGGTCGCGGACCCCCGCGGACGTGTTCACTCCGGCGTTCATCGGACTCGGGTCGAATCACGACGCTCCGGCGCGCCTGGAAGCCGCGCTGCGTGGACTCGCGACGCTCGGTCGAGTCGAACGCATTTCGCGCGTCTATCGCTCCGAGGCGATCGGGGGCGGCGCGTTGCCGTACTCGAATCTCGCGGCACTGCTGTGGACCGAACACGAGCTGCCGGTGTTGCGCGCGAAGCTGAAGGAGCTCGAGACGAGCCTCGGTCGCGATCGGTCGCGCGATGACGTCGTTCCGATCGATCTCGACCTGACCGCGTATTCCGACCACGAATCGACCGACGGAGACTTCCGCCTGCCGGATCCCGACATCGCGACGCGCGCGTACTTGGCGCGGAGTCTGGCCGACATCGCGCCGGAGCGCCGCTTGCCCGACGATCCACGCACGTTGAAGGAGCGCGCGGCGGCGTTCGCTGGAACCGCCGATCCGGTGCTCGACCGCGCGTTGCACGCGCGCCTCTTGACCGTCTTGCAATCCTCGTGACCGAGAAGCTGCGCGTCCTCACGCACAACGTCTTCATCCAGGCCAACGCGCGGCCAGCCGCGTTGCGCGAGCACGTGCGCGCTCTGATGTCGCTGCTGCGCGAGCACGACGTCACGATCGCGTGTTTCCAAGAGGTCCCGCGGCGCTTCGCATCGATCCTCGCGCGCGAGAGCCCGACGCACGCGGCGGTCGTGCGACCCGGACCATGGCCGGAGGAAGCGCTCGTCGCGTTGCTGCGCAAGGACCGCGTGTGTGCGCATCGTGACGTCGACGTGCGGATCGATGCGCACGAAGGCCAACTCGCGGTACTCGATCTGCGACTGCGCGCCGCTCCGACGCGCGTGCGGCTGATGCACGCGCATCTCGACTTCTATTCGCGCGAGCGTCGCGTCCGCGCCGCCGATGCGATCGTGGCCGGAATCCGCACCGCGCCCGACCACGCGGTGCTCGCGTGCGGTGATTTCAACGAGGCGGCGGAACCCGACGCGATCCACGCGGTGCTGCGCGCGCATGGCTTGGTCGATGCGTGGGACACCACGGGTCCACGCGAGCGGCCGGGCACGTTCCATGGCTTCAAGGGCCTCTGCGGCCCGAGCGTGCACATCGACTGGGTGCTCGCGAGTGCTCGCCTGCCCGCGCGCTCGTGCGTCGTGCTCGACGATCGACGCCTCGCGTTCAGCGATCACCTGCCGGTGCTCGCGGAGCTCGACGTACTCTGAACTTCGTCACGCGCTCGCCGCGGAACGCACCGCCGCGACGAATGCCGCGCGCTCGGCGTCCTCGAACAACGGATGCGGGAAACTCGCGACCACCGCCCCGCCGCGCGCGCGGACCTCGGTGCACGGAACCGTGCCGTGCTCGATCCGCTGGCTCTCGAACAACTCCGGTGGCGACCCGGTGAACACGAACAACTGATCGAACGCGATGCCGGCGCGCGCGAGGAAGTCGATGCACGACCGCACCGCGACCGCTGGCGGATCACCGGACATGAACAGGTCCCACGAGATCGCGACGAAGCCGACGCCGAGCGGCCGCAAGGCGTCGAATTCGGCCTTCAGCAGGGGGAGCTCTTCGGCGCAAGGATCGCACCAAGTCGCGAAATGGTGGATCACGAGGGGCGCCGCCGCCGCAGCAGCGCGTAGCGCGGCCTCCAACTGCGTGCGATCGACCGCGTGGGTGTCCATGTTCGTGGCTCCGGTGGTTCCGCTCGGGAAAGCAGCCTCTTACCATCCCAGGGTTTTCGCGCCCACGTCGAGCGAGGTTCCCCCGAGTGCGTTTCCCCTTCACTCCATACGGCTACCGCGAGTTGTTCCTGTTCGGCGGCGTGCCCCTCGCTCTCGCCGCCTGGGCTTGGCCCACGTACGGACCGCTCGCCGCGCTGCCGTTCCTGCTGCTCACGGCGTTCGTCGTCAACTTCTTCCGCGATCCGGAGCGCGCGATCCCGCAGGATCCCGGCGCCTTGGTCGCTCCGGCCGACGGCAAGGTCACCGCGATCGTCGACTGCGACGAACCCGAGTACCTCAAGGTTCCGGCGCACAAGGTAGGCATCTTCCTGAACGTGTTCGACGTGCACGTCAACCGCGCGCCCGAAGCCGGCGTCGTCGAGTTCGTGAAGTACACGAAGGGCAAGTTCCTCGACGCGCGCGACCCGCGCTGCGCGAGCGAGAACGAATCGAACGTGATCGGCATCCGCTTCGACGACGGGCGACGCGCGCTCGTGCGTCAAGTCACGGGGCTGATCGCGCGACGCATCGTCTGCGGAGTCCGCGTCGGCGATCGCGTCACGCGCGGGCAGCGCATCGGCATGATGAAGTTCGGCTCGTACACGGAACTCGTGGTCGAGCGCGCCGCCGCCTATCGCCCCACCGTCACGCTCGCGGAGCGCCCGAAGGGCGGATCCACGATCGTCTACACGCGTCCGTAGCCGTCCGAGGAGTCCCCATGCGCTCGTTCACCGGCATCGTCGTCTGCGCGCTCGCCCTGCCCTGGTTTGGTTGCGCGAGCGACCAACCTCCGGCCGGCATCGCCGAGCCCGTCCCTGAATGGGCCCAGCAGTTCTCGGTCGTCACGCACGACGGCGATCTCTACTTCGCCGGACTGCCGACGCGCGCCGGACTCGCGACGGCGATCGACGACGGCGTGACGACCGTGGTCAGCTTGCTGCCGGAAGCCGAGGAGAAGCGCGTGCTGCAATTCGACGAAGCGGCCGAGGTCGAAAGCCACGGCGCCCGCTTCGTGCGCATTCCCGTGACGGCCGAGTCGTTCTCCGCGGCCGACGTCGACGCGTTCGCGAACGCGTGGGCCGAGAGCGACGGCAAGGTCCTGATGCACTGCGCGAGCGCGAACCGCGTCGGCGGCATGTGGGCCGCGTACCTGATCCGCCACGCCTCGATGCCGCAAGGCGAAGCGCTCGGCGCGGGGATCCACGCGGGACTGAACAGTCAAGGCATGGTCGACGCCGTGAAACGCGTGGCGTCGACGCCGTAACGATGCCACGACGTCTCCAAGCCGTCCCTTGAACTAGATCACTGTCGACCGCTCGGTTGAACGGCGACCATGCCCCGCCGTGCGGCGACGACGACGAACGCCGATCCCGGCGGATCCGCGTCCTGTCTTTCGAGCAACGATCGAGCTTGCTTGGCGGTCAGCAGCAAGACGCGTGGTGATCCATCACCCGCCGCCAGCAGCATTTCACGTGCAACGGCGTGCGTGCTCCCGGCGCGGCGCTCGATGACACGATCGAGCTCGAACTCGATGCTGTGGATCGAAAACCTTCGAACACTCCAACACTTGACCGGCGTGGTGCCGTCCAGCGCGCGGATCCGGTCGCAGAACGCCGCGTACGAACGCGATCCGGGTGCGGCATCCGGCGCGACCATCGAGACCACGAGAACGACGCTCCAGGTCACTGCCGCGACTCCGACCACTGCTCGCGTCGTCCGCGAGACGAACCACCGTTCGAGATTCGTCTTGAGGAGTTCACGAGCCATCGCGATCGCTAGGGGGGCGAACGACGGCAAGACGTACAAAGCCATGCGCGATCGTGCGGCCATGAACACGGCCAGTGGGACAGCGAACCAGACGGCGACGAACAGCATCGGATCCGAACACCGGACGCTCCGATTCGATGCCGCTCGAAACGTCGATCGGGCTAGGCGCCACCACGACAAGGACCACGGCAACGCGCCAGCGGCGAGGATCGGAACGTAGATCCAAGCCGGTTCCGGCGTCTTTCCCGCGGCGCTGGTCAGGTGCTCGACGAGCTCACCTCCGAGGAAATACCGCAACGAGGAGGGATCTCGAATCGCGAGAACGACGAACCACACGATCGAAGTCGCGACGCCTGCGATGCAAGGTGCGGGCAGCCACAACCGACCAACGACCCGTCGATCGCGCCGGACCACTGCGTAACTCACAACGACGAGGACCGGAAGCAGCCCGGGAGGTCCCTTGGTAAGAAACGCCGCCGCGAGCGCGAGACTGTGGACCCACGACCAACGAACGGTGAGTTCGCTCGTCCAGACTCGCCATGCTGCTGCAATCGAGAGCGTTTGGAACGCAGTGACGAACGTGTCGCACGTCAGGACGTGACCGGCGACGAACGGCAGGATCGACGTCAAGTACACGAGGGCGGAGAGTCGCGCGAGTCGTTGGCCGAGTCCCATCGAACGAGCGATGTCGAACACACACCAAGCGGTCACCAGGAACGCGAGCACGACGGGAATGCGGACGCCCCAGGGATTCACACCGAACACGCGGATACCGACGGTGGTCAGCCAGTACGTCAACGGCGGTTTCGTCAGGTGCGGAGCCGGGCCGAGGTGCGGCACCACGAACTCCCCGGTCTGGATCATTTCCCGAGCGACTTCGGCGTAGCGCCCCTCGTCCGGCTCCCACAGCGGACGCACTCCTGCGAACGCAACGGCGATGACCGCGACGAAGACGAGGGTCCGCGCCAAGACTCGATCGAACGCGGTGTCAGTGACATGCGCCATCGGGTGATCAGTCAGCCATCGTCGGGTGAGCCGATCGTGAGCGCGAGCAAACGTCGGAGCTCACAGAGCACCATCCATGCGAATCACGCGAAGCAAGGGTGGCGATCATCTCCCGATCATGGCGCCGCGCTTTCATCGCGAGTCATGGTCCGACCACGAACCACGAAGCGCTTGGGGCGACGCGTCTTGGCGGCTCTTGTGTGCACGTCGATCACCGGGCTCGGCTTATTCGCGACGAACCGGGCGATCCACGGTGTCGACGCGGGGAGTTCGACCGAGATCGCGCGCGAATCTGCGCCAACGGTCCGAGTCGTCGTCGTCGAACGCGGCGACTTGAAGATCACCGAGCACGTCCTTGGCCGTGTCGAGCGTAGCCCGCTGGACGAGTCCGTCATCAGCACGCGAGTCGGCGGGGTACTGACGGCCGTGATGACCGAGACCGGGACCCAAGTCACCGCGGGATCGGAGTTGGCACGCCTCCACGATCCACGGATCGCGTCGAACGTGCGACGGGCCGAGGCGAACCTCGCTGCGTCGCAGGCCAGACTCGACGACGTCTCGGCGGCAGTGACGGAGGCTCGAACGGAAGCTCTTCGCGCTTCGTTCGAGCAAAGCTCGCGTGATGCGGAGTTGGCGCGTACGCGTGCGGGTCGGCGGGAAACGCTTGCGGCGCAGGGATTGGTGTCGACAGTCGCGGCGCAAGAAGCCTCGAGCGACGCGGACCGAGCCGAAGCGGCGAAACGCAATGCGCGCTGGACGCTCGAAGCCTGGATCCACGGTGGCGCACAGCGCGTCGAGACGATCGCGCGCGCGGAGCGAGATGCTGCGCTCGTCGACAGCGATACGGCAACCCTCGACTTCAACGAAGCGTCGATTCGTGCGCCGGTCGATGGCATCGTCACGAAGTGGTTGGTGCGAGAGGGCGAGATCCTGGCACCCGGTGACACGTTGGGAGTCGTGGCCCGCCAAGGAAGGCTCCGCGTTCGAGCTGCGGTGGCGTCGTCCCTTGCGAGTCGGATCCAGCGCGATGCCGATGTTTGGATCGGCGCAGCGGACGGACCTCGCACGCACGGATCCGTGAACGTCGTCGAACCGGACCTCGATTCGACCAGTGGACTCGTCCCAGTCGTCGTCGACGTCGACGGATCCGCTGGGCGCGTCGGCGAGTGGGTCCGCACTTCGATCACGATCGAAACGATCCAGGATGCCCTGCTCGTTCCCGAGTCCGCGTTGCGCTCACCCACGACACCCATCGTCCTCGCGGTCGTCGATGCCAACGAACATGTTCGACTGACCACCGTCGAGCTGCGCGGGAGACAAGGGGGGCTGTGCGCGATCACCGGGATCGAGGCCGGTTCGCGCGTGATCGTCGACGGCGCGATGGACCTCGAGGACGACTGCACGGTGGTCGTGGAATGACACTCGTCGAACATCTGTGGCCGATGCGCCGCGCCATCTCCTTCGCGTTCGCCGGCCTGATCGTATGCGGCGTCGTCGCGGCATCGTCGAGCCCACGCTCGATCTACCCAGCGCTCGCCCTCGCGCGGATCTCGATCCTCGCGGAACGCTCCGACGCGACGGTTCGGTCCATGACGAACGAGGTCACCCAACCCATCGAGCGCACGCTCGCTGGCATGACCGGACTGTCACGAGTTCGCTCTCGCACAGTGCGCGGCACCGCGGAGATCACTCTCGAATTCGATTCGAAGACGAACCTCCAAGCTGCGCTCGCGTGGGTTCGAGGACGAGTCGAAGACGCGGACGTCGGCCGTCTGGACCGCCTCGTCGTCGAACGCCAGACGCCTGCGCTTTATCCCGTGTTCAGCTTCGTCGTCGTGCCTTCAACCTCGGTCGCTTCCGATCCAGTGGGGCGTGCGCGACTCGCCGAGTGGGTCGATGACGCCTTGCTACCGCGCATTCAACGCATCCCGGACGTCTTCCTCGCGGAAGCACGATCGGGTGACAGGCGCGAGTACGAATTGACCGTCAATCCAGAAGCGCTCGCCGCTGCCGGTGTGGATCTACCCGCGATCGCCGAGCAGATTCGGGCGTCGACCCTGGTGAGAGGCGTAGGGCAGTACGAACTCGATGGGCAGAGGTTGTCCGTGCTCGTCGACGCGGAAGTCACCGACGCACGCGAAGTGCTCGATCTGGCCATCGCTCGTCCTGGTCAGCCGCCAATTTCACTGACCAACCTCGGCACGCTGACCGAAACGGTCGCCGATCGCACCGTGATCGTCACAGGTTCGGGAGTCGATGCCGTTGCCGTGAACGTGTTCTTGCGCGATGGAGGCGACGTGACTGCGCTTTCTCGCGCCATCACGCGCGTGCTCGAAGATCGTGGCGCGAAGCCTCCGGCAGGCGCACGTTTCGACGTCGTCTACGACCAATCACGACTGGTCGCGGACGCGATGGGCGGTGTGATCGATGCATTCGGCGTCGGAACGCTGCTCTCGATCGCGGTGCTGTACCTCTTCCTCGGACACGCTCGACTGACGCTGATCTCGGGACTCGCGATCCCGATCTCACTGGCGCTCTCGTACGCGGCATTCCCCCTGTTCGGCGAGACGCTGAACCTGATGAGTCTGGGCGGATCCGCCGTTGGAATCGGCCTCGTGATCGACGACGCGATCGTCGTCGTCGAAAGCGTGGCGCGCCGATGGGCGCTCACAGCCGAAGGCGGACGCCGCGCCACCCCCGCCGTCGTCCTCGGCACTCGCGACGTAGTCGGTCCCGTTCTCACTTCGTCGTTTGCGACCGTCCTCGTGTTCGCGCCGCTGCTTCTGCTCGGAGGAATCGTCGGTCAGTTCGTACGCAGTTTCGCGCTCGCACTGACACTCGGCATCATCGCGTCGGCCGTGGTGTCGTTGCTCGCACTGCCGTTACTCCTCACGGCTCGCGCACTCGTGGGAACTCGCGTCCCGCGCAAGCCCGCTTGGTTCACTTGGATCGAGCGCGGTTATGCGAGTTTCGTGTTGACGATGCTCCGCCACCGCCTCGCCACACTCACGATCTGCGGCCTCGTTCTCGTTCCCGGCCCGATTCTCGCAAGTCGACTGACCACGGGGTTCCTGCCGACCATCGACGAGGGCGGCTTCATCCTGGACTACGCGCTTCCGGTGGGTTCGAACCTGACGGCCACCGATGCCGCTTGCCGCACGATCGAGTCGGTGTTGTCGACCTTTCCGGAGATCGCGGCGTACTCGCGGCGGACTGGAGCCGAGTTCGGGCTGTTCGCGACCGAGGCGTCCACCGGCGACTTCCTGATCGGCCTGACTCCCCGGCATTCCAGGAGCAAGTCCGTGTTCGACGTGATGCGCGATCTGCGCGAGAGGCTCGAACGCACACTGCCTCACGTCGACTTCGAACTCGTTCAAGTGATCCAGGACACGCTGAACGACTTGGTCGGTGCACCTCGTCCGATCGAGGTCGACGTACTCGGGCCGAATCAGAAGTCTCTCCAACGTACGGCTAGGCGCATCGCTGCGGAGCTCGCGAACATCCCGGGCATCGTCGAGGTCGCGGCCGGCACGTCGTTCGGAAACCCTGAAATCGCGTGGCACCTCGATCCCATTGCCGCTGCGCGCATGCAACTGACCAGCGAGGCAGTGGCGAACTCCATCGCGCTCGACTCCGTCGGCGTCGTCGCTGCTCGGGCGCGTGAGGGCAACCGTTTCGTCGACATCCGAATCCGATCGCCCAAGATTTGGGGACGGCACGAACTCGAGGGAAGCCCGATCCTCATCGTCGCTGGTCAGCCGACTCCCATCCCGCTGGATGCCATCGCGCGGCGGGAGCGGCGAATGGTCGAGAACGAACTAGAGCGCGAAAACCAAGTCCCCGTCGTCCGCGTCACGGCGGGACTCGACGGCACGGATCTCGGAACCGCCGACGCGCGCGTGCGATCGACGGTAGGCGCACTCGAACTCGACCCCGGCGTGCGCGTCGAATTCGCTGGTGAGATCATCGACCAGCGCAAGTCTCAGCGCCAGTTCGTGGTCGTGTTCACACTTGCCGCCTCAGCGTTATTCGTTGCGCTCGTGACGCAGTTCGCGTCGATCCGCCTGGCGCTCGTCATCCTTGCCGCACTGCCGTTCGCGGGATTGGGCGCCACGTGCGCGCTGCGCCTTTCAGGGGTCCCACTGAACGTGAGTTCCAGCATGGGCCTAGTTCTGCTCATCGGGCTGGTCGTGAAGAACGGAATCATGCTCGTCGAACACGCTCGCCGACGACCCACGGGCAGCCTCGCGGCGCGGATCGTCACGGCTGCACGGGTGCGTGTCCGCCCAATCGTGATGACGTCGGCCACGGCGATCCTCGCATCGTTGCCGCTTGCGTTCGGCAGCGGCGCCGCGGCCGATCTACAGCGTCCGCTAGCGATCGTCGTTGCTGGCGGACTCACCCTGTCGACCGTGTTCACGCTGTTGGTGGTGCCGCTCGGTCTCTCGTTCTGCGGAACGCGCTGCCTGCGGCCGGAGCAGCTCGATGTCGAGTGAGCGACGAACTCGGACCTGGCTGTTCGCGTTCGGCGTTGCCGCGAGCGCGCTCATCAGCTCGTGTTCGACTCCCCCTGCGGAGGTCGAGCCACGGATGCCGCCGAGGATCGACTCTCCCCTGTCGCGGGCCCAGTGCGTGACTCTCGCGCTCGAGGCCACACCGACGGCCGCTACGTGGCGTGCGCGGATCGAACTGGCGGATGCCCTGGCGAAGAGCGCCGCCGCGTGGCCGAATCCGTCGATCGCGCTCGAGTGGGAGGACTTAGCAGCGCCAGCCGGAGTCCCGATTCAATGGACGACGAGCCTCCTTACACGAGTGTCGGACTTGGCTTCCCGGAGCTCCCGCGTGGCCGAAGCGGATCGAGACCTGGAGGCGGTTCAACTCGACGTCGAGGCGGAACGAATCCGCATTGCCGCCGAGGCTCTACACGCCTACGACGCCGTGCTCGTCGCGCGGGCGCGCGTGGAGCTCGCGGAGGAATCGGTTCGGCTGCACGAGCGCGCGTTGCGCGATGCGACCACGTTGGCGGATCTCGGGGAAGCGCCGCGCTTCGTCGCCCGCTCGATCGACAACGATCTTCGTGACGCGAACTCCGCACTCGACGCGTCGGCTCGCGAGGCTCGGCGTGCCGAAGTCGTCCTTGCCTTCGCACTCGGCCTGGAACGTCCGATCCCGCTACGACTCTCCGACCCACTGCGCGTCTCGGAGGTGGACGAATTCGCCGCGAGTGATCTCGAGTCGATGTTGCGACGCGCCGTCGAAGCGAGGCCCGAGATCGCGGCCGCACTCGCCCGCGCCAAAGCGCGGCTCGAGCAGAGTGCTGTCGCAGTGAATCGTCTCGACTACTTGCCCACCATCGCGGTCGGCCGAAGGATTGCTGGCGACGCGACCAGTGCTACGGCGTCGATCGAGGTCGAGCTACCGATCTTCGATCGCGGCGACTCGTCAGCTGCCGCGGCGAACGCTGCCGCTCGCCTCGCCGCGATCGACGCCGAGTCCGTCAGTCGGAACGTCACGCAGCAGGTGATCTCCGCGTGCGAGCAGTGGACCGCGACGAGACACGAGCTTGGCTCCGCTCGATCCGCGGTCGAGCGCGGTCAACGGAATCTCGCCGATCATCGCATGCTGTTCGAATCGGGAGAAGAGACGCTGGAACACTTGCGCGCGGCTCGTCGTGAACTCCTTGCTTCACGAGAAGTCCTGGTCAATGCGACCGGAGCCGTCAGCTCAGCGCGGATCGATCTCGGCGCCGCACTCGGTGAATTGGTGGAGAAAGGACCCCAGCAATCCACGAGAACTTCCCGAAAGTCGTGATCAGGCGTCGATTGCACTGGTTCGTGGGGTCGATCAGTGGTCGCGACGTCGCATTCGAAGGACCTGAAACCACTCGTCATTCCACGCTCGAAATTGCCCCGCATAGGTCACGGCGTCCCCGAGCTCGCGCTGAAGCAATGCGATGGATGCCG
Source organism: Planctomycetota bacterium (assembly GCA_052034255.1). Taxonomy (GTDB): domain Bacteria; phylum Planctomycetota; class B15-G4; order B15-G4; family JADJEK01; genus JADJEK01. Next base: position 6,742 of record JBPOIU010000213.1, on the reverse strand, counting down.
TCTCGCCCACGATTCCAACGACGCCATCGGCCGTAGCGGTCGGTAGGTCACGGATCGCATCGCATCGCAGGACATCACGCCGGGCGATCACTTGCACGAAGTCCGCCCGTGGTTCCGACAAGGACCAAGCGACGAGCACGCTCGCGTCCTCGACCGTCGCAAGTGCCCGCTCCACGCTGACGCGCTCGTATTCGCGATGGAAGCCGTCCGCGCGAACGCAGTCGAGCGTCGCGAAGACCACGCTCGCCTGAGCGACGAGGCACCACGCGAGCCGAACGCGATCGCCGCTCCGCGTGCCGAACGCGGAGCCGAGAACGACCAGGGCCACCGATCCGGCCGCGGCAGCGACACGCGCCACGTTCGAGAACGACGAGAGTGCCGCGATCCTGCCGTTCGCATGCGCGACGAGTAGGAGGAGGGCCGCGCCACCGCTCGACACCACCGCGAGCACGACAACACGCAGCGGGCCAGCGAGCCAGCTGCGTACACGGTCGGACACCGTTCGGTCTGATACGCATCCCGCGATGAGCAGAGCAAGCGCTGGTAGCACGGGCGCCATGTAGCGGATATGCCGGGATGGGAACAGCGTCAGCGCGATCAACGGGAGGAGCACCCATCCGGCCGCCAACGACGCCGGTCCGCGATGTCGTCCCAGGCTACGGCACGTCCAGATCGCGACCGCGGGCAGCAACAACGCCCACGGCCCGAGGGCGACCGGCAACTTCGTCACGTACTCCCACGGTGGCGCATGCCGGGTCGCGAAGTCCGCAGCGTCGATGGCCGAAAAGCCCGCGTGGATTCCCACTCTGTTCAGAAACACGAGTGGCCACGGAAGTACGACGAGGAGCCAGACGACGATCGCGACGCTGAATGCTCTTCCCATACGGGGGCCATCCCGTGTCGTCCGCCTCGCGAAAGGCAGAACCACGAGGCCCGCGAACAACAGAGCGATCGGCCCTTTCGTCAACGTGGCCAATCCCAACCACAGCCCGGACGCGGCCCAAGCGAGGACCACGCGCCAACTCGAGGTTGCCGAATCCCTTCCTTCGACGATCGCCGCATGCGCGGCGTCGATCGCGAGCGTGAGCAGGCCTGCGAACAGCGGATCGATGCGCTCACCGCGCCACTGCGACGCGAACTCCGGCATCGTCGCCAGCACCCCGGCCGCCAGCATCCCCGTCCGCGTCGACGAGAACATGCGCCGTCCAAGCCGAATGGTCGCGAAGAGTGCGGCGATTCCACCCAGAACGGCCGGAACGTGGCTCGCGAACTCCGGGAACCTCCGTGTCGCGGTCGCAACGAGCGCGACGCACCAAACGAACAACGGGGGCTTGAGGACGTAGAACCGACCGTCGTGAATCGGAACGACGAAGTCGTCGTGCCGGACCATCGTGTCGGCCACCGCGGCGTATCGGATGTATCCGTGATCCAGAGGTTCGACCACGGTCACAACCATGGCGGCGATGCCGGCGAAAACGACGAGAACGACGGCCAGAAAGCCACCGGCCCGGTTCACTGGCGCCGAATCCAGCGGAAGGAGCACGGCCGAGCGCAGCCAAGTAAGGCGACCGCCAAGATCGATCCCCACAGGACCGCGCTTCTCACCGGCTTTCGATGGAGATCTTGATCGAGCGACACACCCATGCGGATGAAGGAGTACAGAGCGGATCCAGGCGGGTCGGCGATGTCCTCCCGGCGCACCGTGATCACTCCGTCGAGGACGTCTGCAATCAAGTAGTTCCAGCCGTCGAACGACTCCTGAGGATTTCCGCCCGCCGCTCCCGAAACGACTTCCGTGGTCGATCCGAGAGTGCATCGCCTGTAAGCGTGCAGGTGGGAAGACAGGATGAAGTCCACGGGAGTCTCGACGCAGAGTTCTGCCAGCCAGTTCAGGTCCCGATCGTCGCCTGTATTGGACGCGTCGTCTGCGCGCGTCGCCCTTTCGTTCTGTCCCGAACAGGGAAGGACCGGTCGGTGTACGAACAGCACGAGTCGTTGCGCGCCAGAGCGCCTCAACGAAGACGCGGCGAATGCGCGGCGCTCGGAGTCGTCTGCTGAGACTTGGTCGTCGAGTCCGACGAAGCGGACGCCTCCGTATTCGAACGACCAATTCGACGATCCGAAGTACGCGCCGTAGAGCCATCGTGCATCGTGGTTGCCTCGCACGGTTGCAACCCGCCGGCCATAGCCGTGGTCGTCCAAATCCTTCATGACCTGCGCGAACGACAGCAGGGATTCACGCTTCACGATGTCGCCTGTGATGACGACGAACGCACAGTTTGCCTTTCGCGCGCTGTCGAGGCAGGCCCGGAACACGGTTCGGTTCTCCTCGGGATCGCCGAGCACCGCGAAGCACCATGAGCGCGGCGGCTGCGTCGGAAGTCGTTGGGGCAACGATTCCGCCGTGAGCGGGGTCGAGGGTGGCATCACTCCGGCAACTTCCACATGCGCGGCGATGAACGAGCCGACCGCGAGAACGCAAGCGATCGCGGCGACGATCCCGATGACATGCGCCACGTGGTGCGTGATCACCCGAAACACCTGGGTCGGCGACATGTTCGGTTCCCGCAGGACCACTTCCGCGTCGCGTACGCGTCCCGGTGGTCCAGCAGAGACGAGTGGACCGTTCGAGAATGAGCTGGCCGTGAGTACGCGAGACTCGTCGCGCGGAAAAAACCCACGCGGTCCTTGCCGCCACGGCGGGACGCGAGGCTCTTGAGATCGCCTCCGCAGCTTCGTCGGCCTCATTCGGTTCGGCGTAATTCCTCGGTCGGAGGCCGTTAAGAATTCCCCGCGCAGCATCGCAACGCCAACGGGCGGGGATCGCTTCGTCGAATTGCGTCTCCGATTCCGTCGGTTTGGTCCCCTGGGCAGTCCACCTCTCGCGCGACGTCCTCTCTCGCTCCGATGCCGCTCGGGACGATTCCATGAAGCCACTTGGCAACTCGAGCCGTGAAACGCGTGGCGTCGACGCCCTGATCCGCGGCCCACCGGGGGAAAGCAGGACGGCCCGTCGCCGGGCGATCCCCCGGTAGAGTCTTCGCCATGGCTCCACGCATCAAACCAGTCGCCATCCTCCCGACGCTGTGCACGCTCGGGAACACGTTTTGTGGCTTCCTGGCGATCTCCAAGATCGCCGACGCGCTGCTGCATCAGAACGCCGAGGCGTTCCGGCAGAACATCGTGTTCGCGGCCTGGATGATCGTGCTCGCGATGGTGTTCGACGCGCTGGACGGGAAGATCGCGCGCCTCACCAACCAAACGACGGACTTCGGAGCGCAACTCGACTCGTTGACGGACTTGATCACGTTCGGCGTCGCGCCGGCGTTCCTGGTCAAGGTGGTCGCGGACTACACGTTCACCACGCAGGGCGTCGTCTACCAGGACAAGCTGCCGCTGCTGCTGACCAGCGTGTACGCGATCTGCGCCGCGCTGCGCCTCGCGCGCTTCACGCTCGAGACCGAGCCCGATCCGAAGGCGCACGAGACGTTCAAGGGTCTGCCATCGCCGGGAGCCGCGGGTGTCATCGCCGGCACCGCGCTCGTGCTGTTCGAAAAAGACTCGCCGCTGGCGAGCCTCGACGCCGCCACACGCCTGACGCTGGTCAAGGTGTTCCTCGGCATGCCGATCGCGCTCGGTCTGTTGATGGTGAGCCGCGTCGAGTACGTCCACCTGGTGTCGCGCTGGTTCAAGGGCCGCAAGCCGTTCGTCCATCTGTTGATGATCGTCGGTCTGGTGTTCGTCGCGGCGACGTGGCACGAGGTGGCGTTCTTCGTCGCGTTCACCGGGTACGCGATCGCCGGGCCCGGGCTCGCGATCGCGGAGCGCATGCTGGGACGCAAACTGCTCGTACCGGACGACGACGAGGAGGAGGACGGCGACGGCAAGAGGGCGCAGACCGCGCTGATCGCGCTCGGCTCGAACCTCGGCGATCGTGAAGCCCACTTGCGCTTCGCCATCGAGCAGTTGCGCCTGCTGCCCGACACTCGGGTCACGGCCGTATCGAGCTTCCACGAGACGCAGCCGGTCGGCGGACCGCCGCAGCGACCGTTCCTGAACGCCGCGGTCCGCGTTACGACCGGGTTGTCGCCGGAGGGTCTGCGCGCGCGCATGGCCGATCTCGAAAAGGCGCGCGGACGCGAACGCACCGTGCGCGACGGGCCGCGGACGCTCGATCTCGATTTGGTGCTGTTCGGCGCCACGATTTGCGAAACGCCGACGCTGACGCTCCCCCACCCGCGCTTCCGGGATCGGGCATTCGTGCTCGCGCCGGCGGCGGAGATCGCCGGCGATCTCGTCGATCCGGTGTCGGGCAAGTCGATCACGCAGCTGTTCGCGGCGCTGCGCGCTCCCAAAGCGCCATGACGGACCGGATCGAACGGATCGAGACTCCGGCCGCGATGGCCGCGCGCGCGGCCGCGTTCGCCCGGGACGGTGCGCGCGTCGGCTTCGTGCCGACGATGGGCGCGTTGCACGACGGCCACCTCGAACTCGTGCGGACGGCGCGGCGCGAGAACGACGTCGCGGTGGTCTCGATCTTCGTGAACCCGTTGCAGTTCGGGCCGAACGAGGACTTCAACCGCTATCCGCGCGATCTCGCGGGCGACGTCGCGAAGCTCGCTCCGGCCGGGTGCGACGTCGTGTTCGCGACGAACGCGGACGCGATGTATCCGCCGGGATTCGCGACCTACGTCGTCAACGACGCGTTGACCGACCGCTTCGAAGGGGCGATCCGTCCCGGACATTTCCGCGGCGTCCTCACGGTGGTCGCCAAGCTGTTCCATTTGGTGCGCCCGACGATCGCGTACTTCGGGCAGAAGGACGCGCAACAGGCGCTGCTGATCCGGCGCATGGTCACCGACCTCGACTTCCCGTTGAAGGTCAGCGTGCAGCCCACAGTGCGTGAACCCGACGGTTTGGCGCGCTCCAGCCGCAATGCGTTCCTCAGTTCGGCGGGGCGCACGCGCGGCCTCGCGTTGTCGCGCGGACTGCGCGCGGCGGCCGCGTGTTTCGCGGCGGGCGAGCGCCGCGGCGCGGAGCTGATCGGCGCGGCGCGGCGCGAGCTCGAAGCGACGCCCGAGGTTTCGATCGACTACGTCGCGTTGGTCGACGCCGACACGCTCGACGACGTGGTGTCGGCGAACGAGCGCGCGCTGATGTTGGTCGCGGCCCGCGTCGATGGCGTGCGTCTGCTCGACAACGCGCTGCTCGCGGCGCCGACCGGAGCCGCGTGGTGAGGGTCCTCGAGCGCAGCCCTGGCCGCGTCGTGCTCGCCGCGCCGTGCAAGCTGAACCTCTGGCTCGAGATCACCGGCAAGCGCCCAGACGGATTCCACGAGCTGTTCACGGTCTTCCATGCGATCGACCTCGCCGATCGGTTGACCGTGGTGCGCGCGGAGGGCGAGTCGATCACGCTGCGCACGCACGGCCGGCCGTGCCCCGACGATCCGTCGAATCTGGTCTGGAAGGCCGCCGAGGCGTACTTCGCGCGGACGCGGCGACGCTTCGGCATCGTCGTGGACTTGGAGAAGCGCGTGCCCTCGGGCGCCGGACTCGGCGGCGGCTCGTCGGATGCCGCGGCGATGTTGGTCGCGCTGAATCTGCTCGCCGACGAACGCTGCGATGACGCTGGATTGCGCGAATGCGCCGCGAATTTGGGCTCGGACGTGCCGTTCTTCCTGCTCGGCGGGACCGCGGTCGCGCACGGGCGCGGTGAGTTGCTGCGGCCGATTCCCCCCGATCGCGCGCCCCGCCGTACGTTCGTCGTCGTGTTTCCCGGCGTCGAAGCACCGACCGCAAAGGTCTATGGCGCATTCAGTTTGGACTTGAAAAAGCCACTGCCGAACGAAGGATACGCGCTCTCGACGATCGAACGGCTGCCGAGCGACGGCCGGTTCGAGGCCACGAACGACCTAGCGAAGCCTTTCTTCACGCTGTTTCCGCAGGTCGCCCGCCTGCGAGAACGCATGCAGGCGGAAACCGGTCGCGTGTTCTCGGTCACCGGTTCCGGCTCGGCGATGTTCACCACGGTCGAGCATCGTATGGCGGGTCTCGAGGTGCAACGCACGCTCGAGGCGATGCGGATCGCGGACGTGTTCGTGTGCGCGAGCGAGTGCGCGTCCTAGCGACTCTCGTTCGCCGGGAGGGGCTGCGTGAAAGTCTCCGAGATCCGCGTGAAGCTCGTGTCCGACCGGACCGAGAAACTTCAAGCGTTCTGCACGATCACGCTCGACGACGACTTCGTCGTGCGCGACATCAAGATCATCGAGGGACCGCGCGGTCCGTTCGTCGCGATGCCGAGCCGCAAGCTCTCGGATCGCTGCCCGCGCTGCCACTCGAAGAATCACCTGCGGGCGAAGTTCTGCAACGAATGCGCGTTCAAGCTCCCGGTGCACCGGTCGGGACTCGACCAACGCGGGCGCGCGCGCCTGCACACCGACATCGCCCATCCCGTCAACCCCGCGTGTCGCCAGTACATCGAGCAGGCGATCCTCGCGGCGTTCCACGTCGAGCTCGAACGCTCGAAGACGCCGGGCTACGTCGCGCCGAACCTCGACGACTTCGACGACTACGTCGGCGACGACGAAGCACAGCCGTTCGGCAGCAACGCCGCGACCTGAGAGGCCGTGAATCTCATGAATTGGGCCCCCGCGGCGTCGGAACGGCTGCGAACGACGATCGCTTCGTCGGATGGCCTCACCGACTCTTTCCATTGAGTCGCCTCGGCCATCCTCCTCGCGCTC
>JBPOIU010000118.1:0-11172 GCA_052034255.1 Planctomycetota bacterium | reverse complement strand
GCCCGCGCATGCCGCCGACGGAAGGCGGGCGCGTGGGCGGTTGGGAACCAGGACCCGGCCGGGGGGGCCCACCCCCCCCCCCCGGCCGGGTTCGTCGTTCAGGGTGCCGCACCGATGCGCCAGGTCGGATGGACCCGTCGATCGACGCGACGCCTGTGCTCAATAGCGGTAGTGGTTCGGCTTGTACGGGCCGTTGACCGGCACGCCGATGTACTCCGCCTGATCCTTCGACAGCACGGTCAGCTTCGCGCCGAGCTTCGCGAGGTGCAGGCGCGCGACCTTCTCGTCGAGGTGCTTCGGCAGCGTGTAGACCGCCTTCTCGTAGTTCGCCGTGTTGTTGAACAACTCGATCTGCGCCATGGTCTGGTTCGTGAAGCTGTTCGACATCACGAAGCTCGGGTGACCGGTCGCGCAGCCGAGGTTCAGCAGGCGGCCTTCGGCGAGGATGATCACCGCGTGGCCGTCGGCGAACGTCCAGACGTCGACCTGCGGCTTGACCTGATTGCGCTTGATGCCCTTCGTCTTGCGCAAGCCGGCCATGTCGATCTCGTTGTCGAAGTGGCCGATGTTGCCGACGATCGCGTTGTGCTTCATCTTGCTCATGTGCTCGGCCGTGACGATGTTCTTGTTGCCGGTCGTCGTGATGACGATGTCGGCCTCACCGAGCACGTCCTCGAGCGTCGTGACGCGATAGCCTTCCATCAGCGCCTGCAGAGCGCAGATCGGATCGATCTCGGTGACGACGACGCGTGCGCCCTGGCCGCGCAACGCCTGCGCGCAGCCCTTGCCCACGTCGCCGTAGCCGCAGACCACCGCGACCTTGCCGGACAACATGACGTCCGTCGCGCGCATGATGCCGTCGACCAGCGAGTGGCGGCAGCCGTAGAGGTTGTCGAACTTGCTCTTCGTGACCGAGTCGTTGACGTTGATCGCGGGGAACAGCAGCTCGCCGCGCTCTTGCATCTGATACAGGCGGTGAACGCCCGTCGTCGTCTCTTCGGTGACGCCCTTGATGTCCGCGGCGATGCGCGTCCACTTGGTCTTGTCCTTCGCGAGCGTCTTCTTCAGCAGCTTCAAGAGCTCGGCGTAGTCCTCGCTGGCGTCGGCCGGCGTGGCCGGGACCTTGCCGGTCTTCTCGCACTGCATGCCGAGGTGGACCGCGAGCGTCGCGTCACCACCGTCGTCGAGGATCATGTTCGGGCCCTTGCCGCCCGGGAAGTCGAACGCCATCTCCGTGCACCACCAGTACTCCTCGAGAGTCTCGCCCTTCCACGCGTAGACGGAGACGCCCTTCGGATTCTCCGGCGTGCCCTTCTTGCCGACGACGACCGCCGCGGCGGCGTGGTCTTGCGTCGAGAAGATGTTGCAGGAGACCCAGCGCACTTCGGCGCCGAGCTCGACCAGCGTCTCGATGAGGACCGCGGTCTGGATCGTCATGTGCAGCGAGCCGAGGATGCGCGCGCCCTTCAGCGGCTTCTGCTTCGAGAACTCCTCGCGCGTCGCCATCAAGCCCGGCATCTCGACTTCGGCGAGATCCATCTCCTTGCGGCCCCAAGCGGCGAGGGAGAGATCCTTCACCTTGAAATCGAGCGCACTCTTCACGGCCTTCGCGGGCTTGTTGCCCTTCGTCACGGTTGCCATCGGAAACTCCACGGTCCTTCGTTGGTTGAAACGGAATCGGTACTGGAACGGTTTACGGGGACTTCTTGCGCCCACGCACGATGAACAGCGCGAGTGAGCACTCGTCGCCGGCCTGAGTGCGCGGGCAGTATTGATCGCTGAGGGGGTCGAGCACGACGTCGACGAAGCCGGCGCGCGAGAACGCGGCGAGCACGTCCTTCGCCTCGAGGCCGAGATGCCGGTCGCCGAGTGCTTCGCGCATCCAGCCCTCTTTGTGCGGAGCGAGTTCGAGCACGGCCGCCGCACCACCCGGCTTCAACACGCGATGCATCTCGCGCACGGCGGCGTCGGGGTTCGGGAGGTGGTGGAGCACCATGCCGCACAGCACGCCGTCGACTTCGCCATCGGCGAGCGGCAACGCGTCGAGTTCACCGCGGCGCATCTCGAGCGCGGTGTGCCCGGCGCGCGTGAGTCGCTTCGACGCTTGCTCGAGCATCGCTTCGGAACGATCGACGCAGATCAGCTTCGAGCATTGACCGAGCAGCGCGTCGGCGATGTAGCCGGTGCCGCAGCCGAGATCGGCGACGACGAACTCGCGCGGCAACAAATGCGAGAGCAGGCGCTGCCGCGCTTCGCCGGTCGCGAAGTCGCCGGCGATCTTGTCCCACTCGGTCGCGACGCGATCGAAGAAGTCGCCGTCCTTCGTGCGTCGCGCGGCGAGCACGCGCTCGAGGCGCGCGAGGTCGGCCGCGTGCTCGGGCGATTGCGCGAGCTCGGACTTCAGCGCGGCCCAGATGCGGTGGTGGCTCGACGCATCGCCGTCGCGGGCGTCGGAAACGCGCAAGAACGTCGACGCACCGACGTGACGCTCGAGCAGCAGGTCGGCGTCGCGCAGCAGACGAAGGTGGTTGCTGACGCGCGATTGCGCCATGCCGAGTGCTTGCGCGAGTTCGCCGACGGAAAGCTCCGCGCGCTCGAGCAGCGCGAGGACGCGCAGACGCACGGGCTCCGCGAGGAGCTTCAGCACGTCGTTCAGGGTGACGTCGGCGGTCGGCATGGCGCGCAGATCATAGCATCATGATGGCGTGATGCTCGTGGATCTTTGGGATCATTCTGCGGCCCTCGTGCGTGGCAACGAGGTCGTAAGTCTTTGTGAATACGCGATGAAGGGGATTACCGGACGCCGCCGCCCGCAAGCGAACCGGGCGCTCGGCGCGGCTGGGTTCGCATCGCGGCGCTACCTTTCTGAGATCCGATGCATCGACCGCGCGCTCCGCGAGGTTTTGATGGTGTCCGCACCCCCGCGCGGCCCCCCTCTCTCCCGAAGGACGAACTCCATGAAATCCACTGCCGCTGCTTTGACCGCGCTGTGCGCGCTATCCCCGGGTCTGCTCGCCCAATGCGACCTCGTCGACGTCTCGCTGACATTGGGTGGGAACTTGTTCAACCGCACGATCGATCGATGCGCCGACGTGAACGGCGACGGGATCGCCGATCTCGCCGTCGGCGATCCGCGTGCCGTGCCCCCGGTGGTCCGCATCGTGTCGGGCGCGACCGGCGCACCGTTGATGGTCATCGCGGCGCCGGCCGGGGCGAGCTTCTTCGGCTCGTCGGTCGCGAGCATCGGGGACACGACCGGCGATGGCATCGCGGAACTCGCGATCGGCGCGTCCACCTCGACGTCGTTTCCGAAGGGTGTCGCGTTCCTCTACTCGCTTGCCGCGCCGAGTACTCCGCTTGCGACGCTGACCGACACCAGCGCTTCGACGCTGATGTTCGGCCGCCAGGTCGCCGCCGCGGGCGACGTCGACTCCGACGGCATTCCGGACGTCCTCGTCAGCGTCCTGCACACCGGACTCGACGGCGGTGAGATCCAAGTTCGCTCCGGCGCCACAGGCGCCAACGTGCGCACGCTCCAGAGCGGCCCGCCGGGCGAAGCGAGCGGCTTCAATTCGGACTTCGGCGTCGGACTCGCGGGTGGCGCGGACGTCACGGGCGACGGCGTTCCCGACGTGATCGTCGGCGCGCCGTTCTCGAAACAGGGCGGCACGATCTTCGGCCGCGTGAAGCTGTACTCCGGCGCGACGGGCGCGGTCGTACGTACCGAAGTCGGAACAGTTGCCGGCGCACAGCTCGGCTCGGACGTCGCGTTCATCGCGGACGTCGATCAGGACGGCGTCGCGGACATCGCGATCGGTGGCGCGGCGGGTCCTGGCATCGCGAGCTCGGGTAGTGGCGTCAAGATCGAGTCCGGCGCCAGCGGGGCGACGTTGCGCATGCATCCGGGACTCACGGCGAACAGCAAGCTCGGATCCTGCGTGCGCTCCGTCGGCGACGTCGATGGCGACGGCGTCGGCGACTACGGCGCGGTCGGGTTCTCGCCGAGCGTGGCGAACACCGCGTCGCCCGCCATCGTGTGGTCGGGTGCGACGGGTCTCGAGATCGTCGCACTCGCGAGTCATGTCCCGGTCCAAACCGAGCCGACCACGGAGTACTTCAGCACCATCGCACCGCTCGGCGATCTGGACGGGGACGGAGCGGCGGAGGTCGCGGTCTTGTCGCAGAACCAGCCGTTCGCGCCGTCCACGAGCGCTCGATTGCGCTTCATGCGTGCGAGCGCAGGCTCGTTGCTGCAGGCGGCGCAGACGGAGGGTTGCTCGGTCAGCGGTTCGCCGGTGTCGCGCCCAGCGCTCGTCATCAGCGGCTGTCTGGAGTCGAGCGGGACCATTCAGATCGACGCCTACGGCAGCGGTGATCCGCTGCTCTTCGTGTCCGCGATCACGGGGTCGATCCCTCTGCCCGGATCGTGCGCGCTGACGATCGGCCTGCCGGCGATCGTGGTCCCGCTCCCGAAGTCAGGGGACCACTACACGCTGAACGCTCACCTCCCGAGTTTCAGCACGCCGGTGACCTTGCATCTGCAGTCGGCTGGCTGGCAGAACTCAGGCAGTCCGAATCTCGCGGCGAGTGGACGTTCGACGCTCACGCTTCCGTGACGAGAGCGGCTGGAACGCGAACGCCTCATGCGCCGGCGACGGCGCATGAGGCGTTCGCGTTCAGGGGTTGACGTGGAGAGCGCCCAGAGCTGCCTCGCGACGAGGACAGCATCCAAGGCTCACCCGGGCTCGAACCTCCGGCATTCCGATCAGTCGTCGATCTCGGGCGCTGTCGCGTTGCCGCCGGTCGTGAACGCGTTCAGGTTGAACGTCGCGAACGGAACCGACGCCGCGACGTCGATGCGATTCAGCTTCACGATCGACTTCGTCAGCGCGTTGTTCGCGCCGTCGCACTGCGCGCCCTCACCCTGGTTCTTGCGGAAGACGCACTTGTCGGCCGAGTTCCCCGCACCCGTGACCTGGATGCCGTCCTCGCCGTTCTCGCTGCTCGTGACCTTGAACAGCGTGTTGTTGTCGCCCTCGACGAGAACGCCGTCGCCCGCGGACTGACGCACGAGCGTGTTCGTGATCGAGTTCGCGTCGCCACGGATCCACACGGCCACGGCCGTGCTCGACGTCGTGCGGCGGATGTCGTTCTTCGCGATCGTGGCGTTGCTCACGGTCGCCTCGACGACGAGGCACGAGCTGCGGATGTCCGTGATCGTGTTCTTCTCGATCGAGCCACTCGTCGCATTGGCGACCGTGAGACCGATCCCGGAGCACGCGTCGACGACGTTCTTCGTGATCGCGAACGCGTTGCCGTCGACCAGCACACCGTCCGCGCAGCGCCGGACTTCGTTCGTCGTCAAGGTGACTCCGTCGCCGTCGATCGAGATCCCCGTGCCCTCGATCGCCCGGATCGCGGACTTCGTGATCGTCGCGTCGTTGCCGTTGATGTCGATGCCGCCGGCCGAATCACGGTGAACGAGTGCCTTCGAGATCTCGGCGCCATTCCCGATGATCGAGATGCCTCCGCTCGAGTCGACGACCTCGCACTTCGTCAGGAACGCGTCGTTGCCGACGATCGCGATGCCTTGCGAATCCGCGTGCTCGACGCGCACACCGTTCAACACCAGGCCGTTCGCGGTCGCGGAAACACCGTTCGCGCTCACGCCCTTCGCGTGACGGATCATGAGGTTCTGCAGCGTGACGTTGTCGGCTTGGACGTCGAAGCCGGGTCCGGAACCCGTGGCTCCGTTGGGGCGCGCATCGACGATGACTTGGCCGAGCCCTTGGATCTTCAGGCCGACCAGCCCGGCGCCGATCGTGACGTTCTCTTCGTACGTGCCTGCTTTCACGAGGATCGTGTCGCCGGCCGCGGCGGCGGCGACGGCGAGGGTGATCGATGCGTGGTCCTGCGGCACCTTGATGACGGCACCGGAAGCGACGGCTGAGGTCGCGACCACGAGCAGAGCGGCGAGTGATTTCATGACGCTTTCCTTCGACGGGCTCGCCGGCGCGAATGCGCCCGCGAGCGGGTTGGGGATGCGGCGCCCGGGTCGGCCGCTTGTCGTTCAACCTCCGTGACGAGCCGAGGTTGTGCCAGTGTTCCATTTTCTTCGGCGAGCGCCGCAACGGGAAGGTCCCGACTCGATCCACGGCGGCAGCGGCGTCGCCAGGGATGCGGGTCGGGACCATGCGAGAGCTTGCACTTCGAACAGGAGTTCCGGCGGCGGCTCTGCCGCCGATCACAAGTCGATGACGGCCGGTGCGCCGATGCCGCCGTTCAGGAACTTGTTGTTCTCGAACGTCGTGACGACACCACCATTCGAGATGTCGCGGCGATTGCCGAACGCGCGGTTGCCGATCATGTCAGCGCCAGGGCCTTGGTTCTCGATGCCGTCGCCGCCGTTGCCGAGCGCGACGTTTCCGATCAGCGTCACGAGGCCAGCGTCGACGTCGATGCCATCGCACGCGCTTCCGAGCACGCGGTTCTTCGTCAGGACGTGGAGGTTGCCCAAGCAGCGGATGCCGTCGTTGCCGGCGTCGCGCACGAGGTTGTCGGCGATGGAGCACGCGTTGCCCGTCACGATGATTCCCGCGTCGAACGCCTCGACGCCCGTGCGCTCGATGCGGTTCTTGCGGATGACGACATTGCTCGCGCCGCCGGTGAACGACATGCCCGCATGCGCGACGTCCGCGATGCGATTGCCCTGGACCAAACCTGCGGTCGCGCCGAACACCATCAACGCGGGCATCTCGCGGACCTGACGCACGGTGTTGTTCGTGATCGTCGGGGCGCCGCCGCCGAACACCGAGATGCCGATGTTGCGGACTCCCGACACCTTGCATTTCGTGACCAGCGGATCGAGACCGTTCACGAAGATCCCGTCGTTGTCGCCCGTGGTGACGGTCGTCGATTCGACGCGGTTGCCGTTCCCGAGCACGAACAGGCCGGCATTGCCGACGAACTGCGCGGAGCTCTTGCGGATCGTCGCATCATTCCCGACGACGCTGATGCCGATGCTGCTCGAGCGCACCACGCAGCGATCGATGACTGCGCCGTCCCCGATCACGTTGATGCCGTAGTCGTCGCAGTGGATCGCCGTCACGCGCTCGATGCGGGCGAGATCGGCGGTGATGTAGACGCCGATCGCGGGTGCGCCCTTGCCGTGCCGCACCGTCAGGCGCCGAACGACGATCCCGTCGGAGAGCCCTGCGACGGCCGCGCCCGATCCCGGGCCGCCGAGCGGTCGCGCGTCGATGATCGTCTTGCCCGAGCCTTCGAGCACGAGGCCGTCCTTGCCGGCCGGGATGAAGACGTTCTCGACGTACGTGCCGTTCGCGACCTTGATGCGGTCCCCACCGACGGCGGCGTTGACGGCGAGTTGGATCGTCGCGAAGTCCTGCGGGACGCGCAGCGTCGCGGCGGACGCCGCGGAGCCGATGGAGAGCGAAGCGAACAGAGCGAGTGCGATGCGGTTCATGGGTTGGTCCTCGTTGGTTGGTTTTGTGTGAGTGGTAGGGGCGGTAGGACGGCGCCAGGGCCGGATCAGTCGTCGATCTCGGGGGCGACTCCTTCGCCGCCGGTTCCGAACTGATTGCCGGCGAACGCGTCGAGAGCGAAGGTCGACGCGATGTCCGTGCGGTTCTTCTGTGCCTTGTTGCCGGTCAGCGACACGCCGAGCACGACGATCGAGATGCCCTCGGCGTGGTTGTCGCGTGCGACGTTGTTCACGAGCGTCGCGGACGCGCCGATCTCGAAGCCGTCGAGCGCGCTGCGCAGGACGGTGTTCTTCGTCAGCACGTTGTGCAGCGCGTTGACCGAGATGCCATCGCCCGCCGCATCGGTGACGCGATTGCCGACGAGGACGTTGTCCGTTCCATCGATGACGAAGGTCGCGACCGCTTCGCGGCCGCAGCGCGACGCGCGGTTGCCCACGATCTCGAGACCGGACGCGGTGGCGAACACGGTCACGGCCGGCCCGTCGCAGTCCGTCATCACGTTCTTCGCGATCACGCCCGACGTCGCCATGTCGACGACGATGCCCCCGTGGTCACCCGCGCTCGATTGGACGACGTTGCCGGTCGCCTTGACGTGATCCGTCGAGATGATGATCGCGTCGTCGCCGGAGCCGCTGACCCGGTTCTTCTCGACGACCGCGCCGAAGCCCATCACGACGATCGCCGACTCCGCGGCGTTCGTCACTCGACATCCCCGGATCCGTGCTTGCGAACCGGATGCGCCGATCCCGATCTCGAGCACGTTCGCGACCACACAATCGCGAATCGACGCGTCGTTGCCCGCGACCACGATGCCGACGTCGCCGCCGCGCGAGGCGCAGCGCTCGACGCGCGCGCGGTGTCCGACGACCACGAGTCCTTGGTCGACCGCGCCGTCGACGCGGACGCGTCGAACGACCGCGTCATCGCCAGTGATGCGAATCACCGACGGCGTGAAGCCCAGCGCGAAGCGCGCCGTGAGGTTCTCCAGGCGGAAGCCGTTCGCCGTGACCTCGAATGCCGGGCCGCTACCGACGGCGCCGAACGGCCGACCGTCGACGATCGTGCCCTTGCCGCTGCCGCGGATCGTCAGGTTGTCCTTGCCGCCGGGCACGGTGACGTTCTCGAGGAACCGACCCTTGCCGATGCGGACCGTGTCGCCACTCGAGGCAGCGTCCACCGCGGCCTGGATCGTCGGGAAGTCTTGGGGCACGCGCAGCGTCCCGGCCGAAGCCACGGACGCGACGAGGGAACAGAGAACGACGGGAATCCAACGCATGACGACTGCCTCCGCTGGGTGTTTGACCGCTTGCGGAGGATGGACGCAGGGTGTGACGGGGAATCCCGCCACGCGAATCGCGGGGAATCGTCACTCGCTCTTGGTCGAACCGGTCGCGGGCCAGGGCGAGACCCGAACGCTGGCATCCCGGCTGGTCGACACGACGGTCGTGCCCCCGCCCGAGACGAGCAGGCCGGTGACGATCGAATCGTGGGTCACGATCGTCCCCAAGTCCTTTCCAGTCAATGACTCGAGAGCGTGGACCGGCCCTTCCCGGGTACCCACGAACAGGTTCTTGCCGTCGCGGCTGACCGCCAGTGCCGAGGCTTCCAGATCGCCCGCTTGGAAGCGGGACGTACGGTCACCGGATTCGGCGTCGAACGTCGCGACGCCGGTTCCTCGCGAACCGCAGGCGAGCGTTTTGCCGGAGTCGAACAACGCCAACGCGACCACCTCGGCGCCTTGGGTGCGGAACCACAGCTTCTCGCCGTCCGCCGTGCTCCACGCGGTGATCGTGCCCGCACCGTCCCCGGTCCACAGCGTCGCGTCGTCGGCCGACAGCACCATCGCGCAGACCTCGAACGCGTGAGTGTAGGCCCGTGGCTTGGCGTCCTCCGCGGCGGTCAAGTCGAACCGCGACACCGCGTTGTCCTTGTGCGCGATGAACAGGCCCTTGCCATCCGCTGTGAACGCCAACGCCGTGACGATGCCGCCGACCTCGAGCGTGCGCGTCACGGTCCACGTCGCCGTATTCCACAGGCGTACCTTCTTGTAGTAGTCCCCGACCGCCAGCAGCGTTCCGTCGCGCGAGAACGCGAGCGCGGTCACGTCGCCGTCGTTGCCTTCGAGCGTGCGCAGCGCGGCACGGTCCTTCGCGTCGAAGACACGCACGATGGGGTCCTCGCTGCCCGTGACGACGAGTTTTCCATCGGGCGAGTTCGCCACGCACAGCACGGCGCGCGGATGGACCTCGAAGGCGGTCGAGAGCGGCGGATCCTCACCGCACCACGCGAGGGCGAACACGGCGATGAGAGAGGGCAACAGCGACATGGGAGATCTCCACGGACGGTCGTCGGTCGAGCGTGGATCGCGTCGGAGGATCCACTGCGGGCGACGATCCGCCGCAGAGCATCAGGACGTGGACGCGGGCGTCCCGGAAAAAACCGGAGAAGGCGTCTCCAGCGGGCACGAGGTCGGCCGTGCGTGCACGATCGCCTCGATCATGCGCACCAGGTCTTCGAGGCGCACGGGCTTCGTGATGTGGTCGTTCATGCCGCATTCGAGACTCATGCGCCGGTGCTCGTCCAGGGAATGGGCGGTCAGCGCGACGATCCGCAAGTTCTTCCCGCGTGGCGTGGCGCGCAGTCGGCGCGTGGTCTCGAACCCGTCCACCTCCGGCATCTGGCAGTCCATCAGCACCAGGTCGTAGTCGTTGGTGTCGACGAGCCGCAGGCACTCCATGCCTCCGCGCGCTTCGTCCGCCAAGCAGCCGATGCGCTCGAGCATCTTGGAGGCGATCTTGCGGTTCACCGGGTTGTCGTCGACGACGAGGACGCGAATGCGCGCCGTGCGGTGCGGCGCGGATGGCGGCGTCGGCAGGAGCGTCGCCGGAGCGTTCTGGAACGGCAGCTCGAGAGTCACGGCCGTGCCCTTGCCCGGCTCGGATGCGATGCGCATCGAACCACTGAGCGCAACGCACAATCGGCGCGTCAACGCCAGTCCGACGCCCACGCCGCTGCGCTCGCGCGTCAGCGACTCGTCGCCCTGCGTGAAGCGGTCGGTGAGGCCCTCGATCTGGCTCTCCGACATGCCGCGGCCAGTGTCGCGAACGGCGATGCGCAGGACGGTCGATTGCACCGTCTTGCCGATGACGCCGAGTTGGACGGCCACCGAGCCCCGCGACGTGAACTTCAATGCGTTCGACACCAGATGCCGCAGCATCTGGCGCACGCGCGTCGCATCGCCGAGAAGGACTGCGGGCACGCCTTCGCCGACGTCGAGGCGGAGGTCGAGCCCCCGATCGATGCAGTCGGCGTGGAACAGTGCGAGCACGGTCTTCACGCTCGCGATCGGGTCGAACGGCCCGACGGCGGGATCGAACTCGCCGCCCTCGATGGCAGCCAGGTCGATCATGTCTTGCAGCAGCGTCAGCAGTTGTTCGCCCGAGCTGCGAATGGTCTCGACGTAGCTGCGGTGCTCGCCGAGCATCGGCGTGTCGAGTAACAACGTCGCCATGCCGACGATGCCGTTCATTGGCGTGCGCAGCTCGTGGCTCATGTTGGTGAGGAAGCGCGACTTCGTGGCGCTCGCGGCCTCGGCGCGCACGCGTGCCACGTCGAGCTTCGCTTCGTAGCTGCGACGCGCTTCGAGGTTCGCGCGCAGGAGTTCGATCGC
>JBPOIU010000080.1:0-8584 GCA_052034255.1 Planctomycetota bacterium | reverse complement strand
ACTGGCTCTCGCGCCAGGGCCGCCTCCGCTCGGGCCCGTTCCCCACTCCCTCGCCGGCCCCGCAGATCCCCGCCGGCTCGTCCCGTCAAAAGCCGAAGGGCCCGCCCGGCGCAGCCGGACGAGCCCTTCGGTGTTCAAGTGGTGGAGCATAGGGGAGTTGAACCCCTGACCTTCTGGATGCCATCCAGACGCTCTCCCAACTGAGCTAATGCCCCACGTATGTTCGTGCTGGCTCGTCGGGAAGCGCGGGAGTCTAGGGGCCCGCGGACTGCGGAACAAGCCGGGAGTGGGCGATCAGGAACGCAACGTCGCGCCGAAGTTGTCGTCGGTCTCGACCGTGTCGACGATGCCCGACGAGTTCTGCGTGAAGAACGTCGAACCCGCGCCCGTCGGACCGTTGGCGCTCCCGGGCACGATCACGACCATGCCGGCGTCGGACACTGCGCCGACACCCTCGTCCTGTGCGCCGATGGCCAGGTCGTCGAACCCGTCGCCGTTGAAGTCGCCGGTTGCGACCGCGCTCGCGAATCGGTCACCGCTTTCGGCCGTGTCGGAAACCCCGTTCGTCCCTTGCGACAAAACGTCGAGGCCGAAGGACCAGAGTCCGAACTGCCCACCGCGCAACAGTCGCAAGCTGCCGGCGGTCGACTGCCCTGCGATGTCGTCGCCGGGGCTACCGATGGCCAAGTCGTCGATCCCGTCGCCGTTCAGGTCGCCGCGGGCGAGGGTCGATCCGAAACTGTTGGCGCCGACTCCGAGACCTCCCAGCTCCGGTCCTCCGGCGTAGTACTTCACTGCCTGGGAAGTGAGCACTCCGGCCTTCGTCCCGAATGCGACGGCGATCTCGCCGGCGTCGACGCCGAATCCCGTGTGCGCGATCGGAGCGGCGACGATCAGGTCGTCGAAGCCGTCTCCGTTCATCTCCGCGAACTCGATCGCGTTGCTGAACCCCTGACTCGCGTATCCGGCGATGCCGACGTCGAACTGGGTGATGCGCTGCGCCTTCTTCGCGGTCACGCCGGACTTCGAGCCGCGCAGGATCGTGACCGCACCGTTCCCGACCGGACCGGTCTTCTCGAAGATCGTCGAGATCGCGAGGTCCGCGCGGCCGTCGCCGTCGATGTCGCCGGTCGCGATCGCGTACCCGAAGAGATGATCGGCGCTGGCGACGCCGGGGACGCCCTTCGAGTCCTGGGTCCAGAACTGGTTCTTCTTCGCGGTGAGCCCGGTCTTCGATCCGAAGATCACGTGGATCGCGCCGGCACGGGCTTTGACCTTCTTGCCCTTGCCCAGTGTTTCAAACGCGGATGCGGCAACGTCGTCGAAGCCGTCGCCGTTGAAGTCGGCGCTGGCCAAGCGGAGCCCGAAAGCCTCCCCGCTGATGCCGGGCTGTTGCGGATCCGGATCGACTTGGTCCTTGATCCCTGGAGTGTCCTGCGACCACGCCGTCGTCGATGCGACGTCGAGGCCGGTTGCCGATCCGCGGACGACCGCGACAGCGCCCGCCGTCGTCAGTCCCGCGACCGTTCGTCCCGGAGCACCGATCGCGAGATCGTCGAAGCCATCCCCATCGAAGTCGCCCGACGTCAGCGCGTAGCCGACGAATTGTTCGGTCTCCGTGATGCCGAACAGGTCCAGCCCGGAGATGAACTGCGCACCCGCGGACGTGAGGCCCGCCGCTCCGCCGTACAGCACGTGAACCGCGCCGCAGTCGGTGATGCCGTTGAGGTCCTCCGACGGCACCCCGATCGCGAGGTCGTCGAACCCATCCGCGTTGTAGTCGTGTCCCGGAGTCGCCGTCGCGCTTCGTAGGACGCTCCCGCTCGCGACGACGAGGACGGCGAGCTGGATGGAGATGCGATGGCGCATGACGGTGCTCCGATGGAATCGGTGGATCGACGACTCGCGAAGTTCAGCGCAGTGCGGCGCCGAATGCATCGTCCTCTTCGCCGACGGCCGCGAGGCCGGCCTGGACGAGGAGGTCGCTCCCGGTGCTCGTGAGACTGGACGAGGAGCCGTAGAGCACGTGCACCGCGCCAGCGTCGGACACGCCCGAGACGTCGTCGTCGGGCACGCCGATCCCCAGGTCCATGAATCCATCGCCGTCGAAGTCACCCACGGAGAGCGCGGCGCCGAAGCCATCGTCGACGTCCGGCGCGTCGGCGATCCCGCTGCTCGCGCGCGACCAGATCGCGTCGTTCGCCGTCGAGATCATGCCGCCGCCGGACGCGCCTTCGAACACCTGGATCGCGCCGGCCAGCGCTTGTCCGCCGGCTTCCGCACCCGGCACTCCGACGATCAAGTCCGCGAGTTGGTCGCCGTCGAGGTCCGCGATTGCCAACGCGTCGCCGAACCGCGCCTGCTGGGTCACTCCGCCTTCGACGCCGAACGTCGCACGGCTGAAGTTCAGGAAGAACGACGTGTCGATGCCGGTCGGCGATCCCGCGAAGATCCGCACTTCGCCCGCCGCGAAGTCGCTCGCGACCTGGTGATCAGGCCGACCGATCACGAGATCCGCGCGACCATCGCCGTCGAGATCGCCGGCCGCGAGCGGCAGTTTCGACGAACCGAAATCGTTGTCGTCCGTGCCGTCGCCGTCGGGCGCGAACCACTGGCGCTTCTTCGTCGACAGACCCTTCTTGCCGCCGCGCAGCACGAGCACTGCATCCCACGTGTCCGCGTCGAAGTGCGCGTGCGAGCCGATCGCGAGGTCGTCGAAGGCGTCGCCGTCGAAATTACCCACCGCTAGCGACCCGCCGAACCCCGCGCTCGTCACCGCCTTGCCGGGCACGCCCTTCGAGTCGAGTGTCCACAGTTGATTCCGCTTCGCGCGCAATCCGATCGGCGAACCGTAGAGCACGTGGACTGCGCCGGCCGCGCCGGCCTTCTTCAGGCTCTCGTCGACGGCGATCGCGAGGTCGTCGTAGCCGTCGGCGTCGAAGTCACCGCTCGCGAGCGTGTGTCCGAAGCGTTCGATCGACGCGGCGATGTACTGCGGATTGAGTTCGACCTTGTCCTTGATGCCCGGCGAGTTCTGCGACCACGTCTGCACGTCGCCGAGGTCGAGTCCCGTCGCGGAACCGGCGACGACGTAGACCGCGCCCGCCGCCGACAAGTTCGCGACGGTCGATTGCGGCGCGCCGATCGCGAGCTCGTCGAATCCATCGCCGTCGAAATCGCCGGATGCGAGCGCCGCGCCGAAGCGCGAACTCGGGAAGCCCGGGAACGCGAGGCTCGACTCCGACAAGAACTCGAGCTCGCTCGTGTCCAGCCCCGTCACCGATCCGTAGACGACGTGCACGAAGCCCGACTTGTAGTTGCCGGCCGTGCTCTCGCCCGGGCTGCCGATCGCGAGATCGTCGAAGCCGTCGCCGTTGAAGTCGCCCGCGTCCGCGATTCCGCAGACACCAGCGAGGATCACGAACGTGTGCAGGGTGCGTCGCATCGAGAGCTCCTTCACTTCGCCAACGCCGTGCCGAACTCGTCGTTCGCCTCGGAGACATCGGGCACTCCCGAGGTCGATTGGCGAAAGAGGACGTTCGTCGCGGAATCGAGGCCGACGCCGAGCGCGCCGTAGACGATTTGGACCATGCCGGCGCGGTCGGTTGCGCCGTCGTCCTCGCGCGAGACACCGATCGCGAGGTCGTCGGCGCCGTCCCCGTTGAAATCACCGCACGCGAGCGCGGAGCCGAAGCCGTCGCCGTCCTCGGCGTCCTCCAGCATGTTCAGTCCGTCCTGCGACCAATAGGAGTCGAACTGCGTCGACACGCCGTTCGCGCTGCCCGGGAACACGGCGAGGTCGCCCGCGAAGACCGCCGCGCCGACCGTCGCGTTCGGCGCGGCGACGACCGTCTCCGCGAAGCCGTCACCGTCGAAATCACCGTGCGCGAGTTCGAGGCCGAAGTAGGCGCTCTGCTCAGCGGTTCCGAGCACGCTCGGGCTCTCCCGATCGATCGAATCCGTCGTCGACAGGTCGACGCCAGCGGCGCTGCCATCGACCGTGCGCAAGACGCCAGCGCCCACGAGTCCGTCCACGCGCTCGAACCAGCAGCCCATCGCGAGGTCGGCGAAGCCATCGGCATCGACATCGGCGAGCGAAATCTCGAGCGGTGATCCGCTGGTGTCGTTCATCGCGAAGCCGTTGCCGTCCGGCGGGAACGCGACGATCTTCTTCGTGGAGATGCCCTTCTTCGACCCGCGCAGCACGAAGACCGAGTTCGACGTGTCGACGTCGTACGGGACCGAACTGGTGATGCAGAGTTCGTCGAATCCGTCCCCGTTCACGTCGCCGGCCGCGAGGTTCGAACCGAAGTTCGCGAAGAAGAACGGCTCGCCCGGGACTCCCTTCGTGCCGAGGTGGATGAAGCGACTGCCCTTGCCGCGCAGCCCCTTCTTCGAGCCGAGCAGCACGTGAACCGCACCGGCTTGGTCGTTGAACCCGAACGCCTCGGAGGCGCCGATCGCGAGATCGGCGCGCGCGTCGCCGTTGAAGTCACCGCTTGCGAGAGTCGCCCCGAACCGCTCGATCGACGAACCGGGGAACAGCGTCGATTCCTCGGGCTTGTCGGGCACGCCGGGCGACGCTTGCGAGAACAGCGTCGCGCCGCTCGAGAGTAGTCCCATCGCCGAGCCCCGGAGCACGACGACGGCGCCGGCATGCTCGAAGCCGCCCTGCGTCAGACCCGTCGCCGCGGCGGCAAGATCGTCGAAGCCGTCGCCGTCGAAGTCTCCTGCCGCGAGCGTCCCGCCGAAGTACGCGTGCGCTTCGTTCGTGACGTTCGCGAAGTCGTCGAGCACGAACCACTGCGACGTGGAGTCGGCGACGATCCCGCTCGGTGATCCGTACAGGATCGTCACCGCGCCACAGTCCATGAAGCCGCTGTGGTCCTCGTAGGGACAACCGATCGCGAGGTCGTCGAAGCCGTCGCCGTTGAAGTCGTTTCCGGCGAACGCCGACGGTGTCAGCGGGATCGAACTCGAGAGCACGGCGAGTGTCGTCAGCGTCGCGAAGCGCGGGGATCCCATGGGGCACCTCCTACGAGGGAGTGGGGCGCCCAAGGGATCCGCGGCACAGCGTGCTCGTCACGCAAAAATGCTGCCTTGCTTCGTGAACCTCGATCGAGGGGGGCATCCGCGTGGGTCTCGGCGCATCGGGCGGGTCGCGTTCGAGCGCACCCGTCCGCGCGCAGGACTCGTTTCAGCGGCTGCTAGACTGCCGCGCTTTTCCGCGGGCCAGGCACCGGCAGGGCACGGCAGACGTCGAGCGATGGAGTCGAGATCATGGTGAGCAAGGCGGAGCGCAAACCTCTCGATCACGCGACGATCGAACCGAAGTGGCAGCGCTACTGGCTCGAGCACGGCACGTATCGCGCGAACGACTCCGGTGCTGGCCGCAAGGCGTACGTCCTCGACATGTTCCCGTACCCGTCGGGCGCGGGGCTCCACGTCGGCCACCCGGAGGGCTACACCGCGTCGGACATCTGGTCGCGCTGGCTGCGCATGACCGGCGTGAACGTGCTGCATCCGATGGGTTGGGACGCGTTCGGTCTGCCGGCCGAGCAGTACGCGATCCAGACCGGACAGCACCCCGCGATCACCACGAAGGCGAACATCGCGACGTTCAAGCGCCAGATCCAAGCGCTCGGCTTCTCGTACGACTGGGACCGCGAGATCTCGACGACCGACCCCGAGTACGTGCGCTGGACGCAGTGGCTGTTCCTGCAGATCTGGAAGCAGGGCCTCGTCTACGAAGCCGAAGTGCCCGTCAACTGGTGCCCGGCACTCGGCACGGTGCTGGCGAACGAAGAGGTCGTCGACGGCAAGAGCGAGCGCGGCAATCACTCCGTCATCCGCAAGCCGATGCGCCAGTGGATGATGAAGATCACCGCGTACGCGGAGCGTTTGCTGAACGACCTCGACGGGCTCGACTGGACCGAGTCGATCAAGGCGCAGCAGCGCAATTGGATCGGCAAGAGCGAAGGCGCCGAAGTCGAGTTCGCTCTGCAGCACGGCGGCGGTTCGATCCGCGTGTTCACGACGCGACCCGACACGCTGTTCGGCGCGACGTACATGGTGCTCGCGCCCGAGCATCCGCTGGTGAAGTCGATCACGACCGACGCGCAACGCGCGGCCGTGACGGCATACGTCGAGCAATCGTCGAAGAAGTCCGACCTCGACCGCACCGATCTGGCGAAGGACAAGTCCGGCGTCTTCACGGGCGCGTTCGCGACGAATCCCGCGACCGGCCAGCCGATCCCGGTCTGGATCGGCGACTACATCCTCGCGAGCTACGGCACCGGCGCGATCATGGCCGTGCCCGGCCACGACGAGCGCGACTTCGCGTTCGCGACGAAGTACGGCCTGCCGATCGTCGAGGTCGTGAAGCCGACGAGCGGAGCGACGACACTGCCCGGCGCCGCGTACGGCGAGTACGGCATCAGCGTGAACTCGGGCGAGTTCTCGAACTTGCAGAGCGCCGAGTGCAAGCAGCGCGTCACGGTGTGGCTCGAGTCGAAGGGCATCGGCAAGGGCACGGTCAACTACAAGCTGCGCGATTGGCTGTTCTCGCGGCAGCGCTACTGGGGCGAGCCGTTCCCGCTGGTGCGCTGCGCGCAGTGCGGAGTGCAGCCGGTTCCCGAATCGGAACTGCCGATCCTGCTGCCCGACGTCCCCGACTATCGACCGACCGAGCACGGTGATCCGCCGCTCGCGCGTGCGGCCGACTGGGTCAAGACCACGTGTCCGAAGTGCGGTGGCGCGGCGCAGCGCGACACCAACACGATGCCGAACTGGGCCGGCTCGTGCTGGTACTACTTGCGCTACATCGACCCGAACAACACGAGCGCGCCGTTCGACGTGAAGAAGGCGGCGTATTGGTTGCCGGTCGATCTCTACATCGGCGGCGCCGAGCACGCGGTGCTGCACCTGCTCTACGCACGCTTCTGGCACAAGGTGTTCTTCGACCTCGGTCTGGTGTCGACGAAGGAGCCGTTCCATTGCCTCGTGAACCAAGGCCTGATCCTTGGCGAGGACAACGAGAAGATGAGCAAGTCGCGCGGCAACGTCGTCAATCCCGACGACGTCGTGCGCGATCACGGCGCGGACTCGCTGCGCTTGTACGAGATGTTCATGGGTCCGCTCGAAGCCGCGAAGCCGTGGAACACGCGCGGCATCGTCGGCGTGCGGCGCTTCCTCGAGCGCGCGTGGGACTTGTTCCAGCGCGACGTCACGAATGACCCGGCGCCGGAAGCGGAACGACGTCTCGTGCACAAGACGATCCAAGGCGTCACCAAGGGCATCGAGACACTGAGCCAATTCAATACGTCGATCGCGAAGATGATGGAGCTCGTCAACGACTTGACCGCACGCGAGGTCCAGCATCGCGAGACGCTCGAGACGTTCGCGAAGCTGTTGTCGCCGTTCGCTCCGCACCTCGCCGAAGAGGCGTGGGCACTCCTCGGTCACGCGCCGTGCGTGGCGCAGCAGAGTTGGCCGACCTTCGATCCGGCGTTGGTCAAGGACACCGAGGTGGAGATCGCGGTCCAGGTGCTCGGCAAAGTGAAGGCGCGCATCGTGCTGCCGGCCGACGCGGACGAGCAGGCGCACGAGGCGGCGGCACTCGCCGACGAGAAAGTCCAAGCCGCGATCGCGGGCAAAACGGTGCGCAAGGTGATCGTCGTGAAGGGCAGGAACGTCAACGTGGTGGTGGGGTGAACGCGCGCCGGCAGCGTGGGGACAGTCCCTCATCTGCTCTGTCCCCACGCTTCGCCGCGTTGAGCTGAGGGCAGGCCCCCTACACCCCGAACTGCCTGAAGTGGTGATCGAGGTGCTTCCACTGCAGCGCCGACCACTCTTGTGACGTGAGTGGGCCGAAGAACGGATGCGGCCCCTTTGCCAGTCCGGCCGGGCCGGCCTGCGCGAACGCTTCGATCAGAGCGCGGAGCTTCGCGTGCTCGGCCGCGAACGTGCGGGCGTCGGTGATCTTGAAGTCCGGTGCGGTCGGCAGGTTCTTGTCGAACGGCGCGGGCTGCAGCAGCTTCTTCTTCGCGGCCTTGCCGAACAACGCCGACAGGATCGTGCCGATCAGGTTCTTCTTCAGCTCGCGGCGACCGAGCGCGACGTCGAGGGCGACCTGGCAATGCGCCAGCATCTGCGCTGGGTTCATCTTGCCCCAGAGCGCGGCCGTGGTCGGCGTCAGTCGGTCGAGGCGCGCGAGCATCGCGGCGTTCTGAGCGCGGTCGAACAGGTCTTCCATTGGCTTGGTTCCTCCGCGCTTCGAGCGCACCTCACGGCGCCGCCCACGGCTATTCCAAGTCGCCGGCGGTCCTCGACGTCGCCGGAATAGCACGGCACAAATGGCCTCGGAAAGAGCGCACGCCTACCGCCGGGGCGCCGAATGCGAGAGTGCGAAGGCCCGTTGGACGCCGTAACCTCCCCGCCCCGGAGGTGCGCGTGCGTTCATTCATGTCGGATTTGGTCCGCTTCGGCTTCTTCGGCCTCGCGTGCATGGGCCCGCTGAGCGCGCAGGACGCTCCGCCGATCGACAAAGCGGAGGACGCTCCGCCGCAAGAGCCGCGTGGCCTGC
>JBPOIU010000156.1:0-18579 GCA_052034255.1 Planctomycetota bacterium | reverse complement strand
AGCGCGAGGAGGATGGCCGAGGCGACTCAATGGAAAGAGTCGGTGAGGGCCTCCGGTCGCGGAGCGACCGGATTCTCCAGACACGAAGCGATCGTCGTTCGCAGCCGTTCCGACGCCGCGGGGGATTCTTTCACGGCCTCTTAGCTCCCGAGCGTCCAGAGCGCGCCGTTCGTCAACGCGAGGTGGTAGAAGCCGGTCGCGCCTGCGTCAACGTAGCCCGCTTGGAGATGGAGATCGATGCCGCACAACGCCGGGTCGGCGGGCAGTCCGATCGGTAACAAAAGCACTCCGGTCGGTCCGATCGCGGGCAACGCGAGCGTGAGGATCGGCAACACCAGAAGCGTGCCGCCGTCGAACGCGATCGAAGCGGGCTGTGCTCCCACGAACAGGACCACCGGACCCGCGGACGGCGTGGCGCCCGTCACGCCGAGGACGAGTTGCTTTCCCAGTCGCGGCACGCCGAACGTGTCGAGGACCGGTATGCCGGTGCTCCCGGGTTTGCCGTTTCCGTACTTGCTCGCACTCGCGGTTTGCGTACCGCACGTGCTCGTGCGCAGTTGGGCCTCGGTCGATGCGATCGAGCCGAACGACCGCCACCGTCCCGCGGGCAAGAAAGGCGTGGAGACGCCATCGTGTTCGACACGCGATCGCCAATGTGCCGGTGTCGCCGCCGCGGGAATCGTCACGTTCAACGCGACGTCGATCCCTGCGACGCCAGGGTCGACGATCGTGCTCGATGAGAGTCCGCGACCGTCGAACGCGGAGGTCTGCGCTTTCGCTTCGACTAGCAGCGTCACGTCCGCGCGTCCGAACGGCGACTTCACGCGGCGGCTTGCGACGAACGTCGTCGCCGGCATCGCCGCGCGCAATGCGATCGGATCGAGCGTGCCGGGCCGCGCTTGCCGCTGCATCTGACCGACCCCGACTCCGCCGTTGCCGATGAACTGATGGGCCGCGCCCAATTCGACGCCGATGAAGCTCTGTTGCGGCGCGCCGACGACGAGCTCGGGATCGCCGTCGCCGTCCATGTCACCCCAACTCGCGACCGCGGCTCCGAAGTTGGAGTTCACGTCGCCGCCGATCACGCTCCATGACGCGACTGCGTCGAGTCCGCTCGTGGAGCCGCGATACAAGAACGCTGCGCCGCGTTGGATCCCGGTCACCGCGAAGCGTGGCGCACCGACGACGACGTCCGAGATGCCATCGCCGTCCGCGTCGTCCGCGCTCGCCACGCTAGCGCCGAAGTTCGCTCCGATCCCGTTCGACTCGGCGATCCACGACGCGACGGGATTCGGACCCGTGTGCGTCCCGAGGAAGCCGTACGCACGGCCCTCGTTCGCTTCACCGTTCGAGTCGTGATCCGCCCCGACGACCACGTCGCAAAAGCCGTCGCCGTCGACGTCTCCCGCACCCGTGACCGCGCCACCGAAGCGTGCACCGGCGCGGTCGCATTGCAGGACGAGTTCCGCGGTGGTGCTCGATCCACCGAGGCCTCCGCGATGCACGAACGCCGCGCCTTCGTCGAGTTGACCGGCGTCGAACAGCGGCGCTCCGACGATCACGTCGGAGAAGCCGTCGCGGTCGACGTCGCCGGCCCCCGCGACGCGGAACCCGAATGACGCGAACGCTTGATCGGAGTCGAACACGCGTGCGGGAGCGACCTCGAGCCCGAACTCGGAGCCCAAGTAGAGAAAAGCCGCTCCCTCGTCGACGTCGCCCAGATCGAAGGCCGGCGCGCCGATGAGGAGGTCCGCGTACCCGTCGGCATTCACGTCACCGGCTGCGGCGACGCTCGCTCCGAACTGGCCTTGCGGTTGATCGCCGAACGCGAACCACGCGGGCGTGAGGCCGAGTCCCGTCGCTCCGCCGAGGTGGACGAACACCGCACCTTCTTCTCCCGTACCGTTGACGTATCCAGGGGCGCCGATCGCGACGTCGTCGTAGCCGTCCCCGTTCACGTCGCCGATGCCCGCGAGCGAGGCGCCGAAGTGCGCGAACGCTTGATTGCCCTGCGCTTGCCACGCACCGAAGAAGGACGTCGACCCCGGAGAACCGTACGAGAGGGCGACGAAGCCTTCCTCGCTGTCTTGGTCCGTGTACGTCGGGGCGCCGACGAGGACGTCGGCGCAACCGTCCGCGTTGACGTCGCCCGCGCTCGCGACCGCGGCGCCATGGCTCGAGCCCGCGCACGATCCCGACGTGCCCCAATCCGCGACCACGACGGGATCGAGCGCGAAGCCATGGAACACGTAGGCCGTGCCGGTTCCGCCGAGCGGCGCGCCGACGACGACGTCGGAGAGTCCATCACCGTCGACGTCGCCTGCGGTGGCGACGCACTCGCCGATGCGCTGACTCACGCCGGTGATCGTCGCCGAGTTCCACGACGGCGTGAGCGCGAGCCCAGATTTGAATCCGCAATGAACGAACACGCGCCCTTGACCGAGTTTGGGCGCACCGAGGACCACGTCGCCGTGGCCATCGCCATTCACGTCGCCGGCCGTGGCCACCGAAGTGCCGTAGAACGCCGAGGCTTGGTTCGCGCGACCCGTCCACGCGGCACTCGTGACGACGCCGGACGCGGAACCGCGATGCACGAACGCCTGGCCTTCATCGACGAATGCGAAGTCGAACCCTGGCGCTCCGACGATCACATCGGCGAAGCCGTCGCCGTCGACGTCGCCCGCCGTCGAAACCGACGTGCCGTAGAACGCGCCGTTTTGATCCGATTGGCGCGACCACTGAGGCATCGGGCTCGAAGCGCCGGCCGATCCGTGGACGACGTACACCTGACCCTCGTCGTTCTCGCCGTCGTCGAAACCGGGTGCGCCGATGACGAGATCGGCGAACCCGTCGCCGTTCACGTCACCCGCGGTGCTCACGGACGCACCGAAGGCCGCGAGCGCCTGATTGCTCTCCCAGGTCCAGGCTGCGCTCGTGGCGAGGCCCGCGCTGGAACCGCGGAACAACGACACGCGGCCTTCCGCGACTTGACCGAACGACGCGTTCATCGCTCCGACCACGACGTCGGAGAATCCGTCGGAGTTCACGTCGCCCGCGAACGCCACGCTGTGCCCGAACAGTGCTCCGACTTGATTGCCTTCGACGGACCACGCGGCCGTGGGCGCCAAGCCCGCCGCGGAGCCGAGATAGACGAACGCCGCGCCTTCGCTGGTCTGACCGTTCTGGAACAGCAACGAGCCGACGACGACGTCGGCGTAGCCATCGGCATTCACGTCACCCGCGGTCGCGACCGAGACTCCCAACGATTCGGACGGTTGCGTGCCCAGCACCGACCACGCGGGCGTCGTCGCCAAACCGTTCTCCGACCCGAGGAACAGGAACACCGCGCCTTGGTCGGGGATCGTCCCGTCGTAGGTCGGCGCGCCGACCAGGGTGTCCGAGTACCCGTCTCCGTTGACGTCCCCTGCCGTCGCGACCACGTCACCGAACGCCGCGCCGAGGTGCGTCCCGGCGAGCGAGGACGACCATTGCGGCGAGACGTCCGAGGCCGCGGCTGAGGCGGCCGACGACGCAAGAACGATCGACGTGACGATGTACGCGGAACAGCGCATGAGGGCTCCTGGCGTTCGGCATTGCGCAGGTGGCCCGATGGTAACCGATGCTCGCCGCAGGACGCGACGGGGCGGCACGCGAGCTGTTCGTACTCTGCCTCACCGCGGATTGCGATGCGGCAGGTGCGCGTGCACCCAGCCGCTCACTTCACGGTCGTCCACAGCGCGTCGCGGAGATCGTTCGCGATGCGGTCCGTCGCCGATGTCGGCTTGCCCTGGATCTTCAGCGTGCGCCAGAAGCGCTCGCCGACCTTCGCGATCGTGAGTTCGCAGCGCATGTTCAGGTGTCCTGGCATGCTGCCAGCGCACGACCAGGCTTCATGACCGTTCTTCGTCAGTCGTTTGCCGTCGGAGCCACGCCCATCCAAATGGAACTGGTCCGCCGTCACCTCGATGAACGCTTGGAGGTAATCGTCGAGCGAGTAGTCCGCGACGTCTTCGTACGTGATCGCGACCGCGGCTTGATCGAGCGGCTCGGTGAAGGTGACCGTCATGGTGCCCGTTTCGCTGTCCGTGGTGGCATGCTTCCAGAAACCCGCGATCATGGTGCTGAGCCCGGTGGCTTCGTTCCGCCATGCCACGGGATCCGCGTCTCCGCGGGCCTTCGTGCCGCGGACGGTCGTAATGATCTCCTCGGCGCCGTACGCCCGGAAGATCGCGACCGACAGACTCAGGTAGAGCACGATCGCGATGACCACCCGGACGGCGGCGATCGGGCTGCCTTCGACTTGCGTCTTGCGCGCTGCGTCGTAACTGGCGGGCTGTCCGCTCTTGAGCCGCTTGTATTGGCGGATCTGCGTGATCAGCGCGACGAGCGGAATGCCGATTCCCAAGCCCGCGAACCAGACGCGCACGTTGCGCGCGAGATAGGCGGCGAACGACAGCGGAGCGCCGCCTTCGTCACGAATCCGCACGCCGAGCAATGCCTTGCCCGGCGTTCGGCCGAAGAGCCCGAGTACGAGGGCCTCCATCACGATCAACACCGGAACGAGCAACACTCCGATGATGTGTTCGTTCCCGGCGTATTTCGCCACCGCGAGCGCGAACGACTCTCTGGCGCCCATGAGCACGAACATTGGATAGATCAGCAGCGCGCACATGATCGCAAGGTCGAGTGATCGTGCGAGATAGCGACGCCATGGACCCGCGGTCGGCATGGGCGCCGCCAGGTCCACGTTCGCGCTCGGCGGAGCGAACGGATCCTGGGCGTTCGATTCGTTCGACGCGGCGATTCGCTCGTCGTTCATGTCCCCTCCGGTGCGATCCGTGACGATCGCGGCGGCGAGACGATACGAACGCTACCGAGAGTTGCCAACGCCCACGAAGACGGTGGCTCGCACTCCGATCGCCGTGACGGCGACCGCGCGCTGCGCCACGTCAGTCGTTCGGCTTCGTCTCCGCATACGCTTCGCGCAGCTTGACCGGCTCGCTCTTCTTCTTGTGGACGCGCAGGTTCAGCATCTCGACGAACACCGAGAACGCCATCGCGAAGTAGATGTACCCCTTCGGGATGTGCTGATCCAAACCCTCGGCGACGAGCGACATGCCGATCAACAACAGGAAGCTGAGGGCGAGGATCTTGATCGTCGGATGGCGATCGACGAAGCCGCTGATCGGTCCCGCGAACTTCAACATGAACAGCACCGACACGACGACGGCGGCGACCATCACGCCGAGGTGATCCGCCATGCCGACGGCGGTGATCACCGAGTCGAGCGAGAACACGATGTCGAGCAGCATGATCTGCACGATCACGCTGACGAACGACGCGCGAACGGCCGAGGACGCGTGGCCGGTCGCGCCTTCCAGCTTGTCGTGAATCTCGTGCACGCTTTTCGCGAGCAGGAACAATCCGCCGGCCAGCAGGATCAGGTCACGACCCGAGATCTCCTGCGACATCACTTTGAACAGCGGTTCGGTGAGCTTGATGATCCACGACAACGAGAACAGCAACCCGATGCGCATGAACATCGCGAGGAACAGGCCCACGTTGCGGGCCTTCTTCTGCTCGGGCCCCGGGAGCTTCCCGGCGAGGATCGAGATGAAGATCACGTTGTCGATGCCGAGCACGAGCTCGAGCACCGTCAACGTCAGGAACGCGATCCATGTATTCGGGTCGGAGATCCAGTCCATCGCGTCACACACTCCTCGTTCGATCGGGATTCACAGGCCTTTGCGCTCCATGACGATGCGGCGCACCACGGGAGTGCATCGCCGCCCATCGGGAGCTTTCGTCGTACAGCGTGCGTCCTTGCTCTCCGTGCGGGCGAGCAGGGCTTTCAACGTCGCGTTGTCCTTCGCGTCCACGGCGGTTTCGATCGTTCCGCGAGCGATCGCGAAACAGGCGCAAACGGGTCCGTCGTCGAACTTCGGGTACGTCCGCGTCGCGACACGTTCGACGCCGACGATCGTGCCCATGCGATCGAAGTACCCGACGATGCACGCCGAATCGGTGCAGTAGTACGCCTCGTCCGACAGACGCGACGCTTCGGTCGCCGGGAGTTGCGCGATCAACGTCGCGCGAGTGACCGACACTCCGATCCCGCCACAACCACGCGGAGTCGGACAGCGCGGTTCGCCTTCTTCCTGTTCTTTGACGAACGCGCGGCTCATGGTCGGTCAGCTCTGGCTCTGTTCGCCAGCGCGCGGCTTCGAACCGAGTGTTCCCGCGCCCAGCGCGATCACCGCCGCGAGCACGAACGGCAGGCCAGTCCAAACGTCGAACGCGAGACCCGCACCCGAGTGCCCGATGAAGCGGCACAAGCTCGATCCGGACTGCGCGACGCCGAACGTCGCGCCTTGGATCGCCGTCGGCGCGGACTTCGAGAGTCGGCCTTGCAGAGCCGGGAACATCACCGAATACCCGACGCCGGCCAACATGCCGCCGCCGATCAGCAGCCACTGCGGCGTCGCGAACGCCAACGTCAACATGCCCGTGACCAGCAGCGCACTGCCGGCGCGCACCAACGTGACTTCACCGTACTTCGGCGCGAGCCGCCGGATGAGCCCACCTTGGACGACCACCATCAAGATGCCGACGACCGCGAACAGCCCGTTCATCTCGCGCATCGTGAGCTGCAGTCGCTCCTGGCCGAGGCGCGTGAACATGCTCTCGAGCGCGGCGAACGACAGCACGACGAACACGAAACCGAACAGCAGGCGCACGCGCGCCTTGTCGGCGAACACGATCTCCAGCGAGCGCCGGTCGACCACGCGCCGCAGCGACGGATCGGCGTTGCGCGCGGGCTCCTTCAGCTTGAAGAAGCCGAACGCGCAGGCGCTGAACGACAGCAGCGACGCGAAGTACGCCGGCGAACGCGGGCCCAACTCGAGCAGGAAGAAGCCGAGCCCCGGCCCGAGCACGAAGCCGAGTCCGAACGCGGCTCCGATCAAGCCCATGCCTTTCGTGCGCGTTTCCGGGGTCGTGACGTCCGCGATGTACGCTTGCGCGGTCGAGATCGTGGCGCCGAAGCCTCCGGCCAACGCGCGCGCGACGAACAGCAGCGGCAGTGAGCCCGCGAAGCCGAACGCGAGATGCGCGAAACTCGAGCCGAGCAAGCCGATCAGCAGCACAGGTCGGCGGCCGATGCGATCGGACAGTCGACCCCAGCCCTGCGCGCACAGGAACTGGAACAGCGAGAACGTGCCGACCAGCAGGCCGTTGACCCAGTCCGACGCGCCCAGCGATCGGCCGAACGGCGCGATGTAGGGCACGAACAGCCCGAAGCCGATCGTGTCGATCAGCACGGTCAGGAAGATCGTCAGCAACGCACCCTTCGCGGGAGGCGTCGCGGCAGCGGACGGTGCTGGGTTCACAGGATGCGTTGACCGAGCGCGGATGCGATGAGACCGACCGCGATCTCCGCGGTGCCGTTGCGATTGTCGAGGACGGCGTTCAGCTCGACCATCTCCATCCCGACGAGCTTCTGCGTGTCCGCGAGCATCTCCATCATCAGGTGCGCTTCGCGGTAATTGATGCCGCCGGGGACCGGCGTGCCGACGCCCGGCGCGACGTCCGGGTCGAGACCGTCGAGATCGAACGACAGGTGGATGCCGCTCGTGCCCTTCGACGCCAACTCGATCGCGCGCTCGGTGACCTTCGCCATGCCGAGTTGGTCGACTTCCTTCATCGTGAACACGTGGATGCCCGACTTCTTGACGATGTCGCGCTCCCACGGGTCGAGGCTGCGGATGCCGACGAGCACGCACTGATCCGGACTGACCTTCGGCGAGAATCCGCCGAGCTGCGTCAACGAATCCGCGCCGTAGCCGAGCACCGACGCCAGCGGCATGCCATGGATGTTGCCGGACGGGCTGGTCTCGGGCGTGTTCATGTCGCCGTGCGCGTCGAACCAGATCACGCCGATCTTCTGGCCGCGATCGCGATACACGCTGGCGATCCCGGTGATCGTGCCGACCGCGATCGAGTGGTCACCGCCAAGCACGAGCGGAAAGCGCCCGGCCTGCACGCTGTCGGCCACCTTCTCGGCGAGCCGAGTGCAGCACTTCACGATCGGCTTCTCGTACTTCGCGCGCTTGTTGCCCGCGGACGTCGTCGTCATCTCGGCGACGTCGAGGTTGCCGTGGTCGTGGACCTCGTGGCCCAGCGCGCGCAGTCGATCGACGACCCCGGCGATGCGGATGGCGCTCGGACCCATGTCGACGCCGCGGCGGTCGGCACCGAGGTCCATCGGAACGCCGTAAAGGTCGATCGTGCGCGTCATGGCTCCGACTCCGGTTTCGAAGCGGGCAGGTTAGCCGACGGCTCGGAAGGGGTCAGCCCCCGTGCGACTTCGGACGGGGGCTGACCCCGTTCCTGTTCCAGGCGCCGCTTCCGCGCCGGGTCGAGCGCCATCAGCTTCGCGATCAGCTTCGGCCCGAGCACTTTCCGAGTCAGCTTGCGCGACAGGAACCACCGCATCAGAGCGTGTTTACGTTCGAAATCGGCGACCGCGAACGCGGCGATGACGAACACCCACCCCTGCAGGATCGGGATGAACCCGCCGACGATCCCGATCAGCAGCAGGATCACGGCAGCGATGTTGCGTAAGACCTTGCGAACATTGGACATCGGTCGGCGGACCGGGGTCACCGGTCGGGCTCCAGCGCACGGACTTCGCGAGTTCTAGCACTCGCAGACGTGTGAGCTTCGGCCGATCCGCTCGCAAGCGTCCATGACGGGCACCGAACCCGAAACGCACACCGGCTGCCGCGGTCGATCCGGGGCAGCCGGCGGAAGGGTGGACGTGATCCCAGCGGGCGTCTGGGAATCAGGGCATCAGGCCGATCGTCAGCGCGAAGTTGCCCGAGATGACGCGGGTGCTGTCGACCTCGTACCAGTTGGACAGCCCGGCCGCGAACAGGACGGCCATCGCGGCGAGGTCGACTGCGTTCGCCGTGTCGGCGGCGTTGGCCGCGATGATGGCGTACTGGAACGGCACGCCAGCGGACCACGACGCGAGGAACGGCAGGTACGAGACGGCCGAGTCCGCGTAGATGCCCTTCGAACCCGACACGACCTTGAAGCCCGCCGACTTCCACTTCGAGTTGTGGGACTCGCCGAAGCACGCGGTCGAGAAGCACATGCGCAGCTTCGCGCGCTTCGAGCTCGACAGCTTGTTCTTGATGTCGTCGCGCACCGTGCTCATCGACACGGTCTGATCGGAGAACTTCACCGAGCCGGACAGGCCGTGCGTCACGAAGATCAGATCGACGGCCTTCACGGTCGACTTCGACGCGATCTCGTTGAGCTTGTTCTTCAACGCCGCGCGCGTCGCCGCCGAGCCCTTCACCACGTGGACCTGGTTGTACTGCGGGCCGAGCGTCGTCGTCGCCATCGACTCCGCGGCGAACTCGACGAAGTCGTAGAACGCCTGCTGCGCCTGATTGCCCTGGCTCAGGTTCGCGATGAACACGAGGCATTCGCGCTGCGACTTCGAGACCGTCGTCGCGGCATCGGCCGACGTGCCGAGCAAACCGAACGAAGAGAGTGCGAGGACGAGAGCGGTGATCAGGCGGAACATGACGGGCTCCTTTCGGGTCGTTGCGTGTCCGAGCCGCACCGCGCGGCGCGTATCGCAACTCCGGGTCGTCATCGACCGCTCGAGCGCGACTCTCCCGAAGGCGAGGACGCCCATCGCAGCCGACACCCGCGCAGACCTTTTTCGACGAGACCCGATGCGCTCCGCTGCGTGCTCGCCCGCCACGCGCCCCGCGTCACATGCCGACGCCGCGCAGCAATCCGAACGACAGCAGGAACTGCGCGAGTGCGGCCCACGTCGCGAGCAATCCGAAGCTGCGGTCTTGCAGCCGCATCAGCAGCACGAGCCCGCACAGCGTCGCCGCGGCCGACAAGAAATGCCGCATCGACGTCTCGCTCGAGATCACCGGCCCGACGATGTCCGAGATCAGCATCCAGAGATAGAGCTCGACGCCGATCAACACCGTCGCGAGCACACGCTCCGGCTTGCCGCCGTTCGTGACCATGACCACCAGCGCACAGAAGATCACGGTGAACGCGAGGAACGCGAACGTCGTCATGAGAACCCTCCGCGGGCCGAGCATAGAGTCGCATGACCACGCCGTGACGAATGGATGACGCGAGCCGCGCAGCGGGCCTCCTAAGCTCGAGCGGCCGGCGCGCGGAACAAGAGAACAAACAAGAGAACAGAAGAGAACGAGATCGCGAGAACAAGGAGGAGAAGGGATGAGATCGCAACGTTTCGTCTTGGGGTCGCTCGCGATCGCCGCGGTGGCGCTCGTCGCCGGACTGTGGTGGTCGTCGGACGATTCCGCGGCTCCGCCGAGCGCGACCACCAACGACTCCACTCCGGTTTCCGCGGCCGCGCCAACACACGACGTCACGCCAAAGCCCGCGTCGAATCCGCCGGATCCATCCGTGCACACGACGGAACCCGTGCGCTCGGGTCTTTCGCCGAGCACCGCACCGAACCCAACGACGCGATCGCCCGCGATCGTGCGGGGACGCGTCGTGTTCGCCGAAGGTCAGCCCGCAGTGGCCGCGGTCATTCGCCTGCACGGTTGGGAAGCGAACGCGGAGCGCGTGATCCGGCACGGCACGCCGGTCGGCTGGAAGGACCCCGCGCCATCGATCGATCCCTCGGGCGCGTTCACGTTCGAGTTCGATCCGCCCGCGGCGTACCAGTTCGCGTTGGACGTGTGCGCGAAAGGCCATGCCGGGTTGGCTTGGCGCTGGGTCGAACTCGCGGTCGGCAGCGAGACCGATGTCGGCGACGTCGTTCTGCCGAAGGCCTGCGTCGTCGAAGGCGAAGTGCTCGACGCTGCAGGACAACCGCTTCCCTTTCCCGTTCGAGTGCGACTCGAGTCCAGCACCAAGGCACCCGGTCCCGGCGGAGAGGCGCGGGACTCCAGCGCGTTGGTAAACGCGACGACGGGAGCATTTCGCATCGACGATGCTCACGCGGGATCGTCCCGAATCGCCGCGTTCGGCTACGACGGTGAGTATCTCGGTGATGCGCGCGTGCTCGCCGAGCACGCCGCGGTCGCGCACTGCCGCATCACGTATGCGGGCCCCGACCTCACCCGCGTCGTCAAGCTCCACGCGCATTGCCCGAAGTACACACTGTTCGGATTCGACGATCCGGACGTCGTCGTGCTGCAAGGACACCCCTCGGGCCCAATGACCGCGCGCAACGCGACCAGCGGCATGAACTCGTACTCGTGGTCCGACCTGCCGATCGGGCGCTACTCGTTGACGATCGACGATCCGCGCTTCCTGCCGTGGACCAAAACCGAAGTCCGCACCGGTGACTCGGTCCAGGCCGTGCTCGTCGGTTCATGCGCGATCGCGCTGACCGTCCTCGACCCGTCGACGCGCAAGGCGGTCCAACCGGCGCGCGTTCGTGTGCGGTACCAAGGCGTCAACTTCTCGCCGAACGAGTTCGTGATCGAGGACGGTTCCGACGGCTCCGCCGACGGCGTGTTCGGGGGCATCGTGCCGGGCAAGGTGCTGCTGATCGTGGAAGCCTCGGGCTTCGCACCCGCGGAAGTCGACCTCGGCAAGCTCGAACCGCGCACGACGATCGCGCGAACGATCGAACTCGCGCGCGGCGCGACCGTGCGCGGTCGCGTCACGGCGCAAGGTTCGACGATCGGCCGCAGCGGCGTACTCGTGCGTTTGCGCTCGGGCTTGCCCGCCGCGAAGCGCCCGCTGTTCTTGCCGGGCGAAGTCGACGACCGCTCGCGCGACGCGACCACCGATGCGAACGGCGACTTCGCGTTCGAAGGACTCATGGCCGGTCCATACGCGGTCTGGGCGGAGCGCAATCGATCGATCGCGACCGAGAAGATCGCACTCGACGTGCGAGCCGCGGAGACGCTCACGCACGACTTGGTGATCCCGGCATCAGGATCACTGCGCGCGCGCATCGTGTGGCGTGCAGAGTTCCCGCCGACGGGGATCCGGATCGCCGCGCGCGAACCTCCGTCGTCGAGTCAACGAGCACCGACCGCGTTCGACACGTTCGAAGCGATCGGCGACACGCTGAAGCCGAACGTCGTCGCGCTCGCGAATGACGGTTCGTTCGCATTCGATGCACTTCCGGTCGGCGAGATCGAACTCGTGTTCGGCTTGCCGACCCCGTACGTCGAGCTCGGCTCGATGTCCATCATGGGCGAGCCCGACATGTTCGTGCTCGACACCGTGCGGATCGAAGCCGATCGCGAGACCACGGCCGAGTTCGATCTCGGGGCGCGACATCCGGGCTTCGCGCGCGTGACGCTGACGTCGAACGGGCCCGCGGTCAGCGGTCTGCGTGTTCAGGCGCAGTCACCGTCGGGTGCCCAACGGACGTTGACGCGTGGCGCCGCGATCCTCGATGCACGCGGCGAGTGCCTGTTGGGCCCGCTGCTGCCGGATTCCTACGACCTGTTCGTGATGCCCGGCGACCGCGATTGGTTCGTCGACTTCGAACCCGGGGTCTCGATCGCTCCGGCGCAAACCGCGCTCGCGCAGGTTCCGCTCGAATTGCACCGCGGCTCGCTGCTGCTCGTGGACGAACACGGCGCGCCGCAGGCGCATCGAGCCGTCGCCTTCGAGCGCTTCGGCGTCTCGACGATGGCATACGAGTCGGACGACGCCGGCCGAATCCAACTCGTGTTCCCGGCGTTCGTCGGCGCTCTGATCGATCCGCGGAGTCGTCCGACGAATCCGAACGAGCGTCCGTTCATCGCGTTCGAATGGCCGTCGCCGACGGGCGAACGCGTCGTCACGTGGCCACCGAAGTGAAGCCACGCGGCCGCGCCGGCCTCGCAACGCCGTCACACTTCGCGCGATCCTGGCGGCTTTTGCGGCGGTGAACCTTCCGGTCGCGGTCCACGGCCCGGCCCGCGACCATCGCCGCGAGGGCCGAACCGATCCGGTCGCGGCGGCGGCGTGAAGTTCGGATCGAGGATCTTCAGCACGCGCAATTCGCGCTCGAAGCCCGGCAGTTGATCGAGCTCTTCGAGCTGCTTCGCGGATCCGCCTTGCTCTTGCAGCCGAACCCGCGCCCGTTCGCTCAAGAGCTGCATCACGCGCTTGCGCCGTTCGCGCTTGTCGAGCTGATCGACTTCGGCGCGTTGTTCCGGCGACAGGTGACGCTCGAACGCTTCCTTCGGGATGAACGGGCGCTTCGGGGGGAGACCTGCTTCGCCGTCACGACCCGCTTCGAAGCGGCCACGCGGAGGTCGACCCGGACCATCGGGTCCACCGGGGCCCTCGGGGCCGCGCCGCTCGCCAGGAGGCGGCCCGAGCGCTTCGCGGATCGCCGGTCCGAACTCGTCGGGGGGAAGAGCGGCAAGGCGCTGACGCTCGGCTTCCGGCAACTTCGCGAACTTCGGCGGCGGATCGCGGAAGAACAGCTCTTTCATCTTCGCGCGCAGCTCGGCCGCCAATTCGTGCGGAGGCAATGCCAACATGCGCTCGGACTGCGCGGCGTCGATCACACCGGCTTCCTCCAGACGCAGGAGCTCGTCCATCACGCGGTCGCGCACTTTGGCGCGGAACTGGTCGGCCTTCGCTCCCTCGCCACCCTGCGCGAGTTCGTCGAGCTTCCGGAAGATCCGCTCGTTCAAGCGCGCGCGAAGCGGCTTCGGTGGCAACTCGCGGACGGCGGGTCGCTGCGCCTTGGCTTCGTCGATCGTCGCGGCCTCGCTCTCCCGCATCCGTCGCAAGACGTCGTGGCGGGCCTTCAACGTCTTGCGCTCCTCCGGCGACAAGCGCTTCAGCTCCTCGAATCGACGCTGGACCGCAGCGCGCTCCTCGGGCGAGAGTTCGTTCCAGCGCTGCTTCGCCGCTTCGATGCGCTCCTGCGCACGCGCGAACTGCGGAGCGGCCAGCGCGGTCGCGACGCACGTCCAGGCGATGATCGCGAGTCGTTTCATCGCTCAGCTCCCACTCTCGAGGACGTCGAATTGCGTCAGAGCGACCGCGACGTCGGCATCCGCCGCGACGTCGAGCGCGGCGCCTCGCTGGTCGAGCACGTCCCAATCGAGCAGCAGGTCCATTTCGGCGAGAAGTTCGGGGCTCGGCTCATCCGCGAGCGAAACGACCGCGTCGTGCGCTCCGTCCGGCCGCGTCGCGAACCACACGCCGCACGCTCCGGCGAGGAACAGCACGACGGCCGCGGCCCGCAGCGAACGCGACCGCGTGATGCGACGCATCGTCGACTCGGATGCGAGCGCGCGAGCGACGACGCGTTCCGCGAAGCCCTGCGGCGGATCCATCGTCGGCAACAACTCGAGCATCGCGTCCACCCGCGAATGCTCCGCGTACCAGGAAGCGCACGCCGCGCACGCGGCGACGTGGAGTCGTTGCGCTGCGTCCAACTCCGCGGCCGCGACCACGCGCACCGCTTGACCGACGTCGGAACGGAATCGTTCACAGTTCATCGCGCACCTCCTCCCGGAGGTAAGGCTTCAACATGCCTCGCAAGTTCTCTCGAGCCCGGAACAACAGCGACTTCACGGCTTCGACGGTCGTGTGCAGGTGTTCGGCGATTTCCGTGTGCGCCGCGTTGGAGAAGCGCGCCATCAACAGCGCCTCCCGCTGCTGCGGCGGAAGTCGCGCGACTGCATCGCGCACGCGCGCTCGCATCTCGTCCTTCTCGACGGATTCGAGGGGAGCTCCCGCCGTCTCATCATCGAGTTGCATTGCCTCGCCCTCGTCCTGTCCGAATGCGGCTCCGTCTTGTTCGATCGACAACGCCCGACGCTTGCTGCCGTACTGACTCGCATTGACGCAGACGTTGAACACGATGCGGAACAGCCAGGTCTCGAACTTCGCCTTCGGTTCGTAGGTCGCGCGCGCACGGAACACGCGCACGAAGACGTCTTGCGCCAGCTCTTCGGCGCTCGCCCGGTTCCCCACGTAACGGAAGATCGTGTTCAGCACCGTGCGCTGGTGCAGCTCGACGAGGCGCGCGAACGCCGCATGATCCCCGGCCCGCACTTGCATCATCAGTGCGGCGCCGAGATCCACCGAGTTCTCGCTCGTCGTCGGAGGCTTCACCGCGGACTTCGAACCGGCGGCGACGCCCGGCGTTGCCGTCCTTTTCTCGCCGGCCGCTCCCAGATCCGTCACAGCGCTCGTAACCTCTGGAATGGCATGAAGATGAAGAACGGCTTGCCGATCAGATCGGCCAGCGGCAGCGCGCCGAAATGGCGGCTGTCGCGGCTCTTGCTGCTGTGGTCGCCGAGGGCGAAGACGGAACCCTCGGGGACCAGGAACGGCTGACCGCGCACCGCGAACGCGCCCTCGTCGGTGACGTAGACGTCGCGCAGCACCTCGAATGCATCGAGCGCGACCGCCCCCGCCGTGACGCCGAACGCGGGGACGTTCGACGGGATCCCCGCCACGTCGGTGTTCGCGCCGTACTCGACGTCGAGCACGACCGCCCCATCGACGACCAGCGCCACGCGATCGTCGACGTTCATGAACAGGAGCTCGTGATCCGACGTGCCCAGCGCGGCAATGCGCGCGGTCGCGATCTGGGCGCGAGCCGGTCCGCGATGACGGACGAGCGCGATCGCTCCATCGGTCTCGATCGTCGCGACGAAGGTGTCGCCCAGTTCGCGCAATTCGAGTTGCAGTCGCGTGCTCGCGTCCGAGCACTTGAAGCGCGCGCGCATCGCGACGTCACGGACCCAGTTCGCGCCGCGCTCACGCGTGCCGTTGCGATCGAAGCCGCCGTCGTCGACGTTGTCCTTCGGTCGCACGAATGCGGCCTCGCCGCCGCGCGCGTCCAACGTCCACGCCTCGTCGTCGTGGCCCACGCGCGCGGGAAAGGTGAACGCCGCAGCTTCGCTCGCCAGCGTCTGCACCGGGACCAACATCGACCGCATCGTCTCGAGCGAGCGCGGGGCGTGCCGGAACTTGCCGTCCTGTTGGATCAGCACGTCGCCGTTCTCGATCAGGATCATGTCGCCCGCGAGCGCCCAGATGCGCTTCACGAGCAGGTTGCCGGCGAGATCGTCCTGCGCGGAGTTCTCCGGGTTCTCGAACACGGCGAGATCGAGACGCCGCGGCGGGAACAGATCGAAGTGGCGCTTGAACACGAACACGTGATCCGCGCCGTCGACGCGATCCTCGAGCACGGGCTGCATGGAATTGCCGCGCACTTCGTAGCCGTCGACCACACCCCACTTCACGACGAGGACGACGAGCAGCAGCACGACGACGATGCGCCATGCGAGCAGTCCGACGCGGCGTGTAGGTTTGGTCGCGGTCACTCCCGATCTCCGCGCGAAACGTCGTGCAGCAGGCCTTCGGCGACGCCTCGCATCGTCGGCAAGATACGCGGCGCGCGGGTGTCCGCGAGCACGGCTGTCAGGATCGCGAATCCGGCCGGCACCAGGTCGCAGTGCTCCGGGGAGATGTGCAACGTGCGCGCACGCTCCGCGAGCGGTGCCGACGCGAAGCGCGCGAAGATCGTTTCGAGATCGGAACTCGACAGGCCATCGTCGTCGCCAGGCACGAACTCGAGATAGCGGGCTCCGCGCCGATACGCCGCGAGCGCCACCGCGGCCCCTCCGGTCGCGAAGCACGGCAGCGTCGCGCCGATCGCGGGCAATCGCACGCGCGCAACTTCCTGCCGCGCACGTGCGCACAAGGCGATCGCGCGGCGGGCCTCGTCACGCTCGTTCACCCATTCCGACAGCGTGATCACGCCGACGTTCAACGACACGGCGTCGATCGCGGTCCCGCGCGCGACGATGCACTCGGTCGAGCTTCCTCCGACATCGATGAGCGCGAGATCGGCGTGTTCGCCGACGTGCGTGCGCACGCCGGCCAGGGCAAAGCGCGCTTCCGTTTGACCATCGATGACGCGGATCGAGAGACCGCTGCGCTGCTCGAGCGCGCGGCGCGCGGCCTCGCCATTGCTCGCGAGCCGAAGGGCGCCCGTGGCCACGACGTCGATCGACGCGACGCCGGCCTCGCGCGCGCGGTGCGCATGGTCCGCCAGCGCCCGGGAAGTTCGTTCGATCGCGGCGTCGTTCAGCCCCCCACTGGACCCGAGGCCGTCGGCCAACCGGGGGACGGCGACGAACCGATCGAGGATTTCGAGCTCGCCATCGCGGCGCCGCCGGCCAACCGTGCAGCGCACCATGTTCGATCCGAGATCGATCGCAGCCCGTTTTGGGCCATGGCTTTGCGTCGGTTCTGTGGATTCGGGCGAAGCGTCGGTCGACATCGTGCGTCCACCATACGCGAGGTCATCGAATCGATGCGAGAGTCCCCCCGGCGGACGCCCGACCACGCCACCCAGGGCTATCATCCGGCCGGCTCGAAACGCCGATGCACTCGCGGTGGCGCCGGGCCGGATGGTCGCGAGCGTCGAGGACATCGCGGACCGGTCCCCCCTGCGCAACGTCGAGGTGAATCCATGGCGGCGAGCAACGAACGCGCGGTCCTGAAGCGGATCCTCGATCGTTATGACGACCTCGGGGCGATGCGCGAGCGACTGCTGTCCGGCTCGGCCAGCGCGACTGAATCGCGCTCTCTGGTGCTGAAGAGCCGGCGCGCCGTCGACGCCATCGGGCGCGAAGTCACGCATCTTCCGGTCGCTTCGGCGCTCGGCTCCCTGCTGCAGCGCTACAAGCTCACGAAGTTCGAGTTCGTGATCATGCTCGCGCTTCTGCGGCGCCGACTCGTCCACGAGAACCCGTACATGAAGGGTCGCGAGCTCGTCGCGCTGCTGTTCGAATCGTCGTTCGACGTGCTGCGCGGCGCGAACTACCTCGATCCCACCGGAGCGTTGCAGTCGGCCGGCTTGATCATCCCCGACGTGCGCGAGGACTCGGTCGACGACGATTGGCTCGACATGCCGTTCAAGTTGTCGGATCGCGTGTTCCGGCTCGTGCGCGGCGCGTTCCTCGCGCATCCGGGCGGCGCGGCGTTGTTGCGCGGACGATCACGGGCGTCGCCGTACAAGCACAACGCGGCCTACGTGCTGGATTGGCGGCGCTTGTCGTTGCTGTACCGCAAGCGCGCCGCGCGCATCTTCCAGTTCGATTACTGGGACGACGTCGGACTCGGCACGGCGGAAACCGTGACCGCGCTGCGCCAACAGATCGATCGCTTCCGCGGCCGCATG
Organism: Planctomycetota bacterium; assembly: GCA_052034255.1. Lineage (GTDB taxonomy): Bacteria > Planctomycetota > B15-G4 > B15-G4 > JADJEK01 > JADJEK01. Next base: position 392 of record JBPOIU010000156.1, on the reverse strand, counting down.
ACCGAGTCGTTCGCGCTGACGAAGAAGGCCCAGGACTTCGCACTCGAACAGCTGCGCACCGAGTTCAAACTCGGCGACGAAGAAACGCTGATCCTCGTCACGCTGCTGTTCCAAGAGCTGATGGAAGGCTCGGCGTTCCTCGACGCCGTCGACCTGCTGAAGCTGATCTCCGCCGACGAAGAGGACCTGCTGAAGAAGCGCCGTTTCCTGGCGAAGCGCTCGACGCTCGTGCGGCAAAACCTCGTGGCCCTCGAAGAGACGGTCCACGACAAGGAACTGACCGCCGAGGTCTATCTGCCGAACTGGGTCACCGACCGCATCCTCGGCCAAGACGCGAAGCAGAAGATCGACGCCGACACGAAGCTCGACTTCCACGAGTACTTGAAGGACCT
>JBPOIU010000120.1:0-17210 GCA_052034255.1 Planctomycetota bacterium | reverse complement strand
GGTGCGCGCGGGCCCGGAGTGGACGTGCGCGGCCGGTGGCGCTTGGGGCGGAGGAACGCGGGAGGCTGGTGCCGTGGGGGGCAGGTCGCCGGGGGAGCAGGGGGGCAGGGACGCAGGGAAGCAGGGACGCAGGGGGGCAGGGGTGCAGGATGCAGGTCGGCCCGCGGCAGGGGGACAGAGAAGCGCCCGGCTGATGGCTCGGGGTTGCAATGCGTCGGGGCGGAGGACCGCTTTCGACCCTCCGCCCCGCGTGCTTGCTCGGACGATCTCAGCCGGCGTTGCCGATGGCCTCGACCGGGCACTGCTCCATGGCTTCCTTGCACTGCGCCCGCTCTTCGTCGGTCGCCGGCTGCTTGTAGACCATGTCATGGTCGCCCGCCTCCGACTCCTTGAAGTTGTTGGGGGCGAGGTCGACGCACAAGGAGCACAGGATGCACGACTTGTCGACGAACCACTGCCCCGGAACGTTGTCTTCCCAGCGTTCACCCGGGTTTGCCATGAGTTCTTTACCTCCCGGCGGTGTCCGTGCCGGAGCGTTCAGTACGGGGAATGAAAAGGGCGGAAGTCTATCCGCCCGAAGGGCCGGGAAGATAGCTCGGATCGTCGTGGGTGCAAACTTGGGATCTTTCCGAATCCGCCCGACTTGGTTGGCTCCGGGGTTGCCGGCGGCGACGGCGACGGTGGCATGACCGGCGCGTCTTTTCGTCGTTCTCGTTCCGCAGCGGAGGTATCGCCATGGCGTCCCGATCCGAGCTCGCACTGGTGACCGGAGCGACCGGATTCGTCGGCGCCGAGTTGGCGCGGTTGCTCGTGGAACGTGGATTCGTGGTCCGAGCCCTGTGCCGCGCGTCGACGTCGCCCACGCGGCTGGCCGGGCTCGACGTCCAACGTGTTCATGGCGACGTGACCGACCGCGCCTCGATCGCCGCCGCGATGCGTGGCGTCGACGTCGTGTTCCACGTCGCGGGAGTCGTCAGTTACCGCACGCGCGACGCGGGGCTCATGCACGCCGTCAACGTCGTCGGAACGCGCGACGTGATGGCCGCGGCCCTCGCCGCCGGGGTGCGTCGCGTCGTCCACACGTCGAGCGTCGTCGCGGTCGGCAGCAGCGAAGACGGGCTGCCGATCGACGAGACGGCCCCGTGGAATCTGGGCGGCATCGGCGCCTACTTCGACACGAAGCGCGCTGGAGAAGCCGAGGTCGCGGCGGCGGTCGCGCGCGGACAGGACGTCGTCGTCGTCAATCCGGCGGCCGTGCTCGGCGAGGGCGACTCGCGCGGCAACCTACATCAGCTCGTCCGCATGGTGCTGCGGCACGGCAGAGCGTTGGTGCCGGGCGGCGGCGTGAACGCCGTCGACAATCGCGACATCGCGCTCGGTCATCTGCTGGCGCTCGAGCGCGGACGCACAGGTGAGCGCTACGTCCTCGGTTCCGAGAACTTGACGTTCGTCGCGTTCGCGACCCGCCTCGCCGCCGCGCTCGGCAAGCCAGCGCGTGTGCTGCGGCTTCATCCGGCCTTGATCGCGCTTTTGCGCGGAGTCGCGGGTGTGCTCGATCCGCTGCTCGGCATGAGGCCGCCGTTGACCCCTGCGACACTTCGCTCCATGGGGCGGCGGTTCTGGTTCTCGTGCGCGAAAGCGGAGCGGGAACTCGGATATGCTCCGCGCCCGGTCGACGACGCCATGCAACGCGCGGTCGCGGCCATGCTCGCCGACAAGGAGTTCCGGTCATGAGCCGTGTGTCGCTGGCGTGTGGTGTCGTCGTTCTCGCGCTCGTCTCGGTGGCCGCATCGAGCGCGCAAGTCGAAGCCGAACGACCCGTGGCGCCGGCCGCCGCGTTCGACCCGAAGGGGTCCGACGCCGCCGCGATCGACCTCGTCAGACAGTTGTGGGACTCGATGGGTGGCAAGGCCGCGTGGGACGCCGTCGCGGTGTTGTCGTTCGACGCCGTCATCGAATCCGACGGCACGGCCGTGCGCCGCACGTCGTGGGTCTGGGAGCGCGCGACGGATCGCTTCCGCATGGAGATGAAGACGAAGCGCGGCACGCTCGTCGCGCTGTTCGATCGCAAGGAGAATCGCGGTGTGGTGCTCGAGAACGGCGAGAAGGTCGCCGAGGCCGACCACGACGCCGTGCTGAAGGCCGTGCGCGGCTTCCTCGAGTTCGACTTGAACAACCTGATCCTGCCGTGGCGTTTGATGGACCCCGGGGTCCATCTGAAAAGCGTCGATCCCGTCGAGGTCGCCGGCCGCAAGCAGCCGCGCGTCGAAGTCTCGTTCGACGCCGGGCTCGAGATGCCGCCGGGCAACAAGTACGTGCTGACGCTGGACCCGGTCGGTCATCGACTGGCGGCGCTCGCGATCACCGTGGCCGGCGCGCCGCCGGACGCCGAGCCGATGAACTTCGCCTGGATCGACTGGGCCGACGTCGGTGACCTGCAGTTCTGCGTCGACAAGGAAGGGCTGAACGTCCCGAACCGCCTCGTTGCCGAAAACGTGGCGACTCCCGCGCAAGTGCCCGAAGGGACGTTCGAAGGCCTCTGAGCCCGGACCGCCGCTACACTCCCGCACTTTTCCGTCCTCTTCCCCAAGTTGGGTCACCGCCGATGAGCTTCAAGATCCCCGAGAAGAGCCTGAAGTGGCAGATGAAGGCGCGCGAGATCGCGCACAAGTACGTGCTGCCGAACGCAAAGAAGTACGACAACCCGAAGCAGTACGACCCAGCGACGGGCATCGCCCAATACAACCACGAAGCCATGAAGGCGGTCGCCGACGCTGGACTGCTCGGCGTGTTCATTCCGGAGCAGTACGGCGGAGTCGACGGCTCGGTGCTGTCGTTGTGCCTCGTGGTCGAGGAACTCGCGCGCGCGGACTCGGGCTTCGGCGTCGCGTTCGCGGTCAACGCGCTCGGCTCGTTCCCGATCCAGGTCGGCGGCACCGAAGAGCAGAAGCAGAAGTGGCTGCCGCAGGTCGCGCAGGGCAAGAAGCTGTGCGCGTTCGCGCTGTCCGAGAAGTTCGCGGGCTCCGACGCGCAGAGTCTGCGCGTGCGCGCCGAGCGCGTGCCGCAAGGCTGGAAGATCCGCGGCGAGAAGAAGTGGACCACGAACGGCGCGGTCGCCGACATCTTCACGGTGTTCGCGGTGACCGATCCGACGTCGAAGTCGCGCCGCATCTCGGCGTTCGTCGTCGAGAAGGGCACGCCGGGTTTCCGCATCGGCAAGGTCGAGGACAAGATGGGCATCCGCTGCGTGCCCGTCGTCGAGACGATCTACGACGACGTGATCGTCCCTGAGGCGAACCTCCTCGGTGGCCGTGACGGCATGGGCTTCAAGCACTCGATGATGACGCTCGACCTCGCGCGCCCCGGCGTCGCCGCGCAGGCGGTCGGCGCGGCGCAAGGCGCGCTCGATCTCGCGCTCGTCTATGCGAATCGTCGCCGCCAGTTCGGCGCGACGATCTCGAGCTTCCAGATGGTGCAGCAGATGCTCGCCGACATGGCGATGCAGACCGAAGCCGCGCGCTGGCTCGTCTACGCGTCCGCGGCGGCCGTCGACAACGGCGAAGAGAACCTGACGAAGCGTGCCGCGATGGCGAAGTGCTTCGCGACGGATGCGGCCGTGAAGGTCGCGACCGACGCGGTGCAGATCTTCGGCGGCTACGGCTTCATGGAGGACTACCCGATCGCGAAGTTCTATCGCGACGCGAAGATCCTCCAGATCTACGAGGGCACGAACCAGATCCAGCGCCTCGTGATCGCGCGCAACCTGATCAAGGAAGCCGGTCAGCTCGGTCACCTCGACGCGTACATCCCGAAGGAGGAGCAAGACCTCCACGGCGTGACCGACGTCGATCCGATCCAGTGACACGATGAGCGTTCCGCTGCCCGTCCTCGTCGCGCTCGGCGGCGCACTCGGCGCGGTGGCTCGTTTCGTGTGCGGCGGCGCGATCACGCGCGCCGTCGCGACGTCGTTCCCGTACGGCACGTTGACGGTGAACGTCGTCGGCTCACTTGCGATCGGCGTGATCCTCGGCGTGGCCGAAGGTCGCGGCGGTCTTTCCGATGCATGGCGCGCGTTCGCGATCACCGGCGTGCTCGGTGGGTTCACGACCTTCTCGGCGTTCTCGGCCGAGACGCTCGGCTTGCTGCAGCGTGCGCACTACGGCCTCGCCGCGGTGAACGTCGTCCTGTCGGTCGCGCTCGGACTCGGCGCGGTGGTGCTCGGATTCGCGCTGGGGAGGGCTCTGACGTGAATTGGATCTGGACGCTCGGATTCGTGCTCGCGCAGGACCCCATCACTGTTCCTACCCCGCCGCGTGCCGTCGTCGTCGCGCGCGAAGCGATCGCGGAGCACGGCGCGCGGCTCGTCCGCGAGGCATGCGCGTTCATCGACGGCGACCGTGATGACTTCGAGCAAGCACTGCAACAACGAGCGTTCGAAGTCGCATCGCGCGTCGACGACGCGTGGATCGTCGCGGTCCGAACTTCACCCGAAGCTCGACGTACGGTCGGATTCCTCGCTTCGAGCGAGGATTTGGCGTCGCCGAACTTGCCCGTTTCGTGGGGCGGCCCGTCGACGACGGGTGTGCTTTGGCGTGAACGGGAACTCGGCGCCGTCGAAGGCGTCCCGCCGCCGATGGACGGCGAAGCGATCGATCGCGCGCTCCAGTTCGAAGAAGGCGCGAGCGCCGGCCGCTTCGAACTCGCGGCGCTGCTCGCGGCGATCGATGCGCTCGACGCCGCCGGGATCTCTCCGTCGGCGAACCTCATCGTCGCGATCGATCGCACCAACCGCATCGAGGGCTGGGACGACATCGCTCCGCGCGAGGTCCCGCTCGGTGTCGAGCACGCGGCGGACGTCTGGTACGCGTTCGCGGGCACGCCATATCCGACGTCGCGCGCGACGCTCGCATTCGGCGCGCGCGGTCGCGTCGACGTCGAACTCTCATTCGACGTCGCCGCGACGACGGCCGAGCTCGGCAGCTTCGGCGGGCTCGTGCACAACGCGACGCTCGTGCTCGCGACCGAGCTCGCGGCGCTGCGCAACGATCGCGGCTCGGTCCAGATCGCCGGCTTCTACGACGACGGCGACGTGCCGACGGATTCCGACCTGATCGGTCAGGCGCTCGAAGCCACGCCCGACGTCGAATTGACGCTGAAGGACGCGTTCCGCATCGACGACGTCGAGCTCCCCGGAGTCGGCATGAGCGGGCTCGCGCTGCGGCCATCCCTCGAAGTCGTCGCGCTCGACGCGGGGCGGACGTTCGACGACGCACGCGCATTCGTGGCGGGTCGCGCGAGCGCGACGCTGCGCGCGTTCACGATCCCGGGGCAGACGCGTGGCCAGGTCGCGCGACGCTTGCGCGAACACTTCGAATCCCGTGGGTTCGTCGTCCGCGATACGCCGCTGTCCGCGACTCGTGTCGAACGCCAACGCATCGCGGCGTGCGTCGTGTCGGAGCGCGGCTTCGACGCGCAGCGCACGTCGCTCGACCACGGGCTCGTGATGCCGCTGTTCCAAGCCGTGTTTGCGATCGAACGCGAGCCTCCGGTCATCGCGCCATCCCTGCCGGCCGCGCTCGATCTGTCGATCCTGCCGCTGAAGCCCGGCGGCGCGCGCGTGCTGCTGCCGCAAGGCAACGACTCGCTCAGTCGATTGCCGCCGCGTCTGCGCGAGTCCCGCACGGTCGGCGCGTACTTCCGCTGCATCGAGACGGCCGCGGCGGTGCTCGAGGTCGGAGCGCGCTGACGGTTTGCTCGCCGCGCGCTTCGCCCATTCGAGGTTGCGGCCGCGGTTCTGGTCCGGCTGGGCGGAGGGGGCCGGTTCTGGCGAACCTGTCACAGTCCAGCGCGGGGCTGGAACCTCGCGGGGGAGCGGCCACAATGACCGTGTCCTCGGCGTCCTGGCGCGGTTGGAGTCCTCGATGCGCGTGCTGCTTCCGATCGCCTTCGCCATGCCCTGTCTCGGCGCGTTGCTCCAGGACGACGCGCCAGCTCCCGCGGCTGCAACGGCGAAGCGCTCGGATCCCGACCCGGTGTACTTCGAGGAGCGCGTTCAACCGCTGCTCGTCAACTCGTGCGCGATCACGGGTTGTCACGATCAGCCGGGCGCGGGGCGCTTGATCCTCGAGCGTCCCGATTTCACCGGGCGCGTGTCCACCGAAGGCACCGCGAAGAACCTCGCGACCGCGCTGCAGTTCGTGAAGTTCGACGCGCCGCTGGAGAGCCGCTTGTTGCTGAAGCCGCTCATCAAGCGCGATGGGGGCCTCGACCACAGCGGACACCACTACGACTTCTCGAAGAAGTCCGAGAAGTTCCGGATCCTGTCCGAGTGGATCGAGGGCGTCGAACTCCACGACGTGCCGCCGATCGCCGATGCCGGCCCGACGATCAGCGCGAAAGTCGCGCAGCGCATCGAGCTCGACGGCGAGGGCAGTCGTGAGCGCCGCGGACTGCCGTTGCGCTACGCGTGGTCGATCGTGTCGCACCCGGACGGCAGCGCTCCGCTGCTGAAGGACTCCGACACGGCGCGGCCGGAGTTCCGCGGCGACAAGGAGGGCTCGTACACGCTCGCGCTGGTCGTCGACAACGGCACGCTGTCCAGCGAGCCCGACACCGTGACGATCACGCTCGACGCGTTGCCGATCGTCGTGCTGGACGCCGAGCGCTTCCGCGCCGCCGATGGCTTCCACGCGGTGCGCGACGCCGCGGCATCCGGCGGACTCGCGATCGACGTCGGTCAAGAGTTCGCGGCGCGCGGCGAGGCCACTGCCAGCTTCGAGTTCGTGGTGCCGGAGGGCGGTGCGTACCGACTGTTCGCGCGAGTCGCGCCGCGCTCGACCGCCGTTCAACCGTTGGCGTTCGCGATCGACGACGAGCCCGCGCGGAACCTCGAAGTCGCGCCGGAACCGGGATACCGCCTCGCGCAAGTCGAAGGTGGGGGCGTCGAAGGCCGGCTCGCGGGCGCAGCGTTGGAGCTCGAGTCCGGCACCGGCGCGATCCGCGACGCTCGGCTGGTGTTGCGCGGCAGCGGCAAGTCTCCGGCGATCGGCGTGCTCGATGCGCGCGCGAAGGTTGCATCCGTCCGCGTGCTCGGTCGGGCCGACGAAGGGGCATCGTTGTGGGTGCTGTCGGCACTCGGTGCGGATGGCGCGGCGCGCGCGGCGGGATACGACGGGGCGAACGATCGCTTCGTGGTCGGTACATGGACGAACGGTCGCGTCGACGTGCTCGCCGAAGCGCCCGCCGGCCTGCGCAAGGACGGCGCCGCCGACGTGGCGTGCCAAGTCGAGCTCACCGAGCGCTCGGCGTTCCTCGTGCTCGGCGAAGGTCGCGTGTTGAACGCGGAGTTCGATGCCCCCGCGGCGTCCGATCGCATCGCGCTGGCGACCGACGGTGTCGTCGCGATCGAAGCGTATCGGGTCTCGCAAGGGGCGACCGAGCTCGCCGCGCGGACGTTCGAACGCGATGAGCGCGCGCCAGGCGTGCTGGCCGCCGGCGCGCATACGTTGACCGTCCGCGCCACGACCGCGGAAGCGCCGCGCCTCGATGAACTGGTCTTCGTGCGCGCGGACATCGCGTCGGGTGCGGCCGGCGTCTCGGACGCGAAGCGCAAGGAGACGCGTGCGCTGTACTTCGATCTGGTCGGGCGGCCGCCGCTCGCGGTCGAGCAGATGATGGGTGTCGGCCTCGAACGCGACGCGTTGGCGACGCGCTTGATCGGCTCGCTCGAGTTCTACGAGCACTGGTACGAAGACGAGTTGTTCTTCTACTTGCTGCTCGACAACTTCCGGCCGCGTACGCCGCAAATGCAAGCGATGCCGGCGCGACTCGCGAACGGGACGCTCGACATCCGCGCGGCGACGCAAGAAGTCGTGATCTCGCAAGCCTTCAACCTGCGCAATCCGGGCAACGACACGTTCGTCAGCGTCGTGCTCGAACAACTGCTCGGCATCGTCGTCCAGGACGAGCCCAAGCTGCTGGATGCCGGCAAGAAGATGTACGACGGCTACGTCGCGACCCTGTTCGGGCAGCAGGGCCGCAGTCAGTCCGACTTCGTCCGCATCGTGCTCGAGCAACCGGCGTTCGCGCGCGTGTTCCTCGCGCGCGCCTACGAGCGTTTGCTGCGCGCGCCGCCGCAGAAGGCCGAGCTCGAGACCTGGGCGAAGCGCTTCGAAGCCGATCCGCGCGTCTACACGCAACTCGTGCGGGAATGGGTCGCGTCGGCCGCGTACGCGCAAGTGTCACGCTCCGCGCGCGCGAAGACCGACCACATGTTCATCCGCTCGGTGTTCGTCGATTTGCTCGGTCGCAAGCCGACGTTCGAGGAGTTCCGGAACTTCCGCACCGCACTGCAGGCCCTCGCCGATTCGCGGCCGCTGCGCGCCGTACTGGCGCGTGTGATGGTCGATTCCGGCCAAGTGGCTCTGCCGTCGAAGGCGGGGCTCGACGCCGGCGCGTTCGCGGGCGAGCAGTTCCTGCGATTCCTCGGTCGCAAGCCCGACGCGCAGGAAACCGAGATCTTCACGAAAGCCATGTCCGATCCACAGGCCGAGCCGAAGCTCGTGCTGCTGGCGTTGTTGTCGAGTCAGGAGTACCAGTCGTATTGAGACCACTCCGGACTCGCGTCATCCCTCACGGAGACGCCAGGGCTAATCTGGGGCCGCGTTTTTGCCGAAGCGAGGTGCGCATGCGTTGCGATCGCCGACAGTTCCTACTGACGTCCGGCGTCGGCCTGAGTGCCGCCGCCCTGGGCGCGCATGCGTTCGCGGCCGCGCCGCGCAAGACGAAGCACGTCGTGCTCGTCGCTCTGGCCGGCGGCGTGCGTAGCAAAGAGACGATCGAGGCCCCGGACAACATCCCGAACCTGATGCGCATCGCGGGCGGGGGCGTGATCTGTCCGAACGTCAAAGCCGAGAACGTCGGACATTACGGCGCGGCGCTGTCGCTGTTCACCGGCAACGTCGAAGTGTTCGGCATCCGCGAATACGGCCGCTCGGAGAACCCGACGCTGTTCGAGTACCTGCGCAAAGGGCTCGACCTACCGCCGAACTCGGTCTGGCTGTCGACGACGAACGGCAATCAGCAGACGAACTTCAGCTACGGCGTCCATCCCAAGTACGGGCAGCGCTTCGGCGCGAACTTGATCTCGGCCGACGGCGTCTTCAACGCCGAGTTCAAGCAGATCGTGAACTCGTTCGGGACGCCGAAGATCCCGAGCGAGCAAGAGGCGGACGTCGTGGCGCGCATGCGCGACGCGATCGACTTGCGCCCCGGGGACAAGGTCGTCGGCGCCGACGCGGTGTCGCAACGCAACGTCGAGCAGTTCATCTTGGAGGAGATCGGCGGCAAGACGGTGTCGCTGACCGGACCAGGCGCGTCGGACGCCAAGGCGTTGCGCGTCGCGTCGAACATCTTGCGCGTGTTCAAGCCGACGTTCCTCGGCGTGGCGCTGCAAGAGGCGGACATCGCGCACAACAGCTTCAACTCGTACGTCGAGATCATTCGCCGCAACGACGCCGAGATCGGGCGCCTCTACGACACGATCCAACAGGATCCGGAGCTCCGCGACTCGACGTCGATGTTCGTCGTCCCCGAGTTCGGTCGCGACCGCGATCTCAACGAGCGCAATGGACTCGATCACGGCGACGGCTCGACCGAGCTGAATCGCGTGGCGATGTTCGCGTGGGGCGCCGACATCCGCGCCAACAAGACGGTCAAGGAAACGATCGCGACGATCGACCTCGCGCCGACGATCTGCCACCTGTTCGACGTGAAGTCCGAGCACGCGCACGGCAAGGTGCTGCGCTCGGTGCTGGCCTGAGGCGCGAGGTCATGGCGCGCTTCGCGGGGCTGCTCGGCACGATCGCCGGCGTGCTGTTGGTCGCGTGCGCCGCGGCCGCGTTCGCGCAGGCTCCGGCCCACGAGCAGGACAACTGCCTGACCTGCCATTTCGGCATCGAGGACATGCATCCGGGGCAGAGGCTGCGGTGCACCGACTGCCACGGCGGTGACGGCCGCGCCGAGACCAAGGACAAGGCGCACGTCAAGCCGAGCCGGCCCGTCGTGAACGACGAGCGCGTGCTGCCGCAGGACTACGACCTCGCGTACCTGCGGTTCGTCAACCCGACGAACTTGCGCGTCGTCGACAAGACCTGCGGCACGTGTCACGCGGCGGCGTGCTCGGACGTGAAGCGCTCGCTGCACGGCACGACCGCCGGCCACCTGTGCGACGGCATGTACGAGTGCGGGATCCTGCCGCAGCGGGGTTCGGCGTACGCGTTGTTCCACACGCTTCCCGACCCGTCGCTCGAGAACGCGACGGGCATCAAGGCACTGATGCCGCTGCCGAGCTTCGACGACAAGAAGCCGCCGCTCGAGTTCGCGACGCACTACCGCGACCTGCCGAGCAAGAGCTGCGCGCAGTGTCATCTGTGGTCGACGGGCTTCGCGCTGCGCGGCCGCCTCGGCATGGATGGCGACTATCGCGCCGAGGGCTGCGCCGCGTGTCACGTGACGTACGCCGACGACGGCTTGTCGAAGAGCGGCGATCCGACGATCGACAAGTTCGAGCCCGGGCACGGCCTCACGCACACGATGACGACGAAGATCCCGACGTCGACGTGCACGCATTGCCACTACGGCGACGCATCGATCGGCTCGTCGTTCCGCGGCTTGGCGCAGCTCTATCCCGGGCAGCCGGCCGGCCCGCAGGTCCCGGGGACGACGCCGTATCGCTTGAATCGCGCGTTCTATCAGTCCGATCCGCTGCGCACCCCGGCCGACTTGCATCACACGGCGGGCATGGCGTGCATCGATTGCCACACGATGAAGGACGTGATGGGCGACGGCCAGCTCTATGGCCAGATGCCGCACGCGGTCGAAATCGAGTGCGAGGACTGCCACGGCACGATCGATCGGACCTCGCGTCTCGTGACGTCGCGCGGCAATCCGCTGCCGCAACTGCAGTGGAAGGATGGCCGCGTGGTGCTGACGTCGAAGCTCGACGGCAAGGAGCATCCCGTCAAGCAAGTCGCGCACGTCGTCAATCCGCGGCACCCCGACTACTCGCCGCGCGCCGCCGAAGCGATGACGGCGGAGCACGGGCGGCTCGAGTGCTACGCGTGTCATGGCGCGTGGAGCCCGAACTTCTTCGGCTTCCATTTCGATCGCAACGAGCAATTCACGCAGCTCGACCTGATGACCGGCGAGCGCACGCCGGGACGCGTCACGACCACCGAGAAGGTGTTCGCGACGATGCGAGGCTTCTACCTCGGGTGGAACTCGGAGGGTCGCGTCGCGCCGTACATGGTCGGGTTCTCGACGATGGGCACGGTGCACGACGCCGCCGGTCGGGTGATCCTCGACCAAGTGATGCCGGTGACCGCGCAGGGTCTGTCGGGCATGACGATGATCCACCACCAACTGCACACCACGAGCAAGCGCGCCCACGACTGCGTCGACTGCCATCGCAGCCCGACGACGCTCGGGTTGGGTTCGCCAAACGCCAGTTTCCGATTGGGGCGCAACTTCGTGTTCGTGGCTTCCGCGCGCGGTCTCGACGTGCTGGCGCTCGACCGCAAGAAGCCCGGCGACTCGGTGCCGATCGCGACGCTGCCGATGTTCGGGGCGCGCGACGTCGCGCTGCGCATCGAGCCGCTGCAGGGTTACGCGACGCACGCGTTCGTCGCGCAGAAGGACCGCGGCGTCGTGGTGGTGGACGTGTCGACCGCCGCGTTCGTGCGCCGCGTCGGCTTCCTCGAAACGAAGCGTGCGTATGCGTCGATCGTCGCCGCGAACAAGCTCTACGTCGCCGACGGCGACGGCGGAGTGTTGATCGCGGACATCGCGGATCCCGCAGAACCGCGTTTGCTCACGACGATCGCGATGAAGGACGCACGAGCCGTCGAACTGAATTGGCCGCACCTGTACGTCGCCGATTGGCAGGACGGGCTGGTCATCGTCGACGTCACGGATCCCACGCATGCGAGTGTGGTCGCGACCTACGACCTGAACGGCGACGACGCCGGAGCGAACGAAGCCGATGACATCGCGTTGCTGCAATTGCCGGGTCGTCCCGACGACGGCAACACGTTTCGCACGCAGACTCGGTTGCTCGCGGGCATCGCGGCGAATCGCAACGGACTGCGCGTGGTCGACGTCACCGATGCGCGAAAGGCGGCGCAGTACTACTCGTTCGACGCGGTCGGTGGCGTCGGCCGTGGCCGCGCGGCTTCGCTCGTGACCAGCGTGGCCGCGGTGACGAAGGTCGATCTCGGTTCCGCCGACGGCGGGATCCCGACCGAAGAGAACGACTACTTCTTCGTCACGGTCGTGGCCGAGAATCGCGTCCAGGGGCGGGTCTTCGCGGTGCGGGCTACCGATCCGCGCAGCCCGGAGCTCGTCGGCAGCGCGCGCGTCGACAACGACGCCGAGGCCGTCACGATCGCGAACGTCTACAACCCGCCGTTCTTGCAGCAGCTCGCGTTCGCGGTCGGCGGCGGTCGATTGGACGTCATCGACTTCAGCAAGATCAAGACCCCCGAAGCGCTTGGGCAATTCGGGGGCCTGCGCGGCGCGCTCGCGGTCGCGATCGAGGCCATGCCGCTCGACCGACTGGTGGACGAGTCCGGGAAGCCGTGGAAGGATGTCTCGCACGAGGGAGCCCGGTTCTTCTCGCGTCAGGAGATCGACACGATCCTGCGCGCGGAAGTGCCGGTGAATCGCCTGCCGGTGGGGCCGACGACCGGTGGAGATGGAACGCAGGACCAAGGACGTCGTCGGGATCGTCCGCGCCCGGAGAAGAAGCCATGAAGTTCCTCGCGATCGGAGCCGCCTCGTTGGTCGTGTTGTGCGGGGGGCTGTGTTTCGGCCAGGCGAAGGGCAAGGAAGAGCCGCGGCCGAAGAAGCCCGCGAAGGCCGCCACCGATCCCGACGCCGAAGCGAAGCAGATCGCCGAGAAGGTCGCGAAGGCGATGATCGAGCGCGACGATCTCGACGAGGACGGGAAGATCGCCGTCGGCGAGTTCAAGGGCACGAAGGTCGTGTTCACGGCCCTCGATCAGAACGCGGATGGCAAGCTGACGTTCGCCGAACTGGTGAAGGGGCGCGGCAAGCTCGACGCGCGCCGCGACGAAGTGATGATGGGCCGCGTCGTTCCGCTCCCGCAGCGCTGGCTCGAGATCCCGATCTCCGACTTCGACGTCGACCACAACGACAAGATCGTCGAGAAGGAACTGCGCGAGTACCTGTTCTTCCTCTGCGATCAGGATGCGAGCGGCGGCATCGACGCGGCGGAGGCCGACGCGCTGGTGACGTGGGATCGCCTCAGTGAGGACTTCGAAGGGCGTGTCGAGCAGTTCTTCCAACGCCTCGACAAGGACCGCTCGTCGGTCGTCGAGAAGAACGAGTTCAAGCTCGGCGATCGACTGCTGCAAAAGCACGATCTCGACCGCGACGGCGCGCTGGCGCCGAACGAGATCGATCCGCCGATCGGTGTCGGCTTCGAAGCCTTCGCGAACCAGAATCCCGACACGCTGCTGGAACGCTATGACGGCAACAAGGACGGCAAGCTGTCGTCCGGCGAGCTTCCCGGCGGAGCGAAGTCGGTGTTCGCGCGCGCGGACGAGGACAAGGACGGCTCGGTCTCGCGCGAGGAGTTGTCGAAAGCCCTCGCGAACGCGCGCGATTATCAGTTCCAGCGGCTGCCGGCGGGGTTCCTCGAGCGCTACGACTTGAACGAGGACAAGAAGGTCTCGCGCGCCGAATACCCGGGCGATGACGCGACGTTCACGCGTCTCGACGCGAACGGCGACGGGGCGGTCAGCAAGGCCGACGACTGATCGACTCTCGGACGGAGTCGATCAGCGGTCGCCAGCGCGCGAATCCGGCGTCGCGGGGGATTCCGTGACCACCTACCGGTTGCGTACGCTCGCTCGCGCATGAACCGCGCCGCTTGGATCTTCGTCGCCCTGGGACTCGCGTCGGCGCTTGGCGGCTGGCTCGTCACGCGGAACGACGGCGATCCGTCGACCGTGATCGCGCCGTCCAAGCCGTCGACCGATCCTCACGGGAATGGCTCCTCCGCGCGCGAATCGATCGTCGTTCCGCGGACGATTCGCGAACCCCGCTCCGACGGCGACACGCACGATCACGGTCATGATCACGATCATGATCATGGCGACGGCACCGATACGAGCGACCCGCCGTGTCGCGTGCTCGCGCAAGTCCATGACGAGTTCGGACGCCCCGTGATCGCGACCGTCACGCTGTGGGAACGCGATCGCGAACTCGCTCGTGCGCGGACCGACGCCGAAGGCTTGGCGACGATCGAACTCGATGCGCCGCGAGCGTTCGTCATGCGCGTGCAGGCCGAAGGGTTCGTCGACGGCGAGCAAGAGATCCGACGCGGCGTGGCCGAAGCGTTGATCGACCAACTGGTGATCCTGCGCGCGCAGGACATCGCTCGGCTGCAAGGCGTGGTCGTCGACGAATCGGGGCGACCGCTCGATCCCGCGACTCTCGGACTCCTCGGTCCCGAGACCGAGCGCGACCCCGCGTATCTGGCGATGGCGATCGGCCTCGCCGGCGTGCCGCGCATCGTCGCGTACGCGGTGGGCGGCGGGCGCCTGGCGGACACGCTGGTGACGGACATCGACCCGCAGACCGGGGCATTCGCGATGGACGTGCCGGCACGGTTCGTCGGCGGCGTGGCATTCGTGTTCGGCGAGCAGGCGCTCGCCAGCGAATCGTGGCGCGCGGGCGATGGGCCGATCGTGCTGACGGTGCCGTCGGAGCGACGGCGCATCGCGACCGGAACGCTCGAGGTCGACGTCGTCGACGAAACCGGGGTGCCGGTGCGTCCGTGCGAGCTCACGCTCCTGCCCGATCGATTCGCGTTGTCCGACGAGCCCTTGGCGCGACCGATCGAACTGGCGCTCGACGAGGACGAGGGACCGCTCGTGATCGGCGGAGCGCCGGCCGTCGCGATGATCGTGAGGGCGCGCCCGACGGATTCGGAGTGGTCGGGCGCCTCGCAGGCGGTCGTCGTCGAAGGCGGCAGGACGAGTCGCGTGCGTCTGGTCGTGACGCGCTCGGCGTCGGTGCGCGTGTGGTTCGTTCCCGAGCGCGAAGGAATGGCGATCTCGGGGCCGACCGATCTGCGCTGCATCACCCCGTCCGGGCACGACGTTCCGATCCTGGTCGACGATGCGTACGAGGGCGATCGGATCGGAGCGCGCCTCGACGGTTTGCCAACGGGTCCGGTCGCGCTCGAGCACGACGGCAGCCTGCTGACGCTCGAGCTCCTTCCCGGGGAGAACCCCGATCAGATGTGGCGCGTCGCACCACTGCAGGCATTCACCGTGCGCTACGCGCCGTTCGGGGGTCGTGCCGCGCGCGGACTAGACGCGTTGATCGTCTCGATCGACGTGCTGACGGAATCCGGGTATCCGATCCTGCGCGCGATCGAGCATCCGGAGTGGATCGACGATTCGACCGCCGAGTTCGTCGAATGGCTGACGCCGGGGCGCTATCGCATCGAATTGGATTCGGGAGACGCCACGCCGATCGAGCGCGAGTTCGTCCTCGATCCGGGCGTCGAGGACACCACGGTGGACTTCCGATGAGACCATGGTTCGTCAGAGCATGTGCGGTGGCCGCGGTCGCGATCACGTCGTGCGGCCTGCCGGAGGCGCGCCCGCGCGAAGGGAACGTCACCGAGCAGTCGTTCCCCGAGTTCGACGCATTGGCCGCGGCCACGTACTTCACGGGCTACGTGCTCGATCCGTTCGACTTCTACGTGCCGCGCGCGCGATTGACGCTGAGTGCGCGCGATGCGTCCGGAGAGTGGGTCCGAGTCGACGAGCGTTTCACCGACGAGTGGGGCGCGTACGAGCTGAGGTCGGTCGCGGCCGGTGAGCACCGGATCGAGATCGAAGCCGAACGCGGACGGTGTGAACCGCGGACGTTGGACACGGGCACGCCGTCCGACGCGACGATCGTGACGGACTTCGCGCTCGCTCCGCTGGCGACGACGATCATTCGAGGCACGTTGATCGGCGTCGACGGACTGCCGATCCCGGCGGCGCAGCTCGACGCGTGGATCGCGCAGGAAGGCGACGCGCTCGTCGGCGCCGGTAGTCGTTGGTGCGCATGGCCGCTGTGGCACGGCTGGTTCGCAGCGGTCGTCAATCCGGAGAACGCACGATTCGAGATCGAAGTCCCCGCCGGATTCGACGGCGCCGTGCGCTGCTGCGCCGGTGAGCAGGACATCGCGTTCGAACGCTGGCAGGACGGCGACGGCTTGGTCGAGCTGTTCGTCGATCCGGAGCGCTTCCTCGCGGCCTCGAACGACGGCCGCAACGCGCCACTGGGCCCGACCACGCCGGTGACCGACGGCATCGATCAAGTGTTCCATTTCGTCTGCGACGCGGGTCAACCGTTCCGTCGCCCGAGCGTCGTCGAGGGACGCGTCACGATCGCGCGGCAGGATGGCACGCTCGTGTTCGACGACTTCGTCTTGGTGCCGATGGACTGGAACGGCCAAGTCGACTTGAGCTGCGTGGTGCCGCGCGGAACCGTGCGCGTGCGCGCCGATTTCCGCCCGCTGCTGTACGTCGACGAGGACGTGACGATCGTGGATGGCGGCGGGGAGCCGGTGTTGCGTTGAAGCCGCTCGGTTCGAGACGAAGAGTGGGTCGTCAGCGGTAGGGACGCTGCACGCGAACGCCGTCCACGATGGCCGTCGCG
Organism: Planctomycetota bacterium; assembly: GCA_052034255.1. Taxonomy (GTDB): domain Bacteria; phylum Planctomycetota; class B15-G4; order B15-G4; family JADJEK01; genus JADJEK01. The sequence continues at coordinate 464 of JBPOIU010000120.1, read as the reverse complement.
GCGCGAAAGGGCCGGTCGACGACGAACGCGAGGACTGGCTCGGTCCAGGCGCACGCGTCGTGCGCTTCGAAGGGACCGGCGCGTTGCTGGAGCAGGCGCTCGAAGTCCGGGCCGGGGAAGCGAATCGCACGATCCGCATGCGGTGAATCCACGTCGCGCTTGAATCGGGCCCGGTGGGTGGCTGAACTTTCCGCCGCCGTTTCACCCGCCGCGGTGGCGGAACGGGACTCGACGCGCGTCGGTGGTTCCGTTTCGGCCTACGACTCCGAGGTTTCGTTCATGCGCTCCCGCATCACTCATCCCGTTTTCGCCCTCGTCGTCTCGCTCGTCGCCCTGTTCGGCTGTGGCTCGGCCAAGAACACGCCGCAGCACGCGTTCGACGCGCTGCGCACGGCCTTGCGCGAGGAGAAGTGGGACCTGCTCTACGACATCCTGCCGCCCGAGCGCCAAAAGACGTTCGATGA
>JBPOIU010000070.1:0-45318 GCA_052034255.1 Planctomycetota bacterium | reverse complement strand
AGCGCGAGGAGGATGGCCGAGGCGACTCAATGGAAAGAGTCGGTGAGGGCCTCCGGTCGCGGAGCGACCGGATTCTCCAGACACGAAGCGATCGTCGTTCGCAGCCGTTCCGACGCCGCGGGGGATTTTTTCACGGCCTCTCAGCGCGGGCTACGCCCGCAACCGAATGAGTCTGCGCGTTCTCACGGTCTCGCCGGACACCTGTGCCTGTTGAACGGGGCGGCGGCTGCCGCCGCCTCGGACACCTTGTGCGGGATCTACCACGTCCGAAAGTCGTCGCTGGACGCGACGACTTTCAGACGTAGTAGATCAGCCGCCGGAGTTCTGCGGGCTCTCTTCTTCGTTGCGGCCCTGGTTCAGCAGACGCAGGTTGTTCGTCGCATCGCGCAGCGCGGTGGTCGCGCTCTCCTGCCCGAACGAATCCGTGTTCGGATCCGCCAGCACGCGCTTCCCTTCTTCGATCGCCTGCTCATAGAGATTGCGCGCGCGATCCAGGTCGCGACGTAGGTTGTAGTGCAGCACCACCGCGGTGTCGTTCAGCAGCGCGGGGTTCGTCGGATCGAGCGCGAGAGCGGTCTCGTAGGCCGCGTATGCCTCTTCGAAGTGGTTCGTATCGCGGGCGAGCAGTGCGTAGTTGTTCCAGAAGCCCGAGTGGTTGCCGAGACCCTCGGCGGCGAGTCGAAACATCTCGCGGGCGCCGTCGAGGTCGTTCTCCTTGTATTTCGCGTCGGCGATCGACGAGATCGACACCGCGAGCTCGGAGGCCTTCGGGTCGCTCTGGATACAAGCGATCAGCAGATCGCGATCGAGTGCCGCCAACTCGGTCAGTTCCTTGGCGGCCGCGTCGTGGTCCCCCTCGGCGATCTTCCCCTTCGCGATCTGCAGCCCGCAGTCGACTTTGAATTGCGGTTCGAGGCGCGTCGCTTCGGCGAAGTCGGCCTTGGCGGCGTCGAACTCGCGAGCGATCGAGCGCGCCTTGCCGCGGTAGTAGAACGCCGTCGCGAGCGTGCGTTTGCCGGCCGCGGTCGTCGCCCCCTTGCGCGAGCCGTCGACGACGGAGTCGAGCAGCTTCACCAGACGCGCCTTCGTCTCGCGCGATTCCCCGAGCAGCTGGCACAGGTTCGCGAAGCTGTCGTTCTGCGCCGGGTCCGCGACCATCGACTTGTGGAACCACTCGATCGCGTCCTCGTTCTCGCCGGACTGCTTCGCGAGCCAGCCGAGACCGTTCATCGCGCTCGCGTTGCGCGGATCGATCGCGAGGATCGTGCGATACGCCTCCTCGCTCTGCTTCTTCTCCTCGCGCGCCGCGATCGGATCGGCGGGTGCGGCTTGCACATAGAGCCGGAAACGCACTCCACCGAGCGCGATCAAGGACGGCACGTGCTTCGGATCGATGTTCAGCGCGCGGCCGAAGCAGTGCACCGCGTCGGCGTCGTCGTAGCGCGCGATCGCGACTTGGCCCGCTCCCCACCAAGCCTCGGCGTTCTTCTGCGCGTCGCCGGCACTTTCGTAGAACCGGCGCGCGTCGATGAACGCCATGTCGGCGGTTTGACCGTCGCCTTCCGCGAGCTTCGCCATCGCCTGGCCGTGCAGCGCGCGCGCCAGATCGAGCTCGAGCTCCGCGGACTTTCGCGCCGAGTACGCGCGCGACAGGTGGCTGACCGCGTCGTCGTAGAGGCCGAGTGCGATCTCTGCGCGCCCCTGTCCCGTCAGCACGCGAGCATCGCTGCCGTCGATGCGCGCCAGCTCGTCGTATGCGCTCTTCGCCTCCGCGTGCTTGCCGGTGGTGGCCAACTTCGCGGCCGCGGCCAGCGCAGCATCGTCGATCGTCGCGGCTGGAGCGATTTCTACCGCCGCCGGCGGCGCGACCTCGTCCTGCGCCGTGGCCTGGGCCGAGAACGCGGGAGCGAGCGCGGACAGCACGATCAGCGATGAAGTGGCGAGCGTCATGGTTGCGTTCCGGTTGGAGAGCGGAGAGCGAGAAAGAGGAAGAGACTTACGGACGATCGGTCGCCGAAGCCGCGCGTTCGGCGTCGGCGGCGCGAATTGCCTCGATGGCGCGCGCGACGAACGCTTCGAGAACGGCGTCGCCCGTACGAGCGGCGGCGGCCCAGCGCGCGAGTTGGACCACGCGCGCTTCGTCGTCGCGGCCGACGACGAAGCGACGACGCACCGCGCATTCCTCGGCGAGATCCGCTTCGAGGACCGCGGTCACGGCCGCAACGTCCCCCGAATCCAGCGCACCGCGGATCCGGCGCTTCAAGTCGAGCGTCTCGCGCTCGCGCGCGAGGTCCGAACGTTCCGGGTCGAACGCCGCGAGCTTGTCGAACGCGGCGGCGGCCTCGTCGAAGCGGTCGAGCTCCGTCAGCAGTTTGCCGTGGTTCAGCATCGCGTCGCCCCATGCCGAGCGCATGTCCGCTTCCGCGGCTGGGTCGTCCTTCACGGTCGGATACTGCGCGTCACCGAGCGCGACCGCGCGCACGAGCAAGCGCTCCGCCTCGTCCAGGTCGCGATGCAGGTGGTAGAGCAGGATCAGCGCGGTGTCGTTGACGTAGCGCACGTTGTCCGGTGCCAGCTCGATGCACTTCGCGTATGCGGCGTACGACTCCTCGTACTTCGCGGCCTCGCGCGCGAAGAAGCCGAGGTTGTTCCACCAATCGGCGCGGTTCGTCACGATCGAAGTCGCCCAGACCCAGAGGTCGTGGATCGCGGCCATGCGCGTCGCGTAGTTCGCGTCGCGATTCGCCTCTCCACCGGCGGCGACGAACAGCGCGTACGAGACGTTGTCCGCCTCCAGCTGCAGCGTGACGTCGTCGGGCGTCGCGCGCAGCAGCGGATCGATCGCGGCTCGCGCATCGGCCGCCGCCAGGCGCGCGGCGCCGAAATCGTTGCGCTCGCCCAGGACCTCGACGATGCCGACCAGCGCGCGCAGTTGTTCGCGGCGCGGCGCGTCGGCGCCTTCCGGGTGCGCCGCCACGGCGCGGTCGAAACACGGCAACGCCTCGATGTACGCGGTGCGCGCCGCTTCGAGTGCCGTCAGGTGCGCCGTGGAGTCGCCGGCCTGACTCGCGGTATTCGCATTGCCGCGATACGCGAGCGCCTTGTTGATGAGGACCTGGCCCTGGAATGAGCGGCAGCGCGCGCGCGCCGCGGGGGAGAGGTTCGCGGCGGCCAGACCGTCGTAGAACGACGCGAGCTCGTCGTATTCGAGGCCCGAGCCGAGCAGGCTCCACAAGTCGAAATGCACCGTGTCGATCATCGGATCGAGCGCGATCGCGGAGAACAGCACGGCCTTCGCGCCGGCGATGTCGCCGCCGGTGCGCTTCAGCCACGCGATACGCGGCAATGCCGTCATCGAGTTGCCCTGGAGCACCGCGAGCTTCGCGTACAGCTCCTCGGCGCGAGCGCGCTCGGCGGCGGCTCCTTCGGTGACTCCCGCGCCGACCATGTCGGCGTAGCGGGTCGCGTAGACGTCGGCGATCTGCAGGGTCAGTTCGGCGTCGGTCGGGGCCAGTTCCAGTGCGCGCTCGAACTCCCGGTCGGCCTTGCCGTCTCCGCGCTGTTCGAAGCAAAAGCCCAGGTACAGCCGTGCCGTTCCGGAGCCTGGCTCGTCCGCAACCCACTTTTCTGCAATGGTTTGTGCTTGATCCGAGTCGCCGGCGTCGAGTGCTTGGCGCAGCAGGTCGACGGGAGCAGGCTGGTCTTGCACGGCGACCACGGCGAAGGCGGCCGAGACGTGGACCAGGAGCGCACCGAGCAGGGGCATCGCAGACTCCGCGAGATAGGGCGTTTCCGATTGGGAACGATCGTCGAGGACTCGTTACGGAAGCGCGCCGACCGCACGTGGAACGCACGGGGTTCACTCGCTGCCGTCCGCAAATGGTCGGCCATGAACGTAACAGCGGATCCGCCAACCTGCGAGGGCGAGTCGAGCGGCGACGCCGCGGCGACGGCATCGTGGGCCGTCGTGAGCTCATGCAGCTCGTCGGAGTTCCGTTGCTATCTTGGGGCGAATTCACGGGAAGCGCTGACCGCCCGCGCGCTCGGATGGCGCCGGACCACGGGAGTCGCGGGGGGTCGCCTGCGAATGCCCCTCGTGTTCCGGCCCCGCGTCGACCGATCGAATCGTCGGAGTGTGCATGAACGAGTGTGATCCCATCTCCGGCGGCCCGCGATCGTGGGCATCGTTGCTGCGCGTGGCGGTCGCGATCACCCTGGCGGCGGCGATCGCCGCATGCGGTGATGGGGGCAAGAAGAAGTTCGTCGCCAGCACCAGCGGCGGCGGCTCATCGCAACAGGGCGTCGCGACGCTCGCCGCGTTGTTCGCCGGAGCGCAGTTCGTGCCCGGACAGCCCGCCGTCGGCGTCGTCGCGCCCGCGGACGGCGAGCAGGCCGTGCCGCTGACCGCTCCGATCGTCGTGGTGTTCTCGGAGTCGGTGGATCCGAAGACGGTCACGCCGACGTCGATCACGCTGACGCGGATCGGTTCCGCGTTCGGTGGAGGGTTCGGTGGCATCGGTAATCCGACGCTGGTTCCCGCCGCGTTGGCGCTCGATCCGAGCACGGCCAATCGCGTCGCGGTCTTGATCCCGGCCGCTGATCTGGAACCGAACAGCCAATATCTGCTGAGCGTCAGCACGACGATCAGGGACCTCGAAGGCGAGGCGCTGAGCGTCCCCGGCGGCACGTCCGGCAACACCGGCAACGTGTTCGGCGGCGCGGCGGGTAGCAGCGCGCGCGAATTCCGATTCACGACCGTGGCGGCGGGCACGCAGACGTTTCGATTGATGACGCTGTTCCCCGAGCCGGCCGCGAAGAACGTCGCGTCTTCGTCCCCGGTGATCCTCTATTTCTCCGACGCCGTGGCGCTGAACGGTCCGAGCGGTCTGAAGACCGGGGACAATCTGCGCGTCAGCACGCTCGGGCAGAAACTCGACGGGACGATCGCTTCCGCACTCGACCCGCGGATCGCCGTGTTCACGCCGAAGAAGCCGTTCACGCCGGGCGCGCAGATCAACGTCACGCTGAGCAACGCGGTCGGGAGTCAAGACGGCGTTTCGCTGTCGTCGAACGACCCGATCCAGCAGTCGTTCACCGTGTCGAACATCCGGATGCCGACGGCGATCACGTTCCCTGGCAACGCGCCGTTCACGTTCGGCGGCAAGACCTTCGCCGGCACGATGACGCTCGACGACATCGATGCGTTTCGCGCGAGCGTGACGATCGGCGGCACCGGCGCCGCGCCCGACTCGATCACGCTGCTGTACTTCCAGGACAAGCAGGCGGGCAAGCCCGCGGCGCGCGTGTACACGAAGGACGCGAACAGCGGGTCGACGACGTTCAAGAGCGACTTGAGCAAGGGCTCGGGCGAAGCGGTGTTCAAGGACTCGAACACGACGTCGCCGCCAAGCGGGATCGTCGTCGGCGCGTACTGCACCCGCAACGGCCAGAACTCTCCGGTGGGGCCGATCGCGGGCTTGCCGCAGATCTTCAAGAAGACCACCGAGCCGACCGTCGTGCTCGGTCCGCCGACGGACGAGAACGATCCGTTCACGGTGCGCACCGTCGTGCGCCTGCCCGCGCTCTACGGCTCCTCGTCGGAGACGCTGACGACGTTCAAGGCGTTCATCGACACCGACGCGACTCCGAGCACGCTCGACGCCATCGCGCTGTCGGCCGGCGCAGGGATCACCGACGAGGACGGGCGTCTCGTCACCGCGACCTACGACGGCCCGGCCGCGACGAACGCGCTGCGCTTCGTACCCACGACGATCTCGGAGTTGCGGTACACGGACTCGATCGGCAACCAATTCAAGAAGCGCGTGCCGAAGGCCGGCGTCATCCATCACGAGGGCTCGATCGGCGGTCCGCTCGAAACCGGGGCGAGTGAAGTGCTGCGCGTGCGTGTCGTCGCCGACCACACGTTGAAACCGCTGAAGGGCACGCGAGTCGCCGTCGAGGCGTACCCGTACGACCCGCTCGGTCCGACTGCGGTCGCACGCAAGACCAATGGCAAAGGTGAGGCGAAGTTCACTACGGCCGAACTCGCCACCCTCGGAGCGCGCTTGATCGTGACCGTCGAGCGCGACGACTTCGACGTGTTCACGTTCGCCGCGTGCCGCAATCCCGCGAACGTCGGCACGCCGTACGGAATCAGCGTGTTGCTGCATCGCACGGGCCGCGTGGATCCGGTGCTGACCGTGAAGACCAAGAATGACATCGTCGCGGCGCTCGGATCGTTCGCGGCGACCGGGTCGAACGTCGGCTCGCCGACGACGCCGGGGTTTTTCTCGGACCCCGAGTTCGCGACGACCGCTCCGCTCGGCGCGAGCGGCACGAGCGTGGATCTCTCGATCGAATACGGCCGGCCGTTCGTCGTCGGCACGATGGAAGCCGCGAACTTCGGCGGGTCGCCGAACGGCCGCGACACGTTCACGTTCCTCGCGGACGGCGTGCGCGCGCTCGAGAAGAATGGCACGCAGACGTTCGACTTCGCGCTGCCGGGCGGCCAGATGCAGTTCGCGACGCGGTTCGCGAACTCGATCGTCGCGGTCGCCGACCTCGTCACTGCGGGGATCACGACCGGCGCCGACTTGGCCACGCGATCGCGACTCATCGCGCGAGTGCCGGGCTTGCCGGGCGTGCTGCCGCTGTCGTTCGGGCCGACGACGTTCGCGGATCCCGGGCACAACTTCGTGCTGTTGTTCGCGCCGATCCCGTCGACGCTCGACCAGAACGAGACCTCGACGACGACGTCGGCGGGGGACCCGATCCACGAGCTCATGCTGCAGCCCTCCGCCGCGATCGGCACCGATGCGTTGGACGCGAATGCGCTGGCCGCCGCGACGCGCCTCGAGATCGAAGCGTCGGACCTGTCGACGACGAAGCGCACGCGGTTCCGCTCGCGCCTCGACTACACGCAAGGCGGATCGGTGCCGACGTCCGAAGCGGTCCAGCTGTTGACCGTGCCGATCATCCAGGTCGCGCCGGCGACGACGACGCATCCGCCGGTGTTGAACCCGCTGACCGACGCGATCCACGCCGACTCGATGTTGCGCGTGACGTTGAAGTCCGCGACCAACGCGCGCCGCTGGGTCACGGTGATCGCGGGCGACGAACTCGAGAACGTGCCGGGCGACCCGACGTTGAAGCTGCCGAAGATCACGGCCAAGCCGTTCCACGTCGCGGGCACGTTCGAGGGCGTGTTCGAAGTGTTCGAATTCGATCCCGGCTCGTTCGACGCCAACGCGTTCCAGTTCGAGGAGATCGAGGCGCTGCATCGACGGCATGCGCGCTCGGCGACGACCGCGCTGACGACGGTGCCCTGACGATGACTGCGGTCGCACTCGTCTCCGGCGGCCTCGACTCCACCGTCGCCGCGACGCTGGCGCATCGGTCGCAGGGGCTCGCCGCGCTCGTGACGGCCGACTACGGACAGCGCGCCGCACGGCGTGAGATCGCGGCGGCGGCGCTGATCGCGCGCTCGCTCGGTGTCGCGGCGCACGTCATCGACCTGCGCTTCCTCGCGACGTTCACGCGCACGGCGTTGATCGATCGCTCGCAATCGCTGGCGTTGCTCGAGCGCGGTCAGCTGGACGACGTCACCGGAGCCGCGGCCGCGTCCATGCGCGCGGTGTGGGTGCCGAACCGCAACGGCGTGCTCATCAACGCCGCGGCGGCGATCGCGGAGAGTCTCGGCGCCGATGCGGTCGTCGTCGGCTTCAACGTGGAAGAGGCCGCGACGTTTCCCGACAACACGCTGCAGTTCGCCGAACGCGCGAGCGCCGCGCTCGCGCTGTCGACGTTGAATCAGGTGCGGGTCGAGGCACCGACGGCGGGGCTCGATAAGATCGCGATCGTCCGCGCCGGCTATGCCAACGCGGCGCCGATGCACGCGTTGTGGTCGTGCTACGGCGACGGGGCGACGCACTGTTTCGCGTGCGAGTCGTGTCTGCGGCTCGAGCGGGCATTGAGGGGCGCCGGGTGTTTCGATCGGTTCGTCGCGGAGTGGGAGGGTCGAGCGTGAACGTGCGGCGTGGACTCGTGCTCGGCTCGTTGCTTTCGATGCTGCTCGGCGCGCCGGGTTGCGAGATGCCCGAGATCTTCCGGCCGGATCCGGCTGGAGTGCCGCTCGTGTTGCCGGGCTACATCCGGCGCGCGCCGGTCGAAGTGGCGATGCTGCCGATCCAGCCGATCGAGTCGTTCGGCGAGTCCGATGCGACGTTGCTGCGGGAAGAGCTCTATCGCGTGTTGCTGGCGAAGAGCTACACACCGGTCAACCCGGAGTACTCCGATCCGGCGCTGGCTCCGGTCTTGCCCGATCCGTTGGCGTCCCCGGGCCAGCCGCCCGAGATCGCGGCGCTGAATCGCGCACTCGAGACCGACGGCTTCCTGACCGTCCGCATGGTCGCCGCCGAGCGCAAACCCAACCGCGACGTCGACATCTTCCGCGTCCGGGCGCGCGCGGTGCTCTACGACGCGGAGGGCGGCACGATCTTGTTCGACCACGAACTCGACCTGTCGTTCGAGGTCACGCCGGGAACAGCGAGCACGCTGTCGGGTTCCGAACTGAAGAAGACGATCGCGAGCTTCGCGAACCGCTTGCTCGGCCCGCTGCCCGCGCGCAAGTCCGCGCCGCCCGGCGTGTCGGAGTCGTGAATCGACGCGCTCGATCGCCGCGCGCTGGAGATCAGCGCAGCCAGACGTCGAGCGCGTTCGTGACGCCGTAGCCGGTCGCGGCCGCGGGATCGGGCACGAGTGCTTGCATCGCGAAGCGGAACTCGCCGAGCCCTTGCGCGACGTGGACCGGCGCGACGAAGGAGCCCGTGGTCAACGGCAGCACGACCATCGTCGCGAACAGCGGGGAGACTTGCGGCGAACCGTTCGAGGCGCCGCCGGCGTCGACGCCGAACACGACGAGTGCGATCGGCGCGGTCGACGCGGACTCGATCTCCAGGACCGGACCCTGACCTCCGAACACGCAGCCCGTGAGCGTGAGCCGCGGGGGCGCGCCCGTGCTCGAGCATCCATCGCCGACGCGGCCGACGCCCGTGCGACGACACGGATCGTCGATGATCGCGTTCGTCCCGGCGATCAGTTCGAGTTCCGGATCGCCGTCGAGCTGCGCGCTGCGCGCGAACGGCGTGACCGAGTTGGCGACGAACCAGTCCGCGATCGCGCAGTACGTCGCGTCGGGTTGCCCGCGCGCGACGCGGATCGACTGGCCCGCGAACGAACCGAACACGGCGTCGTCGATGCCGTCGTCGTCGATGTCCGCGAGCTCGAGGTTGAACACGCTGCCCGGTAGCGCAGTGGATTCGGAGGCGAGTTCGAACGAAGCGCCGACATTGCGCACGCCGACGAGTCGCATCTTCGAGAAGTCCTGCGAACTCGGTCGCGTAATCAGCGCGAGGTCGGCGTCGCCGTCGAGATCGGGATCGGAACTCTCGACCAGTTCGATCCACGAGGACGGCCCGAACACCTTCACGGGCGCGGTGAACGCTCCGGTCGACGCCTGCGTCGACAGCCCGAGCCCGAGGCCCGTCGGGCCGTTCACGCGAGCGATCACGAGATCGAGGTCGCCGTCGTCGTCGACGTCCGCGGGCTCGACGTCACTCGGGACGAACACCAGACTTCCCGACGGCAACAGTGCCTGGGCCAACGTGAACGTGCCGGATCCGTCGTTCTTCAACACGGAGATCCGCAGCATCGGCGACGGGCCGCTGGTTCCGACCAGCAGGTCGATGTCCGAGTCACCGTCGACGTCGGCCGCTTGCACCGAGAGGGTCTCGTTCGCGGAAACCGGAAGCGGCTGCGGTGATCCGAACGCCAATCCGGACGAGCCCCGGAGCCAATGAGGCGTCGTTCCGAACCCGCCCGCGACCGCGACGTCGAGGTCGCCGTCGTGGTCGAGGTCCGCGACGGCCGTGCGCAGCGGGTCGGTCGCGCCGGACGCCACGATTCCGACTTGCGCGAACGCTCCACCGCCGACGTTCTCGAATGCGAGCATCGTCGCGGTTCCCGCGGTTCCGGCGGTCAACGCATCGTCGTCGCCGTCGTGGTCGAAATCGCCGAGCGCGAGCACGTGGAGCGACGGTCCGGCCGGCGGAGAAGGTGGACCGAAGCTGCCGTCGCCCGCGCCGTGATCGATGCCCACGCGCGAGCCGTCGCGATCGGCGAACGCCACGTCGACGTGCGAGTCCCCGTCGAACGAACCGAGCGCGATCGCGTGCAATCCTGTTGCCAGCGTGCTGTGCAGCGCGGGACCGAAAGCTCCGGCGCCGTTCCCGCGATGGACGGCGACGTCTCCACCGATCGCGGCGACGAGGTCGATCGCGGCATCCGCGTCGACATCGGCGAGTTCGACGTCCCACGCTTTCGTCACCGGCATGAACGCGGCGGCGAGCGCGAGCGTGCCCGCGTCGTTGCGCAGCGCCGCGACCGACTCGTTGGTCGCGCAGGCCGCGAGATCCGTATCGCCGTCGGCGTCGAAGTCCGCCGCGGCGATCGCGCGGATCCGGGGGAGCCCTGAGCCCGCGGGACCGACGCCGGGCAGCGAGATGGCGGTGACCGGCGTCCATGTGGCTCGTGGGTGTCTTGAGTACGCGACGACGCGTTGTTGCGGAGTTTCCCCGGTCACGACGTCGGGCCAGCCATCGTCGCTGACGTCCGCGATCGCGAGTGAGAACACGCCCGGAGCCGCGATCGTTTCGGTCGACGCGATGCTGCCGTCAGGAGTTTGCGTGTGCACTCGCACGAGGTCGGCCGTCCAGTACGCCAGCGCGACGTCCGGCGTTCCGTCGAGGTCGATGTCGCCGGCCGCGAGCGCCGAGCCGAGTCCCGCGCTCGGCCAAGTACCGCGCAGCGTGAGGGCGCCGTTCGCGCCGACCTCGAACCATGCCGCGCTGCCGTTCGAAACCATTGCCGCGACGTCGAGGTCCCCGTCGCCGTCGAAATCGGCCAGGCCGATCCCGGTCATCGGCGCAGCGCCCCCGAGCGGTCCGGCCTCGAGTCCGCCGAAGCCGTCGCCGCGCAGCACGACCAGCCCCGCGAGTGGATCCCCGGTGAAGCTGCCGACGCTCGTCACGAGATCCGTGCGACCGTCCCCGGTGACGTCGCCCGCCGCGAGGGATTGAGGAGCGATGCCAGGGGCGGCACCGCCGTGCGGGAACGTCGGGGGGGCGTCTCCCGGCGCCGGGAAAGTGCCGGTCAGGACGATCACGGCGAGGGCGGCGAGTGGCGCAGGCATGGGGCGGACTCGTTTTGGTGACGGTTCGTGCCAGAGTGTGACCCGACTTGGACCCGATGCGAAGGGGCTCGGTCGGCCCCCTCACCGAAACCGCAGAGTCGTCCGTATCCGCGGGCCGGGACCCCCTTCCGTTCCCCAGGCGTCCCCGCTACCCTCTCCGGACTTCAAAAACGGAATTCGTCACCAGGAAACAGGCCTCTCCGGAGGCCGCATGCATGGGCGGGCTTCGGGTCCGCCGAAGGCTCGGAAGAAATCATGGTCCTTTCGCTCACTGACAAGTCCAAGATCATCGGCTCGTACCAGCAGCGCTCGGGGGACACGGGGTCCGTCGAGGTACAGATCGCGCTGCTCACGAGCCGCATCCAGCAGCTCACGGGGCACCTGAAGAGCCACTCGAAGGACCACGCCTCGCGGCGCGGTTTGCTGATGATGGTCGGTCGGCGCTCGACGCTGTTGAAGTACCTGCGCCGCGCGAACGAGGACAAGTACCTCGAGATGATCCAGAAGCTCGGCCTGCGGCGCTGAACCGAGGCTCCTACGAGTTTCGACACGGCTCAGCATGCGACTAGACCGATCGGGACGCCGGGTGAAGCACCCGCGCGCCCGAGCGTCGTTGCATGACCTGCGCCGCGCGTCGCGCTGTTTCGGTTGAACCCATTCCCATTCTTCGCGCGCTCCGCACCGGGGCGCATCGAACGCCGCGCATCGCCGTGCATTGAAATCGGCGGGCAATCCTTGCGCAGGCGTCAAAGGAGCTGAGCGTGAATCTCGTGCGAGTCGAGCAGAAGATCGGTCATCAGACGCTGTTCATGGAGACGGGCAAGTTGGCGAAGCAAGCCGACGGCTCGGTGGTCATCGGGATCGGTGGCTCGTTGGTGCTGGTCACCGCGCAGTCCGCGAACCCGCGCGCCGGCATCGACTTCTTCCCGCTGTCCGTGGAATACAAAGAGAAGTACTCGGCGGCGGGCAAGTTCCCCGGCGGCTTCATCAAGCGCGAAGGCCGGCCGTCGACGCGCGAGATCCTGACGTGCCGCCTGACGGATCGCCCGATCCGGCCGCTGTTCCCCGAGGGCTACGTCAACGAAGTCCAGATCATCGGCACGCTGCTGTCGGTCGAGCCCGAGATCGATCCGGACATCCTGATGATCAACGGCGCGTCGGCCGCGCTGTCGATCTCGACGATCCCGTTCCAAGGCCCGGTGGGCGCGGTGCGCGTCGGATTCCTCGACGGCGCCTACGTCGTCAACCCGACCAAGGCGCAGCGCGCGCAGTCGCGCCTCGACCTGGTCGTCGCCGGCACCAAGGACGCCGTCGTGATGGTCGAAGCCGGCGCGCTGCAGATCACCGAGAGCGAGATGCTGGGCGCGATCCAATTCGGCCATGAGCGCATCCGCGAGATCATCCCGATGATCGAAGAGCTGCGCGCGAAGGCCGGTAAGGACAAGGTCGCGTTCGAATCGCCGACGCTCGACGCCGACATGAAGGCGCGCATCGCGAAGAAGTTCGGCGACAAGATGAAGGCCGCGGTCATGACCGAGGGCAAGCTCGCGCGCTACGGCGCGATCGACGAGGTCAAGAAGGCCGCGATCGCTTCGGAACTCGAAGGCGTCACCGACGCCGAGCAGCTGAAGGCGCGCGAAAAGGAAGCGAAGAAGGTCGTCGAAGAGCTGTCGTGGGTCACCGAACGCAACATGATCCTCGACGCCGGCCGGCGCGCCGATGGCCGCAAGACGGACGAGATCCGTCAGATCACGTCGGAAGTCGGACTCTTGCCGCGCACGCACGGCTCCGCGCTGTTCACGCGCGGTGAAACGCAAGCGCTGGTCACCGCGGTGCTCGGCACCGGCGACGACGAGCAGCGCATCGAGAACGCGGTCGAGGACCACTCGAAGCGGTTCTACCTCGACTACAACTTCCCGCCGTTCTCGGTCGGTGAAGTGAAGCCGGTGCGCGCGCCGGGTCGCCGCGAGATCGGCCACGGCATGTTGGCCGAACGCGCGATCGCGGGTGTGCTGCCGACGGCGGAGGAGTTCTCGTACACGATGCGCATCGTGTCGGAGATCCTCGAGTCGAACGGCTCGTCGTCGATGGCGACGGTGTGCGGTGGCGTGCTCGCGTTGATGGACGCCGGTGTGCCGCTGCAGGCGCCGGTCGCGGGTGTGGCGATGGGCCTCGTGATGGACGGCAAGCGCTTCAAGGTGCTGACCGACATCGCGGGTTCCGAAGACCACAACGGCGACATGGACTTCAAGGTGACGGGCTCGCGCGACGGCATCACCGCGCTGCAAATGGACATCAAGGTCGGCGGCCTGACGATCGAGATCCTCGAAGAGGCGCTCGAGCAGGCGCGCAAGGGCCGCTTGTTCATCCTCGACAAGATGCTGGCGGTCATCGAGCGGCCGCGCGCCGAGGTCTCGCCGCTGGCGCCGCGCCTCGTCCGCATCCAGATTCCGGTCGACAAGATCGGTCTGCTGATCGGCCCGGGCGGTCGCCAGGTCAAGGCGATCCAGGAAGAGACCGGGGCGACGGTCGAGATCGGCGACGACGGCGTCGTGCTGGTCTCCGGCGCTTCGACCGAGATCGTCGAGAAGGCCGCGAACTACGTGCGCGCCGTGACGGCCGAAGTCGAGCCGGGCCAGATCTACGAAGGCAAGGTCGTCTCGATCAAGGAGTTCGGCGCGTTCGTCGAGCTCGCTCCGGGTCAAGAAGGCCTGTGCCACGTCTCCGAGCTTTCGACCGAGTACGTCCGTGACGTGACGTCCATCGTCAAGATGGGTGACAAGATCCGCGTCAAGGTGATCGAAGTCGACCCGACCGGTCGCATCCGCCTGTCCCGCAAGATCCTGGTCCTCGAGGAGAACGGCGGAGTCGATCCGCTGGCGGCGTCGATCGCCGCAGCGGCTGCGGACGGCGGTGGTGAGGGTGAGGGTGGCGGCGAGGGCGGCGGCGGTGGCGGACATGGCTACGGCCGTCCGGATCGCGGCCCGCGCGGCGGCGGCGGCCGTGGCGGATTCGGCGGTGGCGGCGGCCGAGGTGGCTTCGGCGGCGGCGGCGGCGGCCGGGGGCACGATCGTGGCCCGCGCGGCGGCGGCGGCGGTGGTCGCGGCCACGGCGGCGGCGGCCATGGCGGTGGCGGTTACGGTCGTGGTCCGGGTGGCGGCGGCGGCGGCGACTGATTCCACGAGCCAGGGCCTACCTGGGCCCGCCGATCGGCCTACGGGCCCCATGTCGCGGCCGCGCAGCGTTCGTTGCGCGGCCGCGCGCGTTGCACGCTCCAGTGCTGGAGTCCGACGGCCTGTTTTTCCGATACAGGGCCGTTCGGTGTTCTCGGGCCCCGGAATCCAGCGTGACGATCACGGAATCCAATCCGCCTTCAGCTCCTGCCGCCGCCCCGGCACGTCCGGCGGAGGCGGTATTCACGACGAGCCGCGACGACGTCATCCTGTCCTGGAGCCGCGGCGCGACGGAGCTGTTCGGCTTCGCCGCGCGTGACGTCCTCGGCAAGAACGCGAGCGTGCTGTTCCCCGAAACGCACCGCGAGGTCGATGCGTTGAACGTCCGCGACGCGCTCGCTGGCGTCGTGGTGCAAAACAGCGTCGTGAAGATGTGCCACGCGAACGGGCAAAAGATCAGCGTGCTGTCGTCGGTGCTGCCGATGTGCGGCCGCGACGGACGCATCGAAGGCGTGGTGCGCGTCTGCAAGGACCTGCAGCCGTTCCGCGACGCGCGGATCGCGCTGCTACGAGCGGCGGAACGGATCGACCGCATCGAGGCCGGCGACGACCCGATGCTGCGCGCACTCGGTGCGCACGAAGCCGGCACGCGCGCGTCGGAGCTCTGGACCGAAGGTCAACGCCAGTACGTGCGCATCCTGCAAGACGAGTGCACGGACCTCGCGAAGTCGATCGAGGAGATGCGCGCGAACCTGCATCTGCTGGAACGCAAGCTCGGCGCGTGACCGCGCGGCAGACCGTGCGCTCCCACCTCGGCGACGACGCCCGCGCGGCACGTCCCTCCCCATCACCCGATACGTCGCGCGTCGACGTTGCCCGCGGAGGTCGCCGTCCGCGGACCGGGTGTGCCGGACAACACGCCGCAGTGCGCCGTCGTGGCAGCGCGTTCGGGCCGAGGTTTATACTCCGGACCCGAGCGGCGATCGGCCATGCGACCCTTCCGCCGGCCTCGGTTCACGAGTTCATCCCGAACCTGGGGGTCCTCCGATGCAGCGCATCGACAAGCGCCAAGTCAGCGAGATCATCCACGACTACAAGAAAGAGTGCTTCCAGCTGGAGCACACGTCGGATCAACACGAAGCCGTGGTGAAGGGCCGACAGCGGCTCGTGGACGAGATCCTCGCGCAGAATTTCCACTACAAGTTCCACAAGTCCCCGACGCCGGAACTGGCGGAGACGTTCAACACGATCGAGAACTACGTCCGCGAGGCGGTGTTGCCGCCGGTCGTGACCAAGCTCGCCGAGCGCGTCGTGCTGCTCGAGAAGCGCCAGGCCGCGGGCTTGAAAGCTCTCGAGCGCATCCTCGACTTGATCGTCAAGCTCGGCGACTGATCGACTACGTCCGAGAATCGTCGCGCCGCCGCCCGTTCACTTCTGGAGGGGCGCGGGCAGCTTCGGGATCGTGCGCGAGACACGCTCGACGCCATCGAGTCGCGGCAGCGTCAGTGCGCGTCCGCCAGGGCCGAGCGGCAGCGCCTCGGGCAGAGGTTCGCTTTGGCTCGTGTCCGCGACCAGCGGCGTCGCCGCGCCAGCGGCCACCGGCAGCGGTTCGTTCGGATAGTAGGTCTTCAACTCGCCGAGGAACTGCTGCTGTTCCGCCTCGGACAGCGGGCCGCGCTGCACCGCGGAGATGATGCGCCGCAGCAGCAACGCGCGCTCGGCGCTGCGCAACGTCTGCAGCCGCATGAACTCCGCGTGCTCGCGCACCGCGACGTTGCCGGTCTTCAGGAACTCGAGGTTGGCCTCGCGCCAGTCGTTCATCGCTGCGAGGTCGTAACTGTCGGTCAGC
The DNA here is from genome assembly GCA_052034255.1 of Planctomycetota bacterium. Taxonomy (GTDB): domain Bacteria; phylum Planctomycetota; class B15-G4; order B15-G4; family JADJEK01; genus JADJEK01. Next base: position 29,048 of record JBPOIU010000070.1, on the reverse strand, counting down.
ATGCGTTCGTAAGCGAAGGCCGACAGGTAGCGATCGAACACGCTGACGGTCTTGTCCGACAAAGGACCGTCCAGAACGATCGCATTGCGCGTTTCGCGCAAGAACTGATCGAGCTGACTGCGCTGCATGTCGAGCAGGACGAGCGTCGCGTTCGGCTGATCGTCCGCGGTCACGATCGACGCCTTGAGTTGCGCGACGACGCGCTTCTCGATCTCGAGGGCTTCGACGAGCGCCGCGATGCGCAAGTCGTGCAGTGGACGTTCGTCGCCTTCGACGACCAGGTGTTCGGGAAGCGCGGGCTTGGCGCGCCCGACCACGTGGACTTCGCCGTCGGAGGTCGATGCCGCACACATTGCCGCGATGCCGCATCCGACGGCCACGGCGAGCGCAGGGACGACGACGCGAAGCGATGCGAAGCGCGTCATGCGGGGAACTCCGGCCACGCCACGCCCGTCGCCGCGGGAAGCTGCACGCCGAGGAACCTCGCGATGCTCGGCGCGAGTCCGGCGAAATCGCGCTGCTCCGTGATCTCGCGCCCCGCGGTCACCTCCGGGCCGAGTACCAACGTGAACAGTCGACGTTCCGATTCGCCCTCGAGCTCGTGCTGCGCGAAGTTCGGGTCCCCGCGTCCGATCTCACTGGTCACCACCAACGTGGTGCGGTCGGCATAGAACGGCGTCGTCGCGAGGAAGTCCTGCAGTCGAGCGAGCAGCAGGTCCAAGCGGCGCAGTTGCGCGGTGTACGTACGCCACGCGCCGAAGTGCGCGAGGTCGGTCGACTGGAACGCGATCGTCGTGCATTCCGGGCGGTGCTTCGCCATCGCGCGCAATGCGAGATCGAGCAAGACGTCGTCCGCTTCCGCCGCGGTGATCCAGGGCTGCGGCGCGACCAGACGGTCGGCGAGGATTTCACGCACGATCTCGGTCATCGAGGTCTGGCGCAGCGGCTCCGCGGCGAAATGTTCGTCGATGACGTCGAGGTACGCGGCGCGCCGTTGCGCCCGCGTGCGTGCCTTCGCGTCGTCACCGAGATCGCGCGCGATCTGACCGATGCGGCGATTCAGCATGAACCGCTCGGAGCACACACCGAGCGACGCATCGCCGGACGCCGCGGTGCCGTCTTGCGCGTCCTGCTGCGACGCGAAGCACGACGCCTGGTAACGCGCGCCGTACTCCTCGCTGCGCGAGCACGGCTCGAGTCCGACCGCGAGCAGCTTCTCGATCGGCTTGGCGTAGGTCTTGCGGAACATCTCCGCCCACGTGGGCGAATAACTGAGCCCGTCCGCGAGTCGCGCGCCGCGCGCGAATTGACGCGCGCCGTACGTCCCGTTTTGCAGGGTCCAGGTCGCGCAGTCGTGGCGCAGCTCGCCGTCGTTGCGGACGTGCGCGAACAGCGTTCCCCGGCGCGCCTGGGAGCGCAGATGGGGCGTCAGGGTCTGGTCGCCGCCGCCGAACGTATCCCGGAAACGGACCCCGGCGCCGAAGCGCACGACGACGAGGTTCTTGCCCTCGGGGCGGCTCGGGCGCGGAGCGCCGTCGGCTGAGCGGAGCCATGGCAGCGTCGCCGCGAGCCCGAGCCCGCACGCCGCGAGCGAGCGCTCGAGGAATTGCCGGCGGTCGAGGGGCGCTTGGGGGGCCAGGCGGCGGGGTTCGGACATGCGGGGGGAGATCCTATCTCGACGTCGAGGTCCCATGGCGTGGGTATACAGCAGCACTTTCGGTCGCTAACCTGTTCCGCCTTGAAGCGGCGAACGTGCGGGTCCGTTCCAGGTCTCGCTGTCCCGAAACAGGGGCCTCGTCGCCCCGAAACTGGAGCAGAGCCATGGCGCGGAACAACCGGAAGATCAAGAAGGCGAACCACGGCGCGCGGCCGTGCTGCGGCAACCTCGTCCGCAAGCGCAAGAACAAGATCAAGACCTGATCGACGCTCGTCGTGAGGGCTTCCCGCGCAGCGCGGGCGCCCTCACCGCCGGCGGCCCCTCGGTGTGCCCTTGCCGCCCCCCGGTCGATGGGGCCGGCGGTCCTGCTCCCGGTGCGTCGGCGCGCGCTTGCTCGGCGCCGTGCCTCCGTGCGCGGAGAACGCGTCACCCGCTTCCTCGCGCGTGTTCACGTTCTCGTCGGGCGAGAAGCCGTAGTTGGTCAAGAACTCGGCCTTCCAGGTCGAGAAGTTCCCGGCCTCGATCGCGGCCCGGGCTCCTGCCATCATGCGCTGGTAGAAGCGCACGTTGTGGATCGATGCCAGCATCGTCCCGAGGAACTCCTTCTCGAGGAACAAGTGCCGCAGGTACGCGCGCGAGAAGTTCGCGCACGCGTAGCAGTCGCACGACGTGTCGATGGGATAGGCGTCGCGCCGGTAGTTGTTGTGCTCGATGCGGATCTTGCCGCGCACGGTGAACAGCGTGCCGCCGCGGGCGTAGCGCGTCGGGATCACGCAATCGAAGATGTCCATGCCGCGCTCGACGGATTCGAGGATGTCCTGCGGCAACCCGACGCCCATCAAGTAGCGGACCTTGTCCGCGGGCAGATGGCGTTCGGTGAGGTCGACGGCGGTCTTCAGGTTCTCGTGGCCTTCACCGACCGAGACGCCGCCGACCGCGATGCCGTTGAACGGCAGCTCCGCGATGGCCTTGGCGCAACGCTCGCGCAGCTTCGGGAACAGCCCACCCTGGACGATGCCGAACAAGTGTTGATCTTCGCGCACGTGCGCGTCGAGGCAGCGCCGCGCCCAGCGCAGCGTGCGTTCGATCGAAGCGGCGGCGTACGGCTCCTCGCACGGGAACGGGATGCACTCGTCGAACGCCATCGCGATGTCGGGGCCGAGCGCCTGCTGGATCTCCATCGACTTCTCGGGCGTCAGCACGATGCGCTCGCCCGAGACTTCGAAACGGAAGCGCACACCCTCTTCGGTGATCTCCTTGCCGGGCAGCGAGAACACCTGATATCCGCCGGAGTCGGTCAGGATCGGTCCGTCCCAACCCATGAACTTGTGCAGGCCGCCGAGCTTCTTCACGAGCTCTTCGCCAGGGCGGATCGTCAAGTGGTACGTGTTGGCGAGGATCATCTGCGCGCCGCAGTCGCGCGCATCTCGCGGGGTCAGGGCTTTCAGCGCGCCGACCGTGCCGACCGGCATGAACGCCGGGGTCTCGACGATGCCGTGCGGCAACGTCAAGCGGCCACGCCGCGCCCGCGAAGCGGGGTCGGTGCGCAGCAGCGTGAACGGGTTCTTCGGGCCGCCGTGTTCGTCTTTCGCAGTCATCCGCGCCGGACGATACCGCTCAGCCCGCTGGTCAGGAACGACTGCTCGTCGAACGAGCGACGCACGATGCGCGAAACCTCGTCGAGATCGTCGGTCAGGTAGACCAGATCGAGGTCCTTCGGCGAGACCGTGCCTTCCGGGATCATCGTGTCCCGGACCCAGTCGAGCAGGCCCTTCCAGTACTTGCTCCCGACCAGGACCACCGAGAAGTCGGCGATCTTGTCGGTCTGGATCAGCGTCAGCGCTTCGAACAGCTCGTCCATCGTCCCGAAGCCGCCCGGGAAGATCACGAACGACGACGCGTACTTCACGAACATGAACTTGCGGACGAAGAAGTAGTTGAAGTCGATCGCGATGTTCTGGAACGGGTTCGGCGCCTGTTCCATCGGCAATCGGATGTTCAAGCCGATCGAATTGCCGCCGGCATCCTTCGCGCCGCGGTTCGCGGCCTCCATGATCCCGGGGCCACCGCCGGTGATGATGGAGAAGCCGTCCTTCGACAGTTTCGCGGCCAGTTGCCGCGCCATCTTGTAGTAGCGATGGCTCGGCTTCATGCGCGCCGACCCGAAGATCGACACGGCCGGACCGACGTCCTGGAGCCGTTCGAGCGCGTCGACGAATTCCGCCATGATGCGGAAGACGCGCCACGATTCCTTGGCTCGGTACTCGAGAGTCTGCATGGACCACACCTTCACACTGCAAGAACCCCCGGTCTTCGGAGGTTCGTCGCGCGCGACTTGAGGCGACCCCGGTGGCCGCAGCGTCACGTCGGGCGCGGATTCGGACCGCGAAGTCTACAAGGCAACCGAGCCCGTCAACACGGGAGCGCCGGTCGGCGACTACAATCCCCGCCCCTCGTTCCTGACGCTGACTCGCCCGAGGTCGACGCATGAAGTTGCACGCGGCTGTGATCGCTGGTTCGCTCGTCGCGAGCGCGGGACTCGTCCACGCGCGAGGCACCGAAGACTTCACGTTCGAACCGGCGGCGCGCTACCTGAACGAGGTTCCGACGCCGGCGGCCCTGATCGGGCACGACCTCGGTCAGCGCTTCACGCCGCACGAGGCGCTGCTCCGTGCCGTCGACGCGATCGACAACGCGTCGGACCGCGTCGAGTCGCGACGCTACGGCGTCACCGCCGCCGGTCGGCCGCTGGTGCTCGCGACGGTGTCGTCGCCCGCGAACTTGGCGCGCCTCGCCGACATCCGCGACGGCATGCGACGGCTCGCCGATCCGCGCTCGTGGAAATCGCCGGCCGAACGCGACGCGCTGCTGGCGTCGCTACCGATCGTCGTCTGGTTGTCGTTCAACGTGCACGGCAACGAGCCGTCCCCGTCGGAAGCGGCCTTGGCCGTGCTGTGGCACTACGCGGCGGCTCAAGACGACGCGACCACGGCGCTGCTCGACAGGACGGTGATCGTCATCGACCCATGCCTGAACCCGGACGGTCGCGAGCGCTACGTGCAATGGTTGGGTTCGGTCATGGGGCCGACTCCGAATCCGGATCCGAATGCGGAAGAGCACGTCGAGCCGTGGCCGGGCGGCCGCTTCAACCACAACCTCTTCGACCTGAACCGCGACTGGGCGTTCCTGACCCAGCCCGAATCGCAGGCGCGCGCGCGCGCGTATCGCGAGCTCCTGCCGCAGGTCCACGTCGACTTCCACGAGATGTACCCCGACAGCTCGTACTTCTTCTTTCCGGCCGCGGCGCCGGTGAACTCGAACCTGCCGCGACACATCGCGCGTTGGGGCGAAGTGTTCGGAGCAGGCAACGCCGCGGCGTTCGATCGTCACGCCTGGCCCTTCTACACGGCGGAGGACTTCGATCTCTTCTATCCCGGTTACGGCGATGCCTGGCCGTCGTTCAACGGCGCGATCGGCATGACCTACGAGCAGGCCGGCCATTCCCCCGCGGGAACGGCGATCTTGCGCGAGGATGGAGAGCTCCTGACGCTTCGCGATCGCGTCGCGCATCACTTCACCGCGGCGCTGGCGACGGTCGAGACGGCGGCTCGCCATCGCGATGCGCTGCTCGCCGACTTCGCGCGCTTCTTCGAGGATGCGATCTGGGAAGGCAACAACGGCGCGGAGCGCGCGTTCGTGCTCGTCCCCGGCCGTGATCCCGATCGTTGCGACGAACTGGTCGATCTGCTGCTGCGCCAAGGCGTCGAAGTCCAGCGTGCGACCGCTCCATTCGAGGCGAAGCGCGCGCATGCCTACGCGCCGGACGTCGTCGAGGATCGCCTCGTCCCCGCGGGCGCGTTCGTGGTTTCGCTGGCGCAACCGATGAAGCACCTCGCGCGGACGCTGCTCGAGCCGCGTTCGCCGGTGCGCGAGCCGTACTTCTACGACGTCTCGGCGTGGAGCCTGCCGCTGCTCTACGACGTCGAGGCGTATTGGACCGAACAGGCCGTCACCGCGGATCTGGAGCCCGCCGCCGAGCGCCCCGCGCGCGTCGGCGGAATCGATGGCGGCGTCGCGAGCGTCGCGTACCTCGTGCACTGGGATTCGTTCCGCTCGCCGCGCGTGCTCGACCGCCTGCGGCGCGGCGGCGTGCGCGTGTTGACCGCGACGCGTCCGTTCACCATCGGCGGCGAAGAGTTCGCGGCGGGAGCGCTCGTGGCCCCGGTCGCGGGCAACGGCAAGGACCTGCACGCCCAAGTCGAAGCCTGCGCGCAAGCGCTGGGCGTGCGGGTGCGGGCGGTCTCGACCAGCCTGACCGAGAAGGGTCCCGACCTAGGTGCCGAGTCGTTCCTGCCGGTCGCCGTGCCTTCGATCGGCGTCGTGACGGGCAGCGGCACTTCGCCGTCGTCGGTCGGCGCGATTCGTTTCCTGTTCGAGTCGCGACTCGGCGCGCAGTGCTCGATGTTGCCGCTCGACGCCCTCGATGGCATGGACCTCGACAAGTACTCGGTGATCGTGCTGCCCGACGGGTTCGACTACGGGCGCAAGCTCGGCGGTGGCGGGTTCGAGGTGTTGTCGCAGTACGTCGAGCGCGGCGGTTCGCTGGTCGGGGTCGCCGGGGGCGCGTTCGCGCTGACGAAGGAGCGCGGCGGGTTCGTCGACGTGCGGACGCGCGACGACGATCAAGCGCCTCCCGCGGAGTCGAAGGAGCGCGAATGGCAACCGTCGAAGGCGGTCGCCGAACGGATGCGCATGCAGCAAGTGCCCGGCACTCTGTTCCGCGTGCGACTCGATCCGGATCATCCGCTCGCGTTCGGCGACGACGACGCAGCGCTCGCCGTGTTGATGGAAGGCACCACGGCCTTCTCGCTGAAGGGGCAAGGTTCACGCCTCGGCGTGTTCGGTCAGGACTCGCTGCTGTCCGGATTCGCGTCGCCCGAGAACGTGGCCAAGCTGAACGGCAAGGCCTACCTCGCGCAGGTCCGACTCGGCCGCGGCAACGTGATCCTGTTCGCGAACGACCCGAACTTCCGCGGGTTCGCGCGCGGCCAGACCGGCCTGTTCCTGAACGCCGTGTACCGCTTCGGAGCCGTGCGCGACTGATCGACTCTCGGACGGAGTCGCTCTCGCACCACGTGTCCGAGCTGGCGACCATGAAAACGTGTTTCACGGTTGCGACTCGAGAAACACGTCGGGGCGTTAGTTTTTGCGGCCCCTTGGGAAGTGGAAATGGCGCGCCGATAAGAAGTGTGTGAGAGGCAGGTTTGGTGATCCCTCCCCCGGGATCGCCAGACGGCTCGACCGCGAAGTCTCTTCGGCTTCTTGCTTTCCACTCCTTCCTCCGATCCCTGAAACGGGATGCCGAGGAGCCACGGTCGGGATCCTGAAGCGGGCGCGGGGAAGGCGGAGGACGACCGCCTTCCCCGCCTTTTTTTTGCCCGCGACCGGTCACTTGTCCGCGATGTCCTCGCGGCCGTACCGGTGGTCGCCCTCGAAGTCGTCGAGGCCAAGATCCAGCTTCGAATCCTTGGCGTCCGCCTTCGGGTCGTTCCGCTTGACGATCTTCAGCAGCGGATCCTGTTCGCGCTTGTGCTGCGCGCCTTCGCCCTTCGATTCCTTGCCTTTGTTCGACATGGTCAGCGCTCCTGTCCCGTGAAGCCTTCCTTGAGGCGATCGCCGTCGTCGGCTTCCTCGAGGTCGAGGTCCAACGTGTCCGGCCGCGGTCGTTCGGTCGCGGGACGCGCCGGCACGGCTTCGGTCGCCGGTGGCGTCGGTTTCGCGTCGTCGCGGCGGGGTGGTGGTTCGGCGGGTCTCATGAACTCACCTCCTGTTCGCGCGTCGTGCGCGCGGGCGTCGCGTCGTCGACCAAGCCCTTGCTGAACGCGGCTCTCAGGAACGACGTCACCGCGGGTCGCTGCGCTTCGTCGTAGCGCGCGAGGACGTCCGCGAGCGTGCTCCGTCCGTCCAGTCGTCGCAGGATCGTCGCCGCGTCCTTGCCGATGCGCAGGAAGTCCGACGACGCGCCGCGCCAACCGATCGCGCTCGCGCGTGGTTGGACGGGCGGGATCACGTCGTTCAACTGCGCGAACATCTCGGTCTTGAACGATCCCGATTGGTAGCGGGGGCGCAGCGTCTCGTCCTCCGCCTTGACCAGCGTCTGCGTGATCTCGCCGAGGTCGTAGGGCAGATCCGTGATGACGACGTCGTGCGCGAGCCGCGGCTTCGTCGCGAGCAGGTCCCGCGGTGGCGGCGGCGGGACGTGCGCCGTCATGCGCCCTTGGAAGACGTCGAGCGAGCCCTTGCGGCACAGGTAGAGGAAGTGATGGCTCTTCAGCTCGAACAGCCAGAGGTTGTCGCCCTTGAACAGCGGGAACTCGGCGCGAACGGCTTCCATGAACTCGAAGAAGATCGTTCGCGCCTGCGCGCGCGTCAGGCCGCTCGACACGTCGTGGTCGAAGTAGACCTGGTACTGCTTCGTCGGATCCTCGTGGACGCGCGTGATCCCGAAGCGTTCGGGGTGCGCGTACGTCTGCGAGAGATTGTCCATGTAGAAGATGCGCAGCGAGACTTCCTGGACCCACGGCTGATGCGCGCGGATCCAAGCGAGGGTCGCGCGCGCTTCGTCCTCGGTCTCGGAGGGGAAGCCGATCATCGTGTACAGCACGACGGCGATCCCCGCATCCGCGACGGTCTTCACGATGTCCGACGCCTCCGCGATCGCGGTGCCCTTGTCCATCAGGTCGAGCAAGCGCTGCGACGCCGACTCGAAGCCGAACGCGATGCGCCGGCAACCCGACTCGTACAGGCGACGCGTCAATTCGGGCGTGTACAGGTTCTTCTCGAGTCGCGCGTCGGTCCACCATTCGATCGACAGCTGGCGTGACGCCAACGCGTCGGGCAGCGCGCGGAACAACACCGGGGGCATGTCCTCGACGACGAAGTAGACGGCGTTCGAGCCGTACTTCGTCGTGACCGCTTCGATGTCGTCCAGGATCTTCGCGAGATTGCGCTGCCGGTAGCCCGGCCCGATGACCTTGTAGAGCGTGCAGAACACGCACTTCTCGTAGTAGCAACCGCGCGTGATCGCGAGCGGCAGCGCGATCCGCGGCGACACGTAGCGATCGAGCGGCAGGCCGTCGAAGTCCGGCGTCGGTAGCGCATCGATCGGCAGGGGCTCGACCGTCTTGTTGGTGACGACGACGCCGTCCCGCTTCCAGATCACGTTGCCGACGCCGGCGACGTCCGTGCCCGCGGCGACCGCGCGGGCGATCCCGAGCAACGGGCCCTCGCCCTCGAGCAACACGATCGAATCGATCACCGAGAACACGGCGCCGGATTTCGCGATCTTCGCGCCCGCGTACGCGAGCAAGCCGCCGCCGATCGTGATGTGCGCCGACGGCAGCGCTTCCTTGATCATGCGCGCCAACGTGAACGCCGGGATGATCATCGAGCCGTACGTGATCGAGATGCCGATCAGGTCCGGTCGTTCGCGCGCGATGCGTGGAATCGCGACTTCGCGGAAATACTCGATGTACGGGTTCTCGCGCTCGTTGGCGATCGCGGCGAGGACGTCCTCCTCACGCTCGATCGACCAGCGCATCGCGAACGAGTTCGGCGACAGCACGGTCGGATACCACTCCGCGGAGATCAGCTTGAACGCCTTGTCGAGGCGCTTCACCGCGCGCAGGTATTGGCCGTAGTCGTAGAAGCGATTCGGGTCGCGCAGCGTCGCGAGCGCGTCGTCAATGCCGCCGACCACCGAGTCGGCGGCGACCGAAGCCTCGGTCAGCGTCTTGAACTCGTCCATCCGCGCGAGGTCGAGATCGCGCGTCGTGTCGAACGCGTCGAGACGCTCGCGGATCCGCGTGCGCGAGGTCGCGAGCCGCGACGGCGACAGGAAGTACTCGAGCGAGTCGAGGTTCATGTCCCATTGCCGGGTCTCCGGAAAGCCGTTCGCTTTCAGGTACGCGGTCAGCGACGGCAGCGCGAGGTAGGGCTGCGTGAAGTGCGCCTGCGGGGGGAAGATCAGGAGCGTGCGCATGGCCGGAGTCTACGCACGCCGGGCCCGAGAGGTAGAGTCGGCGGCGCATGGGTTCGAATCCGTCGGACGTCCGCACTCTGCTCGGGCCGTTCGCGTTCCCGCTGCCCGCGGAGACGCATGCGTGCGGATATCTGAAGGACCGCGAAGCGACCGACGAGGCGTACGCGGTGCTCCAGCTCGCGCCGTTGTCGTACCACGCGCTGATGAACCGCAATTTCCGCCGCGCCGGCCAGGTGCTGTACCGGCCGCGCTGCGCGTCGTGCACGCTGTGCCGGCAAATCCGTGTCCCGGTGCGCGACTTCCAGCCGTCCCGATCGCAGCGGCGATGTCTGGTGAAGAACGCCGACTTGACCCGCCGGCTGCGTGAACCCCATCTCGATCGCGAGAAGCACGAGCTCTACGCGCGCTACCTGCGCGCGCGCCATCCCGGTTCGCCGCAATCCGCGGATCTGGTCGCGATGCGTTCGTTCCTCTATTCGTCGTGCGTCGCGTCGCTGGAGCTCGAATACCGCGACCCGACCGGGCGACTCGTCGGTGTCTCCGTCGTCGACGCGTGTTCCGAGTCGTTGTCGAGCGTCTACCACTATTTCGACCCCGCGGACGAGAAGCGAGGTCTCGGCACGTTCATGATCCTGTCGGCGATCGAGCTCGCGCGCGGCCGCGGGATCCCCTGGTACTACCTCGGCTATTGGGTCGCGGGCTGCGGATCGATGGACTACAAGACCCGCTTCCTGCCGCACGAGATCCTCGAAGCCGACGGCAAGTGGCAGCGCGTCACGCGCTCCTGAACTCACGACGTCCCCACGGCGCCTCCGCTTCGTCCCGCGCACACCCTTCCCTCCGGTCCCGCGCGTCCGTACGTTCCTGCGCCGACTTCACCGACCGGAGGCATCGATGTCGCAAGGCAAGCAGGAATGGGGCAGTCGTCTGGGCGTGATCCTCGCGGTCGCGGGGTCCGCCGTCGGACTCGGGAACTTCCTCCGGTTCCCGGGCAACGTCGCCGCGAACGGCGGCGGCGCATTCATGATCCCGTACCTGCTCGCGTTCCTGCTGCTCGGCATTCCGATCGCGTGGGCCGAATGGACGATGGCGCGCTACGGCGGCTTGAAGGGCTTCCATTCGGCGCCGGGCGTGCTCGGCGTGGTGGGGCGCGGCAAGGTCGCGCGCTACTTCGGCATCATCGGCGTCCTGATCCCGCTCGGCGTGTACTTCTACTACGTGCTCATCGAGAGCTGGTGCCTCGGCTACTTCTGGGAGTACCTGACGGGCGGCATCGGTGTGGCCGCGGGCGCCGACGTGAACGCGCAAGTCGCCGCATCGAGCGCGCACTTCGCGGACTTCACGGGGAACGCGAACGACGGCGCGCTGTTCGACTTCGGTGGCGGCGCCTCAGGCATCCACGAGACCAGCCTGCTGTTCTGGATCATCACGTTCGCGGTCAACTTCTTCTTCCTCTATCGCGGGCTGTCGAAGGGCATCGAGGCCTTCTGCAAGTGGGCCATGCCGGCGATGGGCGTCGCGGCGATCATCGTGCTCGTGCGCGTGCTGACCATGGACGCGAACCCGCAGCATCCCGATCAGTCGATCACCACGGGCCTCGGCTACATGTGGAACCCGGATTGGGAGGCGCTGAAGAACCCGAAGACGTGGCTCGCCGCAGCCGGACAGATCTTCTTCAGCTTGTCCGTCGGGTTCGGCGTGATCATCAACTATGCGTCGTACCTGAAGCGCAAGGACGACGTCGTGCTGTCGAGCTTGACGTCGAACGCGACCAACGAGTTGTTCGAGGTCGGCTTCGGCGGTCTGATCACGATTCCGGCCGCGTTCCTGTTCATGGGCCTGTCGATCTCGGCGTTCCAGGACAGCTCGTTCGGCCTCGGCTTCAAGACGCTGCCCGTCGTGTTCGCGAACATGCCGGGCGGCAACTTCATGGGAGCCATCTGGTTCTTCATGTTGTTCCTCGCGGCGATCACGTCGTCGCTGTCGATGCTGCAGCCGACGCTGGCGTTCCTCGAAGAAGCGCTCGGGTTGAGCCGCAAGGCCGGAGTCGGCCTGCTGCTGCTCGTCGGCGCGCTCGGCAACCTGTTCGTCCTGTACTACTCCGGCGGGTTGCGCGCGCTCGACATCATCGACTTCTGGATCGGCACGTTCCTGATCTTCGTGCTGGCCACGGTCCAGATCATCTGCTTCGGCTGGGTCTGGGGCGTCGACAAGGGTGTCGCCGAGGCGCATCGCGGCGCGCAGTTGCGCATCCCGAACTTCTTCAAGTTCATCATGAAGTACGTGTCGCCCGCGTACCTGCTGACGATCTTCGTGCTCTTCATCATGTTCAACGTCGTCGACCGCACCGGTGACGACGGTCAGGTGATCGAGGGCTACTGGACGAAGATCTGGGCGGCGGACAACAAGGTCGAGCGGCTCGCTCTCGGCCTGATCGGCTTGGTCGCGCTGTGTCTGATCATCGCGACCGCGATCGGCGAGAAGCGTTGGCGTGCCCAAGGTCTCGACGTCGATGGCGTGAAGCCGCTCGACGCGAACGTGAAGTGAGGAGGACGACCGATGGAATCCCTGTTCCACCTCGCAGCGACCGAGATCCGTGAGCCGACGATCGCCGGCTGGATCCTGATGATCAGCTCCGTATCGTTCGTGGTCTTCCTCGTGGCGTGGTGCTTCAAGCGCGTGCTGACGGCAGATCCGCCCATCGAGACCGATGTTCCGGCCGGCAAGGGCCCGTGAGGCGTCGCCTCGCGCGCGGGTGACACATGGTCAAGCCGACGCGCCTCGAATTGCGCACGGGAACCAAGTTCCTGCGCGGCGGTCACCCGTGGGTCTATCGTGACGCCGACGTCCGCGCGTTGGGTCCGCAACGCAGCGGCACGGTGATCGACGTCTTCGACGCTGGCGACAAGCGCTTCGTCGGTCGCGGGCTCTACGACGCCGAATCCGACATCGCCGTGCGCCTGTTCACGTGGGACGAGCGCGAGTACCTCGATCTCGACTTGGTCCGCCGCCGATTGCGTCGTGCGGCGCAGGGACGCTCGCGCGTGATCGACGCGTCGACGACCTCGGCGTTTCGCCTGGTGAACGGCGAAGGCGACGAATTGCCGGGCTTGGTCGTCGACGTCTACGACGGGTTCGCGATCGTGCAGCCGTACGCGGCGGCGTGGTTGCCGTGGCTCGACGCGATCACGAGCTTCTTGGTCGACGAGCTCGGCATGCGCGGAGCGAGCGTGACGCAGCGCATCCGCAACGTCCGCGGCGAAGCGCAGCGCAGCGGCGGCGGCGCCAATACCGCCGGCCGACCGCTGCCCGCGCGGCTCACGGCTCTCGAGCATGGCTTGCGGTTCGAAGTGCGCCCCGAGTCCGGACAGAAAGGTGGGTTGTTCCTCGATCAGCGCGACAACCGCCGGGCCGTGGCTGCGTGGTGCGCGGAGCGCCGCGTGCTGAACCTGTTCGCGTACACGGGTGGGTTCTCGATCCACGCGCTGGCCGCGGGCGCCGCGCACGTGACGAGCCTCGACGTCGCGCCCGGACTCGCGACCAGCATCGACGAGAACTTGGCGTTGAACGGCTTGGATCCCGCGCGCCACGAGTTCATCGCCGCCGACGCGTTCGCTTGGCTCGACAAGCCGCAGCGCCCGCGCTTCGACGTCGTCGTCGTCGATCCGCCGTCGCTGGCCACGTCGCGCAAACAAGTGCCGCAGGCCGAGCAGGCGTACGTCAAGACGTTCGCCGCGGCCGCCAGCGCCGTCGTCGACGATGGCTTGTTGGTCGCGTGCTCGTGCACCGCGCAGGTGGGCGAAGAGGCGTTCCTGACCCTCGTCGCGCGCGCGATGGACGCGGCGCAGCGCGCGTTTCGCATCGTCGAGGTGCGCGGTTTGCCGCCGGATCATCCGACGCTCGCGGCCCTGCCGGAAAGTCGCTACTTGAAGTGCGCGCTGATCCGGGTCGATCCGCGCTGACGTCACGCCGGTGCGGACGGTCCGTGCGTCCACGCCGAGGCGCGGACGACGAACGTCGTCATTTGCGCACGCGCTCCTTGGCCTCGTCGGACACGAGGAAGAAGCGTCCGATCGCGGCTTCGAACTTCGAGCCGTCGTCGCGCTCCATCGTGTACGTGCCTTCCATCGTGCCCCAACGCGTGCGGAGTGGGCAGCCGCTCATGTACTGGAATGACTTGCCCGGTGCGATGCGCGGTTGCTTGCCGATGACGCCGGCACCGCGCACGTCCTCCCGCGCGTTGTTCGCGTCGAGGATCACCCAATGGCGGTCGAGCAGCTTCGCCGGCGCGTCGCCTTCGTTCGACACCGTGATGGTGTAGGCGAAGAAGTACATCGAGTTGTCCGGATCGGACTGCTCGGGGATGTACTCCGCGTGGGCATGGACGCGGATCCCATCGGTGAGGCTTTCGGAATCGGGGGACTGGGGCATAGGCGCGGGAGTTTACCCGACGGAGCCGTTGTCGAGCCGTGCGCGCGTGCGGGTGCACCCGCCCGCGAAACCTCGACACCCGCCAGATCCTGGGATATCGAAGGGCCTCCCGTCCGTTCCGCGTTCGCGTCCATCACGGAGCCCGTCATGAATCGTCCGACCGTCACCGTGCGTTTGCTCGACGACAAAGGGCGCCTGACCGACATCCGCGACGTCGAGAAAGTCGTCAAGACCGACGCCGAGTGGCGCTCGCAGTTGACTGCGGAGCAGTTCCAAGTCACGCGGAGCAAGGGCACCGAGCGACCGTTCTGCGGCGCGTTCCACGACCATCATCAGGATGGCGTCTACTTCTGCGTCTGCTGCGACCTGCCGCTGTTCCGCGCCGACGCGAAGTTCGATTCGGGGACCGGGTGGCCGAGCTTCTTCATGCCGATCGCGCGCGAGAACATCGGCGGGATCGCCGACTCGAGCCACGGCATGGTCCGTACCGAGATCGTCTGCCGGCGCTGCGACGCGCACCTCGGGCACGTGTTCGAGGACGGCCCGCATCCGACCGGACTCCGGTTCTGCATGAACTCGGAGTCCTTGCGGTTCGTGCCGGCGCAGAAGCCAAACCGGCCCGCGGTCGCGACGCGCTTCGCGACGTTCGGAGCCGGATGCTTCTGGGGCGTCGAGGAGACGTTTCGTCAGGTCAGCGGCGTGGTCGATACGGCGGTGGGCTACGAGGGCGGACACGTCGACGAACCGACGTATCAGGACGTCTGCTCGGACGAGACCGGTCACGCCGAGGTCGTGCAGGTCGAGTACGACCCGAGCGTCGTCGGCTTCGACCAGTTGCTCGACGTGTTCTTCGCGAATCACGACCCGACGCAGAAGAACCGCCAAGGGCCGGATGAAGGATCGCAGTACCGCTCCGCCGTCTTCGTGCGGGACGACGAGGAACGGCGCTTGGTCGAAGAGAAGATCGCGCACCTCGATGCCACTGGGCGCTTCCGCAAGCGCATCGTGACGTCGATCGAACCGCATCGCGCGTTCTGGCGCGCCGAGGAGTACCACCAGCGCTACCTCGACAAGCGCGGGATGGGCTCGTGCCACTCGTGAGCGGCGCCCGCCGGTCGACGCGCGAGGCGTGAGGATCAGGCCTCCGCAGCGCGTTCGTCGTTCAGGATCGACAGCAGTTGGTCGCCGTACTTCTCGAGCTTCTGCGCGCCGATGCCCTTGATGACGCCGAGTTCCGCGCGCGTGCGCGGGTGTGCGCTGGCCAACGCGTCGAGCACCTTGTTCGAGAACACCACGAACGCGGGTTGATCCTCCGCTTGCGCCTGTTGCCAGCGCCATTGGCGCAGCCGCTCGCGTAGGGAGTCGTCGATCGCCACCTCGGCGCCCGGGACGGCCGCGTCGGTTTGGGCGGTCGCGGCGGACTCGGTTCCGCGCGGCGGCGGTGGAGCGGGCTCTGGCAGCGGACGGGGCGCCGCGCTGGCCGCGTTGCGCACCTCGCGCGCCCTCGGCGGCGGCGTCGTGCCGAGCAGATCGGCGTCCGGCATCTGCTCGCGACCCGCGTGGACGGCCGCGCCGAAGTCGGTCAGCGCGACCAGCGGGTACTCGCCGCCTTCGATGCGCAGCAGACCGAGCGCGATCATTTCGTTGAACAACAGCTCCGCGCCGCGCGCGCCGAGCATGCGCAGCGCGCCGTATTCGCGGACGCGATCGAGACCACCATCGATCACGCCCTTGCTCCGCGATCCGAGCAGCGCATCGAGCAAGCGTCGGCGCCCGTACCGCGCGTCGTAGACGCGGACCAGCGCCAAGACGGCGCGTACGGCGTCCGCTTCGCGGACGCTCAACGGGCGGCGCGCGTGCTGCTTCCGACACGCGCCGCAGTGGCCGCAGGCGCCGTGCGTGCCGGGACCCGCGAAGTGTTCGACCAAGTACGCACGCAGGCAACGCGCGCGTTCCGCGTAACCGAGCATCTGGTCGAGGCGCAGGCGCTCACGGCGGGCGCGCTCGCGCGTCAATGCGTGATCGATGGGCTTGTCCTCGACCAAGCGAGCGCACCGGACGTCGCCTTCGAGACCACGTGCGATCACGCCATTCTCTTCGAGGATGCGTAGGGCCGAGTCGATGGCGCGGGCATGGAGGTCGGAGCGCACGCGCGCGGCGTGCGCGGTGTCGGGCAACACCGTGCCGCGTCCGGCGGCCAGGAACCCGGCCTTCACCGCTTCGATGGACTCCTCGTCGGGATACGCGGTCTCGATGAAGAACCGCTGCAGCGACGCATCGCTCGGGTGATACAGCAGCACGCATCGCGCGGGGGCGCCGTCGCGTCCCGCGCGCCCAGCCTCCTGCGTGTACGCCTCGACCGACCCAGGTAGGTCGAGATGGACGACCGCGCGCAAGTCGGCGCGATCGATGCCCATACCGAACGCGTTGGTCGCGACGACGACCGGCAGGGCACCGCTGGCGAAGCGCTCGTGCACGGAGCGCCGCTCGGCGTCGGGCATGCCGGCGTGATAGCAGCCGGTCGTGAGGCCGCGCGCGTTCAGCCATTCCGCGGTCTCCACGGTGCTCTTGCGCGTCGCGGCGTAGACGATGCCCGTGCCCGCGCTGCGGAGTTCGTCCAACGCGCGCAGCAGCTTGTCCTCCTTGCGTTCCGCGCGTTCGACCACGAACTCGAGGTTCTCGCGTTCGAAGCCGCGGACCAGCACCAGCGGATCGGTGAGGCCGAGATTGGCTTCGATCTGCGCGCGGACTTCCGCGGTGGCGGTGGCGGTCAGTGCCAGGATCGGTGGTCGGCCGAGAGTTCGCGCCGCCGCGGAAAGCCGCAGGTAGTCGGGCCGGAAATCGTGTCCCCATTCGCTGATGCAGTGGGCTTCGTCGACGGCGAACAGCGCGGGCGTGAAGCCTTCGAGCACCTTCATGAAGCGCGGCGATTTGAATCGTTCCGGCGCGACGAACAGCAACCGCAATTGACCGGAGCGAAACGCCATCAGCCGTCGGATCTGCTCGTCTGGTGTCTGCGTGCTGTTCACGAACGCGGCGGGGATCGCGCGAGCCCGCAGGCGATCGCATTGGTCCTTCATCAGCGCGATCAGCGGCGAGACGACCAGCACCGGGCCTTGCAACACCAGCGCCGGCAACGCGTACCCGAGCGATTTGCCCGAGCCGGTCGGCATCACGGCCAACACGTCGCGGCCCGCCAGGACGCCGCGGATCATGTCTTCCTGCCCGCTGCGGAAGCGGGGCAGTCCGAAGCGCTCCGCCAGCACGCGCTCGATCGGGATGGGCTCGGGGGATTGCATGCAGAGCGTTTGTTCCAGGTGCTTCGCTTCGAATCAAGCGTTCGCCACAATCGGTCGATCATTCGGTTCGAAGGTTTCCGCGCGATGTCCGACCGCCCCGTGCCGCGTTCACTGAAATCACGCCTGCTTCTCGCGATCGTGGCGCCGCTGCTGGCGTTCGCCGTCGCGGAGGTTGGCGTTCGTGTCGCGGGTTTGGCGACGCCGGCGGGACTCGTCGCCGTGCGCCCGGGTGAGCAATCGGGCACGGTCAGCATCCATGCGCTCGGGATCCAGGCCGAGACGCCCCGGGCGACCCCCGCGTTTCCAGCGCGCAAGAAGCCCGGCGCGTACCGCATCGTGTTCTTCGGCGAATCGGCGGCGGCGGGCTTTCCCTACCTGCCGAAGTCGACGCCGGCCCGTTGGCTGCAGCTGCGGATCCAATTGCTGATCCCCCAACGTGACGTCGAAGTCATCGACGCGACGATTTCCGGCATCAACAGCGACTGGATCGTCGCCGTCGCGCACGAGATGCTGGCGTTCGAGCCCGATCTCTTCGTCGTCTATCCGGGCAACAACGAGTTCCTGGACCCCTACGTCGAGAGACGCGCCAATCCGAGTCGCGTCGAGCTGCGCGAGTTCATTCGGCGGTCCGCGTTCGTCCGGCTGCTCTACGACTGGAGCAAGAGCTCGGCGATCGACGCCCAGTTCTCTCCGCCGCTGTATCCCGCGGGGATCGACGACACGCCGCTCGGCGCGACGCGCGAACGCGTCCTCGACACGTTCGCCGAGAACATGGACACGCTGGCGCGCGAGGCGCGGACGGCTGGCGTGAACGTGCTGTTCGTCCGGCCCGCGGTCGCGTTGCGCGGCTGGTCGCCGCGCGGTTCGGTGTTCTCGCGCGTGTTGGACGCCGCGACGAAGGACCAGATGCGCGAGCTGGTCCACGACGGCACCGTGGCCATGCGTGACGACCATTACGCCGAAGCTGCCGATCGCTTCGCGCACGCCGCTTCGATCGACCCGAACGTGGCGCTACTCGTGTTCCGCCAAGCGGAACTGGCGGAGAAGCAGGGCGACGCGACGCTCGCGTACGCGCTGTACCGGCGCGCGCTCGATCTCGACGATCGTCCCAATCGCGTGGGTCTCGGCATCGCGTCGCGGCTGCAGGCCGTCGCCGAACGCGACGGGGCGCATTGGTTCGATTCGCACCAGGCGTTCGAGAAGTTCTCGAAGGACGGCATCGTCGGCTCGGATCTGGTCATCGATCACTGCCATCTGTCCGTCGAGGGTCAGTATCGACTCTCCACCGAACTGCTGCTGAAGCTGTCGCAGATCGACCTACCGGTGCCGATGAATGACTGGAAGTTCGAGCACGACCTCAGCTACACGGCGTGTCTCGACAAGCTCGGCATCGAGCTGGTCACGGCGCTGCTACCGGAGCTGCAGATCGGGTTCGCCGCGGTCGTGGCGGCGATGAACGAGCCGAACCAGGAACAACGGCTGGAGCACTTGGCGCGCGCTCGGGACCGCTTCGACACGGTGCTGCGCAACATCCCGAACCAAGCGCGCGCGATGATCGGTCGGGGTCTGGTGCGCGCGGCGAAGGGCGACGTCGACGCCGCGCTGAAGGACTTCGACAATGCGGTCGCACAGGAACCCGGCGCGGTCCGCGAACTGCAAGATTCGCTCGCGCGCTTCGGCGTGTTCCAGGCGATCCTCGATGGCGCGGGCCTGATCGTCGTCGACGGCAAGGTGACGCGCGGTCCCGGTCGGTGATGGAACGCATGGCGCGCGCCGCGATCGCGACCTTCGCTACGGAGTGGCGACATTCGAGGTTCGAGCTAACTCTCCGGGCGGCGCCAGCGCGTGGCCGCGTTACAGTCGGACCGCACGGCGGTACGAAGGCGGTCCCGAGCGGGGTCTGGCGATGAACGACGATTCGAATACCGGGCCGCAAGCCGCGTCCCAGGGCCAAGATGCGTCGTCCAACGCACATCTCTGCGACCGCTGCGGCGAAACGATGTACGAGTTCCATTGCCGGATCATCTGCCCGCGCTGCGGCTATCAGCGCGACTGCTCGGATCCGTGACGCAAGCCCGAAGGTGCTCATGGCGGCGATCGATCTCGACCACACGTCCGGCCTCGTGCCGATCTTCCCGTTGCCCGACATGGCGTTGCTGCCGGGCGAATTGATGCCGCTCTACATCTTCGAGCCGCGGTACCGCCGCATGGTGGCGGACGCTTTGGCCGGCGACCGGTTGATCGCGATGGCGCGGTTCGAGCCCGGGTGGGAAGACAGCTACTACGGCAATCCGGACGTGAAGAAGGTCATGGGGCTCGGCACCGTCGTCGCGCACAAGTCGCAGCAGGACGGCAGTTCGGAAATCGTGCTGAAGGGGCTCGCTCGCGTGACGTTGCTCGAGGTCGTGCGCGAGATGCCGTATCGGCTCGGCCGCGTGGACACGATGCCCGAGGCGGTGTCCGATCCCGCGAAGCTGAAGCAGCTGACCGGCGAGATCTTCGGCATGCTCGAAACGCTGTGTGGTCAGCACGACCATCCGTTCGCGGACGCGGAATGCACGGGTCTGCCGCTCGAAGAGTTGCCGGGACGTCTAGTGCCCCTGCTGCAATACGACCCCGAGACGAAGCAGAAGCTCCTGGCGTGCGACGACATCGTCTGTCGCCTCGAAGTCGTCCTGAAGGGATTGAAGTCGCGCGAGCGTCAAGTGCGCATGGCGCAGCTGCTGCGCAACAAGCTCGCGCCGAAGCCGAACTGACGGTCCCGCGAGGCGGCGCTGCCGCCGACTCCATCCGGTGTCGCGAAGCGGAACGATCCGCTCCCGATCCGCCGGCCGCGACCCCCGCGCCGATCGAGCCCTCCGCGCGTCGATTCACCGCGCCGGAGCCGACCCGCGCACGGACCGCAGGCGCCGGCTCTCGGCAAAAACTTCGATTCCCTGAAAGCCCCCGATGGGTTGGACTCCTCTGACCGGGCTGGCCGCGAGTGCCGGCAAGCCATCGGGTCGCGCAGGAGTTGGTCCTGAAACGTCTTCCGAGCGATGGTCCAGCGGAACCCGCGGCTGCGGACCCCGATGCGCAGGCATTGCGCGCGGTGCTCGCTGGCGACGCATCGGCGTACGCCATTGTGGTGGAACGTCACCACGCGTCGATTCTGCGCGTGTTGACCGGCATTCTCGGCGATCGCCACCTCGCCGAAGACGTCGCGCAAGAGGTTTGGTTGCTCGTGTACCGCAAGCTCGAGGGCTTCGAATTCCGCGCCCGCTTCTCGACCTGGCTTTACCGGGTCGCGGTGCGAGAAGCGTCGTCCGCCAAGAACCGCATGCGTCGGTTCCTCGCGCGCCATGCGATTTCGAGCGACCGCGTCGACGAAGCCGTCGGTGACCGAGCCGTCGACACCACTGGTCGCGAAGACGTGCTCCGCGCGTTGGCGTGGCTGTCCGTGGCCGAGCGGGCGGCGTTCACGCTCCACATCGAAGGCCTGCGCTACGACGAGATCGCGGAGTCGCTCGGCTGGCCGGAAGGCACCGTCGCCACTCGGATCCGGCGCGCGCGCGAGAAGCTCACCCAAGTTCTGACGCTCGATCCGACGATCGAGCGTCGCCCCGACCCAGCGTCGCGCGCCGCTGCATCGCGCACCGGCGACTCGAAACCGGCGACGGAGATCCCTCGATGACACGAAAACGAGACGACGACCGACCGGCCGCGCGTGGTCACGACGTGGATGACCTCGTGCGCGCGGCTCTGCTGGACGACGGCAGCGCGGCGCGAAACGCCGCCGTGTCGCGCGTGTTGCGGAAGATCAACGGTCGCTCACCGCGCACTCTCGCGGACGCCGCGTCCGCACTGGTCGCGCGCCGCGTGGCATTCGCGTCTGCGATCGTCCTGTGCGCATTGTGGTGCGTCGAGCCGAAACGGAGTCGCGACGACTCACTGGTCGGCGTCGCCGACTCGTCGGCGTTCGCGTGGATCATCCCCGACGAGACGGAAGTCGAGACCCGCGCACCGGTGGAGACGTTGGTCGCCGAACTGTTCGCGACGGAGGTGCCCGAATGAAGTCCGTCGTGTGGGGCGGGATCGCCCTCGCTGTCATGTTCGGCATCGGTTGGCAGGCGTCGCGGCTGGCCGCGAGCGACGTCAAGTCGAATGAGCAAGGACGCTACGGGCGCGGCGGCGAACGCGGTCGGCGTTTCGACGGTCCGCTCGGCCCGCCCCAGCACTTCCTCGATGAGCTCGGCCTGGACGCGGATCAGCGTGCTCGGATCAACGCGTTGATCGAGGGCAGTTCGGCAGCGATCGAAGCGCACGAGGAATCGATGCGCGAGGTCATGGACGACACGCGTCGGCAAGTGCTGGCCGTGTTGACCGACGCGCAGCGCGAGCGTCTGGACACGATGATCGCGGACGTGTTCGCGAAGCGCCGGCGCGAGCGCGTCGAGAACGACATCGCCTGGTTCGCGAAGAACACCACGCTGTCCGCCGACACCCTGGCCGGGATCGAGCGCGTGTTGACGGCCTACGAGTCGGGCAAGAGCGCGTTGTTCCAGCCGAAGTGCGTCGACGGCGCACCCGCGCCGGAGCGCCCCGACGAAGCGGCGATCGATGCCTTGCGCAAGACGCGCGACGACGAACTCGGAGCACTCGTCGATGCGCCGACGCTCGAACGCTTCCGTTCCGAATCCTCACGTTTCCGGCGCGAACCCCGCGGATCCATGAGCGGTCCGCCGCGCGGTCCGGGATCCGAACATTTCGCCCCCGATCATCACGACAAGGAGTCGCCTCGATGAGCTTGCTCGCTTCCCTCGTCCTCGCCTGCGCCACGCTGCAGGATCCCTCCGTCCCCGCGGCACCCGTGGCGCCCGTCGCTCCGGCCACCGACGCGAAGGCCGAGTTGATCGCGGTGTGCGCGACGTTCGCGAAGGCGAACAGCTACGCGTTCGAACTCTCGAGCGAGGGCTCGGGCGGCGGTCCGGGCGGCGGACGTGGTCGACGCGGCGGCGAGGGCGCGGGCGACGCTCCGTCGACGCCACGTCCTCCGGTCGTCACCAAGGCGCGCGTCCAGAGCGGGAAGCCGCTGCACCTCGTTCAGGGCGACGTCGAAGGCTACGTGCTCGGCGAGACGCTCGTGGTCAAGAACGCCGATGGCACGTTCGAGAAGCTCGATCGTGAGGCGATGCGCGGCCGCGGATTCCGTCCCGGCCGGGTGCCGCGTGACGAAGGTGGAGCGACTCCGCCCGCGGGAGGCGCCGACGCGCCGAAGGCCGAGGGTGGTTCGCCGCCGCAAGGTGAGGGTCAAGGCGCGCCGCCGACTCCGCGCGCCGCGGGTGGCGCTGAGGGCCGGCCGGCTGGCGGGGAAGGCGGACCGCGCGAAGGCCGCGGCGGCTTCGGAATGATGGGACTGCTACAAGTCCGCGCGCCACACAAACTGGCCGAGCAGGTCGGCGCCGGTGTCGAGGACGTCGCCAAGTCGGAGCGAGACGGCAAGGTCGTCTTCTCCGGCAAGCTCAACCAAGCGGCGATCGACGTGTTGATGCCGATGGGTGGCATGCGCATGCGCGGCGGCGAAGAAGGCGACATGCCGGAGCGGACCGCGTCCGGGACCTTCGAGATCGTCGTCGGGCCCCAAGGCGCGATCGAGTCGATCCTGCTCGACACCCAGATGTCCATTTCGTTCGGCGAGCGCACGATGGAGCGCAAGTCGAAGTCGACGTACACGATCACCGATCTCGACCACGTCGAGGTCACCGTCCCCGAGGCCGCTCAGGCCATGTTCGAGGTTTGATCCGATGAAAGCCGTTCTGCTCATTTCCACACTGACCGCGATCGCCGGCGGCGCCGTCGGTAGTTTCGTCGTCACCAGTTCGTCGCCGGCGCAAGACGCGCTGGGCGCAGTCGCCGCCGACGACGTCGCGTCGTTGAAGAAGTCGATCGCCGACCTCGTGCGCGTCAACGAAGACCTGCGCGTGCGACTCGATGTCCTCGAGAGCCGACCGCTCGCGAACGACACCCCGACGCGCATCGAGACCGCGGAGATCGGCGCGCCGTCGAAGGCGCTCGAGCCCGAACTGCGCGAACTCGTGTCGTCGCTCCGCGATCCCGACGCGCCGCTGCCGGACAATTTCCGGCAGGAGATCGCGAGCGTGATCGCCGACGTGAAAGCGAAGGAAGAGAAGGCGCGCGAGGATGAGCGGGCGAAGCGCGATCAAGAGCGCTTCGAGCAGCGCATGGCGCAGATCACGACCGAGTTGAAGTTGACGCCGTACCAGTCGAACGAGATGCGCAAGACGCTGGCCGCCGAAGAGAAGAAGCGCGACGAGTTGCGCAACAAGATGTTCGAGGGCGGCGGCGACTTCCAGTCGATGCGCGACACCTTCGACAAGCTGCGCACCGAGACCAAGACCGAGTTGTCGAAGTACCTGACGAACGAACAGATCACGACCTACGACGAGAAGTTCGGCAACAACTTCGGTCGCGGTGGACGCGGTCCGGGCGGATTCGGCGGCTTCGGTCGCGGCCCGGGTGGCGGTGGCAACACCAACGGCGGAGGCAACCAGAACAACTGAAACACGTCGGGAGCGCCGGCCGACGGACCACGACGCCCCATGGGCGGCGGGTCACCGGAACAAGCCGGCTGGTGCTCCCGGCGGATTCTTCGAGTCGAGAAACGGGTGCCGTTCCGGAACACCCCCGTGAGTGACGCGCTGGCCTCCGGCAGACCCCTTCGTTGCGTCGCCTTCGAAGCGCAACGGCTCAGGTCTCTCGCAGCACTCCTCTTCCCGGTCGCGCAATCCTCACGGTGCTGGAACGGCACCTTCAATGGCGCGGAGCGGCGCCGCGCGCTCCGCGCCATTCCTTTGCATCCGGGTTTCGACGGCAGCGGTCCTGCCGGATCGGCTGGTAGCATCCCCGGCTTCCTCTCGCGCCGGAGTTCGCGATGTCGACGAAGCCCCTGACGCTCGGCCACAGCCCTGATCCCGACGATGCGTTCATGTTCTATGCGCTCGCGGGCGAGCCCAAGATCGACACCGAAGGACTCGCGTTCCAGCACGTGCTGTCGGACATCCAGACGTGCAACGAGCGCGCGGAGCGCGGCGAGCTCGACATCACCGCACTGTCGCTGCACGGCTACACCTACGTCGCGGACAAGTACCGCATGACGACGTGCGGGGCGTCGGTCGGGGACGGCTACGGGCCGTTGCTCGTCTCGAAGACGGCGCGCACGAAGGAACAACTGCACGACGTTCCGATCGCCGTGCCGGGAGTGCGCACCACGGCGTATCTCGCGCTAAAGCTCTACTTCCCGCAGGCGCGCACGAAGGCGATGGCGTTCGACGCGATTCTCGATGCCGTCGCCGCGGGCACCGAGGACGTCGGGTTGTTGATCCACGAGGGGCAGCTCACGTGGGGCGACTACGGCGTCCACAAGGTCGAAGACCTCGGCGCGTGGTGGAAGCGCGAGACCTCGCTCCCGCTGCCGCTCGGCATCAATGCCGTGCGCCGCGACTTGCCCGAAGCCTTGCAGCAGAAGATCCAACGCGTGCTGCAGCGCTCGATCGAGTACGGACTCGAGAACCGCGACGCGGCACTGGCGTACGCGAAGGGCTTCGGGCGCGGGATCGACGACGCGCGGAACGACCGGTTCGTCGGCATGTACGTCAACGACTTCACGCTGGACCTCGGGGAGCGCGGTCGCAAGGGCGTGACGACGCTCTTGCAGCGCGCCGCGGCGGCCGGGTGGGTACGGTCGGACGTCCCGCTCGATTTCGTGCCCTGAAGTTCCAGGCGCGTCCCAGCCGAGGAATGACGGCTTCCTTTGTCCGTGGGGGTCTGCTAGAACCTCCGCCTTCTTTCGCGGCAAGTCTCCGGTTGCCGAGGTAGCTCAACGGTAGAGCACCGCTTTCGTAAAGCGGGGGTTGAGGGTTCAAATCCCTTCCTCGGCTCCACTTCCAGCGAGACGCCGATCACCGCGAAGAACACGAGACGCGCCGCCGCGCGCCGCGTCTTGCCCAGCGCACACCCCACGGGAGGAACGCATGAGCGTCGAAGCTCCGGACTACCGCGACGCCGAACTCGTCATCCGCCTCTACGAACTCCGCCGCGAGCCGGTCATGCGGGCGTCGCGTGATGCGATGAACGCGAAGTTCCTGCCGCGCAGCTACGAGGACGTGCTCGCGGTCACCAAGCCGGACCATCCGCACAACGCCGCGTTCCGTCAGGTCTCGACGTACTGGGAGATGGTCTACGGCATGGCGCACCACAAGATCGCGCACGCCGAGTACCTGGTCGAGAATGCAGCCGAGGGCTTGCTGCTGTTCGCGAAGATCGCGCCGTACCTCGACCGTTTGCGCGCCGAGGTGTCGAAGACCGTGTTCCAGCACGCGGAGTGGGTCGCGCAGAACACCGCGATCGGCCGCTTGCGACTCGAGCAGTTCACGAAGCGCATCGCAGGACAACTCGCCGCGAAGTGACGCGCGAGTTCAGCGGAAGCGCTGTTTCACCCGATCGAAGCCGAACTCGAGCACCGCGCCGTTCGCGAACACGGCCTGCTCGAACAGCGTGACGTCGAGCAAGGCCGGTACGGCGGGGACGACCGCCGCCACCGAGACGACGCCGACGCCGCCGCTCCCCGTGGGAACGACGCCGACCAGCACCGGATCGAGCGCGAGCGGCAGCGCGACGCGCAGACCCTGCCCGAAGCCGGCTCCATTCGCCGCGGTTCCGATCAGCAACGCGGCGAGCGCGTGCGACGGCCCGTGAAGGCCCAACGTCAATGGCCCACCCAACGTGGTCGGATTCGGCGAGACGTGCAACGCGCGGTCATAGGCCTCGTCGATGCCGATGTCGGGCAGCGGCACTCCTCCGGACAGCGACGGGTGGCCAGGGCGCGGATCGCCGTCGAAGTCCTCCGCGGGCAAGCTCGTCGTGAACATGCCGGCGTCGATCGCGGGTGAGCCGGGCGCGAGGTGGAAATCGCCCGCGAACGCGTCGACGAACAGCGGGTCCGCGCAGACGTTGTTCGGAAGCGTGCACACCGTTCCGCTCGGGCTGATGCAGCCCGACACGGTCCAGTGACTGGGGTTGAACCAGGGCAGATCGGCGCCGTTCCCGAGGAACGCGGAGTTGGTGATCGTGTGTTGCGCGAACCCGCCGGCGCTCAGTGCTTCGGTGATCGCGCCCAACTTGGGTGGCTGCGCCGGCAGGCCATTGCGATAGAAGACGCACGACTCGACGGTATTCGCGACTTGGCCGCCGCCGTTCGCCCCAACGCGGATGCCCTGCGCACTGCAGCGGTCGAAGGCGGTGTTACGGGCCAGTGAGTTGATCCATGCGCCAGGAGCGCCCGCGTTCAGCTCGATGCCGCGCATCCCGGACGAAAGGACCGATCGTTCGACGACGACGTCGACCACCGCGCTGCCACTGGCGTCGATCGTCAGACAGTTCTGCCCGGCGCCGACCTCGGAGTTCGCGACGCGTACGCTCGCGCCGCCGTCGACGACGTTCACCGCGATCGCCCGCGAGGCCGACAGTTCGCAGCCCTCGATCGTCAGCTCCAAGACGTCCTCGCTGGTGACCGTGGCTTGGATGCAGCGATCGAACGTGTCGATCGCGACGTCGACGAACAAGGAACGCTGCGAGCCCGCGGGAACCTGGAACACCGTCGTCAACGCGAGGGCTTGCTTGGCGATCACCGCGCGCAACGGTGCCGTGCTCGTCAGCGTGGAGTCGGGCACGAGCACCAGCGGGAACACCTCGCCGCTGCTCTCCGAGTACGTCCCTGGCAACAGCCGGAGATCCGCCGCGTTGCCCGGTTGGATCTGCGTGAGCGCGAACGTGATCGTTCGCACGGGTTGCGTCACCGCTCCGTTGCCGGGCGCGTCGACGCCGAGTGCGGGGTCGACATGGATCGTCTGCGTTCCGCCGGTGAACGCGAGAGCGAGGCACAGCCAACTCGATGCGAGCATCCGCACCTCCGGCAAAGGTCAGGGCGGGGAGTGTACGCCGAACCATCGCGCGCGCACACGCGGCCAGACGACCGACGGGTTCATCGCACACGCGTCACGCGCACCGTGTTCGCGCCAGCGTGCACGCGGAAGTGCTGGGCGCCGATCGCGAAGCCGCGCACCCACAGATCGATTCCCTCGGGCGGGCACGGCACGCGCACGATCCCTTCCGTCGACGCGGTGGCGCGCATTCCGTTCGCGGTGGAGACGTCGATCGGCAACGGCAGCGTGCCGTCGCACGTGAAGTGAACCTGTGCGACGCCGAAGGCCGACGCGTCGAGGAACAAGTCCGCCCCGCGACCCGGAGCGAACGTCCCGTTCGCGGTCGCGAGCGCGGTCCCCGTGCTGCGGAGCACGAGGTCGGCGCGGAACGAACTCTCTCCCTCGAGGTCGACCGAGCACTGTTCGCCATGCACCAAGGCTTCCGCGGACAGCGGCTGGTCGCCGATCGTCACGCGGAACGCGAACCACTCGGGCGCGACGCCGGCGGGCAGCGCGACGCGTGCATGGATCCGAGCGAGTCGGGGGAGCACGATCGTCGCGGGCTCGGGACTCGGGGTGAGAGGGACGCGGACCGACGCATGTCCGGGACTCGAGAAGCACACCCATTGCGGCGAGGACCCCGCGACGACGCGGAAGACGTCCCTGAACTTCGTGAAAAACACGGCCTCGCGCGGAGGCTCTGCGACCGCGTCGTCGACGCGGCACCAGGAGCCGGTCACCGGCTGTCCCAGGTCATCGACGACCCGCCCCGCGAGCACGTCACGCTCGGGAGAAAGCGCGAACGGCGCCGGCCGATCCGCGCTCCCCGATTCGTCCGGAAGAGGAAGCTCGAGCGAGCAGCGCAACCATGGCTCGCCCGCGCGGGGCACGACCAAGTCGATGGGGGCACGACTGCTGAACAGCAAGCGTTGCGTCGCGTCGACGCGAAGCACGCCGCTTGGGTCCGTCGTCCCGTCCAGTGACTCGAGCACTCGGAGATCGTCCTCCACGGCTGCGGCGGAGTCGATGCGCGCCCAATCGATCGGCCCCGGTCGAAATCCGAGGGGGAGCGGGACCCCTTCGCGCAATCCAGGCGCGCCGACGGGTAGCCCGCTCGGGTCGATCACCACCCGCGTGTTCCCGATCGCAGTCCCGTCCGGAGTCACGAGACGAACGAAGATCGAGGCGGAGTCGGAAGCCGCAGCGACGACCTCGCCGTCGATGCCCTGCGGAAGCGCCAAACAGGCCAAGAGAATTACGAACATGGATCGATCCCCCAAGTCGCGAGTTTCACCGTCGCTGAGTCAGCCTACAAGCCGGAGGCGATCGAAGAGTGCGTCCCAATCGGCAATGACCATCCGCAGACCAGGGTCCGTCGAAGCCACGCCCTCGACCGCAACCACCAAGTGCCAAGGGACGAGCCAAACTTCTCCCTCGACTCAAAAAGCCGCCGGGCTCCAACCCACTCCATCGCCGAGTAGGTCCCCGAGCTCGGCACGACAGCCGGCCCTGGCCCCCGGCCTCTAGTCGCGTCGCACGGATGCGGCGATCCGCAGGCAAGGGGACAGACGGGGGACACATCGGGGCCGGGGGCGCCGCCGGGCCCGGGAGGGGCCGGGTCGCGAAGGCGGACACCGCTG
>JBPOIU010000037.1:0-37611 GCA_052034255.1 Planctomycetota bacterium | reverse complement strand
CGATCGCCGCTCTGCGCGGAGACGATCGCGGCCTGGATGCTCTGGCCGGGTTGAACGTGGATATCGGCGGCGATCGCGGAGTGGGCGAGGCCGCAGGCGAGTGCGGCTCGAAGTGCGATGTGCATGGGATCCCCTGAAACGAATCGACCCGCGCCGGAGTACGCCAGGCGCGGGTCGATTCCGCAAGCTTCGGGATCGCCGAGGTCAGCGCTTCAGAAGCACTCGAGGTACTGACAGCCCGGGATCGGCGGCAGGATCGTCATCTTCGTGACGTTCGACAGCAGCGGAAAGCCGCTGACCGGAATGTGCGCCGCTTGGAAGAACACGTCGACGCCGACGGCGGCCGGGATGTTCGGGATGAAGAACCGCGTCGCCTCACACACGGCGGACTTCTGTCCCGCGGAGAACAGGAACATGAAGTTCGGGTCGAGCAGAAACGTCCCGGTCTCCTGCGAGACCGGAATTGTCGCGGTCGCGAACGATCCGAACATGACGTACGACCCGTCGATCGGCGACGGACACATGTCCAACGACACCTCGCAACCGAGTCCGGCCGCATTGCAGGTGTAGAGCTGGAATGCGCTGTTCGTGGCGCTCGAGGCGAGCATGAACTCGCATGGACCCGGCTGATTCAGCGTGCCGGTGATGGTCACCTGTTGACCCAGTCCGGACAAATCGACGGTCGTGACGAACGCGACACCGACGCTGGTGTGCTCGACGATGATGCCTTGGTTGCCGCAGTACGTGCCGGGCACGAGGCGACCGGAGATCGTGGCAGGAACGGATTGAGCCGACGCGGACGACGCGGCGAACGCGAGCAAACCGACGGCGATCGAATGGTGGAACGACATGGATGACCCTTCTTCGGAAGCAGCGGGAAACGGACTCGAAACAGCACGAGCAGCGGTCGGCTCGGCGCGGTGTACGTCGGATCCGATCGAGCGGCAACTCCTGAAAAGGCCCACAACGCCAAGTGTGACATCCCCGCGCGATCTTCTCGCACCCGGCTGCTAAGCTCCCGCGATGCGAACCATCCTCACCGACTCCGAAGTCCGTGCGAACCTCGCCCACCTGCAAAAGACCGCCGATCTCGTCGATCAACTGATCGACCTGACGCTCAATTTCCGTCAGAGCGGTCACCCGGGCGGGTCGCGCTCGAAGGTCTACCTGTTCACGAGCCTCTTGCTCTCGGGCGCCATGCGCTTCGACCTCGCGCACCCGGAAAAGGCGTTCGGGGATCGGTTCGTGCTCGGCGCCGGGCATTGCACGCCGCTGCTGTACTCGGCGTTGGCGCTGATGAACGAATTCTGGCTGGCCGCGGGCGCGAAGACGAAAGAGCCGCGCTTCTCGCTGTCGTCGGACCCGCATCGCGTGTTGCGCGCGGACGACCTGCTGACGTTCCGGCGCAACAAGGGCCTGCCCGGCCACGCCGAGATGGAAGGCAAAACGCTGTTCGTGAAGGCCAACACCGGTCCGTCGGGTCACGGCGTGCCGGCGGCCGCGGGCCAAGCGCTCGCGCTGATGCACTCGGGAGCGCGCGACGTCAACGTGTTCTGCCTCGAGGGCGAAGGCGGCCTGTCCGCCGGCGCGGTCCATGAGACGAAGAACTCGGCGTACGGCCTCGGCCTCGAGAACTTCGTGATGCTCGTCGACTGGAACAACTACGGCATCGACGACCCGTGCCACGACTCCGTCGTCCACGGCTCACCGGAGACGTGGTTCGCGCCGTACGGCTGGCGCGTCGCGGGGACCGAGAACGGCACCGACTTCGCCGCGCTGATCGGCGCGTATCGCGAGATCGTCGGCGCCGCGAAGAAGGACGGCCGCCCCGGCATGATCTGGGCCAAGAACACGAAGGGCCGCGGCTACGGCGTCATCAACAACAAGAGCCACGGCACGGCGCACAAGCCCAACAGCGAGACGTTCTGGGCCACGAAGGCCGAGTTCCAGGACAAGTACGGTGTGAAGTTCGAGGGCTTCGGCAAGCCGGCCCCCGAAGAAAAGGGCGCGTTCCAGGCTCAGACGAAGGCCAACCTCGACCTCGTGCTCGACGTCATGAAGAAGGACGACGCGTTGGTGAAGTTCGTCGCGGGCCAGCTCGCGAAGAACGCCGACGCGGTGCCGACGAGCCAGAACACGACGCATCGCTGGACGCGCGGCGTCGATCCGTCGAAGGACGCGCGCATCCTCGACGTGACGAAGTATCCGCAAGACCTATTCGTCGCGCCGGGCAAGGCCGCGCCGAACCGAACCGGGTTGTCGGCGTGGGGCGCGTACGTCAACACGATCGCGAACGAAGTCGCGGGACGCCCGCTGTTCGTCGTCTGCGCGGCCGACCTCGCCGAGTCGACGAACATCGCCGGCTTCATGAAAGGCCACGGCAGCTTCAAAGGCTTCGGCTGGTACGAGCGCAACAAGTCGCCCGAAGGCGCGCTCTTGCCGCAGCAGATCACTGAGTTCACGAACTCCGCGATCATGTGCGGCATGGCGAGCGTCAACTTCGCCGAGAACCCGGAGAAGGAGTTCGTCGGCTACTTCGGCGCATGTTCGACGTACGGCTCGTTCTCGTACTTGAAGTACGGCCCGATGCGCCTGTTCTCGCAGCTCGCGCAGGACTCGCAATTGAAGGTCGGCAAGGTGCTGTGGATCGCCGGTCACTCGGGTCCCGAGACCGCGGAGGACTCGCGCACGCACTTCGGCATCTACGCGCCGGGCGTCACCGATCTGTTCCCGCGCGGCCACGTCGTCGACCTGCATCCCTTCGACCACAACGAAGTGCCGGTTCTGCTGTGCGCGGCGATGAACGCGCCGCCGGCGATCATCGCGCTGCACCTCACGCGTCCGAACGTCGACACGCCCGATCGCAAGGCGCTCGGCAGCGCGGACTATCACGACGCCGCGAAGGGCGCGTACGTGATGAAGGGTTGGGACGACTCGAAGGGCAAGCGCGCGGGAACCGTCATCTTCCGCGGCACGAGCCCGATCAAGGCCGCGTTCGAACTCCTGAAGGACCACCGCGACGAACTGCCGAACGTCCGCTTCGTCGCCGCGCCGAGCCGTTACCTGTTCGAGCACCAGCCGCAGAGCTACCGCGACCAAGTCCTGTCGTGGAACGACTGGCAGGACTCGATGTGCGTGACGAACAACGCGCGCCGCTCGATGTGCGACTGGTACGCGAACAAGGTCTGCGAGGACTACACGCTGTCGCCGGACTACGACGACAAGTGGCGCACGGGCGGCTCGGTGGACGAGATCCTCGACGAGTCGCGTTTGACGTGGCCGTGGGTGCTGAAGGGCATCAAGAAGTTCGCGGACGAGCACGATGCGCGGATGAAGAGGGTGCGGGGGTAAGTCACCGCCTGCGCGATCGTTGAAGCCGACGCTGCTCTTGAGGCCCCTCTTTCCGTGCCGCACTCGCTCGGCTCGGATTTCGCCGATACGGCGTGATCCGAGTCGTGGGTCAATTCGACGGTGATGTCGCCGGCATCGAGATCGCTCGGCTAGCGCGGCATCGCGCACGGCGTCATTCCCGCCGCTCTTGCGAACCCATGCGGGCGCATCCCGCTCATCGGCGAAGCCGCGCGATCTCGACCCACTCGAGCCGGATTTACGGCGCGGACGATGAAGTTCTCATCATCCGATCATGCCTGCCGAACATTCTCCTCCGCGAGATCACGCGGTGCTTCGAGCGATCCTCGATCCGGATTGCGTCGGGCACGTGCTTCGGAGGATGAACCGCATGAGAACGTCTCATTCCGCACGGACTCGCGCGTTCAGCTTCCGCTGGCTCCCCGTCGTCGTGTCGCTGGGCTTCGGCGTCATCGCGGGCTTCAGTTGCTACGAGCGCTACCGCGGTCCTCGAGACCCGAGTGGCGACCGCGTCGCGGAACGTGTCGAACTCGCGGACGGCGTCACGGCCGAGCGATCCTTGCGCTTCTTCGCATTCGGCGACTCCGGCACCGGCGGAGCGGGACAGCGTCGAGTCGCCGACGCGATGCGGACCGTGGCGCGCGGCTCCGTCGGGCTGGATTTCCTGATGCTGCTCGGCGACAACTTCTACCCGCGCGGAGTGATGTCTTCGGTCGGCAACGCCTGGGACGAACGCATCGTGGAGCCCTACGGTCCGCTCGGCTGCGCGAT
Source organism: Planctomycetota bacterium (assembly GCA_052034255.1). Lineage (GTDB taxonomy): Bacteria > Planctomycetota > B15-G4 > B15-G4 > JADJEK01 > JADJEK01. The sequence continues at coordinate 33,471 of JBPOIU010000037.1, read as the reverse complement.
GTATCCGGTTCTCGGCAATCATGATCACGATGGGAGTAGCCGCGCGCAGATCGAGCGCTCACGCATCGATCCGAACTGGCGCATGCCGGCGGCGTACTACACGTTCGAGCTTCCCGTCGACGGCAGCGTTCGGGCCCAGTTCTGGGCGCTGGACACCGATCGCATCCGAGAGGCCGACTCGCAAGCGCGTGACCAGATCGACTGGCTACGCAGGGGACTCGAAGCGTCGACCGCGCGGTGGAAGGTCGTCTACGGCCATCACCCGATCTACTCCGGCAGCCCGCGGGGTGACGACGAGAAGATGGGGCGCGCGATCGAGCGCTTGCTCATCGATCACGGCGTCGACATGTACATCGCGGGTCACGACCACACCCTCCAGTTCCTCGGACCTCACGATGACGTCCGATACGTCGTGTCCGGCGGAGGCGGCGGAGACGACAACGCGCACGAAGTGACATCGCGCTCCGACACGGCCTTCGCCGCAACGCGTGGCGGATTCGCCGCGATCACTCTGACCGCGCAGGAGGCCTACGTTCACTTCGTCCGCAGCGATGGTGCGACGCAGTTCGGCACGCGTTGGGGCCCGAGCGAGTAGTGCGCCCGAACCCGCGCACAAGTGCCGACGGCGGCACCCCGGTCGTGAAGCGACCGATGAAGGTGTCGCTCGGATCCGAATCCCCCGAGCTCCCGATGCCGTCGAACGTGACGCTCGTCGCTCCGCGGACCGTGACGCCGCCGCCGAAGCGCACGCTGCCGTCTTGTGTCTGAACGCGGCACTCGAACGAGTCGCCCGCTTGATCATCGAGCGCGACCGCGACGCTGTTCCCGCTGAACGTGGCGCGGACCGTGACTACATCGGCGAGCAAGTCGTCGATGCGCATGAAGTCCGCACCGGCTCCGAATTGCCGATGGCGATCCCTGCCGACGCTCGAGATCCGGAATCTCGACGACGGCGACACCTCGCGTCGAAGAAGTCGCTGCACCCGTGTTGCGTTCGCGGTGCGCTACACTCCGCGGCCCCGCGCGCGAGGCGCGACGATGCTCGCGCCGATTCAGGAGACCGTTCCGATGTCCAAGAAACCGTTCCTCACCGACGTCAAGACTCTGCGGGCGCGCGCCCGCAAGCACATGGAGAAGGGTGCCGTCACCGAGGGCTATGCCGCCGATCGGGACACGGTCGTGAAGCTGCTGAACGAAGCGCTCGCGACCGAGATCGTCTGCGTGTTGCGCTATCGCCGCCACCACTTCATGGCGACGGGTATCAACGCGCAGAGCATCGCGGCGGAATTCCTGACGCACGCGAACGAAGAGCAGTCGCACGCCGACGAAATCGCTGGACGCATCGTCCAGCTCGGAGGTGAGCCGAACTTCTCACCCGAAGGTCTGCTCACGCGGAGTCACGCCGAGTACGTCGAGGGCGACGACCTCGTCGACATGATCAAGGAAGACCTCGTCGCCGAGCGCATCGCGATCGACAGCTACCGCGAGATGATCGTCTACCTCGGGCACGAGGACTCGACGACGCGCCGCATGCTCGAAGGCATCCTCGCGATGGAGGAAGAGCACGCGGACGATCTCGTGAGCTTGCTCGAACAGATGAAGAAGTGACCGCGACGCGCGACGCAGCGCGACGCGACCGAACATGAACGAGCCGCGGCTGACGATGTCCGCCGCGGCTCGTTCGTGTTCATGGGATCGAGTTTCGTCAGAACTTGTCGATGATCAGGCCGTTCGACGCGGAAAAGCCGAGCGGCACGCCGGGGTCGGCGACCAGAGCCTGCAACGTGAAGAGCCCGGTGGCTGGAATGCCGACGGGCATCACGGTCGGGAGGGCGAATTGTCCGCCTCCCGCCACGAACGGGCCGGCGGTGACGAACGGCAGCATCAGTGCAGAAGCCGGATTGACGTAGAGGTTGCATCCCGGCGCGATGGTCGTGCCCGAACCGGGTCCAAAGCGAATCAACAAGAAGCCTGGCGCGCTTCCGTAGCACCCGGACAAGTGGATGAACGACGTGCAGAGCGGCGAGATGCAGCCGGCGGCGGCCAGCGTCGGTTTGACTCCGCCCGTTCCTCCGCATCCGGGTAGATCCGCGTACTGCTCCCAGCAATGCGATGAGTAGATGTACGCGATGCCCGTGTTGAACGCCTGCCACGACCCGAGCTCTTCACCGACGATGAAGTCGTGGTTGCCGTCGCCGTTCACGTCGCCCGCATCCGCCATCGAGTAACCGTACAAGTCGTCCACGTCCGTGCTGAACGTCTTGAACAAGGTCGTCCCCGTGCGCCCGGAGAGCGCGGTGACGGTCGAGACGTCGCTTCCCGGCGCCGCGTCGAAGTTCGCGCCGACCAGGAGGTCCGGTCGCGTGTCGCCGTTGAGATCGGGAAACGTGATCAACTGCAGTCCGAACGAGCCACCGATCGCCGCGCCGGTCGTTTGCCAGATCAAGGCCCCGGTGGCGCCGGAGAACGCTCGGACGCGGCCGAGACTCAACCAGTTCGGTTCGCCGACGACGAAGTCCGGACGCAGGTCGTCGTCGATGTCTCCGAGCAGACGAACCGGAGCGAATGCGCCATTGCTCGCCGCAAGTACCGAGTGGAGGACGGTGCCCGTCGCTCCGGAGATGACCTCCGCGGTGTCCGGATTCGTCCCGGTCTTCGAAACGATGAAGTCCGGAGTTCCATCCGCGTCGATGTCGTGCCCGCCGCCAAGACCTTGAACGTTCCCGGTCGGTATCGATTTGAGGATGGTGCCACTTGCTCCAGAGCGGACGTCGATCGTGTTCGACTGCACGCTCGCGAAGTCCGGCACACCATCGAGGTCGTGATCACCTGCCCGCGTCAGCAGGATGCCGATTCCCGGCGCCGTCCACAGCGCGTTGCCGGTCGCGCCCGAATACGCGACGAGCGACACCGTCGAACTCTGCGAGATCAGGAGATCGGACTTGCCGTCTCCGTTCACGTCACCGAGTTCGAGCAGCCGGCCGCGTGGATGTTGGCGCAGGATGGCGCCGTCCAAGCCCGAGAAGATCCGAGTGGACTGGCTATCCGCGACCGCGACGTCGGCGAACCCGTCGCCGTTGACGTCGCCGGCTCCAGCGACTTGATTGCCGAAGCCCGTCGCAGTCGACGGCGGGATGTTCGTCAATCGCCGGATCTCGCCCTGGCCGAACGCCGTGCCGCAGAGCAAAGCGGCGCCGACGACGAGCCCAGAACACTTGGAAAATGGCGGGAGGCCACGCATCGAGGCACCTTCGCAATTCGTCGGGATCGAAAGCCAGGGAACCACGGTCGATCCACACGTGGCGCGAGGGGGCGGTTCAAGCAAGTCGTGTTCCGGCCAATCTGGGCGTTTCTGGCCTACTGCGTCACTGGGACGAACCGCTGACGGCGCGGATCACACCGTCCGGGGCGATCGGCGCCGTCGAGGAAGCGTCGCGTTCGACGCCCCTCAGGCTGCGTCCGTTCAGTCGATCTCGGGCATCGTGCTCGAGCCGCCGCTGCCGTATTGATTGGCCTGGAACGTCGTCGGGGCCACCGTCGCCGCGACGTCGATGCGGTTGGACTTCGCGGTGTTGTTCGTGAACGCGCAGCCCGCGCCGCCGATGTCGAAGCCCTCGGCCAGATTCGCCTTCGCCGTGTTGCCCTTCAAGGTGCAGTTCGGCGCGTCGACGTCGAATCCATCGACCGTATTTCCGGTCGCGACGTTGCCCGTGATCGCAGCCGCGGAGGTGCCGATGCGGAACCCGTCGCCGAAGCAATCCTTCGCGACGTTGCTGTCGAACTCACCGCCGATCCCCGTCAGAAAGAACGCGGCCGAGGTCGATTCTTGGCGCCCGGAGCGACGCACCAGGTTCTTTCGCACGATCACGTCGTTCGCGACTCCCTCGAAGCCGGCGCTGCCGGCGTTCTCGACGATGTTGGCTTCGAGGATGATGCCGGTGCCATTCTCGACGTAGACGCCGGGCTTGTCGGGCCCGGTCGAGACCACGCGGTTCTTCCGCACGAGCGCAGGGCTCGCGGCGCAGTAGATGCCCGCTCCGTCGACGTCGAAGATCGTGTTGCTCTCGACTTCGGCGTCGGAGCCGACCACGAGGATGCCAGTCGAGAAGAACGAAGTCCGGATCTTGTTGCGGCGCACGATCGGATGCGCCCCGTTCGCATGGATCGCGGAGAACGCGTTGCGCGTGATCGAGTTGTCCTCGATGCGGCAGTTCGCGCCTCCGACGCCGATCCCGCTCGACCCGCAATTCTCCAGGACGTTCTTGCGCACGAGCACACCGTCACTGTTGGCGCACGCGATGCCGCCGCTCTTGGTCGTCCGAATCGTGTTCTTCTCGATCACGAGCATGTTGGCCGACGTCGCCGAAACTCCGTTGAAGCAACTGACGACGAGACAGTTCTTCACGGCGACGTCGTTCGCGAAGATCGCGATTCCGGAGTCCGAGCAATTGAAGATCGAGAGCTTCTCCAGGCGCGCGCCGGGCGCGTTGATCACGATCCCGTGTCCTGCCTGAGCCATCGCCGTCTTGGCGTGACGGATCGTGAATCCGCGGATCGTCACGTCATCGGCGTTGCACACGATGGCGGGGCCGTCCGCGCCGCCGGTGGCGAGGCGTGCGTCGATGATCACCTTGCCCGACGCTTTGAGAACGAGCCCGTCGAGAGCGCCGGAGATCGTGGGCGTCTCTTCGTACACGCCGGGCTTGACGGTCACCGTTCCGTTCGCCCCGGCCGCATTGATGCCGGCCTGAATCGTCGGGAACTGCCCGTTCTTCTTGACCACGACGTTGGCGGCATGCGCCATGGAGGCCGCGACGAAGCAGACGCATGACGCCAAGAGGCGAAGGGTTCGCATCGGAGAGCTCCCAGTAGCGTTCAACTCGTAAGGAAGCCGTGGGCCCTGATCAGTCGATCTCGGGCGCGACGTTCGCGCCGCCCGTCCCGAAGCTGTTCGCCTGGAACGACGTCGGCATCACCGTCGCCGCGACGTCGATGCGGTTGTTCTTCGCGGTGTTGGTCTTGAACACCATGGTCGAATCGGACAGGTCGAAGCCTTCGCCCGCGTTCTTCAGCGCGACGTTGTTCAGCACGTCGCAATTCGAGCCGTTCACGTCGAAGCCGTCGACGGTGTTTCCGGTCGCGACGTTGTTCAGGATGTCGGCGTTGCTGACGTAGAGCAGGAAGCCGTCGCCGTGGCAGTCCTTCGCCGTGTTCTTCTCGATCGTCGCTCCGTTGCCGGAGAAGTAGAAGCCCGACGAAGAGCTGGCGTAGCGACCCGAGCGCATCGCGACGTTCTTGCGCGCCGTGACCAAGTCGGCGATGACGGAGATGCCCGCGTATCCGCCGCCATCGACGATGTTCGACTCGATGAGCACGGACGTTCCGCCCGAAATGTAGATCCCCTCGTCGCTGCCGCTGGTCGTCCGCACGCGGTTCTTGCGCACCGTCAATTGACTGCCCGATACGTAGATGCCTTCGTAACGCGTATCGAACACCAAGTTGTTCTCGAGCAGCGCGCCGTCGCCACCCGAGTAGATCCCGGTACCGTCGAATACCGAGAGCACCTTGTTGCCGCGGAACACGCCATCGAGCGAATTGACGTAGATCCCACTCGAACCGGCGTTGCTGACGGTGTTCTTCTCGATCACCGCTTGTGGCCCGCCGATGAAAATGCCGTATCCGTTCGTGTTCTTGATCGTGTTCTTGCGCACGATCGGCGCTGCTCCGCTCACGTAGATGCCGTACGACGAGCAGTAGGAGATCGAGCAGTTCTCGACCGTGATGTCGTCGTTGAACGATGCCGCGTAGACGGCGTATGTGCAGCCGGTCATGAGGCAGTTGCGGATCACCGTGCCACTGCACAAGGTCACGAGTCGGACGCCGGCCTCACCGCAATTGATGAACTTCATGTTCTCGATCAACGTTCCGTGCGAGTTGATGTTGACGCCCGCGCCTGGCTTGTTGGCGCCGCCGTCCAACGCGTGCCGGATCGTGAACCCGCGCACCGTGACATCCAGGGCATTGATCTGGATACCGGGACCATCGCCGCCGCCGTTCGCGAGGCGCGCGTCGATGATGACGTTGCCCGAGGCCTTCAGCGTCAGGCCCGGCAGTGCGCTGCCGATCACCGGCGTCTCTTCGTAGACGCCGGCCTTCACGGTCACGGTCCCGCCGGCGCCGGCGGCGCTGATGCCGGACTGGATCGTCGGGAACTGTCCGTTCTTCTGGACGACGACGTTCGCCGCTTGCGCGGTGGTCGTGACGGTGAGGGCGAGCAGGACGGCGATGCGGATGTTCATGGCGGCGCTCCGGTTGGGGGCGCCATGATCACCCGCGCCTGGGGGCGAGCGTCACGGGGAATCCGGCGAACTTGGAAGTCAGTCGATCTCAGGCATCGTGCTCGAGCCGCCGCTGCCGTATTGATTGGCCTGGAACGTCGTCGGGGCCACCGTCGCCGCAACGTCGATGCGGTTGTTCTTCGCGGTGTTGTTCTTGAACACCGTGCCCGAACCCGACAGGTCGAAGCCTTCGCCCGAGTTCTTCAGCGCGACGTTGTTCATGACGTCGCAGTTCGAGCCGTTCACGTCGAATCCGTCGACGGTGTTCCCGCTCGCGACGTTGTTCAGGATGTCGGCGTTGCTGACGTAGAGCAGGAAGCCGTCGCCGTGGCAGTCCTTCGCGGTGTTCTTCTCGATCGTCGCTCCGTTGCCGGAGAAGTAGAAGCCCGACGACGAACCCGCGTAGCGACCCGAGCGCAGCGTGACGTTCTTGCGGGCGGTGATCACGTCGCCGGAGACGTACATGCCCGTGTATCCGGCGCCGTCGACGACGTTCGACTCGAGGACCAGGGAGGTTCCGCCGGAGACGTAGATCCCCTCGTCGTTGCCGCTGGTGGTCCGCACGCGGTTCTTGCGCAACGTCAGCTGACTGCCGCTCGCGTAGATGCCTTCGTAGCGTGTGTCGAACACCGTGTTGTTCTCGATCGTCGCACCGTCGCCGCTCGAATTGATGCCGTTGCCGTCGAAGACCGTGAACACTTTGTTGCTCAGGAACACGCCGTTCACGGAGTTGACGTAGATCGCGCTCGAACCGGAATTCATGACGGTGTTCTTCTCGATCACTGCGCCGGGGCCCGCCAGGTAGATGCCGTAACCGTTCGTGTGCTTGATCGTGTTCTTGCGGGCGATCGGCGTCGTGCCATTCAGGAAGATGCCGTACGAGGAGCTGTAGGAGATCGTGCAGTTCTCGACCGTGGTTTCGTTCGAGGACGAGGCGTACACGCCGTAACCGCAGCCGATCATGATGTTGTTGCGGATCACGGTGCCGGTCGACTCGACCTGGATTCCGATTCCCTCGCAGTTGATGAGTTTGAGCTTCTCGATCAGAGCATTGGGAGCGGTCACCCGCACGCCCGTGCCCGGCTTGCCGGCCCCGGCGTCCTTGGCGTGACGAATCGTGAATCCGCGCAGCGTCACGTCGTCGGCAGCGATCTGGATCCCCGGACCGTCGGCGCCGCCGTTCGCGAGTCGCGCGTCGATGATCACGTTCCCGGATGCCTTCAACGTCAGACCGTCGAGCGTGCTGCCGATCAACGGGGTCTCTTCGTAGACACCCGCCTTCACGGTCACGGTGCCGCCCGCGCCGGCCGCGTTGATGCCGGACTGGATCGTCGGGAACTGTCCGTTCTTCTGGACGACGACGTTCGCCGCTTGGGCGGACGCAACCGAGACGACGGCGAGGGCGAGTGCGAGGCGGGTGATCATGGGCGGCTCCGTGAGGGTTCGCCTGGATCACCAGAGCGCGTCGGAGCGTGTCACGCCGAATCGTGAGAAGGTCCTACTTTCACCGAACGCTCTCGGCTCGCCGCCGGGTCGTGCGTGAAGTCACTTGCCACAACCAGTTACTAAACAAGCGCGTACGTCGGTTGCGACCGTGCGGTCGAGGGCTCCGTGGTGAGCCGCGTGATGGATTGCAGAGCGAAAGGACTCACGTTCTCAATCAACGAGCTCGAACTGCTTGACCTTGGGCGGAGTCGCGAACACTGCGGTACCGAGATCGAGCGCGTCCGCGGTCCCCGACCCTCCCGCGAGTTCGACGGCGCTCGCGAATGCGCTGCCATGCGTCCTTCCGCCGATCGTGAAGACGTCGTCGCCAGCGCCGAGCGACACTTTCACCTTGCCGACGAATGCTGACTCTTGCACCCGGACCTCGTCGACGGTCGATCCGAAGGTCCACTTCGAGTTCCCCCCGACCGCCACGTCGTCGATGCGCAAGATGCGGATGGAGAGTGTGGAGGCGGACGTCGACGTCGTCCGGATCTCCAGATTCCCGCCGATGAGCACGTCGCCGGGCTCCGAGGCGAACTCCACCCCGAGGCCATCGAGGTCGACGTGCGCGGCTCCTCGGACCGACAGAGTCCGGCCGATCGTCATCGGGAACTCGTTCGAGGACGGTTCGATCTCGAAATCGTCGCCCTCCTGACCGCCGAGGTTCAGCTCGAAGTTTCGGCCGATGAACACACACGCGTCGACGAGGAGCCGATCGGTGTTGTGGAGTTCGACGTCGTCATTGCCGCCTTCCGTGCGCACGCGTAGCGAGCCTCCGATCTTCACGCCGCGAATGTCCACGACGTCGTCACCACCCGCCGTCCGCACGTCGATGTCGCGGATCCCTTTGAACTTACCGACGAGTTCACTGCCGAGCTGGACGTGGATTTCGCCGACGGCGTCGGCGCCGCTGAGGACGATCACGTCCACCGCGTCATCGCCCTTCAGCGTGAGCTTGCTGTTCGATTGCTTGATCGTGACTGCGGCAAGGGTCACCGGACAAAGCGCAGCAGTGACGAGGCCGAGGCGTGCGAGGGCGCGGATGGATCCGAACATGGAAGGCTCCGAAACGTGGAGGGTCTCGAGGAGCGCTGGTGGATCGCGATGCGATCGACGTCGCTCCTCATGGAAGGTGGAGGCGACGCGCGCGCTGCCGGCCGACAGGTCGATTCCGGGATTCCGCGCGCGGACTGGCCAATGCCACCGGATCAGCCGGTGATCTCGAATTGCACGATCGTCGGCGGGACTGCGAAGTCGGCGCCGACGAGGATCACGAGGTCCTCTGATCCGCTGCCGCCCGAGATGTCCACGGCGCCGTGGAACGAGCTGCTCTCCGACGAAGGGCTGATCGCTAGCTGGTCGTTCCCGCCGCCCAGCTTCGCCTTGAACGATCGGGCGAACGCGCAGCCTCGGATCGAGACGAAATCCGCATCGGCGGAGAGTTCGAGCTTGGTGGCTCCGCCGACCCGAACGCCGTCCAAATGCGTCGTCCGGTCGTCGCCGTTGGCGTCCGACGAGCTTTTCTGCCGCAGGACCAGGTCGCCGCCGATCGTGATCACACCGGCGGCGTCGTCCGCCACGACGCCGGCCGCTTCCATGTTCAGGTCCGTCGCATCGCGGACCGTCAGCGTCCCGCCAATCGTGATCCCGAAGAGCGTGTCGTCGGCTTCGACGGCGCATTGGTCCTTCGGCTGCCCCCCGAGGGCAACGTCGACGTCTTTTCCGACGAACACGGCGCGCTTTGCCGTCTCGAACGTGCGGTCCGACTGGATCAGCACGACGTCGCTGCCAGCCCCGGTCCTGATCTTCAACGAACCACCGATCTGCAGGCCATTCACCAGGAGCTTGTCGTCGCCGTCGCCGAGGTCGATCCGCAGGTCCCGGGCGCCGTCGAGGGTCGCCTTCGGCACGCCATCGACGTACACGACGCATTCCCCGAAGCGTCCAACGCCTTCGACGACGACGACGTGCGCCGTGTCGTCGCTCTTCAAGTGGACCTTGCTCCCGTCGAACTTGATGGAGACGTTCGCGCGTGCCACGCCGACTGCGGCGAAGAACGCGATGGCTGCGACGAGGGGACGAACGAACATGGCGACCTCCGATCGGGATCGGGGGTCGCCATGCTCACCGGATCGGCCGGCTTCATCGAGGCGACCCGCCGTCGACTCCTCCCGGAGGCGACACCGGCGGATCGCGCCGACAGGGTTTCAGTCGATTTCGGGCAGCGTGCTCGAGCCGCCGCTGCCGAACTGATTGGACTGGAACGACGTCGGGGCCACCGTCGCCGCGACGTCGATGCGGTTGTTCTTCGCAGTGTTGCCGTTGAACACCAAGTTCGTGCCGGAAAGGTCGAAGCCCTCGCCGGAGTTCTTCAGCGCCACGTTGTTCGCGACCTGGGAGTCCGGGCCATTGACGTCGAACCCGTCGATCGTGTTGCCGGTCGCGACGTTGCTCAGGATGTCGGCGCTGTTCACGAAGAACACGAAGCCGTCACCATGGCAGTCCTTCGCGACGTTCTTCTCGATGAGGCCGCCACCCGCGCCGAGGAAGAACCCCGCGGAACTGGCTGAATATCGACCCGAGCGCCGGACCACGTTCTTGCGCGCGGTCAGGGAGAGGCAGCTCACGAAGATGCCCGCGTAACCCGCTCCGTCGACGACGTTGGACTCGAGCGTGATGTTCGCGCCGCCAGACGCGTAGATGCCCTCTTCGCTTCCACCCGTCCGGTTCACGACGTTCTTGCGCAGGGTCAACGCGTTGCCAATGACGTAGAGACCTTCGCTGCGTGTGTCCGCCACGAGGTTGCTCTCGATCAACGCACCATTGCCAAAGGAGCTGATGCCCATTCCGTCGCTGACCGCCAACACCTTGTTCCCGCGGACGATGGCGTCGGCCGAATCGACGTAGATCCCGGTCGATCCCGCATTCGCGACCGTGTTCTTCTCGACCACGGCATTCGGACCCGAAATGTGGAGCCCGAAGCTGTTCGAGCCCTTGATCGTGTTCTTGCGCACCACCGGATTCGTGCCGTTCAGCAGCAATCCAGAGGAAGAACACATCGAGATCGAGCAGTTCTCGACGGTCGTGTTGTTCGCGGACGACGCAAAGACGCCGAACGCCGAACCGATCAGCGTGCAGTTCCGGATCGTCGTGTTCGTGCTCTCGACGAGGACGGACGAGTCCCCGCAATTGATGAACTTCACTTTGTCGATCAATGCGCCAGGCGTCAGCACTCGGATGCCGGCGCCCGGGGCTCCGATTCCGGCAGCCGACGGATGGCGAATCGTGAAGCCACGCACGGTCACGTCGTCGGCATTGATCAGAATTCCGGGGCCGTTGGCGCCCCCGTCCGCGAGACGCGCGTCAATGATCACGTTCCCGGAGGCCTTGAGCGTCAGGCCGTCGAGGTTGCTCGTGATGACCGGAGTCTCTTCATACACACCGGACTTGACGGTGACCGTGCCGCCGGGACCCGCCGCGTTGATACCGGCTTGGATGGTCGGAAATGCGCCGTTCTTTTGGACGACGACGTTGGCGGCATGGGCGGCACTCGACGCCAAGACGGCGATCGACAGCGAAAGTACGACGTGGCGGTGCATCGGAGGCTCCTCGCGAAGGGGACGCGCAGGTTAACCGACGACGGATGCGCCGGTCACGGCCGATCAGTCGATCTCGGGCAGCGTGTTCACGCCACCCGTGCCGTACGCGTTGGCTTGGAACGACTGGGGAACGGCCGTGGCCGCGATGTCGATGCGGTTGTTCTTCGCGACGTTGTTCGTGAACACCATGTTCGCGTTGCCGAGGCGGAAGCCCTCGCCCCAGTTCTTGGTCGCCACGTTCTTCGAGACCGTACCGAGGACGTCGAGGTCGAAGCCGTCGATCGCGTTGCCGATGGCGGTGTTGCCGATGACCTCGGACTGCTGCAGCGACAGGCGGAACCCGTCCCCGTGACAGTCCTTGGCGGTATTGCCGAGGACGTCGACGGACGTGCCGCCTAGGAAAAAGGCGCTCGCCCCGATGGCGACTCGACCGCAACGCGTCACGGAGTTCTTCTTCACGGTGGAGTTCGACGAGAACGCGTAGACCCCGTTGCCGCCGATGTCGCGCAGCACGTTCGATTCGATGACCGCCGTGTTGCCACTGATGTAGATCCCGTCCTCGAACGAACCGACTCCGAAGATCTTGTTCTTCGCGACGAGCAGGTCGGTGCCGGAGACGCTGACGCCATCGGTCCGCGATTCGAGGATCGTGTTCGACGTGATCTCCGAGTGGTCGCCGGACACGGAGATTGCGCCGCCCGAGAACACGCTCGTGATCTTGTTGCCGTGGACGATCGCTTCGCTGAAACCGACTTGCACCGCGACCGAGTCGACCCGCTGGATCGCGTTCGATTCGACACGCGGACGCATGCCCGACAGTGAGATGCCCATGGCGCACGACGAGATCTTGTTCTTGCGGACGATCATGTCGTCGCCGCTGCCGTAGATCGCGGTGGCGATGCAGCCGTCGATCGCGTTGCCCTCGGCGAGCAACCGCGCACCAGTCGTCGCGAACACGCCGTACACACCGCCTTCGAAGCGGCAGTTCTTGACGACCGCGTCGGTCTGCTCGACGTAGACGCCGTAGTCGTCGGCATTCACGATGCGCAGCTTCTCGAGGCGCACGCCGAGACCCTTCACGTGCACCCCCGCGCCGGGCTTGCCGGCTCCTGCGCTCAACGCGTGTCGGATCGTGAAGCCACGCACGACGACGTCGTCGCCGCTGACGGTCAGGCCGGGGCCATTGGCGCCCCCGTTCGCGAGGCGCGCGTCGATGATCACGGTGCCCGACGCCTTCAGCGTGAGGCCGTCGAGGCCGCTCGAGATGTTCGGCGTTTCTTCGTAGACGCCAGCCTTCACCGTGACCGTTCCGCCGGCGCCGGCGGCATTGATGCCGGCTTGAATCGTCGGGAACTGCCCGTTCTTCTGGACGACGACGTTCGCGGCGGGCGCGAGTCCTGCACCGAGGACGAACAACGACAGGGTGAGGTGCGGGATGAGGGGGCGGGGGTTCATGGGGGTGCTCCTGGAGGTGCCTATGGGTAGGAATCCGGGCACGCTTCGGGGGGTCACGCAGCGATTCGAGGGTGATCGAACGAACGGTCGCGCCGAGTCAGAGCCGTGCGAAAAGCGCGTCCAGCGTGTGGTCGAGCGCCGGAGTACCGCTGAACGTCCAGACGTCTGCTTCGTCCGCGGTCGGTCGTTCGAACGTCTTGACGAAGCGTTCGTACACGCCGACGTCCGCGTCGCTGATGGCGGCCGGATCGTTCGCGCGCGCCGCCAGGCGTTGCCGCACGGCCGCTTCGGGCACGTCGAGGTGGACGAACACGGTCCGGGCTCCGCGCCGCGCGGCGACCGCACGCAACGAATCCCGCCGCGCGCGCGACCCCCAAGTCGCATCCAGCAGCACGACGGCGTCCGGGCTCGCGCTCGCGCGGCTCAACAGCGCGTCGTACGTGCGATCGGTCCACTCGGTCGAGTACGCGTCGGCCGGCAATCGTGCCGTCGCGGCGACACCCGCGAGTTCCTTGCGGATGCGGTCGCTCTGCAGCAACGGAAAGCCTGCTTCGCGCGCGAGCTGCTCGAGCAGCGCGCTCTTGCCGCACGCCGGCGGTCCGCACGCGGCGATCCACGTTCGACCGTCCTGCTCGAGCGCGGTGGCCGCGGCCAGTCGCAAATGGCGGCGCGCCGACTGCGCCGCGCGCTCGCGATCGAGCGCGGAGAGTTCCTGTTCGCTCGATGCGATCGCGGCGACCTTTGCGCGCACGAGCGCGCGATAGCGGATCAGTGCGGGCAGCAGCACGAGCTGCTCGGCGTCGCCGGTCGCGGCGACGTAGGCGCGCGCGTAGGCCTCCGCCAGTTCGCGATGACCGCGATAGCGCAGGTCCATCGCCATGAACGCGTTCTCGGTGGCGACGTCGAGGCAGCGGAACTCGGCGCAGAACTCGATGCAGTCGTAGATCGCTGGCGGTTCGGTCATGCAGACGTTGCGCGCGTGGAGATCGCCGTGACCATCGACCACGCGGCCCTCGCGCGCGCGGCGCTCGAGGAGTGGCAACAGCCGTGCGCTGTCGACGCGTTCACGCGCGGCCATGCGCGTGTGAAGGGTCGCGTCGAACACCGTTCCGACGCATGCGGCGGTCTCGACGAAATTGGCGCGCATCAGCTCGGCCAAGCGCCGCGGGTCGCCGGCGGCGACGACGGCGGGGCCGCGCTCCGCGGTTTTGTGGAAGTCGGCGACGCGGCGCGCGAGGTCCTCGATGTCCGTCGTGCCGACAGCATCGTGTTCGAGGAGTCGATCGAGCATCCGCTCCGCCGGCAGTCGCGTCATGCGCACGGCGGAGTCGATCTCCGCGCCGCGGTCGTGGAAAGTCAACCCGCGGGCATCGCGATGCAGCGCGACCACGCCGAGATACACGGCGGGGCACAAGCGGCGATTGAGCCTCACCTCTTCGTCGCACGCGTGCTTGCGCGCGGCCGGGGTGGAGAAGTCGAGGAACGGCAGCTTCACCGGCTTCTTCAGCTTGAAGACGTGCTCGGGCGCAAGGACGACGATCGAGATGTGCGTCTGCACGACCTCGATACGGGCATCCGGCGCGAGGCCTTCGAACTCGCGCACCGCCGCCGCGAGTGATTCGAGATCGAGCATCGGATCAGTCCAGCACGACGCGCTCGCGCGGCAATCGAGTCCAGTCGAACCGCTCGACCAACTCGAGCGCACTCACCTGCGGGGTCGCGACGTCGATGCCGCAACTGCGCGCGAGCCGCGCCAGCACGCTACCCGCTGCGACACCTGCATCGCGCAGATGGCCGAGATCCGCGTCACCATGTCGCTTGCTGAGGCGTCGCCCGGTCGCATCGACGACCAACGGCAAGTGCGCGAAGCGCGGCGGCGCGTAGCCGAGCGCGCGGTGCACGAGGATCTGACGCGGCGTGCTCGGCACCAGGTCGTCGCCGCGGACGACCTCGGTGATGCCCATCGCTCCATCGTCGACGACCACGGCGAGCTGATACGCGAACGTGCCGTCGAACGAGCGCACGACGAAGTCGCCACCGAGACGGCTCGGATCGAGTGCGACGCGGCCCTGCACCACGTCGTCGAACGGGACGTCGCCGGGCGCGACGCGGAAGCGCCATGCGGGAGGTCGCCCGCTGGCGCGCGTCGCCGCGGCCGCGTCGGGGAAGCGATCGCGGCAGGTACCGGGATAACTCGGACCTTCGTCGTCCGCGTGCGGCGCGCTCGCGGCGGCGGCGATTTCCTTGCGCGTGCACACGCAGGGGTAGATCGCACCGCGCTCGGCCAAACGCGCGAACGCGTGCTCGTAGAGCGCCAAGCGCTCGCTTTGGAACGTCGGCCCTTCGTCCCACGTCAGGCCGAGCCAGCGCAAGTCGTCGAGGCAGCGTTCGACGTACTCGCGGCGACAGCGCCCGCGATCGATGTCTTCGATGCGCAGCACGACGGCACCGCCGGCCTTGCGCGCCGCGAGCCAATTCACGAGGAACGTGCGCGCGTTGCCGA
The DNA here is from genome assembly GCA_052034255.1 of Planctomycetota bacterium. Taxonomy (GTDB): domain Bacteria; phylum Planctomycetota; class B15-G4; order B15-G4; family JADJEK01; genus JADJEK01. Next base: position 18,088 of record JBPOIU010000037.1, on the reverse strand, counting down.
GATGCAGCGTCCCGGTCGGCGATGGCGGCAGCCGAGTCCGCGGCGAAATCACTGCGCGTCGGCCGTCAGCAGGGCCTTGAACACGTAGCCGGCGATCGCCGGGTTCTCGTTCAGACGGCGACGGCTGTATGCGTACCAATGCCGACCGAACGGCACGTACACGCGCAGCCGATGGCCGCCGTCGATCAGCGTCTTGCGCAACTGCGGCAGCACGCCGAGCAGCATCTGGAATTCGTATGCCTCGCGCGGGAGGCGCAGGGCGTCGACCATGCGCAAGCCTTCGTAGACGCACGACTCGTCGTGCGTCGCGATGCCGACGTACGCGCCGCCGCGCATCAGGACGTCGAGCAAGTTGGCGTACGACTTGCGCACGACCTCGCGGTCTTGGAACGCGACGTCGGGCCTCTCTTTGTAGATGCCTTTGCACAGCCGGATGTTCAACGGCGCGAGCTTCAACAAGTCGTGCGCGTCGGTGAGGCTGCGGCGCAGGTACGCCTGCATCACGGGGCCGATCTTCGGGAAGCGCTCGCGGAACTTGCGGAACAGGTCGAACGTGATCGTCGTCACGCTCGAGTCCTCCATGTCGATGCGGACGAAGATGCCGCGTTCGTGTGCGGCGCGCAGCAGGCGCTCGATGTTCTCGTGGCAGAACGCGGGGTCGAGCTTCAACCCGAACGCCGTCGCCTTGATCGAGATGTTGCAATCGAGCTTCTTCGCGACGATCGCGTCGAGGACTCGCAGGTAGTCGTCGACGGTTTCCGTGCATTGTTTGCGCTCGAAGACGTCCTCGCCGAGCACGTCGAGCGTCGCCATGGCGCCGCTACGGTTCAGTTCGGTCACGACGCGGATCGCGTCGTCCAGGGTCTCGCCAGCGATGTAGCGCGCGGAGATGCGGCGGACGATGGGCTTCGGGACCATCGGGATCGACAGCGTGACCAAGCGGTCGAGGACACTCATGGATCGGGCGCTCCGGTGGAGCCGGGCAGGTTAGCAGCCGGCTCCACGTTCAGAAATCCGTCAATCCGTCGCGGCGCGTGCCGATCGTCGAAGCGTGGGTGAGGACTCTCGCGCGACCCAACGCGAAAGGACGCGAACCGGCGCGAACCGGCGCGCACCCCGCCGCGAGCGGACGGTCACTTCTCGTCGTGGGGGAACTCGTCGTGTGCCGCCGGTTCCATCGGCAGCACCGCGTTCGGCTCGAGCTGGAGCAGCTTCGCCCGAACCTCTTTGTCCTTCGGATTCTGCGTCAAGACGCGGTGCAACATCGGCGCGGCCTTGTCGACCTGGCCGGCATCCGCGAGGCATAGCCCGAGCGCGCGGACCACCGCGATGTCCTCCGGCGCGAGCTGCATCGCGGTCTCGAGCGCCGACTGCGCGGCGGGCAAGTCCTTGGCGCGGTGGTAGGCCATGCCGAGAACGCGGTAGGCCTCCGACGTCGCATGTCCCGTGGCGACGACCTGTTCCAAGTCGTCGATCGCCGCTTCGTCGTCGAGCAACTCGAAGTTGATGCGACCAGAGATCAGGCGCAGGTCCTCGTCGTCCGGATGTGCGGAGAGCGCGGGCAACAGCACCCGGTCACACAGCTCGTAGTTCTTCTTCGTGAACGCGAACACGACGAAGTTCAGCACCGCTTGGTGGACGAACGGATTCTCCGGCGCGGTCGCGATCGCCTTCGACATGGCGACGGCTTGGGGTTCGGTGAGACGATTGCGTTCGTTCTTCGCATTCAGCAGTTCGACGTCGAAGTAGTCGCGCTCGTGCTGCGCGAGTGCGTCGAGGATCGAACCGACCGCGTCGCCGATCGCGGCGCGGTCCGACGCGGCGGTCGCGGTGCGCACGCGCGCGGCCAGCTCGGACAACCGCGGCGCATCGGGCAGCGTGCGGTCGATCTTGGCGCTCGGGCGCATCAACTCGGCGACGGGATCGAGGATCGAGTTGACGCGCGTGCCGCCGGTGTCGAGCAGCGTCGCTGGCGGCAATTGCACGCGGAAGCCGTTGTCGGCGGCGGCCGCCAGAGGTCCGGCCTCGAGGCAGAGGAACGGCCCCGCGAAGCCGTCGGCTGCCAGCCACAGGCGGATCGCTCCGAACTCCGCGTTCAGTGCGCGTGCGATCGCGGCCGCTTCGTCGATGCCGACGGCTTGGACGTCGAGCCAGACGAACACCGAGCCGCGCTCGGCCAGCAGGTCCTTCGCGTCGCGGAAGCGTTCACGGGTCAACATGCGTGCGGCTTCGTCGGCCAGCGTCGGCGTCGACACGAAATCGACGACGTCGAAGCGCGCGCGCTCGGCGCGCAGTTCGGCGAACGTCGCGTGGCGTTCGTCGCCGAGCATCTGACGGTCGATCACGGGCAGCGTCGGCACGATCACGGTGCGGCCGAACGTCGTCGCACCGATCGATTCACGGTGGTGGTGCGCGATGTTGCCGACGAGCAACAGCGAAGTCCCGCTCGTCAGCTCCGACGGCGTCATGATCTCCTGCGATTCGAGTCCCGCGAACGTCGGGATGCGCGTCGCTCGGCGGTTGTGCCACTGCAGGTGATGCGCACCCTCGGCCTGAGTCATGTTGCGCAGCGCGCGCAACACGCCGTCCTCGGTGATCGTGTGGGCCGCGTAGATCTCGAGCGGTCCTTCGCGCACGAGTCCGCGCGTGTCGCCGAGGATGCGCGTCGGCCACGCGGCCGCGCCATCGGCGAGGCAGTGCGTCGCGCCCATCGCGCCGATCGCCACTCCGCCGAAGACGGCCGCGGCGGAGAACGGGCGAATCCGAGCGCCGAGCACGTTCGACAGCCAAGCGCCGGATGCCACGCACGCCAGGCCGGCAAGGATCTGCACGGCGCGGAACTCCACGCCGATTGGGTGGTCACCGAGCCAGATCTCTTGCATCGCGCGCGCGTTCGATCCGCGTAGCAGCTGCACGCGGAACATCGCGCCGAATGCGGCGATCGCGAGCAACCCGGTCACGACCCGGGCGATCGGGCCAGGGAAGCGACTGACGCGCAAGAACGCCCCGAGAGCGATGCCGAACCACGTCACGGCGCCGACGAGCTCATGACTGAACCGCAGGCCCGACGTCTGCTGCAGCAGGAACGGCCGCGCCAGCGCGAACGCGAAACCGATCGCGAGGCCCGCGATCGCGGGTTCGAGCAGCCGCGCGCTGAAGCCTCGCGCGTCGATCGCGCTGGGTTCGTCGTCCGTTCCGGACTCGAGTTGGCGCGTCGCGGACAACAGGATGCTCGCGAGCACCAGCCAATCCGCGAACGGGAACAGCGGCAGGAACATCAACTCCTGCGCGATCAGGCCGCCCGCCGCCCCGAGGAGCACAGCGCCGGGCTCGAGCCCTCCGCCCCCCTGGAGGCGCACGCAAACACAAGCGATCGCGACGATCGCCGCCATCGCGAACGGACTGTCGGCGTGGCGCAGGGAGTCGACCGATCCGCGGACGTACAGCGCGATGCCGACGAACGCCACGGCGCCGACGATGCGCACCAGACGGTTGTGGATCCGCGGCACGAATGCCGCCGCGATCGCCCCGAGCGCGAGGAATGAGGCGACCCCGATCAGAGCCGCGGACGTCGTGGGGCGCACTTCCGCCACCAGTCGCAGCAGGAACGACAACAGCGACACACCGAAGAAGCCGCTGAAGAACGACGCGATCGGATTCAAGCGCGACCTCGTGGCGAGCGAACGGGAGGATCGAGGGCGGAAAGCAAAGAGGCCGACGAGCGTAGCTCGTCGGCCTCTTTGGAACGAGTCGGGTGCCCCCGCGACTCGTTGCGTTACTGGACCGTCGTGACCGTCACGTTGGACAGGTCGACGTCGGCCTCACTGGTCGCGGTGAGGATCTGCATGTGGAGCTGCAGACCGAGCGGCGCGCCCGTGATCGGCGCGATCACGGAGCCGAGACCAACCGCGTTGGTGTTGCCGAACGGCACGAACCAAACGAAGTTCAGCATCGGCTGGCCCTGATACGTGATCGTCTGGCCGGTGAAGTTCACGAGCAGGAACTGCGGCTTGTTCGGGTCGCCGCCCCAGCTCCAGTTCAGGTTCCCGCCGTTGACCACGGTCGGCGAACCGACCAGCGTCAGCGGATCGGTCTGGACGACCGTCAGGAACACTTGGTTGCTGGTGCCGCCCGGCGTCGTCGCCGTGATGCCCATGAAGCCGAGCTGCGGAGCGACCGGGTTCGCGATCGTGATCGTGTTGTCGTCGACCACGGTGAAGCCGGACGTCAGCACGTTCGCGCCATAGGCGACCGACGTCGTCCCGGTGAGGTTGTCACCGGTCAAGGTGACCGTGCCGCCCTGGAACGCTTCGACGCTGAACGGGCTCGCCGTGAACAGCACCGGAGCGGGCGGAGGCGCCACGCCGCCGATGTCGATCGGGAACGGGTTCGACAGCACGCGCGGGCTCGCCGCGATGTTCCACACGAGCACGTTGCCGTCGAGCGCGGTGTTCGGGATGGTCACGTTCAACGAGGTCGTCGACGACGTCGCGACGTTCTGGACGAGGCCCGGGATCGCTCCCGTGTTCGTCGAGGTGTTCGCGGTGAACTTCACGTTGACCGTGCCCGGGAACGGGAAGTTCGTGCCGGTGATCGTCAGCACCGAACCGAGCTGCTTCGTGCCGGCGATCGCGGTGATCGTCGGCTTGTTGCTTGCGATCGTGCCGTAGATCGACTGCAGACCGGCTTGGTCGTCCGCGGCGATCGTGCGCTGCTCGGTACCGGTGCCGCAAATCGCCGGGCACATCGTCGTCTGCGCGGCGCAGGAGCCACCGCAGTTGACCGCCGAGTGACCGAGCCCGAGCGCGTGACCGAGCTCGTGCGCCGCGACGCCCTGGATGTCGATCTGGCTGCCGGAGACGGTGCCAGGCCCGTCCGCCCACGTCCAGTTCTCGCACATCAAGATGTACCAGCCGTCCGAGATCGGCGTGACCGTGTAGGCGAGCGTGCCGCCACCGCACGAATCCGTGCCCCAGAACACCGTGTTCGAGTTGTTCCCGGCGGAGGTCGCGAGACCACCCTGCCAGTCGTAGTCGAAGTTCCGGGCCGCGCCGGCCGTGTTCGAGTTCCAGGCCTCGGCGGCCTTCCACACCGACAGCGGTGCGCCGAGCGCACCCGGGTGGTTGGTTTCGGCCGTGACGTTGTTGTTCGCCGCGGCGTCGGCGGCGTTGTTCCAAACGCGGACGTCGCGCTGATAGCCGTTTCCGGTGGTGCCGATGCCCAGGCTGCCACCGATGGTCGCGAAGCCGGTCGAGGTCGACGGCCACGCGAACGTGATCGCGAGTGCCGCTGCGCCGGACAGAACGAAGAAGCGAGGGGAGATGTTCATTTGGGTGTGCTCCTTGCTCACTTCTGCTTCGACTGCGCGGCCTTGAGGACGGCGACGGCGTCGATGATCTGGGGGCTGAGGTCGGACAGTTTCGTGTTGTTCTCGACGGCGAAGCTCGCGCCTTCGCCGAGGACGATGACTTCGCCCTTGCGGTTCTTCTGCGTGCGCAGGATCTCGGCGAACGAGTCGACCTTGAAGGCCGTCGCGTCGTGGTTCCGGATGCCGGCGTCCGCGCGCAGGAACATCAACACGCTTTCGCCGACGCGCATTTCGTCGTCGGAGGGCGTGATCGTCAGGCGTTCTTCACCGGCGCCCGGCACGTAGACCGTGAGTTCGTTGGAGAGGTTGGCCGGCGAAATCGCCTGTTCGACCTTCACGGTCAGGACCGTGAACGGCACGAAGCGCAGGACGTCCTCCAGCATCTGAGTGCGGGAGGCAACGATGGTCCCGTAGACCACTGCGCCGTCCTTCTGGGCCTCGATGAGTTCGAGTTGCTTGGACATGTCGCGCGGGATGACGGTCGCGACGGCGATTCCCGTCAAAAGGGCGACTCCAGTGACCGCGAGTGCGAGCGAAGTTCGCACTCGTCCGAAAGAGCAGCGCATGCGAAGAATCCTCCAGGGGTCGGAGATATCGGGAGAGAACGTTGGAGCTAGGCTCGGGGCTGGGTTCAGTCTGACTGGGTTCTGTCTGAACTTCGGATTCACCCCGTTGGAGCGGCCCGGACGTTCAGTTCAAAAGAGTTTAACCCGTGGGTGTCACCACCGGCAAACGTTCTCTAAACAGCAGTTTCGGGCGCTGGTTTTGGTGAAAATTCCTTTCAGTTCGGCGTCCAACGCACGGCGAGTCGGCTTGTTTCGGGGCTGGAATCGATGAGCTTCGACTTGACCGGAGCGCGCGTCTGGCTGACGGGGGCGTCGGCCGGCATCGGAGCCGCCACCGCGCTGCGGCTCGCTCGCGCCGGAGCCCTCGTCGCCTTGAGCGCACGGCGCCGTGACCGGCTCGAGGGCGTGCGTGCCTCGCTTCGGGATCCAGGCTCGCATCTCGTTGTTCAGTGCGACGTTGCGTCGCCGGAGTCCGTGCGATTGGCCGCCGCGGAGCTCGCGGCGGCGTGGGGCGGGCTCGACGCGCTCGTGGCGAATGCCGGGGTCGGAGCCTGGACGTCGGTCGCGGAAACCGACGAGCCGACGCTCGAGCAGGTCGTCGAAACCAACTTCAACGGGGTGGTGCGGTGCATCCGAGCCGCAGTGCCGCTACTGCGCCAGTCGCCGCGGGCCCTGCGCCGCATCGTCCTCGTGTCATCCGGCGTCGGCTTCCGCGGCTACCCGGGGCTCGGCGTCTACTCGGCGACCAAGGCCGCGCTGCACGGGCTGGCCGACGTCCTGCGCGTCGAGCTCGACGTGGACGCCATCGCGACGAGCATCGTCGCGCCGGGCCTGACGGCGACGGAGTTCAAGGCGGCGTCGCTCGGCGCGCCGCGCGATCGCGCCAGCGACGGAGTCCCGCCGGAGGCGGTGGCGGACGTCATCGCGCGAGCGCTCGAGCGCGGAGGCGCCGTTTATGCGCTCAACGCGAAGGCCCGGATCGCAGGGATTCTGAATCTGCTGTGGCCGGCGTTCGTCGATCAGAAGATGCGCGGGTTCGTGCGGCGGGCGTAGGGGGCGGTCCGCCAAGGGATCATGAGTCGCGGGCATCGAACGAGAGTCCGTGATGCGCCGGCCAGGACGACGCGAGGCGTGATCGTTGACCGATCGGTTTAAGATGGACTAGGCTGAGGTCATGCCACCCGGCCCTCCCAAGCAATTCGACCCCGACCGCGCACTCGAGCAAGCGCGAGACCTCTTTTGGCGCCGGGGCTACGACGGCACCGGCGTGGCCGATCTCGAGGCCGAACTCGGGATCGGCCGCAAGAGCCTCTACGACACGTTCGGGAACAAACGCGCGTTGTATCTGCGCGCGCTCGAGCACTACGGCTCCACGGTCATCGCCGCGATCTGTGCCGGGCTCGAGCGATCCGACTCGGATGCGCTCGCCAACCTCGAGCGCGTGCTCGACAAGCTGGCGCGTCACCACGGATCGCGCGAGAGCCTCGGGTGCCTGCTCGGCGTGGGCATGGCGCAGGTCGCACGCGACGACGAGGAGTTGATCGCGGTGTTGCGCGCGTGGATCGCGCGCCTCGAAGCGGCATTCGAGGCGGTCCTGCACCGCGCGCTCGCGGCCGGAGCGGTGCGCGCCGACGTGCACCCGCGCGACGTCGCGCACCAACTCGTGGCACTCACCCAGGGCCTGGCCGTGATGGGTCGCATCTCTTCCTCGTCGAGTGCGCCGCGCGCAGCCGTGCGTGCGGCGCTCGATGGCCTTCGCCCGTGACCCCATCCGAACCGCAAGCGAGCACCCGATGATTCTTGCCGCACACGCTCTGACCATCGCCAGCCTGCTCGCGTCACCTCAGGACCCCGCGGCAGCGACTCCGTTCCCGACCTCGACGGCGCGCGCCGAGCACGTCTCGCTCGAGAGCGTCGCAGCGCTGGACGAACTCGTGCAGTCCTTCGTCGACGCGGACGAGATCGTCGGCGCCGAGCTGCTCGTGATCGTGAACAAGCGCACGATCCTGCACGAGGGCTACGGCTGGCGCGACCGCGAGGGCAAAGTGCGGATGGAGCCAGGCGGCGTGTTCTGCGTGCGCTCGATGACGAAGCCCCTGATCGGCGCCGCGGCCTGGATGCTGATCGAGGCGGGCAAGCTGTCCGAGGACGACCGCGTCGCCAAGTACCTCCCCGGTTTCGACGTCGAGGAACAGCGCGACATCACGATCGGCCACTTGCTACGCCACCAGAGCGGCCTCCCGATGTCGCTCATCATGACCCGCAATCCGCGCACGCTGGAGAGCCTGCGAGCCGTCGCGGATCTCGGAGCGGACGAGCCGCTCCAGTTCGCGCCCGGCACGGCCTTTGAATACAGCGACCAGGGGACCGACACGCTGGCGGCGGTGATCGAGGTCGTGACCGGCGCGCCGACCGAAGCGTTCGTGCGCGAGCGGCTGCTCGTGCCCTTGGGCATGTCCGAGACCGCCTGCGTCCTGCCGACCGACCATCCGCTGCGAGCTCGGGTCTGTAGCAATTACGCCGGCTCGCCCGGCGCGTGGTCGCGCTACTGGAGCCCCACCGACGAGGCGCTCTTCCCGATCTTCCTAGGCTCGCAAGCGCTGTACTCGACCGCCGTCGACTACGCGCGCTTCCTCCAACTCTACGTCGACGACGGGAGCGCCGGTGGCGAGCAGCTCCTCAGCTCGAGCAGCATTCGCCACACGCTCGAGCCGGGGCGGTCGCCGCTGCCGTGGCAGACGGGCCTGTCCGGCTTGCGCGCGGACTACGGCACTTTGATGCAACTGTGGACGCGCGCGGCCGAGGACGGCGCACGCGAAGTCGTCGTCTTCGGTCACACCGGCTCCGACGGCACGTACGCGTGGGCGTTCCCCGAGGCCGATGCGCTGGTGCTCTACTTCACGCAGTCGCGCGGTACGTCGACCGGCTGGCGCGTCGAGGAGCGATTGAGCGAACTCTTCCTCGGCGTGCCTGTCGAGGCGAACGAGGCGGCACCGCAGCTCGACGATTACCTGGGTTACTACAGGGGGAAGGACACCGAGCTGTACCGAGCCATCGTGCGCGACGGAGACGGTCTGGCGCTCGAGGTCCCCGGCAAGGCGATCGCGCCGCTCGAGTACGTGCGCGAGGATCGTTGGAAGGCGCGCCTCGAGCCGGCGGTGCTCGCCTTCGAACGCGACGACGCCGGTCGCGTGACGGGCTTCAGCATCGGCGAAAAGGCAAAGAAGCTGCGCTTCACGCCGAGCGTCGACCTGCCCCCAGCCAGCGAGGTTGCCGCGCGCGTCGTCGCGGCGCACCATCTCGAGCGTCTGGCGGACGCCGGTGTCGTGCGCATGCACGGTCGCGTCGAGCTACCGAAGCTCGGCCGCAGCGGCGAGAGCGTGGAGTGGCTCGCCGCGCCGGACCTCTGGCGTGCGGACGAGAAGTTCGGCGACCAGACCGGCAGCTTCGCATTCGACGGATCGACGATGCGCTCCTCCACGGGGACGGAGCCCGCGGAGCCACTCGAAGGCATGGCCGCCGAACTCTGGCCGCTCTACAACCCGTTCCGGAAATTCGGCGACTGGCGACGCGCGGGTGCGACCCTGACCGTGATTCAGGAGATGCAAGAAGGCGACGCCGTCACCTTGGTCATGCGCGCCGGCGACGTATCTGCCCCGGCGCCGACGATCTTCGTCGACCGCGAGAGCGGCCACGTCATGCACATCGCCGGCATGACGTTCATCGAAGGCCTGGGCAGGATCGGCAACCGCTCGCACTACTCCGACTTCCGCGACGTCGGAGGAGCCTTGCTGCCGTGGCGCACCGAAAGCGAGCTCGCCCATCCGACGATCGGCACGGTCGTGACCATCGTCGAGGGCGCGGAGACGGGTGTCGACGTCCCGGAGGGATGGTTCGAACTCCGCGAGTGAGCGTGAGTGGGCGCTGGGGGGGCCGCCAGGACTCGAACCTGGAACCAAGGGATTATGAGTCCCCTCCGGACCACGCGGGTGTCGCACCCCTCACGCCGCGAACGACACCTTGTTGCGACCTGCCTGCTTCGAGGCGTAGACCGCTTCGTCCGCCGCCTTGTACAGCGCCGCGCTGTGTTCCATGCCGGCACCGCGTACGGCGACGCCGAGACTCGCGGTCACGTGGCCCTCGAACGAGCCGTGCTTGATCACATGTGCGGCGAGTGCGGTGCGCAGTCGCTCCGCGACCGTCTTCGCCTCCTCCGACGACGTCTCGGGCAGGATGACCATGAACTCCTCGCCTCCCATGCGGCAGACGGTGTCCGTCTTGCGCACGTTCGCGCCGAGGATTTTCGCAGCCTCGCGCAACACCTGATCGCCGACGTCGTGGCCGTACGAGTCGTTCACGAGCTTGAAGTGATCGAGGTCGAGCATGATCACCGCCAGCGCGTCGGACTTCGACCACTGGTCCTCGAGTTCGGCGACGCCGTAGCGGCGGTTCGCGACCTGCGTCAGCGCGTCGGTGTTCGACGAGTTGTTCAGGCGGCGATTCAGGATCGCGAGCTCCGCGACCTGGTCTTCCATCTTGCGGCGGTCGGTCGAGACCTGCTCGCGCAGGCGCACGATGCGTTCGCCAGAGCTCACGCGCGACAACAGGATGCGCGGGTTGAACGGCTTGGTGACGACGTCGTCGACGCCGGCCTCGAACGCTTCGACCACGCGATCCTCTTCTTCGCGGCCGGTCAGCATCAGGATGTGGATGTCCTTGCCGAGTTCGATGCGGCGGATCTGCTTCACGAGCTCGAGTCCGTCCATCTCCGGCATCATCCAGTCCGTGATGATCAGATGCGGTCCGTGCTCGAGCGCGGCTTGGAGTCCCGCCTTGCCGTTCTGCGCCGAGATCACCTTGTGACCCGTGCGCTTCAGGTGCGTCATCAACAGCTTCAAGCACACCGGATCGTCGTCGATCGCGAGGATGGTCAGGGGCTCGATCACCGTTTCGATCGACGATTCAGGCGACCCAGGCGCCACGTCCTGCGGGATCGGGTCCGCGCACTGCATCGGCTGCGCCACGGCCGGTTGCGCCGCTTCCGCGGCATGAGCCGCGATGTCGGTGAATGGATCCACTTTCGACGTGCGGATGGCGAGGGTCTTGCCCCAGTCCTGCCATTCGCGCGCGATCTGATCGCAGGTCGCGATGAGCTCCTGAGTGCTCATCTGGATCTCCTTCGCCCACACCTCCACCTGCGGCCAAAGCGCCGGTCGGTTGGCCGGTTCGTCGAGCAGCAGGCGCGCGATCGCGGCCGACACGCGCAACAGCAGGCGCAGCATCGACGCGACGCGATCGCTGTTCGCGGGGTCATCCGCCGCGTTGGCGGCGAAGGTCTCGATCGCGTGGGCGTAGGGATCGGGCAGATGCCAGTCCCGCAGCATCGCGGCGCCGAGTTCCCGATGGTCCATCTCGAACGTCTGCTGTTCGAGCCCCGCGAGGTCGAGGTCCTTCGTCGCGGAGCTGGTCTGCGCCAGCACTTCGGCGTATGCCTGCGGGTGCACGCTTGCCAGCGCGAGTTTGCCGATGCCCGACAGCAGGCCGCAGATATAGGCGTCCGATGGGGCGCCCATGCGCTTGCGCGCGCTGATGGTCTGACAGGCGACGGCGCGCGCGAGCGACTCGGTCCAGTAGCGCTGGTAGTCGAACGCCTTGCAGCCTCCCTGGCGGTACGCCGAGATCAGCGAGAAGCCGAGCGCCACGTTGCGCACCGTGCGCGCGCCGAGACGCACCACGGCGTCGTTGACGTTGGTGATGACCTTCACGCCGGCGGATGCCGCGCTGTTCGCCATCTTGATGATGCGGCCGGTCAGCGCCGGGTCGGTTTGGATCGTCTTCGCGATGTCGTCGGCGGAGAAGTCCTCCTTCTGCGTGAGGGTCAGGATCTTCATGCCGACGCCAGCGGGCGAAGGCAGGTTGCCGGTCAGCTTGAGTTCGTCGAACGTCTTCTTCATGGGACGAGCGGGCGCCTCGATTGCGGGATCGAACCGCGGCCTGGCCGCGAGGTCACGAACGGGGGGAAACGTCCACGTGCTGAGGGGGGTCAGCCGCGCAGACGGAGGAATACGGTGCGGACGCGGTCGAACTCCGTGCGTGCTCGCGCGACGAGATCCGCGGCGCCGACGATTTGACCGCCGCGTCCCAACGTCTCGATCTGCTTGCACAGGCTCGCCAAGCCAGTGGCGCCCATGTTGGCGGAGCTCGACTTCAGGCCATGAGCGGCGCGTTCCAGCGCGATCGCATCGCTCGCGGCGACGGCGGCCGCGGCCGCATCGATGCGCTCCGGCGAGTCCGCGAGGTAGGTATCGATCAGGTCGTGGAACAACGACAGGTCGCCTGGGTCACACAACGACTTCAGCGACTCGATCGTTTCGCCATCCACGACGCCGTCGAGGTCGGGAGAAGAGCCGAGTTTGGTGTCCATTCGCGATCCTGTTCTGCGCGGTGCGCACGAGACCACCGGTCTCGGCTGTATCGGCGACGCTCCGGATTCGAGTGAAGGTGTTTTGATTCGCGGACAGGAACTTTTCATTCACGCACCGCTGGTGCAGTCTTTGCGGAGTCTTCGCGGTTTCCCCTCAAGATCTCGTCCATGGAACTCATGTGGATCGCATCGTTGCTCGCGGTCGCGTCGCCCGCGGAGCCCGTCGGAGCGCCGTGGCTCGTCCCCGTCGCGCGCATCGCCGTGGAACATGCGGAGATCCCCGCGTTCGACCCGACCACGCGCGGTGTTTTCGTCGCCGCGGGTGGCGTCGTCGCGACGATGGAACTCACCCCGGAAGGTGAGCTGAAGCCGGGACCCGCGATCGACGTGGCGGCAGCGGCTGGCTTTCCCGCGGGAGTTCAAGGCGAGATCAGTCACGTCGCGATCGACCCGCGGGGCCGCGGGTTCCTCGCCGCGACGGTGATCCCCTCGGAACGCTCGACGTTGCGTGGCCGCGTGGTGTTCGTGTCGACGCGGGATCACTCGACGCTGGCTGCGGTCGAGGTCGGTTTCCAACCGGATGGCTGCGAGTTCGCGACCGACGGGCGGTGCATCGTCGTCGTCAACGAGGGCGAGCCGACGATCCTCCCGGGGTCGCCGCCCACGGTCGCCGACCCGCCGGGCTCGATCAGCGTGATCGACCTCGCGTCGATCACGGTCGCCGGGGACTTCGAGAAACTCGATGCGTCGGCCGCGACGACGTACGACGTCAGCGGGGACGACCTCGACCTCGCGGCGACGCGGATCCATCCGTTCAACGCGCAACGCGCGCAACTCGACCTCGAGCCGGAGTCCGTGGCGATCGCCGACCAACGCGCGTACGTGACGTTCCAAGAGAACTCCGCGCTCGGTGTGTTCGATCTCGCGGCGCGCAAATGGCTGATCCTCTCGCCATTGGCTCCGCTCGCGCGCGAGTTCGATGCGTCCGATCGCGATGGCGGGATCCACATCGATTCGGCGATCGAGGCCTGGCCGATGCCGGATCAGATCGCGATCGCGCGCGTGCCACAGGCGGATGGCAGCGAGCGCGTCGTGCTCGTGGTCGCGAACGAAGGCGACGATCGCGGCGACGTGTACGAATCGGCGTCGCCGCTCGCGGATTCGGCGCGCGTCGGCGATCTGCGTGCCCGTGGACGCATCGCGACCTCGGTCCCGCCCGCGCTCGATCGGTGCAAGGTCGATGCACACCACGGCGACCTCGATGGCGACGGCGTGATCGAGCATCCGTACGCGCTCGGCGCGCGCAGCGTGTCGATCCACGATGCGCGGACGTTGGAGCGGCTCGGCGACACGGCATCGAAGTTCGAGCGGGAGACGGCGAACGCGTGTCCCACCGCGTTCAACGCCGATGGCAAGGCCGCGGCGCTGAAGGTCGACGCGCGCTCGGACGATGCCGGGCCCGAGCCGGAAGGCGTCCGCACGATCCGCATCGACGATCGTGCGTGGGCGATCGTGACGCTGGAGCGTCCGGGAGTGATCGCGCTCGTCGACGTCTCGGAACCCGCGCACCCGCAGGTCGCGGGTCTTGCGTGCGTGGCGCTCGGCGGCGATCTCGCGCCCGAAGGACTGACGATCGTGCCCGCGCAGAACTCGCCGCTCGGCGATGCGCTGGTGTTCGTCGCCTACGAAGGCTCGGGCGCCGTCGTGGTTTATCGGCTGCGCCCGCCGCGTTCGCTTTGATTCGATCCTGATACCGCACTGATTTCGCGTTCGCCGCCACGCGGTGGACTCCGCGCATCCACTGGTTCATGTGCGGAGGATGCGACGGTGCTTCGAACGGTGCTCACGGCGACTCTGGTCGCGTTCGGTTCGGCGTGCGCGAGCGCGCAGGTCTTCATCAACGAAGTGTTCAACAACCCGCCCGGTTCGACCGACGACTTCCGGGAGTACGTGGAGCTCCAAGGCACACCCGGCATGAAGCTCGACGGCTTCATGTTCGCCGTCGCGAACGGCGTCGACGCGTCGTACTTCTTGCCCGGGACGATTCCACCGATCCCCACGCCGGCCCCGGAAATCGACGAGCTGTTCTGCCTCGACGGATTGGAGCTGGGTCCGAACGGCTTGCTCGTGCTCGCGATCACGACGCAGAGCAACTACCCGACCGTGCTGCCGGACGCGAACTTCGCGGAGTGGAAGCTCCTGCAAAACGGCTTGTCCTCGGGGTCGGCCGGCAAGATGCAAAACGACGGCTCGAACACCTTCTTCCTGGTGCGCCGTCGCCCGGGCGCGACGCCGCAGGATCCGCTGCATCCGAAGGGTTGGATTTGGCGCAAGGCCGCGCTGCAGGACCACGAGCTGGTGCCGTCGGTGATCGATCCCGACACCGGGCTGCTCGCCGATCGCTTCGGTGACGGGGAGCTCGACGAAGGCCAGCCGGACAATCTGGGCCCGAACTCGACCACGAACGACATGCACGGCATCACGACCGGCGAGTTCCTCGAGATCGTCGACGAGGTTTCGTACGAGGCCAACGCGGGTCTCGAGTACGACACCGACGATCGCCTCGTCGACGTCGGCAGCTCGGGCCAACCGCGCCCGGAGCGCAAGGTGCACACGCTCGACGATCCGCAGGGATTCACGCCGGACGCGATTTCGCGCGTCGATTACCGCGTGAAGGGTTCGGGTTGGACGCCGGCTCCCGGAGCGGTGGGGCAGCTCGCGAACGGCAACAACTGGCAGGACACCGCGACCGAGCAGTGGATTCGCGGTGAGACCGTCGACGTCTCCGGAGCGTCGTACTACGACATCCAAGTCAACGTCGATCCCAAAGCGCTGCAGCCGTACACGACGCAGGTCCCGCTGTGGCTCGCCGACGGCCAGGCCCCGGACTTCAGCTTCGTGAGCACGACGGGGTACAAGCTCGAAGCCGGCCGCGTGAACAAGTTCGCCACGCCGTTCATCCCAGGTGACGTCGATCGCGACGGCGACTGCGACGCGGACGACATCGCGAAGATGCGCGCCGTGTTCGGCAACGATGATTGGGCCTTCGGCAACTCGCATCCGCTCGCGCCGGAAACCGACTCGGGCGATCCGACGACGCAAGTTCGGCCGTGGGACGTCGACGGCACCGGAGACAACGGCATCGAGCCGAACGACCTGCAGTGGGTGCTGAACTTCCAGGGCGACACGACGGGGCGCATCGTCGGGCGCACGTACGACTCGACCACGCCGTCGACCGTGGGCGTCCACCTGAACCCGAATGGTGGCACGACGGCCACGTTCACGGCTCTCGCGACCGCGAGCTGCGGCGGTTCGCTGAACACGCTGCGCGTCGGCGACGCCGTCGAGCTGCTCGTGTCCGGTGAAGTCACGTCGGGAGCGAACGCTCTCGCCGGTCAGCAGAACGGCATCCAGCAGTTCACGCACGATCTGGTCCTGCAGTCGGGTGGCGTGTTGGCCGTCGAGACGATCGACTTCGTCGGCGGCTTCGACGTCACGCGTTCGGAGTTGATGGTGCCGTACGGTGGCGGTGGCCTCGAGGGCGTCCACGGATTCACGACGGACTCCACGCGCGGTATCGGTGCCGCGGCTCCGCTGTATCGCGTCGTGCTGCGCGCGGTGGGCGCCGGGAGCGAGACCGTGATCGTGACGACGTCGTCGCGCGGCAATTTCGCCGCGAGCACGCCGTTCGGCGCCAAGCTCGCGCACACGCTGCAAAACGGTGATCCGGCGACGGCGCAATATCCGACGCCGATCGTGGTGTCGGTGGCTCCGGCGGCCGGAACCGGTTTCGTGATGCCGTACGGCGTCGGCTGCGTCAGCGTCGGCGGCTTCACGCCGCGTCTGCGCGGGACGGGCTGCGCGACTCCGGGCGGTTCCGTGACGTTGACGATCGAGAACGGTCAGCCCGGCAATCCGGGGTTCCTGTTCATCGGCGTCGGCAACGGAGCGGCGACCGTCGTGCCGGGATGCTCGATCCAAGTGCTGCCACTCGCGACGCTCGCGCCCGTGAGCTTGCCGGGCCTGTTCGGCACGGTGCCGGGTTCGGGCGAGCTGACGTTGCCCGGCCTGCCGATCCCGGCGGTCGCACCGATCGGCATCAGCGCGAATCTGCAGGTGTTCTTCGCCGACCCGGCGCAGTTCGTCTCGGGAACCAATCCGCTGGAGATCCACATCGGTCTGTGACGCGAGTTCCGCTCGCGGAGTGAAGCTGGAAAGAACACGCGCGGCGTGGTGCTCCTGGCGGGCATCACGCCGCGCGTGTTCCTGGACGGCATGTTCAACGCCGATTGCACGCGCTCTTTGGGCCTCCTTCATGCGCGGAGGGTGTGCTGCGCGCTCGTGTCCTTGGTCATCACCTTCGTCCCGACAACCTCCGGAGAGTTCATCCATGAAGCTCGGTTCGACTTTCGCCCTGCTCGCGGCCGCCTCGCTCGCGAGCGCGCATGCCGCGCAGACCCAAGTCTCCATCAGTGAGTTGTTCGTGAATCCGCCGGGCACCGATCAGGGCCAGGAAGGGTTCGAGCTCTACGGTCCCGTGAACGCGTCGCTCGCCGGATACAAGTTGCTGATCGTCGAAGGCGACGGCACGGGCGCCGGCCTCGTCGACGTCGTGCTCGATCTCGGAGCGTTCTCGACCGGAGCGAACGGAGTGTTCGTGTGGCGCGACAGCGCCGCGGTCATCAATCCGGGGATCGACGTGAACTCGGCGGTGAACGTCGCCGACTTCGCGCCCGACATCGAGAACGGCAGTAATACGTACATCCTCGGCTTCGGCACGGCGCCGGCGCCCGCGACCGACCTCGACACGAACAACGACGGCACGCTCGACGTCGCGCTGACCGGGTTCACGGTCGTCGATGCGGTTTCGTTGCTCGAGAACGACGGCGCCGCGAACGTCGGGTACGCCGATGATTTCGGTTTCACCAATCTCGGACCGTTCGCCGGGCCGACGCCGGTCGCGCACACGCCCGACGCAGCGTTCCGCGTCTACAACGACACGACGCCGTGCGGCTGGGTCTCGGGCGACGTGCTCGGTACGAATCCGGGCGGTCCGTACTCGTTCGCGATTTCGACGGGTGAAGTGTTCGGCTTCGACCTGCAGGGCATCACCGCGGCCGACGTGAACCTGGGCCAGGTGAATCCGATCGCGGACGCCGACGGCGACGGCACGGCGAATGGTTGCGATGGTTGCCCGACCGACCGCACCAAGCTCGCTCCGGGCGCGTGCGGTTGCTTCATCGCGGAAGGTTGCTCGCTCGGCATCGACGTCAACGAGCTCAGCGCGACGACGGGCGGGACGCAGCAGTTGTTCCTGTACGGCGGCGCCGCGAACGCCGGCAAGCAGTACATCGTGATCGGAAGCGTGACGGGGACGACGCCGGGCCTGCCGGTCGCTCCCGGTGTGACTCTGCCGCTGAACTACGACTTCTACTTGATCTACTCGATCGGCAATCCGAACACGTTCATCCTGTCGAACTCGTTCGCGACGTTGGACGGCGCGGGCAATGCGACGGCGACGTTCAACCTGCCGCCGGTCGCGCTGCCGTTCTCCGTCACGATCCACCACGCATACCTGTTGGTCGAGGGTGGTTCGGTGCCGGTGTTCGCGAGCAATGCGGCGCCGGTGACGCTGAATCCTTGATCCTCTGATCGAAGGATCGTGTGCAAGCGAGAGGGGGGGGGGGGGTCGGGGGGGGCCCCCCGCCCCCCCCCAATGGCGCACAGCAC
>JBPOIU010000243.1:0-3352 GCA_052034255.1 Planctomycetota bacterium | reverse complement strand
CCGCAGCAGCTTCTGCTGCATGACCACGCTGCACTCGCCGACTTCGTCGAGGAAGAGCGTGCCGCCATCGGCCTCCTCGAACGCGCCGGGTCGGTCGGAGTCGGCGCCGGTGAATGCCCCTTTGCGGTGTCCGAACAACTCGGACTCGAGCATTGGCTCAGGCATCGCGGCGCAGTTGATCGCGACGAACGGTCCTCTTGCGCGCCGGCTTGCGCGGTGAATCGCCCGCGCGAACAGCTCCTTGCCGGTGCCGGTTTCCCCGAGCAGCAAGACGCCGACGTCACGTTGGGCCGCGCGCGCCGCGCGCGACACGGCGAGTCGAAGAGCGCGGCTCTCGCCCAGGATGTCCTCGAAACCCGCGAGCTCACTGGGCCGCGCGAGCGCGAGTTCCTGTAGCTGGCGATCCGAGTCACGAACGAACTGCGGCAGGACATCCAGATGGATGTCGAACGGGATCTTCTCTTCTCGCGCCTTGCCTCTCCAGGTCTGCCACAGTCGCGCTGGGTATTGGCTCTTGGCCAGCAGGAGCCAAATCGCGGCCATCGCGGGCGTACCCGGACTCAGGTGGAAGTTGAGTTCTTGCTCGCGCATGTTTCGACCGCTGAGCACTTCGTCGATCTTCGCGGTGACGGCCCGATACACGGCGGCGTAATCGGTCGGGTCCGCCAACGCGATGTGGTGAGCGGTCGCCAAGTTGTTCGCCCATCGCACATACGCCTTTGCCACGGACGCGGGCGCCCCGTGGAACAAGTGCACCTCGTCGAACGACTCGACATCCAGCAGCGTGCGCGTGGGGCCGAGGCCGGACGCCGCCGGGAGCTTGATGTCCAGCGCGGAAACGAGGCGAGACCGTTCATCTGACGGTTGCGCGTCGATCATCGCGGCGAGATCCGCGTGACCGATCCAGGAGAAGAGCGTTCGTCGCGGCATCGATCCCCCTTCCGTCGTGTGGCTCGGTCCCAATCGAAGCCGGTCGTGGCGGCCGGAATCCAAGCGCGCACACGATACAAAGCGCGTTGTGAAAGCGCAGGTCCAGTTGTACCGTCCATCCCCGTGAGCGGGGTGTAGAGCGGCTGATGGTCCTGGCACAGCACGTGCGCACGGCCACTGGCGTGTCGGAGAATGCGGTGCTCGCGCCGACGCGGGCGCAGTTCAGCGTATTGGAGGTGGGGATGACCTTCGGATCGTGGGAGAAGCTGACGCGATTCCTGGCTGTGCGAGGGCTGACCGAGCCCGACGGTCGCCCGCTATATGCGTATCGATGCACGAGCGATGAGTTCGGGGAGTTCGTCGACCAACTCCGTGCGGATGTCGAAACAGGCGCTCGCCCTGGGCATACGGATCGCGGAGTGCAAGCCACGTTCTGCCTGGTCGGGGCAGAGTGGTGGCGCCGACAACACGATGGCGGTCCTTGGAAGTGGGAGGGCATTCTTGCGCAGATCGGTTGGGAGGGTAGGGCCTACCAGGGCGTCTACGAGGTCGTGCGCGACGGCCTGAACTACTTCGGCCTGAAGCTGCTGCGTCACAGCGACAACTCGACGGCATACCTCGTCACGCTCGCTTGTCAGGGCGGTCTGCCGATCAAAATGATCCGGCAAGAATCAGCCCGACTCCGAACGTACTTTCAGCGATTGGCTTCGAGGTTCGATCGACGCCGCGCGCTCGGAGTCCCTGCCGCGCTGATTGCAAGGGAGGAAGGCGACGCCCTCCCAGTGAGCTTCCGGAACGACGTCACGTTCGAGATGTCCGGCCTGCTTATGCAGCGCGTGTTCGAACTCCAGCGGGAGATCGGCGACTCACGCGACCCCGTACTCGATCTGAATCGGCTGCGGCCAAACTGGCGCAACGATCTCCCCCTGATCGTCGAGGATCCGGAAGCGGATGCACTGCTTCGGGGCCTCGTCGAAGACGCTCAGCGTGCGATGGCGCGCGGCTACGGAATCGTGCGGGCACGACGGTGGATTCGCGAAACCGACGGGGTCTGGCACCTGCAGGCCGACCTCGTGTGCCCGCGCCTCATCGGCGCGCCCGCCATCGTCGATCAATTCGGGGTCGACGAGAGGTTGCTGACGCAAACGACTCGCATGCAGCTCTTCTCCGTTTCACCAAACGGCAGCCAGGAGTTGATTGCCGCACTGCATCGCAGTCGCCCAACGGACGACGAAGCGGTCGAGTTCGAAGTTGAAGTGGCCGGGCGATTCAAGAAGACGAGAGCTGACGTGGAGGCCTTGCGTCCCTGGACCATCGTCCTTCGATCCGAACGATTCGTGAGTGATCCGATCGAGCCTGCGGGCGGTGCGGAATTGAGCGAGCTTCCGTGGGTGTTCGCAGGAGAGAGTTCGGAGTCGAGCCCGATCCGACTGCTCGCAGAGGGGTCAGCGACGACGCGCGTGGCGCGAGCGATTCTCGCGATCCCCCGCGACCAACCACTGCCGGTACGAGATGGGATTCGGAAGATTGGCCAGATCCACGGAGCCGACCGGATTGCCGTTGAGGTCACCGGGGATCACGTTCTTGAGCTTGGCGACCTCGGTCGATTTCGCGTCCGCACCGGTGCGGACCAAGATGACGATCTCGAGTACCGACTCATCGGCGTCCGAGCGCCGTTTGCGACGCGAGCCGCAACGTATCACGGTGTCCCGAGTCTCCGCGTTTATCGGAATGGCGAACGCGAGGCGTCGTTTGGCCCCGAGCGACTCGAGTTTCGCAGGTGTCAGTCCGGCGCGGCCTGGCGACGTGTCGACTCGGACTGCGCTGGCCGAGTTCACCTGCGTTTTGTGGACGCCGGAATGGTCCGCTTTCAAGGACTTGTCACGGTCGCACCGTCGACGACCGAGATCCACCTCGCCCCGGGGTCAGAAGTCGGACACGGTGTGATCACGATCAAGGACTCTGGGGCAGACCATGTTGAGGCCCCGAATGCTGACGGACTTGTTCATGCGATCACGCGCGTAGGGCGGGATCGATGGATGGCGCGGTGCCGAGCTGCGATTGACGACCCGCCCCATGTTCAGCTCGTCGTTCGGCGACAGGGCGGAATCGAGCTGGCGTACAGCGTGCCCTTTCCATCGCGTGGAGCTCGGTTCGTGAACCAATCGGGCGAAACGCTCCCAAACAGGGCGACCGTTTCGATCGCTGAACTGTCTGGGATTCGCGCGCTTGCCGCGTCGACGGAGGAGCGTGATCGGTTCAGGATCACTGCGAGGCTCCGCTCCGTCAACGTTACGCCCGAACTCGAGCAGAAGTTCGACCTCGAGCGAACGCTCGAGGACAAGGGTGATGGGTTCTTCGAGTACGAACTCCGTCACCTCGTGCATCGATTGCAACAGTTGTTCGCATTGCTCGACGATCT
>JBPOIU010000048.1:0-19671 GCA_052034255.1 Planctomycetota bacterium | reverse complement strand
CCTGCGGCCGCCGCGGCTGTCACACAACTTGAAACAAGCCCTTTGATACACGTCCGGGGCCCCCCCCGTTTTTGCGCGCCCCCGGCAGGCGCCGAGCAATACCGGGTGAGGGATCGACTCCGTCCGCAAAGCTTTCCGCGACACTCATGCTTTCGGCCGTGACGATGCACTCGGGCTCTGGATGGAAGCGGTATCGTTCCGACCCCTCGCCGCTGCTGGACCGCTCGCGTGACGACGCCCGACCCGAACGACAGCGACTCGAGCGCTTCCGATCCGGAGCTGAACGCGCTCGTCACCGAATGCCTCGAGCGCTTCGAGCGCGATGGCATGGCGGCCGTCGACGATCTCTGTTCGCGGAATCCCGCCCTCGAAGGCAAGTTGCGGCGACGCGTCGGCATGCTGCGCGCGATGGGGCTGTTGACGGCCGAAGGCGCCGCGGCCGAAGAGGAGATCCCGAAGCGCCTCGGCGAGTTCCGGCTGCTGCGGCGGCTCGGCGGTGGCGGAATGGGCGTGGTGTTCCTCGCTGAGCAACCGTCCTTGAAGCGGCGCGTCGCGCTGAAGGTCATCCGCCCGGAGCACCTGTACTTCCCCGGCGCCAAGCAGCGCTTCCAGCGCGAGGCCGAAGCGGTTGCCCGCCTGCACCATCCGAACATCGTGCCGATCCACGTCGTCGGGGAGGAGAAGGGCCTGCCCTACTACGCGATGGACGTGGTCCAGGGCTGTTCCTTGGCCCAGGTCATCGATCGGGTCAAAGGTCGAGATCCGGCCGACTTGACCGCCGCCGAGTTCGTCGAGGCCGTCGCCGCGGTCGCGTTGATCCCCAGCGATCAGATCGTGCCCGGAGCATTCGGCCAGAGTTGGACGGAATGCTGTCTGCGCGTCGTCGCGCAGATCGCCGAAGCCCTCGCGCATGCGCACGAGCGCGGCGTCCTCCATCGCGACCTGAAGCCCTCGAACGTGATGGTCACGGTCGACGGGCGAGCGCTGCTGCTCGATTTCGGCTTAGCGGCTCTGACCGGCGAGACGCGCCTGACCAAGTCCGGATCGCAGCTCGGCTCGTTGACCTACATGGCGCCCGAAGCGTGTTGGGAGGGCGGGGCGGTCGATGCGCGCTCCGACGTCTACAGCCTGGGCGTGACGCTGTACGAACTGTTGGCGCTGCACGCACCGTTCCAAGCATCCGACATCGCGCACCTGCAAACCGCGATCGTTGGCGGCGAGTTCCCGCCGGTACGGAGCCGCAACCGCGCCGTGCCGTGGGATGCCGAGACGGTCTGTCACAAGGCGATGGACGTCGACCCGGCCCGCCGCTACGCCACCGCCGCGGAGTTCCACGCCGACTTGCGGGCGGTGCTCGAACTGCGCCCGATCCGCGCGGCGCGGCCGAATCCGTGGCAGCTCGCACGCCGCTTCGGCCGCCGGCATCCAGCGCGCGCGTTGTCGGTGGCAGCCGTGTGCGTGGCGCTGATCGTCGGTCCGTGGATCTGGGGCGTGATCCAGCGGCGCGCCAACGACCGTCTGCGTGACGAACGCAATCGCACTGCGCTCGAGCGGCAACGCGCCGAAGACGCGCTGCAGATCGCACTCGATGCGGTCGAGCGCTTGCAGTTCCGGTTCGGCAACGAAGTCTTGACCGACGTTCCGGGCAGCGAGCGGCTCCGCGAGGAACTGTTGACCGAAGCCCTGGGGCTGTACGCGAAAGTCGCGCAACAGGCGGCCGACGACTCGCGGCTGCGGTTGTCGCGCGGTCGGACCGAACGGCGCAGCGGCGACGTGCTCATGCAACTCGGGCGTTACGACGAGGCGCTGGCCGCGTTCGAGCGCTCGCGGCAGTTGTTGGCCGAACCGTTTTCCGATCCCGACGAAGAGCGCGCGGCGCTGTTCGAACGCGGCAGCGTGCTGTGCAATGCCGGAGCGTTGGAGCTGACCCGCTCGGCGGACTCCGCGGCCGTGGGGCCGCTGGAGGCCGGAAAGGCGCTGGTCGAGCCTCTGCTGCGTGCGCCTTCGATCCTGCGCGACGAGCTTCTGCTGTACGCGCGCATCCTCGACAACCTGTGCAACGCGTACGACGGCTGCGGTCGCGCCGAGGAAGCGCTTGCCGCCGGCTCGCGCGCGCTCGACCTCGTCGAGCGGATGACGGCGGAAGCCGGCAGCGACGTCACGCTCGACACGTTGATCGTCTCGGTGGTGTCCAACCTCGCGTCGATCCACGTCTCCGCGGGTCGCGCCGCCGATGGGCACGCGTTGGTCCGCCGTGGACTGGAGCTCGCCGAAGCGCGCTTGGCGCAGCATCCGGACGTCACCGCGCTGCGGTACGCGTGCGCCAGCCTGAATTACAACTTCGGCCGCATGATCCACATCGAGGACGGGGATCCGGCGGAAGCCGAGGCGCATTTGCGCCGGACGCTCGATCTGATGTCCCGCATCGTCCACGACTTCCCGCAGTCGCCGCAGTACGCGCTGACGGTCGCGCAGAGCCGCGCGACGCTCGCGGAGATCCTGATGTACGCGGCGCGCTACGACGAGGCCGAAGCCCTGCTGATCGAGAACGATCGGGCATTGACCGAACTCGAGACGTGGGCGCAGGACCCCGACAGCGTGCGCAAGCGCCGCGCGGCGGCAGCGAGCGTTTGGGGTGAGCTGTGCAATCGCGCCGGCCGGCGCGACGACGCGCGCGCGCAATACCAACGTTCCGTCGATCTGTTGGAGACCGACGGCGATCCGCGGGACGACGTGGTCTTCATCGAGCGACTGCGTTCGATCGGCTACTTCGAGCTCGCGCGCTTCTCCTACGAAGGCGGCGACGTCGACACGGCGTTGGCATGGTGCGAGCGCTCGATCCGATCGCTGGAGCGCGCACGTGCGGTCAGTGCGCTCGACCCGCAACTGCGCAGCAGCGAACTCGAAGCGCGAAACCTCCGCGTCACGTTCCTGATCGCGAGCGCGCGCTTCGACGACGTGGAGCTCGAATTGGAACGACTGCTGGCCGCGGATACGGAGGGAGCGCTCAACGCGCACGTGTTGCGTGCGGACATCCATCTGCGGGCGCTGCGCGCCGCATTGAGCGAGCACGCCCAAGACGGCGTGGTCGAGCGGCTGAAGACCGCGGCGATCGACGATCTGCGGTGCGCGGTGAGGGACGGGCAAATGCCGCGCGAAGCCCTGGTGCAAGAAGCCGATTGCGACCCGTTGCGGGAGGATCCGCGCTTCCAGGCGCTGCTCGCCGAGGAATGACGCGGATCGCGCGCGCCGGCGCGAGCGCGGCACGTTGCGGCGAAGCGTGCGCCGTCGCGTCAGCCGCGCTTGAATCCGAGCAGGAAACCCGCGCCGA
Source organism: Planctomycetota bacterium (assembly GCA_052034255.1). GTDB lineage: Bacteria > Planctomycetota > B15-G4 > B15-G4 > JADJEK01 > JADJEK01. The sequence goes on along the minus strand of JBPOIU010000048.1, from coordinate 16,340 downwards.
ACGCGCCCGCGCTCGGCAGCTTCGCTTTCATGAACTCGATCCAGTCGGCGTGCTGGTTGACGTTGAAGATGAGGTCATTCGCGAGCTTCAACGCCTTGTTCCAATCGACGTCGGCGACGCCTGCGACCGCTAGGCCTTGCACCGCGGCGAACACCAGCGCGAGCAGGATCAGGAACAGCTTCACGATCTTGCGCGACGTGTAGCCGAGCGCGAACCCGAGGATGCCGAAGAAGCTGCCTTCGGTCAGATAGGGGAGTACCGAATCGGGGGTCGCGCCGTTGGTGGACCCGCTGCCGCCGACATCCACGGTCGGACTCGACGTTTGCGTGCCGGTTCCGCCGACGAAGCCCTGGGCGCCACTCGAGCCGGCGCTTCCGCCCGACAATGCGTGTCCGGCCGTGGAACCGCCGGATGCGGTGTCGGGAGCGGTCGCCGCTCGCACCGCGATGGAGCCGACCAACACGACCAGCAGGGCGACGAAGATGAATCCGCGAAGCGTCACGCGAGGAACTCCGATGGGGCGGAAGGCGGGGTCGAGCCGTGGCGGCAACGAACGATCAAGGTGCGAGACCCGTCCGAGCCTCATCCTGCCAGGCCCGCCGCCACGTGAGAAGGCGCTGGACGTAGAGCCGCGGACGCTCCGCGAACAACCGCCGACCGAGGTGTCGCGCACGCGCGCGTAACTCGGCGCGAACGCTCTCGAGCGCAGCCAGACAGTCGGCGCGCGCGGTGACCAGACCACGGAGCGCCGCGTCGTTCAGCAATTGGAAGGCGAGCAAGGCGGCGTCGTGCTCCTCGCCCAGATCGTCGCCGAGCGCCTTCGCGGCCTCGATGTATCCATCGAACACCTCGGGCCAGATCGGGCGCAGCATCATCCACTGGTACTGAACGTCCTTGCATCGCCGCCGCCACGCGTGGAAGCGGTCGGTCGTCGGCTCCTCGTACGCTGCACGCATCGCGCGCCGCGCCCGCCGGTAGCTGCGACGCAACCCGTGCTGCAACGCGTCCCCGGCGACGTGCGCCGCCGCCCACGCGTTCGCTCCGGCCGCCAGGGCTTCCAGATCCGCGGCCACGGCGTGGGCCTCGGCGCGGTCCGCGGCGTCATCCAGCGGAATGGCGTCTTGGAGCGCGACGCGCACCGGCTCCAGCGCAGCGGCAAGGGCCGAGCGGCGGGCGACGAATGCAGCCAGTGCTTCCAGCCGTGCGTGGCGATCCCGCACCGTACCCAGGCGCCGCCCCGCGTCACGAACGGCGATGCGCAATGCGAGTTGCGCCGGACCGAACGCGCCCGCGAAGGCCGCCAGCGCGGCACGCGAGCGCTTCAGTGCTTTGCGCGCGTCGTGGACCGCTTCGACCAGATCGGCCCCGCGGAGCGCGTGGGCGGCGGCTTGGATCGGCTCGGCGATCAGGCGGCGAGCCTCTTCCGCCAGTGGGACGTGGCGTTGGAGTTCGGTCACGGTGTCCGTTCCAAGGGTGTAACAGGCGCTGCCGGAGCTTAGCCCAGAGCGAGTCTTCCTGATCTTGGCGCTGCGATTTGCCTCGAACACGGCCGAAACGTCAGGCGTCTGATTCGCGTACGTCGCACGCCCAACGGCGCCGTCGCACTCTCTCTGCTCTCGGGCCTGGATGAACTCAATCACCGTTGCGTCGCCGCAGCGCGGACCCACGTTCCGCGTTGTCGCGTGGTGTTGTTCCGTCCTCTTCGTCTCGTTCAACGTCGCGCTCGCTCAAGTGTCGGTCCCGCCGGTCCGCTTCGACTTCAAGCCGGCCGGCATCGAAACCGTGCCCGGGTTCGTCCCGGTCCACGCCAACACCGTCGTCGGTGTCGCGGGCGACTATGGGTTGCTCGCCGCGGCTCCGGTCGCAGTCGTGGGCGGCAACATCGCGGATGACGTCGTCGAGTCCACGGACGACGACCGTCCGCTGCTGCGCGGCTGCGTCCGCGTGCAGCCCGGCAACGAATTCCGCGTGCGTGTGCTGCCGAACCAAAAAGTCCGGCTGCGCGTGGTGCTCGCCAGCGTGCCGTTCTACTTCCAACCCGGAACGACGCATCCCGTGGTCGAAGCTACGGCGCTGTTCGGCCTCGGTGTCTCCGTGTCGAAGGGCTCCGCGCTCACTTCCGTGGCGTCCGGCATCGATCTGCGCACGACGACGACGAAGGGCAGTCTGGACACCACGATCGGCTCGTACCGCAAGGTGTGGTGCACCGCCACCGCGGACGCGGCGGGTTGGATCCGCGTGCGCTTCGAGTCCGCGAACGCGCCGTTCGTACCCGTCAGCGCCGTAGAAGTTCACCCGTTCGTTCCGCTGCCGATCACCTACAAGCGCAAGACCGGCGCGTGGCTGTCGGCGACGAGCACGGTGCCTGGGCTCGCCGAGTTCAATGCCGGGGACTTCGCGACCGCGAAGACCAAGGTCGCGACGATCGCGGACCCATTGACGCGCGGAGTCGCCTACCTGTGGCTCGCGGGCTGGCTCGATGGCAAGGAACTGGCGGATGCGGACGCGCTCGAGTTCGGCTGCAACGCACTGCGTCATCCAAGTCTGACGGCGAATCCGCGCGCGTACGAGCTGCTCGACCTCGCGACCGATTACCGCTTCGCGGCGCTACACGACGCACTGCTTGGCTACTCCGTCGGCAATGCCCTGCCGCCGACCGGCTACGGCTACTTCAACTCCGCGGTGCCGGGCAGCGTGTTCGCGGACTTGCACGAAGCGGCGTCGAGCGGAGCGGACCACCTGCAGTTCGCGGAGGCGCTGTATCGACAAGTCGCGACCTCGCTGCAGCCGGTGATCGCGCACAACGCCAATGCGTCGACCGATCCGGACTTCGAATGGCACCCGCTGGCGTTCCGCGCGCTGTACCGCACGGCCGTCATCGGCTTCGCCATGAACACGAAGCACAGCGTCTACGACGCCGCCGGCGCTCCGATCGGTGGCCTGATGGCGGCGATGAACCAGTCGGAGACGATCCTGCAGGCGTTCGACGCCGGCGGCTTCCGCGCGCAGGAATTCGCGAAGGACGAAGAGCTGAGCCTGCTGTGCTGGATCGCCAAACCGGAAGTGCATCACCACGAGACCAACGGCGGGATCATCGCGCATTGGGACGGACAGGACGTGCCGTCGTCGTACCTGACGCTCGCGGACGCGTGGTGGGGCGATCGCGTACTGCCCGTCGCGGCACCCGATCCGAACGTGCCGCCGTGGGCGCAGCTCCAACGTCGATATCTGCACGGTTACCGCGGCGCCATCGAATGGTGGATCGAACGGCGGTGGAAGGATGGCGAGTTCGGTGGCGGCCCGGGCGACGATCCGGAACTCGTCGCGCAGTTGATGGCGCCGCTGTTCGCGATTCGGCGGGCGGGCGACGCGCCGCTGCGCGCCGCGTTGGTCCACGCCGCCGACACGGTGCTGAACAGCGAAGCGGTCGCGAACGGCTACTTCGCCGGTGACCCGAACGACGTCGAGCACACCGCGGAGTACACGTCGTATCCGCTGCTGGTCGCGTTGCTGCTGGAGCCCGGCGAACCCGCGCACCTGCAGCGCTGCCTCGAAACCTCGCGCCTGCTGCGCAACGTCACCGATCCCGCCAAGGCGTGGGCGACGCTGGATCCGACCGGCAAGCTGCGGTTTCGCGCCTACTGGTTCAACAACGAAGGTCCGCCGACCACGCAGGACGTCCCGAACGACGTGTTCACCGACGTGCCGTTCGACGGCAAGGCGATGATTCCGGCGCTGCTCTATCTGCAGCATGGCCGTAATCCGACGCTCGAGGCCGACGTGCTGTCGTGGACATCCGGTTGGCGCGACGAGGCGCTGAAGTCGTCGTCCCAACGGCCGCGCGGTCTACTGCCCGCCGCGATCCGCGCATCGGATCTGGCTCCCGGATTCGCCGGCCAATGGTGGAAGGCCGGAGCGAATGCGCCGGAGTACCAGTTCCCGGCGAACATCCCGACGCTCGACTACCTGATGAGCGGCTTCTTCGAGGCCGGACATCGCCTCGGGGGACCCGAGGGTTGGACGTACGTCGTTCCGCTGGTGCAGCTGTTGAAGGGGTTGATCGCGCTCGACCAGCAACTCGCGGCCGGTAACCCGCCAAGTGATCTCGGCTCGGTCGGCAGTAAGAACTGGGCCCTGAATCAACTGCTCCAAAACGGCTCGTTCCTGAGCGACGCGGTGCGCACGCTGCCGCTGTTGTGGACGACCCCAGAACTCCAGACGCTCGACGATCCCTACGAAGCCGGTACCGCGCCGTACGTCACGCCGACGTTCTTGAATGAGGCGCGTGCGTTGGTCAACGCGCACACCGGTTCGTATCCGGCGTATCTCGCCCAGGTCCACTCCGGGCCCGATCCGCTGAACGGCAAGTACATCCGCAAGGGCAAGCCGATGATCGAGACCACGCTGGCGCGCGGGGATTCGTGGCTGCGGAACTTCTTCCCGCTGGCCACGTCGACGGTGCTGTTCACGGATCGGGCCTACCTGTTCTCGATGGGTTCGCACGAGATGCTGCTCGGCACGTTGACCGGCGGCGATCTGGGCTCGGGTCAACCGACGCAGATCGTGACGTGGGAAGCCTCGCCGCCGAACGCGCCGGATCTCGACATCGGCGTCCTGGTCAACGACTTGGCGGTGAAAGAGGGCACCACGCAGGACCGTTTGCGCGTGTTGCTGTGGAACTTCGAAGCGACGCCACGCGCGGTCAGCGCGCACCTGTGGAACCGGCTGCGGTTCGGTCGCTACGCGGTCCGCGTCGGCCCCGCGGACTCGAACACGGATTACTTCGTCCAGACGCCGACGCCGACGACGTTCGACTTCACGCAGCGCGGCGCCGCGTTGACGTTCGACCTCGCGCCGCAGACGTTGATCCTGCTCGAGCTCGAGCGCATCGCCGACGTGCCCGTCACCGGCACGTTCGACTTCGCGGTCGGGTCCGAGCTCGCCACGACCACGGTCGTCGGCTCGACCCTGCGTGCCGAATGCGTCGTCCACAATTGCGGGTCCGCGACGCTGCCCGCGAACGTCGCGCGGGTCTACGCGAGCTTGCTCGATCCGAGTGGTGCGCTCGTTCCGCTCGCCGCGGGCATCACGGAGGTCGAGGTTCCGCTGGTTCAGAACAACTCCGCACTGCCGGGGGTGAACGGATACACGATCGCGACCGCGACCGTGCGTTGCGACGTTCCGCTGTCGCCGACGCTCGCGCTGCTGCTGGGGTCGGGGTACACGGTCTCGTTTCGCTTCGCGTCAGCCGCGGGTGCCGACCTGTCGACGTTCAACGACGCCACGGTGGTGTTGGCAACCGATGCGGTGTTCGCGCGTTGACCGGTCGTGAATCCACGCGCAACGAGTCCGCTCGGCGCTACGTCAACCGGCGTCGAGCGCGGCTCGCAATGCGGCCACGCTGGTCGCGTCGACACAATGGTCGCAGCGGCCGTATTCCGCGAGGTCGAGTCCCGCGCCCGCCGGATGCATCGGGATCCGCCGCGCTGCCCGCGCGCTCGAATGCACCTCGCGAACTCCGCTGGCCGCGATCAAAGCCCGGACATGATCGGCGCGAACACCGCCGCCCGCGAGGATCGTGAGGCGTGGACCGGCGCGCGCGACGAGCTCGGCCAGGGGTCCTGCACCATCGATCGCGCGCGCAGCGCCACCCGACGTCAGGATGCGCGAGCAACCGAGGGAGCACGCGATCTCGAGCGCGGCCTGCGCGTCGCGGACATGGTCGAACGCGCGATGCAGCGTCAGCGGAGTCGAGCCGAGGCGCTGCTTCAATCGCCCGATCTGGGCGTGCTCGAGGTCACCCGTGGGGGTCAGGGCTCCCGCGACGATTCCATCCGCGCCTGCATCGATGCAACGCGTCGCATCGTCGAGCACGAGCTCCCATTCGGCCGCGTCGTACGTGAAGCCGCCGGGCCGCGGCCGAATGAGCACGAACAGCGGCAAACGCGTCGCGTCCCGCGCGTGTGCGACGAGCGCCGCGCTCGGCGTGAGTCCGCCGCAATCGAGCGCACTGCACAGTTCGATGCGGTCCGCGCCACCGCGCGTCGCGGCGATCACGTCGGCGACGGATTGAGCGCAGATCTCGAGCTGGTGCGACGCCATGCGGGCAGCGTAGGGACCGCCGTCACTTCGCGTCGCGGTTCTTCTCGTCACGGACTCGACAACTTTCGAGCAACAGCATCGGCACGCTGATGCGGAGCCGGTGGTCGGAACTCTCGGCCGGACGTTCCGTGAACACGAACGTCGCGTTCTCTTGCGTCATCATGCGTTCGAACAGGCGGTGCACCTGGTACTCGAGCGCCGCCGCGAGCTGCGCACGCGTGACGATCTCCTCACGCTCCAACGCGAGACCGAGTTTTCCCGCCGCCGTCTTGAAGCGCGCCAGGAACGCATCGAATTGCGACTGCGTCACCGCGCCTTGAGCGACCAGGATCTCGCCGAGCCGTAGTCCGGGCGGACTGCGATCCGACGCCGCATGCACGACGACGCCGTCTTGCAACACGATGGAGAACGTCTCGCCGCTGCTTTGGACCCACAGCACGCCCGACTTCGCCATCGCACTGAGCAAGCCGAGCAAATCGGCCACGGTCATCGTCGTCGTCGAGCCGCGCAGGCAGTTGTGCACTTGGGACTCGTGGGGCGGCAGCAGGTTCGGGGAGTTCTGCCCCTGCATGCGCAACGCCATGCTGTTCGCCACCTGCGAGGGAATGAAGGAAGGATGCGGCGTGCCGATTGGCGCATCCTCGCCGAAGCGTCGCAACTCCGGGATCGGCGTCGCAGGCGCCATCAAGGACTCGGCCGCGGCTCCGAGAATCGTCGCGGCGTCCTCCAAGGCCTTCTTGAAACGCATGCTGACGCCGCGTTCGAGCGCCGCGGCGGCGAGACCTGCGGCGCGTTTCGCGAGCGTCCGCACGGAAGCCGACAATTCGTCGCGCTCCTGCGTGATCTGCTGCGAGGTCTTGCCGCCTGCGGTCATCCGGGCTCCGAGGAATTCCCCCCACCCGGCTTGTCGGACGTCGGCGGGAACGGACTGAAGGCGAAGGGGCGCTAGGCGTGAAGTGTCACGGGTTCGCGTTCCATCGCCGCGGCGCGGCGCTTCTCCATGCGGCGCCGCGGCGTGTCGATTTCCGCTCCGAATCCGGCGGTTTCGGTTCACGGCTGCCGCCGCCGTCTTTATTCCTGCGCCTCCCTCAACGCACCCGAGCCTTCGATGTCCGCGACCGAGTCCGATCCGCTGAACCCCCGCTCGATGCCGCTCCGCCTCTTGCAGTCGCCGAGCGGCGGCGGCTTGTTGCTCATGCTCGCGACCGCAGTGGCGATCGCCTGTGAGAACACCGGGTTGGCCCGCCTCTATGACGCGTTCCTCGACACGCCCGTCGTGGTCCGCATCGGCGCTCTCGAACTCTCGAAGCCGTTGTTGCTCTGGATCAACGACGGCCTGATGGCCGTGTTCTTCGTGTTGGTCGGCATCGAGATCAAACGCGAAGTGCTGCTCGGGGACTTGCGCACCTTCGATCGCGCAGCCTTGCCGGCGCTCGCCGCCGTCGGCGGCATGGTCCTACCCTGCGCGACGTTCTTGTGGGTGACGCGCGGCGACGCTGCGGTCGAACGTGGATTCGCGATCCCCGCGGCCACCGACATCGCGTTCTCGCTCGGCATCCTGGCGATGCTCGGCAGTCGTGTGCCGCGCGAGTTGAAGATCTTCCTGACCGCATTCGCGATCCTCGACGACCTCGGTGCGATCATCCTGATCGCGACCGTCTACACCGATGAGCTGTCGCGCCTGTCGCTCGCGGCCGCGGGCGTCTGCGCACTTCTGTTGTTCGTGCTGCAGCGCTTCGGCGTGCGACGGTTCGCGCCCTACGTGCTGCTCGGCATCGCCATGTGGATCTGCGTGTTGAAGTCCGGAGTGCACGCGACGCTGGCGGGCGTCGTGTTCGCCTGCATGCTGCCGTTGCGCGTGCCCGAGGGTTTCGAGCACTCGCCCGCGCGGCACGCGGAGCACGCGCTCGAGCCGTGGGTGAAGTACGCGATCTTGCCGCTGTTCGCGTTCGCGAACGCCGGTCTCGCCCTGGATGGCATCGATGCCAACGCATTGACCGAGCCCCTCGTGCTCGGCATCGCGCTCGGACTGTTCGTCGGCAAGGCCGTCGGCCTGTTCGTGCCGGTATGGCTCGCCGGGTTCACGCGCTTCGTCCATCGTCCCGCCGATGTTCCGCTGTCCGCGTGGTTCGGAGCATGCCTCCTCGGCGGCGTCGGCTTCACGATGAGCTTGTTCATCGGCGGGCTCGCGTTCGAAGAACCCGAACGGCTCCGCGACGTGCGCCTCGGCGTGCTGCTCGGCTCGGCGCTGTCCGCCATCACCGGCGTGCTGGTGCTGCGTGCGTCTACTCGCCGGCTTGCAGCACCTGGAACGACACCGACGACGCATGCGCCTGCGAGCGATGCACTCGGTGCGTCGCAGTGACGAAGTCGCTCGCCTTCGCGTCCCAGATGTTGTCGACCCACGATTGCGGATTGCGGTCGATCAACGGCAACCACGTGCTTTGGACCTGGATCTGGATGCGGTGGCCGCGCTCGAACGTGTGGCACACGTCTTGGAGCGGCACCGCCACGCGCGTGACCTCGCCGGGCACGAACGGCTTCGGCTTCGCGTAGCTCTCGCGGAAGCGTCCACGGAACGTCTCGCTGCGGACGAGCATGTGGTAGTTGCTCCAGCGCGCGTCGTCGGCGATGGCCTGGCGATCGGCTTCGATCTCGCCCGGGAACACGTCGACCAGTTTGACGATCCAATCGGCGTCCTGCCCCGTCGTCGACACCGCGAGATCCGCGAGCAGCGGGCCGGCGATCGTGACGTCCTCGTCGAGGACCGGCGTGGTCCACGTCAGCACGTCGGGACGGCGCGCCGCGTAGCGCTGATCGGCGGTCATGTACTCGGGCGGCATGCCGATCGCGACCTCCTCGCTGACCGGCACCGGCTTGTTCGGATCGGAAACGAACGCGTCGGAGGCGTCGGCGGCCGTGGGGGGCTGCACTCCGAGCATCGCGTTCTCGGACATGAAGTACGCGCGCTGCGCGGTCGACTCCGGCGGCCACGACGTGAACGTCCGCCAAGCATTCGTGCCGGTGTCGAACACGGTCGCTTCCGGCAACTCGAGCGAGCCATCGCCACGCAGATGCGACTCGAAGAACGGGAGTTCCAGCGTTTCGCGGTAATGCACCGACGTTTGTGAACCGAACCGCGCGTGGCCCAGCTGCTCACCGTCCCCGCGCGCCCAACCGCCGTGGCGCCACGGTCCCATGACGAGCACGTTGTCGATGCCGGGGTTCTCACGCTCGACGACGCGGTAGATCTGCAGCGGGCCGTAGAGATCCTCGGCGTCGAACCAGCCGCCGACGGTCATCACCGCCGGGGCGACGCGATGGAGGTGCGGCAGCAGGTTTCGCTCGACCCAGAACGCGTCGTAGTTCGGATGCGCGGCGAGATCCTGCCAGAACGCGACGTTGCCGCGCATGTAGAGCTCTTCCGCGCGCGGCAAGGGCCCGAGATCGAGGAAGAACTGGTAGCCATCCTGCGTGCGGTGATCGAACTTCGGACCCCGCTCCGTCGTCGGCTCCGGCCGCGGTTGCCCGAACGACACCAGGAAGTTGAACGCGTGGGCGAGGAAGAACGCCCCGTGATGGTGGAAGTCGTCGAACCACCAGTCGGCGATGGGGGCCTGCGGCGACACGGCCTTCAGCGCCGGGTGCGCGTCGATCATGCCCGCGGCGGCATAGAAGCCCGGATACGAGATGCCCCACATGCCGACGCGTCCGTTGTGGTGCCGCACGTTCTTCGTCAGCCACTCGATCGTGTCGTACGCGTCGCTGCTCTCGTCGATGACGCTCGGATCCGTCTTCAGCGGCCGGTGCGGCGTCATGTTGACGAACGTGCCCTCGGACATGCCGCGCCCGCGCACGTCCTGATGCACGAAGACGTAGTGCTTGGCGTTGAACAGTTTGCTCGGTCCGAGCGTCGTCTTGAATTCGTCGGGCCCGTACGGACCGACGCCGTACGGCGTGCGGTTCATCAGGATCGGCGCCGGCGTCGACTCGTCCTTCGGCTCGTAGATGACCGTGAACAGCCGCACGCCATCGCGCATCGGCACCAGCTCTTCGCGCTTCGTGAACCGCTCGCGGAGATCGCCATCGTCTTGCGCGCGCGCGGTCCCGACGAAACCGATGATCGCGGCGACGACGAGCGTCGCGCCGCAGCGCAGGATGGCACGCATGATCGACTCCTTGGCGATGGTCCGCCGATCAACGACGGGGAGCGAGCAGATGTTTGAGCGCGGTCTTCGGCTTCAGCAGATCTTGCAGCGTCACGCCGTCGAGGGTCTCCATGAAGCGCTCGAGCCCGGTCGCGAGCGTGTCCATCAACCGACACGCGGGCGTGATCGCGCAGCGGTTCTGCCGCGGATCGAAGCATTCGAGCAGCACGAAGCCGGGCTCGGTCGCACGCACGACGTCGCCGACGCGAATGTCCTTCGGCTCGCGTGCGAGACGGATCCCGCCCTTGCGCCCGCGAACGTTGTCGAGGAAACCGAGACGACCGAGCTGATGGACGACCTTGACGATGTGGTTGCGCGAGATGCGGTACGCCTCGCTCACTTCCTGGATCGAGACGAGGCGTTCACGATGGACGCCGACGAAGATCAGGACGCGCAGCGAGTAGTCCGTGAAACGAGTGAGGTTCATGCGTCGAGCACGACGGACTCAGGACAAAGCTCCGATGGCCGCGATTGCGTCGGCGAGTTCGGCATCGGCTAGGCCGCTGTTGTCCTTCACCGCCTGCACGAATCCTTCCTTGGGTGTGGCGGAATCGGGAGCATCGAGCGCCGCACGCACGCAGCGCGGATGGACGTTGATCGGACCCGAACGGGTCTGGTTGTAGAACTCGACGTTGCGCAGCACGATGACGCGCCATTCGCCTTCGGCGATCAATTGATCGCAGACGCGGCACTTCGAGCGGCCGGTCTTCGCGCGCTCCACGTACGGCGCTTCCTTCTTCTCGGCCTTCTTCTTCTCTTCGACTTCGAGGTTTTGCTTCAGCTCGTCGAGTGGCGGAAGCTCGGGATCGAGCGGCTTCGGCGCCTCGGCATAGGCTGCGACCACGTCGTCGAACCGGCGGCGCGCCGCGCACGACAGGTGATGCCAGAGATATCCGGGACCGAACGGGCCCTCGATCAGGACACCGAGGCGGAACTTGTCCTTCTGGATCGGCTTCTTGCACGCCTTGCAGCTCGATCGGGACGAGCGAGCGCGCTCCAGCACCAACGGGGCCTTGGGGGCCTCGGCGTTCGGTTCACCGGCGGGGTCTCGCGGATCTGGGGTGTCTTGGGAATCGGTCATGGTGGGCAAAGCCTAGCAGCCGAGTCGGGCACCGGAAGCCATCCCGCATCCTTCTCTAGATTTGAAACCTTGACAGTCGCGGAAGGTCGGCCATCTTTGCCGGCAGCCCGTCATACGTCCATCCGCATGAACGAATCGACCAATCCCAGACCCGTCAGCCTGAGCCAGGCCTCCGATCTCGCCCGGACGTTCGGGGACGAGAACCGGCTGCGTCTGCTCGCGCTGTTGGCGGAGGAGGAACTGTCGGTCGCGGAACTCACGCGCATCACGCGGATGACCCAATCGCGCGTTTCCACGCATCTCGCACGCCTGAAGGAAGCGGGACTGCTGGCGGACCGCCGCAAGGCGACGTCGACGTTCTATCGCCTGCGCAATGGTGCGATGCCGAGCGCCGCCAAACGCCTCCTGGACCTGCTGGAGAGCACCGCTGACGCGGCGCTCGACGACGATCGCGCACGCCTGCGCCGCGTGGTCGCCGAACGCGCGGGTCCCGAAGCTCAGAGCTGGGCCGAATCCGTCGCCGGCGCCATGGATCGTCACTACTCGCCGGGCCGCACGTGGGAAGCGACCGCCTGGGGGACGCTCGGCCTCGCTCGATTGGGACACGTCCTCGACGTCGCGTCCGGCGACGGCGTGATCGCGCAGTTGCTGCTGCCGCGTGCTCGCTCCGTGACCTGCCTCGACGTCAGTGCCAAGGTCGCGGTCGCCGGCAAGGAACGGCTCGCGGCGTATGCCCCGCGCGTGCGTTTCGCGCAGGGCGACATGCACGCGCTGCCGTTTTGCGCGGCGGCGTTCGACCATGTCGTCGCCATGCACGCGTTGACGTACGCCAATGCGCCGGACGTCGTGCTCCGCGAGGCCGCCCGCGTGCTGCGTCCCGGCGGCACCCTGGTCGGCGCCACGCTCAAGAAACACGCGCATCGCGCCGACGTGGAACCCTACGACCACGTCTGGCTCGGTTTCGATCCCGTGGAACTCGAGGCGCACCTGCGTGCCGCCGGGTTCTTGGTCGAGCTGTGCGCGGTCACCTCGCGCGAACGCAAGAAGCCCCATTTCGAAGTCATCACGATCCACGCCCGCCTTCCCACCGAATCCGAGGCCATCCATGTCCGAGCGTGAAGCCCGCCAGCGCGCTTTCTTCGCCGCCCTCGAGAGCCGCATCCTGATCCTCGACGGCGCCATGGGGACGATGATCCAGGGCTACGGTCTGCAGGAAGCCGACTTCCGCGGCCCGCGCTTCGTCGAACACCCGAAGGATCTGAAGGGCGACAACGATCTGCTCAGCCTGACGCGGCCCGACGTCATTCGCGCGATCCACCGCGAGTACCTCGAAGCCGGCGCGGACATCATCGAAACCAACACGTTCAACTCGACGTCGATCTCCCAAGCCGACTACGGCCTCGAGCACGTCTGCTTCGAGTTGAACCGCGCCGGAGCCGAACTCGCACGCAAGGAAGCGGACGCGATGACAGCGAAGACGCCGGATCGGCCGCGCTTCGTCGCCGGCATCCTCGGCCCGACGAATCGCACGGCGACGATCTCGCCCGACGTCAACAATCCCGGCTTCCGCAACGTGTCGTTCGACGACCTGCGGTTGGCGTACGTCGAAGAGGCGCTCGGCCTGATCGAAGGCGGAGCCGACGTGTTGATGGTGGAGACGATCTTCGACACGCTGAACGCCAAGGCGGCGTTGTTCGCGATCGAAGAAGCGTTCGATCGGGTCGGCTTCCGGTTGCCGATCCTGATCTCCGGCACGATCACCGATGCGAGCGGCCGCACGCTGACCGGCCAGACCGCCGAAGCGTTCTGGACCTCGGTGAAGCACGCGCAGCCGGTGTCGATCGGCCTGAACTGCGCGCTCGGCGCGAAGGAACTGCGCCCCTACCTCCAAGAACTGGCGCGGATCGCCGATGTGCGCGTCAGCGCGCACCCCAACGCCGGCTTGCCGAACGCGTTCGGCGGCTACGACGAGACGCCGGCGTCGATGGGCACGATCCTGCGGGAGTTCGCGAAGGAAGGCCTGCTGAACATCATCGGCGGTTGCTGCGGCACGACGCCGGCGCACATCGCCGCGATCGCGAAGGCCGTCGCCGATGTCGCCCCGCGCGTTCCGGCGCGGCCCGCGCCGACCCTGCGGCTGTCGGGCCTCGAACCGCTCGAGTTCCGCCCCGAGACGAACTTCGTCAACATCGGCGAACGCACGAACGTCACCGGCTCGGCGAAGTTCGCGGAGTTGATCCGCGCCGAGAAGTACGACGAAGCGTTGGACGTCGCGCGCCAACAGGTCAGCAGCGGCGCGCAGATGATCGACGTCAACATGGACGAGGGCATGCTCGACTCGGAAGCCGCGATGGAGCGCTTCCTGCGCTTGATCGCGTCCGAGCCCGACATCTCGAAGGTCCCGGTCGTCATCGACTCGTCGAAGTGGACGGTCATCGAGCGCGGGCTCAAGAACTGCCAGGGCAAGGGCATCGTCAACTCGATCTCGCTGAAGGAAGGCGAGGCCGAGTTCCTGCGCCAGGCGCGACTCGTGCGGCGCTACGGCTTCGCCGTGATCGTCATGGCCTTCGACGAGAAGGGTCAGGCCGACACGGTCGAACGCAAGGTGTCGATCTGCAAGCGCTCGTACGACTTGCTGACGAAGGTCGTCGGTTTCCCGCCCGAAGACATCGTGTTCGATCCGAACATCTTCGCGATCGCGACCGGCATCGAGGAGCACGACGGCTACGGCGTCGCGTTCATCGAAGCGACGCGGCGCATCAAGGCCGAGCTGCCGCACGCGCGGATCTCCGGCGGCGTGTCGAACATCTCGTTCTCGTTCCGCGGCAACAACCCGGTCCGCGAAGCCATCCACGCGGTGTTCCTGTACCACGCCGTGAAGAACGGCATGGACATGGGCATCGTCAACGCCGGCCAGCTCGCGCTGTACTCGGATCTCGATCCGGCGCTGCGCGAGCGCGTCGAGGACGTGGTGCTCGCTCGCCGCAAGGACGCGACCGAACGCTTGCTGGAAGTCGCGGACTCGCTGAAGGGGCGCGCGAAAGAGAAGGTCCAGGACCAAGCGTGGCGCCAAGGGACGGTCGAAGAGCGCATCACGCACGCGCTCGTGCACGGCATCGATCAATACGTCGACGTCGACACCGAGGAGGCGCGTGCGAAGTACGGCCGGCCGATCCAAGTGATCGAAGGCCCGCTGATGGCCGGCATGAACGTCGTCGGCGACCTGTTCGGCTCGGGGCGCATGTTCCTGCCGCAGGTCGTGAAGAGCGCGCGCGTCATGAAGAAGTCCGTCGCGTACCTGTTGCCGTTCCTCGAGCAGGAGAAGCTCGCCGGCACGTCGTATCAGGCGAAGGGCAAGGTCGTCATGGCGACCGTGAAGGGCGACGTCCACGACATCGGCAAGAACATCGTCGGCGTCGTGCTGCAGTGCAACAACTACGAGGTCATCGACCTCGGCGTCATGGTGCCATGCGCGAGGATCCTCGACGAAGCGCGCAAGCACAAGGCGGACGTGATCGGCCTGTCGGGGTTGATCACACCGTCACTGGACGAGATGCGTCACGTCGCCGCCGAGATGGAGCGCGAGGGCTTCCGCGTCCCGCTGTTGATCGGCGGCGCGACGACGTCGCGCATCCACACCGCCGTGAAGATCGAGCCGAACTACCGCGGTCCGGTCGTGCATGTCGTCGACGCATCGCGGGCGGTCGGCGTCGTCACGAACCTGCTGGCGGAAGATCCTGCCGCACGCGAGCAGTTCGCGAAGGGAGTGCGCGGCGAATACGAGACGCTGCGCGCACACCACGCACAAGGTCGCGGTGCGCAGAAGCGCATTCCGATCGGCGAGGCGCGCAAGCGGCGGCTGAACACGGATTGGTCGCAACACCAGCCGCCGAAGCCCGCGTTCACCGGCCTGAAGGTGTTCGAGGATTACGACCTGCGGATGCTCGTCGAGCGCATCGACTGGACGCCGTTCTTCCACGCGTGGGAATTGAAGGGCAGCTACCCGAAGATCTTCGACGACGCCAAGGTTGGCGCGCACGCGAAGTCGTTGTTCGACGACGCGCAGGCGATGTTGAAGCGCATCGTCCTGGAGCGCAGTTTGCGGGCGAAGGCCGTGATCGGCTTGTTCCCGGCAGCCAGCACCGACGACGACGACATCGAGGTCTACACCGACGACTCGCGCCACGAAGTGCTGACCGTGATCCACTCGCTGCGGCAGCAGTTCGAGAAGTCCGACGGGCAGCCGAACTTCGCGCTGTCCGACTTCATCGCGCCGCGCAGCGCGAAAACGAAGGACCACATCGGTGCGTTCGCGGTGACGTGCGGCATCGGACTCGACGATCTGGTGCGGAAGTTCGAAGCCGACAACGACGACTACTCGGTGATCATGGTCAAGGCGTTGGCCGACCGCCTCGCCGAAGCGTTCGCCGAGCATCTGCACGAGCGCGTGCGACGCGAGTTCTGGGGCTTCGCCGAGGGCGAGGCGCTGACGAATCAGGAACTGATCCAGAAGCGCTACCAGGGCATCCGTCCGGCGCCTGGCTATCCCGCGTGCCCCGACCACAGCGAGAAGGTCATCCTGTTCGAACTCCTCGGCGCGCCGAAGCACGTGAACATCCAGCTCACCGAGAGCTTCGCGATGCTGCCGACGGCCGCGGTGTGCGGGTACTACTTCTCGCACCCCGACTCGACGTACTTCGGTCTCGGCAAGATCGACAAGGACCAGGTCGAGGACTACGCGCGCCGCCGCGGCGTGGATCTCGAGACCGTCGAGCGCTGGCTCGCTCCGGTGCTCGCGTACGACGCGTGAGGGGGGCATCCCGGTGTCCAAACCGGGCACATGGGTGACAGATTTGTCCGGGCACATGGGTGACACCGGTACGAGCATTGGCAGGAGGACTGCTGATGCCCTGGTCGGAATCACGCATGCAAGACAGGTCACGATTCAT
>JBPOIU010000090.1:0-7291 GCA_052034255.1 Planctomycetota bacterium | reverse complement strand
GCCGCTCGCGGGGGATTCTTTCACGGCCTCTGAGCGACGGCGCAACGATCGATCCCCGGCCCGGAAAAGAACACGGCGCGTCCCCCGCATGGGAGACGCGCCGTGTTCGTTCGTAAGACACCGACGCAGGCGGCCGCTGCCATCGCCCACGCCGGTGGGGCCCTACACCGGGCCCGTTGTTCGGTTGGCGCTCACGCCCACGAGACCTTGTCTCGCGATCGCCCAGAAGTACGGAACACGACGTCATGCGTTGGTGCGCGGGTTCAGAATTTTCGGCGCGAACCTCCGGAAAACACGCACGCCCACCTCGAGCCATCGGCTCGGGCTGGGCGTGCGAAATCGAACAGTAGGTCGTCGAGCGCCGCGGAACGTCCCCACGGAGCGCCGATTCCCGCGACCGCCGGTTCCGTCAGCCCTCCTGCGTGGCGTCGATCAGGCGGCCGTCGGTGGGCTGCGCGGCGAACAAATCGTGGCTCAGGTAACGCTCGCCGAGGTCGGGGAAGATCGCGACCACGCGCTTCCCGGCACCGAGCCTCGTCGCGACGCGCAACGCCGCGACAGCGGAAGCGCCGGCCGAGATCCCGACGAACAGGCCTTCTTCGCGGCAGAGCCGGCGCGACATCGCGATCGCTTCGTCGAACTCGACGACTTCGATCTCGTCGACGATCGCGCGATCCAAGTTCGCGGGCACGAAGCCGGCGCTGATGCCTTGGATCCGGTTCGGCCGCTGCGGTGCGCCGCCGGAGATCAGCGGGGAGTCCGCCGATTCGACGGCGACGATGCGGATGTCACGCAGCCGCTGCTTCAGCACACTGCCGACGCCCGTGATCGTGCCGCCGGTGCCGACGCCGGCGACGAACGCTTGGACGTCGCCCATCGTCGCGTCGAGGATCTCGATCGCCGTGGTGCACTTGTGGATCGCCGGATTGGCCGGATTGTCGAACTGCGACGGCATGAAGCCGCCGGTCGTCGATTCGACCAAGCGCTGGGCTTTCGCGATCGCGCCCTTCATGCCCTTGTCCTTCGCCGTGAGCACGACGGTGGCGCCGAAGGCCAGCAGTACGCGGCGGCGCTCCATCGTCACCGATTCCGGCATGACGAAGATCGCGCGGTAACCCTTCACCGCACAGGCCATCGCCAGTCCGATCCCTGTGTTGCCCGACGTCGGCTCGATGATCACCGAGCGCTCCGGCGCGATCGTCCCGGCCGCCTCCGCGGCGTTCAGCATCGCGGCGCCGATCCGGTCCTTGACGCTCCACATCGGATTGAACGACTCGAGCTTGGCGAGCACCTGCGCCATTTGCGGCTCGACCACCTTTCTCAGGCGGACCAGTGGCGTGTAACCGATGAGCTCGAGGACGTTGTCGGCCACCAAGGGGCGTGCGCGCATCTTTAGCACCTCTAACGACTTGTGATTTCCTGCGACGATCTACCCAAGGTGTACGCGAGGATGCCCCGCTGCGCAACTCCCCGCAGACCCCGGTTGAAGTTCGGGGCGATTTCGACTAGGTTCTTGCGCTTCGAGCGTGGTGTCGTCCACGCACGAGTCAGAAGGGATGTAGGCCCACCCAGTCGCACCTCATGGCTCGACTGGAATTTGGCAGGCCTTACCGCACGGGATGGCAGGGACGACAACCTCCACCATCCGTAAGGAATCGAGATCCATGACGCAGAGCGCAGCGCAACCGACCCCCGAGAAGCACCCGGTTTCCGAGGGCAAGAAGGCCCCCGACTTCTCGCTGAAGAACCAAGACGGCAAAACGGTGAAGCTGTCGAGCTTCAAGGGCAAGAACGTCGTCCTCTACTTCTATCCGAAGGACGGCACCCCTGGCTGCACGACCGAAGCCTGCGCGTTCCGTGACGCGGTCAACCTGAACAAACTGAAGGCGCTGGACGCGGTCGTCGTCGGCATCAGCCCGGACGACGTCGCGTCGCACAACGCGTTCTGGACCAAGTTCCTGCTCGGCTTCGACCTGCTCTCGGATCCCGACCACAAGGTCGCCGAGAAGTACGGCTCGTGGGGCGAGAAGGTCCAGTACGGCAAGCGCACGATGGGCATCATTCGCTCGACGTTCATCGTCGACAAGAAGGGTGTCATCAAGAAGATGTTCCCGAAGGTCAAGGTCGACGGCCACGCCGAGGAAGTCCTCGCGGCGCTGCGCGGCGAGTAATCACCGACACGACCGCGGAACGCGACGCAACGGCCCGCCGGGGGTTCCTCCCCGGCGGGCCGTTGCGCGTTTTTGTCCGGTCCTTCGCGCTCCGATCGCCCTGAGCGACTTGGTCCTGACGGGATGGATCCACACCCCCGCCCCCTGCGGAAACCACCTCGTTCCATAGACCCCTTCACTTTCGCGCACCGACCTCCCGATAAGTCTTGGACGGAATCGACGACGCGACGCCGCCCCCCTGACGGCCGGACGTGACGCCGACCCGGTGACGACGCGCTTCGCGGCTGGAAGAGGGTCCGCCGCGAATCGCGCATTCGAGAGGTTCGCCGCTTTATGACGAGTCTTCGCGAACGATCCGACGCATCCGCTTCATCGCGGATCGATGCACTCCCGCTGTCGAACCGCACGAAATGCCGGCTGGTCGAAGCCGGAATCGAAACCGTGGCGGAACTCGACGCGAAATCCGACGCCGAGCTGCTCGCGCTCGACGGCTTCGGCCACACCTGTCTCCGCGAAGTGCGCTCGGTGTTGCGCTTCCTCGGCGACGAGGTCGCGGCGCAGAAACCCGTGTCCGATCGCTTCCCGACGGACGTGGACGAGGAGCTCGCTTCGACTCCGCTCGCGCATCTACCGATTTCGAATCGCGCCCGCAGGGTGTTCGAGCGCGAGGCCATCGTCACCGTGCGCGATTACTTGCAGCGCGGCGAAGAGCACCTGCTGCATCTGCGCAACTTCGGCGAGACGTCGCTGCGCCTCGTCAACCGCGCGATCCACGCCGCGGCCGAGCGCGACACCACCGCTCCGCCGCTGCCCGAACTCGACAAGATCGGCGACAGCGCAGTGCTCGGCGATGCGCTGTCACACGTTCCCGTCTCCGCGCTCGACCTGCCGCGCCGCGCACGACGCGTCTGCCAAGAGCTCGGACTGCGCACGCTCCGTGATCTCGCCCGCGTGTCGGGCGACGATTTGTTGACGCGCAAGAACTTCGGCCAGGCGACGCTGCGCCGCATCCGTGAGGAAGTCGATCACTTCCTCGCGCTGCACGAGCGCGGTGCGGAAGTGACGTTCGTCGATTTGCTCGACTCGCTGTTCCAGCGCTTGCAGGCGAAGGAGCGGCAACTCGTCGAATTGCGCGAGAACCGCGACGGCAGCGGCGGCAAGACGTTGATCGAAGCCGGCACGGCACTCGGCATCACCGAATCGCGCGCCTGCCAGATCGAACATTCGGCCTGGGCACGCTTGCGCCGTTTCTCGGCGGGATTGACCGATGGCGCCGGCAAGAAGGCGGCCGAGTTCATCCTGCGCCAAGGCGGCGTCTGCAGCCCCGACGAGCTGTCTCGCGATTCGTTCTTCGCGCCAGTGCGCACGAACTCCGACTTCGTCGCGCGTCTGTTGTCGCGCCTGGTCCCGCACCAGATCGGCCGCCTTCCCGACGGTCGCCTCGCCGCGCTACCGGCGGCCACGCTGACGACGCTCGGCGCGCGCCTGAAGAAGCGGCTCTTGCGCACGGCGCGCACGATGCCGCTCGCACGCCTCACGGATGAAGTCCTACGCGGCCTCGACGCGGGTGAACACGGACCGACGATCGTCCGCGCACTGTGCGAGACACTGTTCCATCGCGAAGTCAGCGCGACGCCGGAAGGCGAGGAACAGGTCCGCACGTCGGCCCAAGGTCTCGGCGACGACCTGTGCCGCGTCCTGCACGACGCCGCCAAGCCCCTGCATTTCCGCGACATCGCACGGCGCCTCGCGCAAGCTCCGTTCGCGCGCACCGACGTCGACGAAGAGAAGGTGCGCTTGCGGTTGTGCCGCGATCCGCGCTTCGTGCTGATCCGCCGCGGCCTCTACGACTTGCGCGAACGCTTCCACATCGAACCCGAACGCCGCGCCGAACTCGCGTCGCGCGCACGCGCCATCCTGGTCGCGGCCGGACGACCGACGTCGGTGGCACTGATCGCTTCGGAGCTCGGTCGCGAACCGAACTTCCATCAATTGTCCGAGTTCGCACTGGCCGCGATCCTGCGCGACGATCCGGCGTTCCGCCATCTCGGCCGCGGCACGTTCGTCGTCGCCGAGGACTCCGAACGCAGCGTGCAGCACGTGTCCGAAATGCTCGAACAGTTCCTGCGCGATGCCAACGGGCCACTGTCCTACGCCGATTTGCGCCGCATGGTCCGCGAGCGCCGCCAGGTCAGCGACGGCGCCATTTCGGCGACACTGGTCGGACGCGACACGTTCATCCGCGTCGAACGCGGCCTGTTCGACCTCGCCGAACGCCATCCCTTCGGAGCAAGCGTCCGCGCCGCGCTGGTGAAGGCGGCGAAGGCGCTGCTCGAATCCGAAGGCGGCGTCGTCAGCGTCGACAAGGTCGGGGTGGCCGTGCGCGGCACGCTGCCCGGCTTCGAGTCCACGCTGCACCCGGTGCTCATCGGCGATCTACTGCGACGCAGCGGCGACTTCCAATTCCTCGGCAGCGGCTTCATCGCGCTGAACGACACGACGCTCGAAGCGACGCTGCGGCGCCGCGCCTACGAGCTGTTGCGCTCGGTCGGCGAACCTCTGCGTCCGACGACGATCGCGCGCCGACTGTCGTTGGGCTCAGGAGCCGCATTGCTGCTGAAACGCCTGCTGAAGGATTCCGCGCAGTTCACGACGCTCGCGGACGGCCGCTTCGCCGCCAAGCGCACTCCATGAGCGCCTTGAACATCGCGGCTTGATGCTTCGCGTCGGCCAGCGCGTGATGCGCGTCGGCCTCCGACAACGGCTGCAAGCCGAGAAGCGGCAGCATGCGGTCCTGGCGCAAGTCTTCCCACCCGAGATCGAGCACGCCGAGCGCCAGCGAACGCAAGTCCATTGCCTTGTAGCCGAACGGGTTCTCGATCCCGGCGCGGAAGAACAGGTCGTTGACGAACGCCCAATCGAAGTTCGCGCAGTAGCCGACGAACACCGGCGGTCCGTCGGTCGACACGACTTTGGTCCAGTCCGCGAACGTGCGGGCCGCGACGTCGAGCGGCTCGCCCGTGCGCTTCAGCTGTTCGTAGTCGAGCCGGTTGACGCGCATCGCGCCCGGATCGGCGCGCCCGTGGATGGGTGCGAGTTCGACGTAGAACCCGCCGTCGTCGATGGCGATCGAGTCGCCCGCGACGCGAACCGCGACCGCGCCGATGGACAGCAGGTCGAAGAACCCCGGCAGCGGGCCGCTCGCTTCGACGTCCACGGAGATGAAGGCCATGTCGACTCCCGTACCCTGCGGTCCCGGCCCCGCCCGCGCGGCGGAGCGCACCCGCGATCCCGATGCCCGTGCCTCGGCGCGGGAGACACCTCCTCTGCCGGCGGCGTTGTAGGGATCCCGAGGCCCGAATCCGGCTGCTCCTGCGACTTTCTTGCCGGGGCGCCGCCGTGTCTTTTCAGCAGACTTCGAGCAAACCTTCAGGTTCAATCCTCCGTCTGACGATGGACCTGCTTTGGTCAGGAGGTCGAGTCGTCCGGGGGGCCACGGCGCCGCGAGGCGCGTCCCACCGCATTCGATCCGAGTTCGGTATTCGATTTCAGGGACTGTTCCAAATCGCTGTCGTCACGCGAGTTGGAGCGCGACTGGTCAGGAGTGGCATGGCGCGGAGTTCGCTCTCCGCTCCCGTCGAAGCGTCCGCGGCCCGGTGGCCGCCCGGCGTCGTGCGCGCGGCCGAAACGGCCTGCGCCGCGTTGCCCGGCATCGCCGTGTCCCTGGACCAGCTCGCGGAACGTTGGCGCTCGGCCGACCAGGCCCCTCTGTATCCGGTCGACCTCTGCCTCGCGTTGGCCCTTGCCGACGGGCAGCCGACGGCGTGGGCACTGTTGTCCGATGGCTACCGGCAACCGCTGTCCGAGGCCGCGCGCGCCGCGTTCGGCGCCGGTCCCGATGCGCAGGAGCTCGCCCTGGAAGCGTGGCGGCGCATCTACCGCGACCGCGCCGACCCACTCGCCCCGTGGTCGGTCGCGCGCTACGACGGCGCTCGACCGCTGCTCGACCACGTCGCCACGGCGTTGCTGGTGGACCACATCGCGCTCACCGACACGCGGGACGCGCCGACGTTGCTGGCCGACACCCTGCACCCGGAAAACGTGCGTCGCACGCGGCCCGAGCGCATCCTGAACCTGCCCGCGCTGCTCGTGGTGATCTTCTTCCTGCTCATCGTCCCGGTCACGGTGACGATCCTGAAGCAGCCGACCGCGGACCGCGAACAACTGCGCCGCATGCAAGTCGACATGCTGGTCTCGAACGGAAACTTCGACGTCGCGCTCGACCTCCTGTCACGCGCGCCGCCGCAAGGCATGACGTCGCTGCGACCGCTGTGGCCGGCCCTGCGCGCCGAACGCATCTCGCGGCTGCGCGCCGCGCGCTTCGAACCCGGCCCGCTGCAGATCATCGGACCGCGCGGAGTGATCGACCAGACGCGTCCGACGTTGTCGTTCCAGATCGCCGGTACGCAAGGCAACGTGCTGATCCGAGTCGTGCGCGCCGGAACCTACGACGTCGAGTTCGAACGCGTCGTGCCCGTCGGACGCAAGCAGCTCACGTTGGATGTCGACCTGACGCGTGGCGTCCGCTACGTGGCCGAAGCCCGCGGGCTCGACGGTGCGCTCGGTCTCGACAAGGCATCGTTCAGCGTGCTGGGCGAAACGGACCGCGTGCAGATCGAAACGAGCATCGAACTCGCGATGCGCGGGCTCGAAACCCGCGACGCCTTCCCGTTCTTCGCGTTCCACGTCTACCGTTCCCACGATTGCTTCGAGGCCGCGCTGACCGCGCTGGCGCTCCTCGAGCAACGCTGCGCGGGGTCGACGTATCCGACAGAGGAGCGCGCGCTGATCCTGGCCGACATGGGTTTGGTGCCGCAGGCGATCGCAACGGCGCGCAGCCTGCCGGAACCAGAAGTCTCGGCGGACGCGACACCGCCGCAATGAGCGCGAGTGGTCGTGAGACGAGCGCGCGCAGCGACTTGCCGATCGTGCGGTCGCTGCTACGATCGCCCGCCTTCTGGGTCGGTAGCTCAACTGGCAGAGCACCTGATTCCAAATCAGGGGGTTGAGGGTTCAATTCCTTCCCGGCCCGCCAATTCAATCGGGCCCGCGAGCGCGAG
>JBPOIU010000189.1:0-7426 GCA_052034255.1 Planctomycetota bacterium | reverse complement strand
CGACGACGGCGGGGGGAGGCGGTCAACGCCCGGGCCGTGCGCCCACGTAGCGCGCGGACTGCGCTTCGAGGGGGCCGCCGCGCGGGCCGAACCCCGTTCCTTCAGCCGGTCCCCGTAGTCCTGCGGTTCCAAGGCGCGGGGGTCCAGGGGGCCGCCGCCCTGCGGCCCCCTGGTGCCGGCCGCACAGGCCTTGCCGCCCCCTCTCCGTCGGGCTATCGCCCCGCCGCCCCGGTTGCCCGGAACGGCCCCGGAATCCCGCTGCAATGATCGTCGATCCCGAAATCCAGCTGCACTACCGCGACATCAGTAGCCACCCACTTCTGACCGCGGCCGAAGAGATCGAATTCGCCCGGCGCGCCCGCGCCGGCGATGTCGACGCTCGACGGCACATGATCGTCAGCAACCTGCGGCTCGTGGTGTCGATCGCCAAACGCTTCCAGGGCCGCGGGATGGCGCTCGCCGACTTGATCGGCGAGGGCCACCTCGGACTCCTGCGCGCCGTGACGCTGTTCGACCCCGAGTACGGTTGCCGCTTCTCCACCTACGCGACCTGGTGGATTCGCCAGTCGATCCAGAAAGCGCTGACCCGCAACGCTTCGATGATCCGACTGCCGAATTACCTCGCCGAACGCGTGCGGAAGTGGCGCCGAGCGATGCCCGAGCTCGAAGCCCGGCTCTCCCGGACCCCGATGCTGCGCGAAGTCGCCGGTCATCTCGGAATCTCGCAAAACTGCGCGCGCTCGATCGGCCACGCCGTCGCGGTGACGCGAATCGAGTCCGGCTCGGACAGCGACGGTCGCGGCCCCACGCGCATGGAACGCACACCCGACGGCGGCGACGAGCCCGAAGCCGCGATCGAGTTGGCGTCCGACCTCAATCGCCTGCGCAGCGCGCTGTCACAGCTCGGCGACCGCGAACGCCACGTGCTGATGATGCGCTTCGGACTCGATCCCCACGGCCCGCGCACGCTGAAGGAGATCGGTCAACAACTGAGTCTCACGCGCGAGCGCGTCCGACAGATCCAGAACGAAGCGCTGGCCAAGTTGTCGTCGCAGTTCGACGAGCTCCGCTCCGCGCGCGCGTCGTAACCCGGATCGAATCGCTCGACCGTTCGCGGTCACGACCGTTCGCGCGCCGCCGCCTTCTGGAGCGCCGCCATCGCCTCCGCGATCGCGGCATCCATCGCCATTCCCGCCGCGTCACCTTCCGGCAGCGCCGCACGAGCCGCGATCAACGCGGGGTCGCGCTTCAGCGCGAACAGCGTCCGCAGCGCGTCGGTGGGTTCGAGTTCTTCGTTCGCCACCGATGCCGCCAAATCCCGCGCGGTGGCGGCCATCGCCTCGACCGCGCGCAGGTTCCACGGCGCGCGCCGCTCGGGCGGCAGCTGTGCCGCATACTCCGCGGCCGACAGCACGGCCGCCGGATGGAAGCCGTTGATCGCACCCTCGTCGATGGCGCGCTCGCCAAGGAACTCGAACGCGCGTGCGGCCCACTCCACCTGTCCGATGCGGTACGCAACCGCGGCGCGGAACGCGACGTCGAAGGTCGTCATCGCCGCGAAATCCGGCTGTGGCGCGGCCTCGATCGTGGTCGCCGCGGCGATCGACTCGTCGACCAACCGCTCGAATTGCTGATCCCGCTCGGCGCCGCTGGCGTTCGCGGCCGCGCTCCGCAGCACGCCGACCAGCTCCTTCGCCCGCTCGAAGTTGCCGCGCTCGACCTCCAACATGGCGCGCAACTGCAAGGCGCCGACGTGCTGGGGCAGTGCCGCCAGCGTGCGCGAGATCGCGCGCTCGCACTCGTCGAATCGACGCAGCTGCATCAAGCGCACCGCGCAGTGCAGAACGATCGCCGGGTCGTTGGCTTTGCGCGCGACTCGCTCCACGGCGTTCAACGCGTCTTCATCGCGCCCGAGCCGCACGTACGTGTCCTCGAGATTGACGACGGCGACAGCCTGTCCGAGTTCGACCGCGCGCGCGAGCGGCGTCACCGCCGCCTCCAGTTGTCCGAGCTGCATCCGCGCGATCCCGAGCAACATGTGCGCGCGCGCATCGTCGGGCGCAAGCGTGACGGCGCGCTCCATGACCGTCGCGGCATTCGCGCGCTCGCCGCGCAACAGCAGTGCGCGACCGAGATCCGTCATCACGTGCGCATCGTCGGGCCGCACCGCGAGCGCCATCGAATACAGACGTGTGATCTCCTCGAGCGGCGGGTTGTCGAGCAGTCCGAGCTGCGCCGCGAGATCGTGACTGAGGCGCATGTCGTCCGGATGCCGGAAGCTGGCGATGCGGTAGACGCGGATCGCCTCGTCGCGATGATCGCTCTCCGCGAGTCCGCGCGCGAGCAGCACCAGCGATCGCGCCGGCTCGTTCGCGATCGCGTCGACCGCGGCGATTTCGAGCAAGCGTTGCGCGTCGTCGGCGCGCACTGCCTCCCGCACCTGCTGGCGCAACGCATCGTCGTCGGCGCCGAGTGCGAGGTCGATCGTGCGCCGCCACGCGTTCGCATCCGGCACCCGGTGCCGGCGCTGCATCCACATCCAATCGTCCAGACCGTCGACCAGCGCATCCCGCGCGCGGTCGGCGCGGATCACCTGCGCAGCGGTCGTCACGTCGACCCCGCCGACGTCGATCCCGAAGTCGACGAACGCGGCGCGGTACTTCGCGTCGAGCGCCGCGGGTGCTTCGACGCGGCCGTGCGGCCGCAGGTCCGCGAGCCGCGCCACGATGCGCGCCTTCGCCGCGGCATCGTCGCGTTCGCGAGCCACTCCCGTCGCGAGTTCCAGCGCGGCAGCGCGCGTCCCGGCGCCGACATCCGGCCCCTCGGCGAGCGCCGTCGCCGCACGCGCCGCTTCCAGCGCCTTGTCCCACGCGGCGTTGACGTCGTGCGACGCGGCGCGCGCGTCCACGGCCAGCAACCGCGTGCGCTCCAGCGCCGCGCCGACAGCATGCTCCGCCGCCCCGCGCCGCTCGTCGCGTTCGTGCGCGGCGCGCAGCATCAAGACCGCGGGCACCAGGACGACGGCGATCAGCGCGATCGACAACGCAAGGGTCAACCGTCGCGCGCGCGCTTCGTGCGCGGCCACGGCGCGCGCCTTTTCGGCTTCGAGCTCGGCATCCCGCGCGCGCTTCGCCAACGAACGCAAGTGCGACGACACGGCGTGCGCGACGGCGCCGGCATCGGCCGGACGCGCCGCCGGATCGATCGCGAGGCACTGCGTCGCGAGCTCGACGAGTTCGCGCTCGGCATCGCAGTGCGCGAGCCGCTCGTGGGCGTCGTCGAGCCAACCCTTCGACGCGCGCAGCATCAGCTCCGCTTTCGTGCGCGCGCGGTACGGAGGTTGACCCGTCAGGATCTCGCACAGCATCGCGCCGAGCCCGAACACGTCGGTGCGCGTCGAGACCGCGGCGTCGTCACCGCGCGCTTGCTCGGGCGCCATGTACGCGAGCGTGCCGCCGATGCGGATGCGCGAACTCGCGCCGTCGGTCGCCGCATCCGACGCGTCGCTCGCCGGGAGAATCGGCGTCAGCGGCCACTGCGCGGCACGGACCGCGTCGTCGCCGGCCCTGGCGTTGCGCGCGAAGCCGAAGTCCATGACCTGCACTTCGCCGAACGCTCCCACCATGACGTTGTGGGGTTTCAGGTCGCCGTGCAACACGCCGTGCGCATGCACGAACGCGAGCGTCTGACAGACCTTCTCGAAGATCTCGACGAACCCCCGCGCCGCCGCGCCGCGCGTCGCGCCGCGCATCAATTCCGCGAACGTCTGACCTTCCACGATCTTCATCGCGAAGTAGGGCCGCCCGTCGTCGAGCCGACCGAACTCGTGGATCGGCACGATGCCCGGATGTTGCAAGCCGGCACAGACGTGGGCTTCGGCGACGAAGCGCTCGCAGGCGGCCTCGTCCGCGGCCAACGACGCCCGAACGATCTTCAGCGCGACGTCGCGTCCGAGAGTCGGATCGTGCGCACGCAACACGCGGCCGCTGCCGCCCTCACCCAGCACGTCCAGGATCTTGAAGCGCCCCACGGTCGCGGGCACGGGCTCGTCGCGACCGTCGAGGGCCGAGGGCTCCTCCGACGATTCGGCCAACTCGTTCGCATCCGGCTCCGCGACCGAGAACGCGGAGGACAGGAAGCTCTCGAGGAACGCGTCGTCCGGGTTGCTTTCGTCGGTGCTCATCGACTCGATCCGTCGGTTCGGCACCCTCTCTGCCGGCGTGCCGATTTCCTGGGTCCGGATTCCCACGAATCGGGGGAGCGCCCAGCGCGGCCGAGACCGTGAATCCCCCGGGTCGATGCGCGTGCGTTCACAGGAGTCGCGCCAGTTCCGCGCAGCGGTCCGCGAGTTCGCGTTCGCTCGCCTGCGGGAAGTACCCGGCCATGACTTCGAGCAATGCCGCGCGGTACTCCCCCTTCGCGTCGTGCAAGTGCTCGCTGACGCGTTGGGCATCGATCCCGAGCGCGACCGCGATCTCGCGCGGCGGGCGGCCGTGGAAGTAGCGCTGCTCGAGGCAGTAGAGCCGCCGGCCCGCGGACTCCCCGCCTTTGGCGGCGCGCGCGACCAACAAGCGGCGCGCTTCGCGACCGACCATCGCCGCCCAAGCCCGATCGAACGCGGCCGACAGCGTCACGTCGGAACGTTCGACCGAGTCGGGATCGAACGCCGGCCGCGCGTTCGAGCGGTTCCAGCGCTGGCGCTGGCGCTCGAGCACGGACGCGACGCGCGCCGTGACTCCATAAAGAAAGGCGCGCAATCCGCCGGGGCGGGTCGGATCGAGGCGTTCGAGCGCGCCGTCCGACCGCAGGCACTGCAGGAACACTTCCTGTGTCGCGTCGGCGATCTCCTCGCGCTCGGCGCCGATCCGCCAGCGGACCGACAGGTAGGCGCGGATCACGGGCTCGTAGCGTCGACAGAACACGTCGCGGAGCTGCGGATCGCCGCGGGCGGCGCCGATGACTTCGGTCCAGCAGGTGGAGTCGAAACGCGACGACATTCGGGGCACTCGGGGATTCCCCCGCGATCCGATCCCGGCGCTCCGCGCGCGACGCGCAAACCCGTGGCCAGAGGCGGAGGGACGAACGAACGACGGCGCGCCGCAGGGCACGGCGCCGAGCCGCAGTGTGCCATGCAGACGCGCCGTCGGGGACCCCGCGAATCGGGTCTGGGGGCGATCAGCGGGCGGGGAACCGGGCTCCTTCGGTACGTCCGCGACCGCCGCCGCCCGGTGCGCCGCTCATTCCTCGCGCGCGTCGATCGGGGCCGTCAGGTGGAACGGGCCGAACTTCACGTCGAACGTGGCCGTCAGCGCGGTTTCGCCCGGCTTCAACTCCAGCTCGAGCTTCGGCGTCGTGGCGTCCCCGCGTCCGACCTCCATCTCGGCTTCGAGTTCGGGTCGCGGCAGACGGTCGGCGACGAACGCATCGAGCTTCGACGCACGCATTTTCGCCGAGTCGTGGAACTGCAAGAACACTTTGCCGTCGCGGCGCTCGAGCGTCAGGAACCACGCGCCGGCCGGGATCGTCGCGCCACCGACGCGCACGGGCACGTTGGTGTCGAAGGTGGTCCAGAAGTCCTTGCCGAAGCGCCAGCGTTTGCCGTCGAGTTTGCCGCTGTCGTACGCCTTCGCGAACTCGTCCTTCCACTCCACCGGCGACCAGTCGAGGTGCATCTGCGCCGCGCCGTTCGCGCCGAACCAGACGATGCGCGAACCGCGCCGATCGCTCGAGTAGGCGATGGTCTGCGGCTCCGCGGCCGACGGAGCCCGCTTCGCCGCGGGCTTGCCCCCGCGATGGCGTTCGACCAGCGCGACGAAGCGCGGATCGGACGCCAGGGTCGCGAGATCCGGATCGCCGTCGAACTGGGCGTCGGCGCTGACCTTTTGATCGACGGCGAGCGTGAGCTGCTCGATCGCCTTGTCCTTCTCGCCCGCCAATGCGTAGGCGCAGCCGGCGTTGTAGTGCGCGACGGACGACGTGGCGCGACGCGGGGATTTGGCGGCTTCCAGGTGCGCGGGCAACGCTTCCTGGAACTTGCCTTGCGCGTGCAGCGCGTAGCCGAGGAAGAACCAGCCGTCGAACGACCCGGGATCCGCGTCCACCAGCGCGCGGGCCTGCGTTTCGGCCGTGGAGAAGTCCTGCGCTTCGACCGCGGCTTGGATCTTCGCCAGCGCGCGCTGCGTGTCGACCTGCGCCGGCTTTTGCGTCGGCGGCGTCGGCGGCGCAGGGTCTTGCGCGAACACCCGCTGCGGCGACACGGCGCACAGGGAAAGCGCGGTCATGAGGAACAAAGTCCGAATGGCGTTCATGGCTTCCTCTTCCGGGGATCGTGGAGCGGTCTGGGTTCGAATCCGGCCGTGTACGCTGCCGACCGGCCCCGAGCCGCACAAGAGGCTGGCGTCACCGGAGGGCCGATTCCGCAACCCAACCCGGAAGGCAGGAATCATGACGACCGTCCCGCCCAGCTCCGCACGACGTCGAGGCGACGAATACGTGGTCACGGACGACGACGTCCGCCGCTTCCGCGAGGACGGCTTCGTCCACCTGCCCGGGGTGTTGGACGAGGACGAGGTGCGCTCGCTCGAGGCGACCTACGACCGCTTCCTGCGTCGCGAGATCGCTGTGCCGGGCAAGGACTACTGCGACATGACCGGCGACTACGACCGGCCGGTCGATCAATACGCGATCGTCAACGTGATGCTGCCGCGCGTCTACTACCCAGCTTGGCAAGGGAACATCTACGAGCGCCGCACGGCCTCCATCGCGCGCCAATTGTGCGGGGACGGGATGGCGATCGATTACGACCAACTGCTCGCGAAGCGCCCGTTCAAGACCGACGCCGTGTTCCATTGGCATCAGGACCTGGCGTACTGGCCGATCACGCACGACCTGCGCACGGCGACGTGCTGGCTCGCGGTCGACGCGTCGACGCGCGAGAACGGCTGCATGCGCTTCGTGCCGGGCTCGCACCTCGAGCCCACGCTGCGCACGCATCGCCCACTGCTCGACGATCGCGGCAAGTCGCACACGCTCGTCGCCGACGTCGACGAAGCCAAGGACCGCATCGCGTGGGCCGAGATCGCGCGCGGAGACATCACGGTCCACAACGAACGCGTCGCGCACGGCTCGGGCGGCAATTCGACCGCGGGCTGGCGACGCGCCTACATCGTCGCATTCCGCGCGCGTGAGACGATCGCGCAGGAACGACGCCGCGGCTTCACGCACTCGCACAACGACGCGGGCGCGGCGCTGGAGGGGGTGGCGGGCCTGTCCGGCCGGGACCAGAAGGGGGCCGGGCGCGGCCCCCTTCTGGACTTCCCCGCGCTCGGGGACCGCAAGTCGAAGGGCTGAAGGAACGGGACGACGGCCCGCGCGGCGGCCCCCTCGAAGCGCAGTCCGCGCGCTTGGTGGGCGCACGGCCCGGGCG
>JBPOIU010000172.1:0-42444 GCA_052034255.1 Planctomycetota bacterium | reverse complement strand
GCGCTCGAGGATTCGCACAGCGCGATCACGAAGCCCGGCGAGTTGATCGAGCTCGGGCCGCACCGCCTGCTTTGCGGAGACGCGACCAAGCCCGCCGACTACGCGGCACTCTTGCGCGGCGAACGTGGCGCGCTCCTGTTCTCGGATCCGCCGTACGGCGTTCGATACGACTCGACGCAACGCCCGACCGCGCCGCGCGAAAACCGCAAGGGCCCGCGCTGGCGGCCGATCGCCGGCGACGCGCTCTCACCGCAGCACTACGCGAAGTGGTTCGCTTCGTTCGCATCGACTTGCGCGGACAGCCTCGCGCCGGGCGCGAGCTTCTATCTCTGGAACGGGCATTCAAATTTCGGCCTGACACATGAAGTTATGCGCCGGCTCGGGTTTCACGTCTCGACCGTGATCACGTGGTCCAAGGAGTCGTTCTCGCCGGGGTTTGGCGACTACAGCGAACAGACCGAGTTCGCGCTGTATGGCTGGAAGAAGGGCCAACCGCATCGCTTCTTCGGTCCGAAGAACGAATCGACGCTGTGGTCGATCTCCCGCGACCGCACCGGCACCTACAAACACCCAACTCAGAAGGCGCTTCCGCTCGCCGAACGCGCAATCCGCAACTCCTCACTGCCCGGTGATCTCGTGCTCGATCCGTTTCTGGGCAGCGGCACGACGTTGATCGCCGCAGCGAGGAAGGGCCGCCGCTGCTTCGGTATCGAGATCGAACCGAAGTACTGCGACGTGATCGTGCGCCGCTTCATCGCGCTCACTGGTCCGAAGACCGTGAGCGCGAAGCTCCTCAAGCGCTACGGCGCTGGCGCTGGTGCGCGATGAAGACGAAGCAGACGACGAAATCGTCGAGCGAGCGATCCCCCATCGCGCTGATTCGGGCGATCAAGGAGGGAGAACTCGCGGCGTCCTCACTCGCGGGTCCGGCGCGACGATCGTGCGTAGAGCATCTCCATGCTGAAGGGTGGGGCGCCGTCGAGATCGCCGAACTGCTGTCGGTGTCGGTGCGCACGATTCGGCGCGACATCGCCGAGCTGCGGGAAGAACACAACGCGACGAGCGACCCCAAGTTCGTCGCGCGCATGGTCGGCATGCTGATGCAAGAGGGCGAGGTCGCGCGCATGCGGTTGCGGCGTTTGGGCCGCGACAAGGACAGCATGCCAGCCGATCGAATCGCCGCCGAGAGGGCCGCATGGGAAGTCGTACGCGACCTCGTCCGGACCCTTCAGGGGCTCGGCTTCCTCCCCAGCGCGGTGACCCAGGTCCAAGCCGAACTCACGCACCGCATGAAGGGAGACGAGTTACTCAGCGAACTGCGCGAGATCGAGACCATCACGAAAGACATCGAGCTGGCCGACACCCCCGGGCTCGATGCTCGCCTCGGCGCAATCCGCCGCAGACTCGTACCGCAGGTCGCCACCGCTCCGGACGGCAAGGGCAGTCCCACGAAAGACGTCGACGCGAGCACGCGCGGAGCCACCTCATGAGCGCGGCGTCTCCGTCCCCGCAAACAGAACTCTCGCGCCTACGTCGGGACCTCGCGAAGGACTCCTTGGAAGCGTTTGCGCGCTTCTATCTCGCGCAGCACTTCAAGTCGCCGGCGTCGCAGATGCACCTCGACATGTTCGCCCGGTTGCAAGAGGCGACGGACCAGCGTGGCGCTCGCATCGCGATCGCCGCCCCGCGCGGACATGCCAAGACCACCCTCGTGAGTCTCGCCTACGTGCTCTGGTGCGTGTGCTTCCGCAAGGAGCCGTTCGTCGTCTTGGTTTCGAACACCGGCGACCAGGCGGAGGACCTGCTGACCAACGTTAAGAACGAGCTCGAGTCGAACGAGCGCTTGGCTTCGGACTTTCCCGAAGCGGCCGAGCCGCCTGGTCGCAAACCATCCCCCAAGCGCTGGCGCAGGCGCGAGTTCATCACGCGGCATTCGGTGAAGGTCATGGCGCTGGGCGCGGGGCAGAAGATTCGAGGTCGCAAACACCAGGAGCACCGGCCGACATTGATCATCCTCGACGACATCGAGAACGAGGCGGAGGTCGCCTCGGCCGAGCAGCGCGAAAGCAAGCGGGCATGGTTCGAAAAGGCACTCTTGAAGGCCGGCACCATGACCACGACCAACGTGGTCGTGGTCGGCACGATCCTTCACTACGACGCACTACTCGCTCGCCTGGTCGGCGACGGCGACGGCACGCCGGACTTCCCGGGGTGGAAGACGTCCAAGTACCAAGCGGTCTTGTCCTTCTCACCGCGCAATGATCTGTGGGACGCGTGGCAGGCGATCTACGCATGCCGCGAGGAACACGAGGGACAGATGGGTCCACAGGCCGCGAAGGCGTACTTCACTCTGCACGAGAGCGACATGCTGGAGGGCACGAACGTGCTCTGGCACGAGCACGAGTCCTATCGCGACCTGATGGAACTCCGAGTCCGCGAAGGCCAGGCCAGCTTCGACTCAGAAAAGCAGAACGAGCCGGTCGATCCGTCGACCTGCTTCTTCCGCTCCAACGAGTTCACGTATTGGGACGATCAGTTTCGCACTGACGCGGAGCTGCTCGCCAAGTTGGGAAGCACCGTTTCGGTGCATGGCGCGTGCGACCCCAGTCTCGGTCGCGAGGGTGGGATTCACGACGACACCGCGATCATCACGTTGCTGAAGCACAGACCCACCGGCGTGCTTTACGTCGTGGACGCCGAGATTCGCAAGCTCAAGCCGCGCGAGACGATCAACACGATCATCGAGTACCACCGGCTCAGGAAGTACTCACGCTTCGCGATCGAGACCAACCAGTTTCAGGACTTTTTGGCGACCGAGTTGAAGCGTGAAGTCGCAAGTCAGAATGCCGGCCTGCGCATCCACCCAATCAAACATAGCAACGACAAGAAGGGCCGGATCGAATCGCTCGAACCGCTCATTTCGAGCGGACGCCTGCAATTCAGCAGGAAGCACCGCACCTTGATCGAACAACTGCGGCAGTTTCCGAAGGCGGCGCACGACGACGGACCTGATGCGCTGGAAATGGCCGTTGCCGCCACTCGCGTAGGTACGCCAGGCGTCATGTTTATCGACCTATTTCCGCCCAAGTGGTGAGACTTCGGCAGCTGCGATTCAGCGGCTCTTTGAGTTGCTATCGGGCGGCCAAAGAGCGTCCATGCGCGAGCACGAACGGCATGGAGACACTCGATGGCAGCTCCGCTTCCCCTGACCCACGCATCGCGCGGGGCGCATGAGCGTCCACGCGCGCGACCCGCAACTGGCGCCGTCGGCTACTTGCGGCGCTCGACCGACCGGCAAGAGCAGTCGATCCCCGACCAGAAGAAAGCGATCGAGGCCTACGCGACACTGCATGGGCTTCGGCTTGTGCACTTTTACACCGACGATGCGATCAGCGGCACGACGGCGGTGCTGCGCAAGGCGTTCCAGGAGTTGATCGCTGACGCGCAGAAGCCGGACTGCGCGTTTTCGAGTGTCGTCGTCTACGACATTAAGCGCTTTGGCCGTGTCGACAACGACGAGGCTGGGTACTACCGCCACGTGCTGCGTACTCACGGCGTCGAAGTCCGCTACGTCACCGAGAACTTCTCAGGCGACGGCACCGACGACTTGTTGCGTCCCGTGAAGCAGTGGCAAGCACGCGAGGAGTCAAAGGACCTGTCGCGCGTCACGATCCGCGGGTTGTTGTCGCGCGTCGACAAGGGTCTGTGGATGGGCGGCACGCCACCCTACGGCTACGACCTGAAGTACGAGGCGCAGGACGGCTCGACGCTGTTCGTTGTGCGGTTCATGCCCGATGGATCGAAGGAGGTCTTCGACGCGGACGGCAAACGCTTGCGGACGTTGGCGAAGGGCGAATCGATCCAAGTGTCGAAGAAGGACCGAGCGCGTCTGGTGTTCAGCGATCCGGCGCGGGTCGAGATCGCGAAGCGAATCTTCACGATGGCGGCGGTCGACGAGAAGGGACTCGGGGCGATCGCGGACACTCTAAACCGTGAAGGCGTACCGACGCCGCGCGGACCGAAGTGGGCGCGGATCTACAGCGGGTCTTGGTCGAAGGGGACGGTGAGAGCGATCCTCGACAACCCGATCTACTGCGGCGACATGGTCTGGAACCGTCGTACAGATGCGCGCTTCTTCAAGATCGCCGGTGGCCGCGCGACGGAACGCAAGAGCGCGTACGGCGCGCGACTCGTCCCCAACCCCGAAGTGGATTGGATCCGGATCCCCGACGCGCACCCCGCGCTCGTGAGCCACCGGCTCGCTGTGAACGCACAGCGCGTCCGAACCGAGCGCGAGGTCTCGATCCAACAGACCGGCCAGAACCCGCGCGTCGTCGGCGGCTGGATTGGGAAGCGTTCGAGGTTCTTGCTGAGCGGGTTGATCGCCTGCGGGCGCTGCGGCGCACGCTACGAGGGCGTGCGGCGCACGAAGGGGAAGCCGCGCGAGGACGGCTCGAAAGTCGTGACCTACTCGTATGGCTGCGGCGGATACATCAGGAACGGCAGGTCGGCGTGCACGTTCGGGCCGCTTCCACAAGTCGAGTTCGAGGAGGCAGTCATCGAGACGGTACTAGACGCCTACGCAGGGTTCCGCGGGCCGGACGGTCGGAAGGAACTCGCTCGTGTGATGGGCAGCGCACTTCAGACGGAGACCGGCGACTTGAAAGACGCACGCGATCGAGCTCGACAGGAGATCGCAAAGATCGATTCGGATATTGCGCGGCTGCTCGACCACATTTCGGCTGGAACGCGCGAAGTAATCGAAGAGCGAATCGCGACGCTGCGCGGCGAGAAGGCCGCCGCGCGAGGTCGAATCGAGGAGCTTGATCGCATCGAAGTCTCGCGCGTCGAGGCTGAGGCGCTGGTGGAAGATGTGAGCGCGTTCGTCAATGGGTTGGATTGGATGCTGCGCGATGCTGGGCCCGAGCAACGCGTGTCTGCGATTCGACGCTGTGTCGAGGGCATTCGAACGGGAGCAAACTCCTTTCAAGCGATCGTCACGATATTCAAAGTGCCCGCAAGCGGCTTGATCGAGACAGAGTCGTTCGAATGCGCTGTGGTCCAATAAGGGTGTAGCCGAGAGCATTCAACGGCGAGAGGCCGGCCGACTGGCAGAGCGCCCGGTGCTAGCTGGCCACCGCATCACGGTTCGCACCGGCATCCCAAGTAAGTGTCGCGACGTGGGACGCGCTGAATTTGCGCCTGTCGTTCTTCGCGTGCGGGTCGAACATCGTCACGAACATTGCACCTTCGCTACCCGCGCTGACACCGAGCACGACGCGGACGCGCGGCGACTCCCGACTGTGAAGAACCACCAGGTCGCCGGGGCGCGTGCGGCGGCCGGTCTTCCCATGCACATCGGGAGCCGTCACCACTCTCGCGAACACCTCCAGCGCCGACCGGTGCATTGCAAGCCAGCGCTCCGAGTCGACACCGAAGCGCGGTGTTCCTGCGATGCTCTCCTTGAGAGTGCTTGTCGCGGTCGCATCGTCGATGAGCCATAGACCAAGCGCCGCCAGGAGCTGGACTGCATACCATTGCTCGTCCTCCGGCCCTTGCAGCTCGCTTTGCTGCGAAGCCCGCGCGATGTCGGTTTCGACGTCCCACGCGAGCCACGCAAGCAGACCGACGACCATCGACAACTCGGCGAAGCTTTCGCCATCTGCTTCGGCTACGGCACGTGGGGCGAGCGCTTCCGTACCCCACGCAACGGCCAAGACAGCCGACTGTAGGAGATTCCACTCATCCGTCCGATCGACGAGCTCGTGCCGCATGCGCTTCCACTCGGGGCGCTGCTCGATGAACCGCAACGCGCGGAGGACACCGAGCACCGCCGCCAACTGCACGATGCATTGGCGTGCCCGGTCGGGCGCGCCAGCGAGCTCGAACTGTCCCGTCATGCGCTTGATAAGGCGGCGCATCTTCCCGCGGCAGACCTTCGCCAATACTTCAAAGTCGGGCGCCTCACGCGCGAGTTCGCCTCCGTCCTCGTCATCGGCGCCGATCTCCTCTTCTTCGCTTATTGGCCGCGGTGACGCATTGGTCGGTAGACCCTCGCCCAGCCGGCGCACGAGGGCGTCAAGGAGCACGACGATGTCGCCGCTCGCGAGGCTACGTGTGCGCCGTGACGATGCTCCTCGTCCTGCTGCGTCCAGCGCCAGCGAGGTCGGTGCGGGCGCAGCCTCCTCGTCCGTACCCGGCGCCGTCGCCGGACGTAGCGGCATCGTTCGCACCACGTCGTCGGAGTCGAAGATGACCTTCTCCGTCAGCTTCAGGAGCGCTTCGAGTTGCGTTGGATCTTCCTCAAGCGCGCCGAGCGCTTGTCGCAGGGCTTTGCGCGTATCGCCGCCGAGGTTCTTCGCGACGTCCTCCGTGCGGTGAACGACGACGAGCGTGTGCACCTCGCGCGAGCGACCTTCAAGGTAGCGAGCACCATCGCGGACGGCATCGGCAGCGTCGATAACGCAGGCCTGGCGAACGATGGCCTCCCCGAGCGGCGCGTCCATGTCGCCTGCGCCGTGAAGGACGAGGCCCACGTCGAGTGGCTCCTGCGCCAAGAAGCCGGTCGGCGTCGGCGTCGCGACGCAGATGCGCCGCGACTCTTCGACAGCGGCGGCAGGAGCGGTCTTCCGGCGTGAAGCAACCGCGTTCCAGTCGGTCGCCGTCAATGCCGGCGCGCCGAGAAGTGCCTCCATGCCGAGCAGGTCCGCGGCGCCCCTGCGACGATCGGCGACGACGGCCTCCGCGTTGCGCGCATGAGGCGCCGCAAAGAAGGCAGCGACGCTCGGATTCGCGCTTCCTGTGACGAGCAGCTCCTCCTGCTTACTGGCGAACCAGAACACCTTCGCATGCAGGTAGCGCGATGCCCCTTCGCGGCGCTGCGGGATGGCCGGAACGCCCGCGACATTCACCCACTCGACGCCGTCGAGCCGTGCGGCCTCAACAGGATCGATCTCCACCGACTTGGGGTCAATGCCGATCACGAGTCGCTTGGGCCGTACTTCTCGCTGAACGCGTCGCACCAACGCGAGCGCGGGATCGAAGAACGGACCGCCGATGAACACGGTCGCGATCTCCCTCGGTATGAGCGGCGTGAGCTTCGACCAAAGGTCGGGGCCAGCGCTCGACTCCGTGAGGAGCTGCCGGTCTTGGGCGCCGCTGCCGAGTGGCCCGGCGAGCCACGGCACACCGAGCTTTACGCCTTCGAAAGCCTCGACCACGTCCGGGAGGTTCGTGGGAACGAAGCCGGCGAGGTAGTCGAACGCCTGTCGGAACGGCGCACCGCCTGCACGCAGCGCGGCGCCTTCGAGGCGGAAGGCATTCGTAACCTCGTCGTTGAGGCCGAAGCCCGAGAGCGTCATGTTGTGGCTGCCGACGAGCAGGGAGCCCTTCGACCTGCCGAAGCGAAGGAACAGCTTCGAGTGGAAGGCCCCGCCGACCTTGACCGGGATGAGCGTGTAGTCGCGCCCGGCGCGACGCGGCCGCAGATCCTCCATCGCGAAGGCCTCGGCACAGCGAATGGCATCGACCATGAGCACGTTGTGCGTGCAGCCCGCCGCCATGAGCCGCCGAAGGACAACCTCTTCGTAGAACGGGAAGTAGCAGCTATAGGTCGTGATGACCGACGCGCGAAAGTCGGTCTCGGCGACGTGGTCGAGCAACGAGGTAGAAGCCAGCTCAGCCGACACGGCAGGCCTCTAGCTCGGTGCGTCCACGGTCAGTCACGACCATCACGCGCTCGTCGTCGTACTCGACCAGGGCGAGGTCCTGAAGCATCTGCTGCGATTTGCTGACGCGCGGGTTCGTGAAGACGGGCGCCGGCGCTTCGACGACGCGCAGCTCGCCTTCGAGTGGCCGAATACGGAAGGTGTCGCGCCGCTCGCCATGCAGCTTGCGGAGTGCCACGCGCAGGTGTCGGGCGACGCCCCATTGCACGGCGACCCAGCGAATCCAGCCCTCGACCGTTAGTCCCATCCACTCGTTCTTCGACGCGTCGCGCAACGAGAGCAGGTGAACCTCGCGGGGGTCGAAGTAACCCGGGTCAAGTTCGAAGTCGCCGTACGGATACTCATCGACGCCGCGAGCAAGGAGCGCCAAGAGGATGGTGATGCTCTCCTGCGCGATCACTTCAAGCTTCGTCGCGTCATCGAGGCGTAGGCTCTGAAGGCGCCAGGCTCGTTGAAGCTCGTGGCCTTCGTGCTGCCATTCGGCCAACGCAGGCAGCTCGCCGTGAATACGCGCGACCAGCGCGTCGAGCGGCATCTCCAAGTCGGCGCCGAACGGCGAGAGCAGGCGGACCGCGACGCCGCCGGCATCGCTCGCCTGTCGAATCGTCATGGCCTCGTCGCGCTCGATGGCGCGCAGGACCGCGGCAAACAAGCCCTGCACCGCGATCGAGAGCAGCTCGTTGCGCTGGTAGGTGCCCCAGCCGCGGAGGGCGCGTTGGTGCGGCAGCGCGACCTGCCACGCCGACCCATCAACCAGTGCGCCCGTGTAGGCCCCTGCACGAAGTAGGGCTTCGAACTCATACTCGGGATGTCGGGCAGCCTGACTCGCGAGGTCGAGCATCAAGCCGAGTGACGCGCGCCGCGTTGCCCCGCCGTCGTGCTGGAAGAGATTGGTTCGCGCGAGGAACAGATCGAGCAGCAGCTCGTGCTCGGCGGCGTTGGCGGGCAACCCACAGGGACAAAACGCGGCCAGCTCATCGAGCTCCTCCCATGTCGCCGTCGACTGTTCGAGCACGCGGAAGAACGCGATTTCAGGGACGGCACTCGCGAACGCCTCGGCGAGCTTCCGGCCGCGCTCGTGGTCATAGCCGGGGTAGCCAGCGCCTTGGTGATGGTCGAGCACACGCAGATCGCGGAGCGGGCCGAAGTAATACTGACCGAGTCCGCCGAGCTTGTTCTTGAAGTAGCGGTTCGGGCCTTCGAGCGTCGCGTAGTCATCGAGAGCGAACGTGCTGTCCTCCTCAATGCGCAGGAGCTTGTCGCGTCCGACCATTCCCCGGCCGTGGATGCCGTCATCGTTGTCGCCGGCGACGCGGGCGTGGCGGATTGCGATGAGCGCGAACAGGCACTCGGCGCGACGCAGAACGCGGCGGAACTCATCGATGGAGTGGTTCGTGTAGCGCTGCTCGAAAGACCAGAGCACCCACGGGTGGAACGAGTAGTAGCGCGCACGGTCGGTGACGTTCGTGATGCCCGGGAGGAGCTGACCGTAGAGCGCGATGCACGGGGCCTGCACGCCGAGGTGGTCGAGGCCTCGAATCGGCTCGGGCGGGCGAACCCAGGCGACGGTCTCGGCGGTAGCCATTAGTCTCCGACTTTCCCGGTCCGGCGCGTGGTCCCCAAAGGTTGTCAGCTAGGCCGCGACTCGTCCCGCGATGTATTCTGCGGGGCGGCCGCCTCGTCTTCCGCGTAGAGCCCCCAGAGACTGGCCGGCAGCACTGCTTCGAGCAGGCCAAGCGCATCCCTCTGCTTCTGGACGAGTTCGCCTAGGAGGTTCGGGCGCGTTTCGTCACTCGGGGCCTTCGCAGTACGAGTTGTCCTACGACGCTCACCTGGCTGAGGTCGATGGCTCGCCAGAACTCGATGCAATCGAGTGTCGCGCCGTGAAGGATGGGCCCAGGACATCGACCTAGCCATTGCAGCACGCAACCTAAGTTAGCATTTCCGTATCTTCTTTAAATATCGACGCAATCAAGGCGGGATCAATGGGCACCGCTGCTTGCGGATGCTCGATGACGGTCGACTGCCGCTCGATCTTGCCGACGCCGAAGTTTCGCGTCCGCCTCAACACGATCGCTGAGCAATTCGTCCGTTGCCGATAGGCGGCGTAGGCTCCCTTCCTCATTTCGTCCACGAGCCAAAGTGTGGACTCGGAGAACTCCAGGACCAGCACCGATGGCTGCGTCGCGTCGAATTGCTTTCGCGCAAGCTTTTTCCGGACCGCCGATTCAACTCGGTCACTCTCCTCAGGTTCGGACGAGTGTCCTAGTTGCGTGAATAGAACCCCGCCCGCGTCTCCCGCGATATGCCTGAGTTCCACTGAAGCGATCTCCTCATATCGTGAGATCATGGGGTCGGGCACGATTACCTTTCCATCTGGATCAACGGCATCTGCGCGCAGTTGGATGTACGTTCCCGAGGGAGCCCCACGTTCGATTTGTCGATTTACCTCAGCAGCGAGTCTTTTTGCACCCCGACTCGTTAGCGGACGCAGTATGGAGATCGTTCCCCAGTATCCCTGCGCGAATCGAAGTCGGCCTTCCAGTTCCGCGGCTGCGTCATCCAGCGCGACCGCATCTGCTGCGTCGTGCACCGCGCGAACTTCGACTTGCAGGTTGCCTGTCGCCGTCGATACATTGAAGTCTGGGGTGCGCGCCCCAGCGTCAGACCGCCTCGGGACGAACTCGAAGCGCTGACCATTCCGCACCAGCGTATATGCGACTTCGCATTCTGCCCATGCATCAGCGTACGATTCGTTTCTTCGCAATCTGCTGAGCAGCTCGTCGAATGCGGGTCGCTGGGCCGTCCGGTCAACGTATTGTTGCAGTGATTCGATGATTACGGATTCATACTCGAGGATCGGGCGAGCCAATGCCGGTGCTGAGGAGGTGAGCCCCGTTTCGTACCGATGGCCGCGAACGACAACCCCATTTGGGAAGATCAACCAGAGCCCCTTCAGGTCAGCCGGTAGCGTAATGCGATCCGCCATGATCACTACTGCTCCTCGCACTCGCGGACTTTCGTCAGAGGCGCCCCAGGCTCGCGAGCAGAATCGTCATTGCTTGATTGCTAGAGTTGAAGTCTTGCGCTCGTTTACCCACGTGCGCATTATACAGCACATTGGGCTCGCCCGTACGGCATGAAGGCTTATGCGGCTCACCGCCCGGTGCCGGAGCCACTGGACTACGACCTACGCGCGCGGCCCCGCGCTCCCGCGCCGCCTCCGGGGACCCAGACCGACAGACATTGAATCGCTGACCGGAGCAGTCAGTATGGCTTCCGCGGGGTCCACCGAGCGATCGTGCTCAGTGATGGTTCCGCGCAGGAGCAATCGCATGTGCCTTCACTGCCCCGCACCGATGACAAAGGAAGAGCTGCAGAAGTTCGTGATCGAGGAAGCGGGACCCGCCGAGAAGAGCGGCATGGACGTCTTGGCTCTGTTCACGCAGATGCAGCACTACGCATCCGCGCACGACGGGCTCATGAGGAGCTTTCACCGTTCGCGCGGGTCGAGTGATCCGTACCAGTACTTGAAGAGCTTCTTCCCGAAGGGGGACAGCCGCCGAAGTTAGCGCGATCTTCGCGGGAGTCGCCAACTGCCATGTCGTGCGCCCGACGTCGTCCAGCACCCAGCGCTCATGGATAGCCCGGCTGACGGTCAACAATGGTCACGCTCGAACGCCGCCGGACGTACTCGCCGTCGGAACGCGCCGGTACGCTCATCGCCCCACTGCCGCCGAGCTACAACCACAAAGGCGCGCGCAGGAACGCCGTCATCGCGGCGACGATCGCGGAGACTGCACCGCGACGGAGCGGCGCGTCACGAGCTCGTGACCAACTTCGTCGAGAGCGCCTCCCTC
The DNA here is from genome assembly GCA_052034255.1 of Planctomycetota bacterium. Taxonomy (GTDB): domain Bacteria; phylum Planctomycetota; class B15-G4; order B15-G4; family JADJEK01; genus JADJEK01. The sequence continues at coordinate 30,857 of JBPOIU010000172.1, read as the reverse complement.
TTTTTTCAATGCAGCACAGCTGGCTTCAGGCGTTATCCGTCTGTGCATCACAACGCCACAATGTCGTCCTTGGCGAACCCGCCAACAAATCCGAGCGTCATCCTGTCGGATCGTTGGATCGCCGCCCCATACCATCGCCCCCCATATCCTGTTCTGACACAATGGATTGTGGCAGTCTGACTCAGCACCACTACGGGCGGTACAATTCTTGCGTTCCGGCACGGATCTCGAAGTTCGTCCATCCGGGGACCTGTTTCGGAGCCCGTCATGTCCAAGTGGCCCGACAAGCAAGGCAAGCAGTGGTCGTCCGCCGATGTCGCGAAGCTGAATCAGCTTGCGCAGCAGAACACCCCCACCCGAATCATTGGGCTTCATCTCGGGCGCACGGAGGATTCGGTTTACTCCAAGGCTGCGGAACTCCGAGTTCCGCTGAAGCCCACGAATCAGTCGCCGTACAACCGACGCAAGTGATCCGCGTCGATGTCGAGTGGGTAAACGTCGATCCGCACGGCGATGACGACGCGATGCGTTGGACTGTCGCGCTCTACGCGATCGTCGAGCCATCATCCGGGGACATCGTGTACATCGGCAAAGCAGACCGCAGTTCCGTGCGTGCGCGCTGGCGACGCTGCGGAGCGAAAGCCGACGTCTGGGACTGGTGTGAACGCGCGTATAGATCCCGCGAGCATGCATTCTACGTGGGCGAGCTGGATAGCGGCGCGACGCGGTTGACGAGGCAGCTCGTCGAGGATGTCGAGAGCCTGCTGATCTTTCGGCTGCAGCCGTCCGGGAATCTACAGTCGAAGAAGTCCAGGATCAGACGGCCGGGCATGCTCGTCGTTTGCTCCGGCGATTGGCCCTCGAAGCGTCGGCGGTTCATCGACCGATGAACTCATCCGAACGGTTCGGCGTGTCCACCGGCTTTTGGAAGTGCCCGGCCTGAGCGATGACGACGCACAACGATTCACACTTCGTCGAGGAGTCCTGTCCGCACCTGAAGTGGTTGATCGTTCAACCGTGGGAACTCCTGCGCAAGTACCGGTGCTCGGCATGCGACGCGATTGCGATGTGCGAGTGTGATCAAGAGTTCGCGCGGCGGCTTCCGCATCAAGCAAACTCCACGCGACCGGATGGCAGTTCCCCAGCACGCATCCCCGTCACACACGGATTCCTGCCGACACTCTGCCCAACGTGCCGCGGTGAGAAAGAGACCGCGTTCCCCACGGCCGACGGCTACGGCAGTCCGAGTCGACTCGAGAGATACTATTGGCGGGAAATCGCGAAGGCGGCTTTCCTCAAACAAGAAGGCGATGGGTTTCCGCCTGCCGAGGCCTGGCTGGAAGCAAAACATGAGATTGAGGCCGAGCACCGGCGAAGACCCCGCTACGAAATCGAAGCGCACGAGCGCGGCTCAGTTCCCAGCGACATCCGTGTCATTGTGATCAGCGCGCCGTACGCGAAAGACAGCCGTGGCCATGGTCGTTGGCCCGACGGTGGACAATTAGTTTCGGTGGAACAACTCGCAAGTGCCCGCCTCTCCGCCGAGGGGTGGGAGATCCGACCCTGCGAGCGCGCCCTACCCGCATCGCTGTATGCCACGTTCATGCTCCCCGTCCTGGTGAATACTCGACCAGCGCCTTCAGACACTGCATGTTTCGGCGCCCGAGACTGGTCCGGCAGAATGATTCCGCTGGGCCTTCTCAATCCGTCGTGCGAGCAGTTGCTTGCCCACATCGAGACCATCGATCAGGACCACTTCGATCTCGATGTCGCATGGGTCGCGTCGGCGGCCTACCGTGAGTACTTGTGGGTACGCGAGCCGGACTGCCGGGAAATCGTGGACTGGTTTCTTCAACTGGCCCCTCACAAGCTCGTCACCATCTTGAAATACCTCGCGAGTGGATTCTGGAATGGGATTTCGGGATGGCCCGATCTCATTGGGCGCCGCAATCGCGAGTTGCACTTCTTCGAAGTGAAGTCCCCCGGTGATCGCCCGAGCGAGGATCAGATCCGCTGGTTCAGCGACAACAAGCGCGACCTCGGCCTCGCAGCATCGCTAGTGAAAGTCAGGCGCGAATCGAAATGAACGCCTGTGATCTGTTCGCGGGCGCGATCAAGTCAGAGCTGAACTTCCTGCTCTGGGAGGAGCCTTTCCACACTCCGAACGGATGGGATTGGGGCTGGTTTTGCCGCGAACACGCCTTGCTTGCCGCAGTGATTTCAGAACTGTCAGGCTTCAAGGCGAAGATCGTCATTGGCGATTACGCCATCGTTTCATCGCAGGCGATGGCAACTAGTTTCGAGTCGGGGTCCGATCACGCGTGGAATATTGTCAACGGTGTTGCCCCGATTGATATCAGCCTCTCCGTTCGCCGTTTCGTCCACGGCGATGATGTGACTCTCGTCTGCCCTGGACACCCGCTGCATCGGGCCGGATTCGACGTTATCTGCAGTGCGAGTATCGATCTCCGCAGCGTGCGGCGACTTCAGTCATCTCAACGCAAAATCATCGCCTATCGGGAGTCACTACGCATCGAGGGCGGAGCGCTTGAGCTGTTGCGTGATCCGTACTCGGTTCTATATCAACCCCCCGCCGGTTGCCCGACCTTTACTGAAGCGTACGGCCAAGATGCGTTGCACGCGATCGCGTGGCACGCCCTGTTGCTGAAGCGCGGTGCGCGGACGTCGCTTCGGGAAGGCCGCTCGCCTGACGAAGCGATCCGTGCGATCTGTCGCGATCTTCCTGGTGCGCGCAGCGAAGTTGAGAATCAACTCCGCCGCTCTGGCGAGGAGCGCTGAGAAGCATTCTCCGCTAGCTCACGAGATCGGATTCGCGCGGAATCGTTCCGACCCGGCGGCTTGCAGATGGGGGGTTTCGCTTCCTCGACCGCTCTAAGTCTTTGACAAAAAAAGCCGAACAGCGACGCTCGCGCTGTTCGGCTTTTGTCAGGTTGGTAGCGGGGACAGGATTCGAACCTGCGACCTCCGGGTTATGAGCCCGACGAGCTGCCAGCTGCTCCACCCCGCGATGTTTTGTCTCGAAGCGAGCGGGCATGTTAGGCCCGGCCCTCGGCGTTCGCAACCCGGGCTTTGAAATTGGATGAAAGGCTTCCGAATCTCGGGCGGGTTCGTTGCATCGGGGGGTCGGAGGTGGCGGTCGTGGTCGATGGTGGGTTCGCGGATTCGTTCGAGCAGTTGGTGGTGGCCGAGCACGCGTCCGTCGTGCGCGCGGCGCGGCGCGTGACCGGGCGGGCGGATCTGGCCGAGGATGCGGCGCAGGAGGCTCTGCTGCATGTGCTGCGGCAAGGGTCGCGCGTGTTGGCGGCTCGGGAGCCTGGACGGGTGTTGCGTTGGCTGGCGACGCGGCACGCTTGCATGGAGTTGCGTTCGCGGCGGCGCATCGACGGGGCGTGTGAGGCGAGCGACTCGCTCGGGGCGATGGCTGGGCGGGAGCGCGGGCCCGAGCGCGACGACGAGCTGCGTCGCGTGCGCGCGGAACTCGCGCGGCTGCCCGTCCAGCTGCGGGACGCGCTGACGCTGCGCTTCGACGACGGCGCGACGTACCAATCGATCGCGGAGCGACTCTCGATCAGCGAGGCGACGGCGCACGCACGCGTGCGGCGCGGATTGGATGCGTTGCGCAGGCGGCTCGTGCCGCGGCGCTCCGCGCTGTCCGCACTCGTGCTGCGCTGGTGTTCCGATGCCCCGTTCGGCCGCTGGCTGCGCGCCCCGAGTCGACTCTCACCGGCGGCGCCCACGAACCCACTGTCGTGGGGAGTGGTCGGCGTCGCGGCTTCGATCACGATCGGGCTGTCCGTTTGGTGGCTGGCGACGGATCGCCGAGCGTCGCCGCTTCCCGCCGCCGAGTCCGCGTCAGTCCCCGCGCGCGACGTCGGACGGCCGCCGCGTCCCGAAGCGTCGGCGGTGGGCGCGCTCGAGCTCGACGCGCTCGATCCCTCGACCTGGGGACACCGCGTGCCGCTGTCCGCGTACCTGGACGCGGGCGGCACGCTGCCGGCCGTCGCTCCGCCGAGCGTCGCGGTGGAGCCGGCCCGGCTCCTCGGTCGCGTGCTCGATCCGCGCGGCCAACGATTGGCGGGAGCGGTCGTCGAACTCGAGGCCGCGGTGCCCGGGGTCGACCTCGCGCTGTCCGTCGCACGAACGACGACCGACGCGAGCGGCGATTTCGTGCTCTCCGACGCTCCCGGCGCGACACCGCTGGTGCTGCGCGTGCGCTACGCGAACGCGACGATCGCGCTCCGCCCCATCGAACTCGTTCCCGGCGCCAGCACCTCCATGGGCACGCTGACCGCGGACGTCGCGGTCGATGCGGTCGAACAGGCGTTCGCGCTGTTGCTCGACGTCCGCGACGAGCAAGGGCGACCGCTGCCGGACGTGATCGTGACGCTGTCACGGCGTCACGTCGACGTCGCGAACGCGACGGCTCTGGCCCGCGACGCCGCCGGCCGCACCGACGCGGACGGCCGCATCCTCCTCGATGGTCGATTCCTCGGCCGCAAGCGACTCGAGCTGCGCGTCGGCTCGACGACGTTCGTCCACGACTTCACTTTGGAAACCGCCGGTGACCATGCGCTCACGCTGAGCGCGCCGAAGTCGCCGTCGTCCTGACAGTTCGTCCTCGTCATTCCCTACCCGCACCGCCACCATGGCGGCCGAAGGAGATTCCATGTCCCGTTCGTTCTTGTTGATTCCGTTGGTGATGGCCCCGCTCGCGTTGGCGTGCGCGGGCGACTCGGCAGTGAAGGACGGCGCGGCGGCGAAAGTCTCCGCCTCGCGCCCCGCCCCGACCGTCGTCGTGCGCGACGACTTGTTCTCCATCCTCGAGAAAGCCGGCTTCGACGGAGCGTTCGCGTTGCTCGACCCCGCGACGAACACGCTGACGCACGTGAATGCCAAGCGCTGCGGCGAAGGCTTCACGCCGGCCTCGACGTTCAAGATCCCGATGTCCCTGCTCGCGCTGGAACGCGGCGCCGTGAAGGACGTCGACGTCGTGCTGCCGTGGGATGGCCAGAACCGCATGATCGAGTCGTGGAACAAGGACCACTCGATGCGCACCGCGTACGCGGCGTCGGCGGTGTGGTTCTATCAAGAGATGGCGCGCCGCGTCGGCGAGGACGCGGTCCTGCGCTCGCTCGTCGATTTCCATTACGGCAACGAGATCGCGGGCGGCCGCTTCGACGAGTTCTGGTTGAAAGGCGAGCTGAAGATCTCGCCCGATCAGCAAGTCGACTTCCTACGCCGCATGCGCGACGGTGAACTGCCGGTTTCGAAGACGACGCTGGACGCGACGCTCGAGATCATGGAACTCGCGAAGGACGACCACACGGTCTTGCGCGCGAAGACCGGCTGGGCCGCGCCCGAGGTCGGCCAGGACGTCGGCTGGTTCGTCGGCATGCTCGAAACCGACGGCAAACCGGTCTACTTCGCGATCCTGCTGCTGCAGACCGATCCCGAGACCGACGTGTTCTGGAAGTCGCGGCGCGAGCTGGCCGAGCGCATGCTGCGCGAACTCGGCTACGAGCCGCCGAAGCCGCCCGTCGCGGGCAAGTGAACCCCGGAGCTTCCTCGACGCCGAGAATTCTCCGATGATCCCCGCGCCGGCGGCATCCATGGGCCGAACATCGACCAGCCGGTCGCCGCCGGCGCGGAATCCTCACGATGACTCCGATCACGACCACAGCGTTCGAGGACCTGGTGCGCGAGCACCACGCGGCCGCCTATCGAGCCGCGTTGCGCGTCACGGAACGCCCCGAGGACGCGGCCGACGCCGTCCAACAGGCGTTCGTCGTCGCGCTCGAACAAGGGGAACGGCTGCTCGCGTGCGAGCAGCCGGAGCGCGTCCTCAAGTGGCTCGCGGTCAAGCAAGCGTTGATGATCCTGCGTGGCGAGCGGCGCCGGCGCGTCCGGGAGACCGCGAACGTCATGAGCCTCGAACCTTCGAATCCGATCGAGTCCGCGCAGCACGCGGAACACCGTGAGGCCGCGCGCGCCGCGCTGCGCGATTTGCCGCCGGACTTGCGGCTCGCGATCGAGCTGCGCTTCGGCGAGGACTTGACGTTCAAGGACGTCGCCCGCGCGCTCGACGTCTCCGAGCCGACCGCGCACGAGCGCGTCCAACGCGGTTTGGCGACGCTACGGCACCGGCTGCGCGCGAGCGCGGTCGCGCTGGTCGCGATCGACGGCGACGGACTCGACACGTTGTTGCGCGACTCGACACGCCTTTCGCCAGCGCCGGTGCCGAGCGGGCTCGAGACTCGCCTGCTCGCGCTGTCGGCAAAGAGCGCGGGCTCGACGCTCGCGCTGTTGCCGCTGCTCGTGTCGTCGCTGGTACTGACCGGCGCTTTCGTCGCGCTGCCGCTCCTCTGGCGCGACGAGCCGGCGCGCCCGACGACCGAAGTCGCAATCGACCCGCCCCCGCAGGACCCGCCGCCGGCGACGCCGACCGGCGATCCCGTGCGAACTCCGGCGCCGGCTCCCGCTCCGGCGGTACCGGCTCCGGCGAAGCGCGAGGCCGGCGGCATCCCGATGCCCCCCGCCGGCGGGCCACGCAGCGCGCGCGTCTCCGCGACCGCGGTGCTGCATGGTCGCGTCGCGCATGCCGATGGGCGTCGGATCGAAGGCATGCGCGTCGAGGCAGCCTCGGTCGTGCGCGACGGCAAGATGGCGCGCGAAGGCGGGGTCGCCGAGGTCCGCGACGATGGCTCGTTCGACCTCTCCGTGAAGGTCGTCGGCGAACCCGACGAGAGCTTCACGTTGACCGTCTACTACGACATCGCACCGATTCACTCCGGCGGCACGATCCGCTTGCGCGGGGGCGAGGAGCGCACGCTCGATCCTTGGCTCGTGACCGTCGACGTGCCGACGCGACAGGCACCGTGGACGATCGACGCCACGCTGATCGCACCCGACCGCACGCTGCCGGAAGGCACGACCGTGATGCTGTGGCGGCTGTTGCCGACGATGCACGGAGCCGACTACGAAGCCGCCGTCCATCTCGGCGGCGGCCACACGGACGCTCATGGTCACGTGGCGCTGGAGGGGTCGTGGCTCGGGGCGATGCGCCTCGAGTTGACGCTTTCCGGCGACGGCACGCACGACCAGTACCGCCACGACTTCGTCGTCGACACGGGCGGTTCGATGCAACGGACCTTCCTCCTTCCCGAGCCGAGCCGCTGGATCGACTCGCAACCCGACGACGGTGTGCTCGGCTTCGAGCCCCCTCCGCCCGCGGGCCACACCGGCACGATCGTGGCGCACGTCCGCACACCGGACGGCAAACCGCTGCTGCGCGCGTTCCACGACGTCGACGCGGTCGGTGTGGATGGGCTCGATGCCGACGCGATCGCCTACGACGTGGTGCCGAATCGGCTGTTCCGGAACTCGGTGCAGGTGTGCGCCGGAGGCTCGCCGCCGGAGTCGGACGTCACGCATCTGTCCGGACTGAAGCCGGGCCGCTACGTCGTCATCGCCTACGACATGTACTTCGGCGACATCCCCGCGCCAGCGCCGGGCATCGCGGGTCCGGTCGACGTGACCGACGGCGGCAGCGTCGACGTCGAAGTCGCGACGAATCCGCGCGGCACGCTGAGCGGCATCGTGCGCGACGTCGATGGCGCCGCGGTCGCCGATGCCGTCGTCGTGATCACCGGCCGTGGTCCGATCACCGACGAGCGCGTCGCCACCATCGACCAGGTCGTGCGCGAGTCCTCGGGCGAAGGCACGTACTGGTTCAGCTACGAGCGCAGCGACGCGACCGGACGCTTCACGATCCGCGGCATACCGCCAGGCGTGACCGTTCGTGCGGTCGCGCTCCATCCCGAACGCGAGCCCGCGTTCACCGAGTTCGCGACGCTGACGAAGGGTGGCTCGCTCGACACGCTCGAAGCGCGCTTCGTCCGCGAGCGCACGCGCTGAACGGACGGACTGCGAGCTGGGGTCGGTCCCCTGCTCGCAGTCCGTCCGTTCAGTCGACCTCGGGGGAGCCGTACGTCCCGATCTGGTTCTGCTGGTCGACGTTCAGAACGATGAAGGTCGCCGCGAAGTCGGTGCGGTTGCCCTTGATCTGGTTGCCGACCACATCGGCGATCTCGCGTAGGTCGATGCCCTCGCCGAGATTCGACAAGATCTTGTTGTCGATGAGGTCGTTGCTGACGCATCCCGCGTTCACGTGGATGCCGTCGAGCCGGCAGCGCTCGATGCGTGAGTCACGCACGATCACGTAATCGTCGGCGACGAGCACGCCGTGGCCGTCCCCGTCGCGGATCGTGCAGTGGGACACGAAGCCGTCGTACTTGTCGAATTGGATCGTCGGCTCCTGCTTCGTGCCGCAACGCTCCAACAGACTGTCGTAGACGCTGCAGCCCTGCGCCGAGAGGGTCGCGTGAACGCCGCGCGCGCCGCAATCGCGCACGATCGATTGCCGGATCTCGGCCTGATCGGCATCGACGAGGATCGCGTCGAAGCCGTTGCCGACGCCCGCAACCGTCACCTTCTTCAGCAGTGTGTTCGGACCACCGACCAAGATCCCGACGTCGTCCGACACGTCGACCACGGAAGTCTTCTCGACGACGACATGGCTGCCGAGGAGGTGCAGCCCGCCGCCGTCCTCGATCGACCTCACCTGGCAGTTGCGCACGATCGAGTTCGCACCATTCACCGCGATGCCGCGCGAACCGTCGTCGAAGACTTTGCACTTGTCGATGAGCGTGTTCGCGCCCGAGACGTCGATGCCGCCGTTGCAGCCGGTCACCGAGCACCGCAGGAACACGCTGTCCGCGCCGACCGCCTGAATTCCCGCGCCCGACGCCGCGAACACGCGGACGTCCTCGACGCGAACGATCGTCGACGTGATCGCCAACGCCGCGCCGCCGTAGTCGCCGCTGCCCACGTGACGCAGCGTGAACCCGTCGATCACGGAGCCCGCCGCGTTGAGGAACTTCACGCAGTTCCCGAGCCACGCGCCCTCGAGTCGGCCGTCGATCGTGACCTTGCCCTTCGCGAGCAGCTTGATCGCCTTGTTCTGCACCAACACCGCTTCGTGGTATGTGCCCTTCGCGACGAGCACCGTGTCGCCGTTGGCCGCGGCGTCGACGGCCGCTTGGATCGACGCGAAGGCCTGCGGGACCTTGTGCGTCGCGCACGGAGCCAGAGGAGCGGACAACGCGAACAGACCGAGCGTGACGAAGAAGCGGTTCATGACGGGATGCCTCGGAGCGGAAGCGGAACTGCGGGAAGGAACGAAACGGGTCGAATCGCGACGGCGGGTGCTCATGGCACGTCCGGCGCGTTGAACGTGCCGATGACGTTGCCGGACGTGTCGAACCACACGCTGAACCCAAGGTCGATGCGGTTGCCGAGCGCGACGTTGCCCTTGAACACCGCGGGCGAGCTGGCGATGTCGAAGCCCTCACCGAGGTTGTTGCGGACGATGTTCTTACGCAGCTCGGTGTTGGTCGCGAGCGGAGCGACGAAGATCCCGTCGTTGCTGCCGTCCTGCACGCGATTGCCGTCGAAGGTCGCGCCGTTGGCATCGATGTAGATGCCGTCGCCATCGGCGAAGCGGACGGTGTTCGCGTTCAGATGCGAGTACAGCCCGCTGACCCAGATCGTCGGCTCGTTCTCGGTGCCGCAGCGCTCGAAGACGTTCTTCTCGACGATCGACTCCTTCGCGCCGCTGGTGATGTAAAGGCCCGACGCGACGCACCGCGTGACGCGGTTCTTGCGCAGTTCGCAATACGAACCCATCAACTGGATCGCACGGTTGTCGTTGCCGATGGCGGTCAGCACGTTCCCCGTCGCGACGATCGTGCCTCCACTCAGCAACAGACCGGGGCCGTCGAAGATGCGCGCGATGCGGTTATTCGACAGCGTGACGAAGTCCGCTTCGATCGCGATGCCGGGCCCGTCCTCGATGTCCTCGACGCGGTTGTTCCGCACCGTGGCGTACTTCTGCAGCACGCGGATCCCGCGCACTCCGTCCGAGCGCACGACGCACTGCTCGACGGTCTGATCCATGCCGTATGCCTCGATGCCGCCGTTGCAGCCCTCGACGACGCATTGGCGGATCGTGACGTCGTCGGCATCCGTGTGGATACCCGCGACTTGGCAGGCCTGGATCGTCAGCTTGGTCAGCACGACCTCGCTCGCGACGTTCAACACGCCGTAGCCCAACCCGATGTCGTTGCGCGCGTGGCGCAGCGTGAGCCCGCTCGCGCGAGCACCCGTCGCCGTCGGCCCGATGATCAGCGCCGCGCCGTGGGCCAGCCCGCCGGCCAGGGCGTCGACGATCACCTTGCCCTTCCCCTTCAAGTGGACGTGGTCGGTGCTGAGCTTCAGGTTCTCGAAGTACGTGCCGGCTTTGACCAGCACGGTGTCGCCGGGCGCCGCGGCATCCAAGGCGGCTTGGATGGAGCCGAACTGCGAAGGCACGTTCAGGACGGCCGCATCGAGCGTCGGTGTCAAGGTTGCCGACAGGGCAAAGAACGCGAGCGAAACGGTGCGCATGGTGAAACTCTCCTGCTGGCGTGAACCGGGCACGCTAGCACTCGTCACGGGTTCGGGCGGATTTTCACGGCCCTCGATGGCCATCAACGCGGAAAGGGCCACCCTGGCCACCAGGGAAGCCCTCCCGTCGACGCTCGATCAGCTGACGTACGGAACCCGTCCCGAGCCGTCGGTCCCGCCCGAAGACGCTCGGATGCTCAATCGACCTGCGGCACCCCGGACGTCGTCGCCACGTTGGTCGCCGGCAGCGTGAAGCCGTTCACCGTCGTCGCGAAGTCCGTGCGGTTCTTCTGCGCCTTGTTGCCGGTCATCGTGAGCGGCTGCGAGCGCAGGTCGAACCCCTCGCCGTGCTGCGAGCGCACGACGTTCCCCACGAGCTGCACCCCGATGAGGCCGCTGTCGATGTGAATTCCGTCCAGTCGGCAGCGTTCGACCGTGTTCTTCGTGAAGGTGCTGTTCCCGAACGCGACGCGGATGCCGCTGCCGTCGCAGTCCTGGACCTTGTTGCCGGTCGCGGTGGCGAATGCGCCGATGATCGCGATGCCGGACTCGTGCGACGTGCCCGCACGCTCGACGACGTTGTTCGTCAGTGTCCCGTTCGACGCCGCCAGACGGATCCCGACACCCGAGATGTCGCGGACGCGGTTGCTCGTGACCTCGACCGATTGCGCGACGACGTTGATCCCGGAGAACCCATCCCCCACGAACCGCACGTCGTTGCCGACGAGGTCGGTGAACTCGGCGTCGACGTAGATGCCGTCGTCGTCGGGGATGTTCCGAACCGTGCACGCGATGACCTTCGCTTGTCCCGACAACACCGCGATCCCGGAGCCGTCCTCGACGGTGTCGACCACGCACTTCAGGACGGTGACGTCGATCCCGCTGACCCAGATGCCCGCGTTGCCGTCGTTCTTCACGACCGTGCGCGTGACCAGCGCCGAATCCCCGGTCAGGCTCAGACCGCCATCGCAACCGTCGAGGACGCAACGGTCGACCACCGCGCCATTCCCGACGATCGAGATGCCGATCTGCTCGCACTCGACGACATGCAGCTTGCGCAGCGTGACGCCGTGGCTGGCGACCTTCACGCCGAGACCCAAGTCGCCGAGGCCCAGCGCGAGACGGACCGTGAAGCCCTCGATGCGCGTACCCGGCGCGTTGGTCACCTGGATCCCGGGACCGAGCATCGAGCCGCCCTGCAGCGGTTCGATGGTCGCGTTGCCCTTCGCCTTCAGCGTGATCGCCTTGCCCGTGATCGACACGGACTCGGCGTAGACGCCGCTCGAGACGCTGACGACATCGCCGTCGACGGCCGCATCGACGGCTTGCTGGATCGTCGCGAATTGCTTCGGAACGCTCAGCGTCTTGGCGTCGACCGCGGTGAGCGCGACGAAGGACAGCGAGAGGGTGGTCAGGAAGCGGTTCATGGCGAGGGTTCCTGGAAGGCGTGAGCGTTCGATCGCGATGCGGGTAGCGGCGAGCTGCGACTCAATCGACGGTCGAAGGACCGCTCACGCCGATGGTGTTCGTCGGCGAAAACGTCGCGGGAAACACCGTCGCGACGTCGTTGCGGTTCTTGACGACGACGTTCTTCTCGAACACGGCCGGCGTGACGCGCAGATCGATGCCGTCTCCGAGGCAATTCTTGACGACGTTCCCCGTGCATTCGACTCCGGTGCCCACCAGGTCGACGCGTACGCCATCGCGGTGCGCATTGACGATCGTGTTCGACATGAGCACGGCGTTCGTCGCCACGACGTTGATTCCCGAGCCATCCACGTCGCGCAGGACGTTCTTCACGAACGCGCACTCGGCGCCGAACACGATGACCGCGGACTCCGTTTCCGAGCCGGTGCGTTCGAAGCGGTTCTTCTCCAGAACAGCGCCGGTGCCGCTACCCCAGAGCTGCACCGCCACGCCCGTGATGTCGCGCACACGGTTGCCACGCAGCACGGCGTCCGCGGCGGAAACACTGATCGCGAAGTCGTCGTCGCTGCCGAACTCGATCGTGTTGTTGGTCACGATCGAGCCACTGCCGTCGACCTCGATGCCGTAGTCGTCCGTCACGCCGCGAATGACGTTGCCGGTGATTTCGGTGTCGGACGACGACGTCGTGATGCCCTTGCCGGACTCCACGCGCTCGATGCGGTTCTTCAGCACGCGCGGAGCTTTGCCGCTGACGTCGATGCCGGTGCCGAGCAGGCCGTTCATGACGTTGCTCTCGACCACCGCGTAATCGGAGCCGCCACCGACTCCGCCAGCAGTCCCCTCGATCACGCATTTGCGCACGGTGCAGAGGTCGCGCGTCATGCGTACAGCGACCGAGTCGCACGCGAGGATCTTGCACTTCTCGATTCGCACGGATGGCGCTTCGGCGAAGACCCCGTGCCCAGGGGCAAGCCCCATCGTGCGGCCGTGGCGCAGAGTGAGGTTCCGCACCGAGCTGCCGTCCGCGCCGGTCTTCAGCCACACGACCGGTCCATGCGCCGTGCCGCCCGACAGTCCATCGACGATCGCCGCGCCACTGCCCTTCAGGTGGACGGTCTTGCCGGCGATGACGAGGTTCTCGACGTACGTGCCGGACTTGATGCGCACCGTATCGCCCGACGCCGCGGCGTCGATCGCTTGTTGGATCGTCGAGAAGTCGCTCGGGACGTCGATCGTGCCGCCGGACGCGGTACCGAGAGCCGCAAGCGCAAACACCGTCTGGACGAGTCGTCGCATGGCCGAATCTCCCGTGAGGCGCCGCAAGCGTGCGTTGCCCCAAGGGGAGAATCAGCGCGAGCGCCGCAACGTCACGCGCGCGCCGCGAACGTCACTGCGATCAGCGGCGCCGCCGCAGCAGCGCGAACAGCGCCAGCACCGCGTAGATCTCGAGGCGGCCGGTCAACATCAGGCCGCACAGCACGAGTTTCGCGCCGGCCGCCAAGTCGGCGTAATTCCCGGCCGGGCCGATGCTTCCAAGCCCGGGGCCGACGCCGCCCATGGCCGCGATCGCTCCGGTCAGCGATTCGGTGGCCGGAACGCGCAGCAAGGTCAACACGAAGGCTCCCACCCCCACCACGGAGACGTAGAGGAGGATCAATGTGCCGACGGCGATCAGCGCGTCCGGCGGCATCGCGTTCTGGCCGAAGCGCACGGTGACGACTCGGCTCGGGCGCAGCAGTTGTTGCAGCTCGCGACCGACCGTCCGCACGAAGACGACGATGCGCGAGACCTTGACGCCACCCGACGTCGATCCGGTGCACCCGCCGACGATCATCAGCAGCACCAACAAGAACCGGCAGGCATCGGGCCAACGCTCGAAATCGGAGGTCGCGAAGCCCGTGCAGGTCGCGCAGGTGAGGACCTGGAACATGGAGTCGCGGAGTGATGTGCCCCAGTCGCCGGGCCGCTGCGAAGGATCGAGCACATGGGGCTCGCCGCCGTCCATCGGGCCCGTGACCGGGCGATGGTGCACGACGAGCAGCACGATGAGGATCGCGCTCGCGATGAGCACGCAGTACGCGCGGAACTCCTCGCTGCGCACGTACGCCCGGAACTCCCCCTTCAATGCGCGTCCATGCAACAGGAACGACGTCGCGCCGAGGAACATGAACAGCATCGTGACCCACTGCGCAGCCGGCGAAAACGCCGCGAGACTCGAGTCCCGCGTCGAGAATCCGCCCGTCGACACGGTCGCGCACGCGTGGAACGTCGCATCGAACAGAGACATCCCGCCGATCGTCCACAACAGCGCGGCCTGCATCACGACCAAGCCCGAGTAGATCAGCAGCAACGCCATCGCGGTTTCTTGGATGCGCGGCCGAATCCGATCCTCGAACAACGACGACTGCACTTCCGAGCGGAACAGCACGACACCACCGGCGCCGAGGGCCGGCAGGATCGCGACGTACAACGCGATGATCCCGAGGCCACCGGCGAAGTGCGTCATGGCGCGCCAGAACTGGATGCCCTGCGGCAGGTTCTCGACCGTGCGGAACACCGATCCGCCGCTGGTCGCGTAGCCGCTGGTCGATTCGAACAGCGCGTCGACGAAGTTCGGCAAGTGCCCCGACAGCCAGAACGGCAGCGCCCCGAGCACGGCGAACTGCGCCCAAGCCAGCACCACGCAGAGGAAGCCGTCCTTGGACTCGCGCAATTGCGGCCGTTCGCGACCGCACCAGAGCGTGATGCCGAGGAACGACGCGACCGAGATCCCCATCGGGATCAAGAACGACACGACCTGCGCGGTCGAGGCGCCCTCGCCGAACAGCGCGAGGACGAGCGACGGCACCATCAGCAGCGCCGACAGCAACGAGAGCCGCGACAACACCATCGACAGCGAGCGGACCGATTCGAGCATCGCGCGGCTCAGCCCTCGAACCGGATCTTGCGGGGTGCCGTGAACATCGCCTCGACCTTCTCACGAACGCTGTTCACGACGAATGCGACGATGTCGTCGCCGACCTCGAGCACTGTGTCGCCGGTCGGCAGCTGCGCTTGGCCATCGCGGAACACCGCGCCGACGACCGCGCCTTCGGGCAACTTCAGTTCGCGCAGCGACTTCTTCGCCGCTTTGCTGCCCTTGCTGACCAGCATCTCGACGGCCTCGGCGCCGCCTTCGCCGATCTTCTGCACCGCGAGCACCTTGCCCGGACGCACGAAGCGCGAGATCTCGGACACCGCGAGCAGACGTGCGTTGATCACCGCGTCGAACTCGAGCGTGTTCAACAACGGCACGATGTCGGGCTCGCGCGCGAACACGAGCGTGCGCGTCGCGCCGCGCCGATTCGCGTACAGCGCCGCGACGAGGTTCATGCGATCGTCCTGCGCCGCGGCGACGAACACGTCGACGTTCTTGAAGTCGATCTCGTGCTGCACCTCGTCGTCGCTGACCCAGCCATGCAGCACGAGCACGTCGGGCAATCGCTCCGAAGCGAGCTCGGCCTGCGCGCGGCGCTCGTCGACGACGATCACGCGCTTCGCCACCGTCGCCAAGCGCCGCGCGAGATCCACGCCGACCGCGTCGGCCCCGTAGACGACGATGCGACCGATGCGTCGCTCGTCGGAGTGGATCAGCTCGCGAAAGCGATCCTCCGCGTCCTTCAGCATCAGCAGATAGACGGTGTCGTCGATGCGCAGCACGTCGTCGCCGCGTGGGATCAACACGTCGCCGTCGCGTTCGACCGCGGCGATGATGAACGGACGATCGGTGAACTTGCGCGCCAAGTCCTTCAGTGCGATCCCGTGGATACCGCTGTCCTCCGGGACGCGGAACGCGCGCAACAGGACTTCGCCGGCCGCGAACTCCGCTTGGAACGTCAACCCGGGGCTCGCGATCAGTCGCATCGCGGTCTCGGCCGCGAGGATGTCGGGGTTGACGATGCGGTTGATGTGGAACTCGCGCTTGTTCGCGACCGCGTTCTGTCCCGAGAACATCGGGTTGCGGACGCGCGCGATCCGCCGCTTCGCGCCCAAGTGATGCGCCAGCGTCGAGCTCACGATGTTCACTTCGTCGACGTTGGTCACGGCGATGAAGATGTCGGCATCGGCGACACCGGCGAGCCGCAGCACTTCCGCGTCCGTGACGCTGCCGTTGATCGTATGGACGTCGAGGCGCGCGCGCAGTCGCTCGACGAGCACCGGATCCGACTCGATCACGGTGATGTCATGTTTGTCGACCGAGAGCTCTTCCGCCAGGTTGGATCCGACGGCGCCCGCTCCAGCGATCACGACCTTCATCGCGTCCTCGCGAAGCCGTGGTGCATGGCCGGAGCGTCGTCGTGGCTTCCGTTCTTCTCATCGACGGGTGACGTCGGCTTCGCTGCGTTGGCCTTCTTGCGCAGCTCGCGGCTGCGCAACATCGACGCTTCGTCGTCGGTCGGTCGCAATTGACCGTCGAGCCGATCGAGTTCGACCAGCGCGCCCGGCGCGTCGCTCGCGTCGAGCAAGGCCTCGACGAGTTCGAAGCGCGCATGGAGTTCGAGCGGCGAGCCGACCACGCTCTTCCGCTCCAGCAACTCGCGCAGGCCGGAGATCGCGACGTCGAGCCGACCGAGTCGTCGCCTCGCCTGCGCCAGCAGCAGGACGTCTTCGTCGCCGAGATCCGCGACGGCGGTCAGGACTTCTTCCGCCGCTCGCGCGTCGCCGCCGTCGAAGAACGCCCGCGCCGCTTCGAGCGCGCAGGAGCGCGCGACTGCGGCGCTCGCGGATTTCGCGAGCGACAGTGCCTGCGCCCACGCGGATTTCGACTCGTCGGCGCGGCCGGCTCCGGCGTGTGCGCGTGCCCGCTCGCGCATCACCAGGACTCGATCGTCCGCGGTCGCGACGGCGGAGCACTTGGCGTCGGCATCGTCGAGCGCCGCCAGCGCCGCATCCCATTGCAAGTTGCGATTCGCCGCTTGCGCCTGCGCCAGCAGGGCCGCGCGATATGCGACCGGGTCGGGCGTGGGCTGAGCTTCGATCGCGCGCAACGTCTGGCTCGCGACCCATGCGTCGAGTTGCGGTCGATTCACGGCGGACGCAGCCGCGCCGACTTGACGCCAGAGCTCGACGTCGTCGCCGCACAGTGCGACGAGAGCGGCTCGCGCTTCGCGCCACACTGGCTCGTCCGCGCTGTCGGGCGGATCCAGGAGCGGCGGCGCGGTGCGCACGAGTTGTTCGATCACGGCCGGAATCGCCCGCGGAGCGCCCGACGCTCCGAGCGCCTTCAGCAACTCGCCGCGCACGACGTCCTCGACGCGCACGCGGGCGAGCAACGCGTCGAGCGCCGCATCGGTCTTCAACCGCGCCAGCTCTTCGGCGACGGCAGCGCGCACCTCGGGCTTCGCGTCGTTCAAGGCGCGCGCCAGCGCGGGGGCCGCGGCGACGCCCGCGACCTGCGCGAGCGGCTTCGCGGCGCGGCGCCGCACGCGCCATTCGGGATCGGCCGCGAGCGCGTGCTCGAGGTCCGCGCTGGCTTCGGCGATCGCGAGCAGACCGAGGTTCGTCGCGGCGGCGATGCGTCCGTCGACTCCTGGATCCCGACGTAGCGCCGCGATCAGCAGGTCCTTCGCGGCCACCAGGCCGAGCTTTCCCGTGACCTTCAGCATTGCCGTGCGCACCTCGTTCGGTGCTTCGTAGGTCTGCAGCCGCTTCAGCGCCGCGAGCACGGCTTCGGTCACGGCCGGGCCCGGGGTATGGCCCGCGGCATCCGCCGCATGGATCGCGACGTCCGCCCGCGCATCGCCGATCAGCGTCGCCAGCATGCGGTCGCGCCGTTCATCCGGCGCCGCCGCCGGCTCGGCCCGTTCGTCGATGACGACCAGGAGTTCGAGGAACGCGACGACGATCTCGGTGGGTTCGACGCCGTTCTCCAGCCCCGCGAGTACGGCTTCGCGCGCCGCGTTGAGGTCGACGTCGCCGCCGCGCACCAAGAGCCCGCGCGCGGCGTTCAGCCGCACGGCCGGCAGCGGATACGTCAAGTCCGCGACCATGCGGGTGGGATCGGCTTCCGCCGCTTCGGTCTTCAAGCGGACGATTTCGTTTTCCGCGAGTCGCAACTGCGTGTCTCGCTCCTCGCGCTCGAGCAGGATCATCTGCTCGAGGATGCGGTCTCGCGATTGGCCGCCGTACTTCTCGAGGAACTGCGACCACGCCATCACGTTGGTGCCGTACGGGTGCAGCGTCAGCGTCTCGAGTGCGGCTGCGGCCGCGGTGGCGAGCGGTCCTTCGCCGTTGGTTCGCCGCAACAGTCGCACGAGCGGACCGATCGCGTCGACGTCGCGCAACGTGCCGAGCACGTCGGCTGCCGCGCGCACCGTCGTCGCGTCCGAGTCGTCGAGCAACAACACCACGGCCGCGACCGCGGCCGCCGGCGCCTTCGCATGCAGCGCGGCGATGGTCGCGGCGACGGTCGGTCGCAGCTCGGCGAGATCGGGACGACGCGTCAGCGCGACCAGGTCGGGAATCGACGCGATGACGTCGGGCCGCCCCGTCGAGTCGGCGGACAGCGCGGCGAGCAAAGCGGTCAGGACCTCCGGCCGCGCCGTGCGCGCCAGTTGTTCGCGCACCGCTGCTGGATCGGCGGCGAGCAGTTCGGTGGCGGCGGCCGCGCGCGCGCTCGCGTCGGCGTCCGCGGCAAGCAGGCGGTCCTTCGGACTCGCCACCTTCGCGACTCCGTTCTCGGGCCGTGCGGGGGCTTCGTTCTGCGCGGCCGCGGTTCCGCCGAGCAGAGCAATGAGCAAGAGACGAACGACCGACGGCGCGAGCACCCGTGACTCCATCCGGGGCAACTCCCGGAAAAGGCCAGAGATTAGGTTCGGACGGCGCAATGTGCTACGGCGGCCACGACGTACGGGGAGCATTCGAATGCGCCTCGGCCCGAGGGCCCCGCAAAACGGGTTGCCTGCATCGGCGGGTCAGGGCGGTCGGCGCGATCGGCGCGGTCGGCGCGGTCGGCGCGATCAGGACCGCAGCTGCGCGAGCGACCGCGCCACGTCCTCGGCACGACGTTCGCCGCACCGCACCACGCGTGTCGCCAACCGCCGGTACGCCGGCCCGCGGCGGCGCGCCAGCGCGCGGAGCTCGGAGAGCCAACTCCCCGCACGCAGCCGCGGCCGGGTGCGGTCGCGCGCGAGACGACGCGCCAACTCGTCGACGCCGACCTGCAGCCAGATCCGGGTACTGGCCCGGCCGAGCTCGCGCCGCGCCGCCGCGGTCTCGACGACTCCCCCGCCGGTGGCCAGCACGCAGCGCCCGGCCGCAATGGAGCGCAGTTCTTCGACTTCCCGCGCCCGGAACGCGGCCTCTCCTTCGGCCTCGAACAACGCCCGCACGGTTCTTCGGGTTCGCCGTTCGATGCGGTCGTCGAGGTCGAAGAACGGTACGCCGAGCTGCCGCGCGAGCGCGCGCCCGACGCTCGTCTTGCCGGCGCCACGCATCCCGATCAACACGATCGCGTCGCGCCCGAGCGTCATGCGCGGCGATTGGCCGGATCGTGGACGAACGCGTGGACCAAGCGATCGCTGCAATCGAGGACTTGCCGCACGTACGCGCGCTTCTCGAGGTACTCGCCGGGGAAGAACGAACGCTTGAAGCCGTACGCGAGGATGTCTTGCAACCGCTTCACGTCGAGATCGAACGTCTTCACCGCGAGGCCGATCTCGCGACTCACCGTCGTGTTCGACACCAGCCGATTGTCGGTGCACAGCGTCGTCGACAAGCGGCGCGCGACCATTTCGCCGAACGGATGGCTCGACAGATCGCCGGCGAGTTCCGGCACGGTCTGCTGGTTCGAGGTCAGACAGACTTCGATCGTGATGCGGCGGTCCGCGACGTACTGCGCGAGCCGTCGCACGTACTGCGCGCGGTCGGCGACGTGCGGATCCGTCACGCGGCTGGTCGAAAACAGCCACGTGCCATGGCCGATGCGATCGCAATGCAGGTCGCCGATCGCCTGGAAGATCGACTCGGGTCCGTAATCCTCACCCGCGTGGACGGTCTTGCCGAGGAACGCTTCGTGCGCGACTTGGAATGCCTCGCGATGGGCTTCGGCGGGATAGCCCTGCTCCTGGCCGGCGAGGTCGAGACCGGTGATCGGCAGCCCTTCGACGTTGCGTAGATGCGCGGCCGCGCGCGCGAGGTCGAGGCTCGCGCGCGTGAAGACCTCTTCTTCGGGCGAGTAGCCGCACGCGTCGAAGTACGCGCGGTAGCAGGCCGAGAACTCGGGGCGGAACATGCGCAACGCGCAGAAGATCATCGACGCGAAGAACGGCGGCACGTCGCCGCTCTTCACCGGCGCTGTCGCGTTGTAGCGGTCCTGTGCGCGCTTCAAGCCCCGCGCGACCGCTCGTGCCACGGCGTCGAGCGACAGCGTCGGCGAAACGTGGAGTTGCGGAGCGAACCGCACTTCGAGGTAGCAGACACCTTCGGCCTGACAGTCCTCGGCGAGTTCGTACGCGGCGCGCTCGAGCGCTTCAGCGGACTGCAGCACGGCGACCGTGTAGCGAAAGCCCTCGAGGTACTCCGCGAGGTTCTTGTAGTGCGACTTGAACACGAGGTCGCGCATCCCGTCTTCGGTGTCCGACGGCAGCGCGACGCGGGCGTCGCGGGCGAGCTCGAGCAACGTCGACAATCGCAGCGAGCCATCGAGATGGACGTGCAAGTCCGTCTTCGGCAGGCTGCGGATCAGGGCATCGACACGGTCGGCGCGGAAGTGCGAAAGCATGCGCGGATCATAGGCGCGAGGCGCCGCGCCCCGTCAGCCGAGAACTTGCGTCAGCACGAACACCACGGCCAGCGCGTACAGCAACGGATGCCGCTCGCGCGCCTTGCCGGCGCAAAGCGCGATCCAGGCGGCGGACACGCAGCCGATCGCGATCCCGTCGGTGATCGACAACGTCAACGGAATCGTCACCAACGTCAGGAACGCCGGCAGCGCGAGCGTCGGATCGTCCCAGTCGATCTCGGCGAGGCTCTTGCTCATCAACGCGCCGACGTGGATCAACACCGGCGCGAGGACGGGATGCAGCGCGACGCCCCCGTCGCTGACGACGCTGGCGCCGACTGCCGCCAACGCCGGATGGAAGAACCACGCCAGGACGAGCAACGCGGCCGTCACCAGACTCGCGAATCCCGTCCGCGCGCCGGCCGCGACCCCGGCGGCGCTCTCGACGTACGACGTGATCGTGCTGGTTCCGAGTCCGGCGCCGACCACGGTGCCGCAGGCGTCCGCGAACAGAGCGTTTCCGGCGCGCGGCAACTCACCGTTTCGCAACAAGCCTGCGCGCGCACCGACGCCGACCAACGTGCCGATCGTGTCGAACAGCATCAGGAAGAAGAACGTCAGCACGACTTCGAACGCGTGGCTCGAGGCGAACAGTCCGCCGAAGTCGAGCTGCGTCAGCGCGACGCTCGGAACGAACTCGGTCGCGACGGCGGCAGCGGGCCAGCGCGCGACGCCGAAGCCGACGCCGACGCACAACGTGACGCCGATCGTCCACAACGCCGCGCCCGGAACACGACGCGCGGCGAGCACGGCCAACACGCCGAGTCCGATCAACGTCGTCTTGGCGGCGGGGCTCGACAAATCGCCGAGTTGGACCAGCGTCGCCGGACTCGCGCGCACGAGGCCACCCCATTCGAAGCCCAGTAACGCGATCAACAAGCCGATGCCGCCGGCGATCGCGTGCTTCAGCGCAGGCGGCAGCGCGCGAATCACCGCCTCGCGCACGCGGAACGCGGACAGCAGTACGAACGCCAGCCCCGCGAGCAGGTTCGCGGCGAGCGCTTGCTGCCACGTCAGACCCATGCCGCCCATCGCGATCGCGCCGCACGCGGTGAACGCGAAGAAGAAGTTGTGGCCCATCGCCGGCGCGAGCGCGATCGGATAGTTCGCGATCCACGCCATCGCGACGCACGCGAACGCGGAACCGAAGCACGTCGCGAACAACGCGGTCGTCGGATCGATCCCCGCCGCGGCCATCACCTGCGGCTGCACGAACAGGATGTACGACAGCGTCAGGAACGTCACCGCGCCGCCGACGATCTCGCGCTGCACGGTCGAGCCCGCGGCGGCGATCCCGAACTTGCGCTCGAGGAATCCGCTCACGCGCGGCCTTTCAGCTCGCGCTCGAGTCGATGCACGAACGCCGACACGTCGGTGACGACCCCGAGCGCATGGCCCGAGCCACGATCGAGCAACTTCGTGACCACGCTCTGGTGGATGTCGACGCACACCAGTTTCACGGCCGAAGGCAGCATGTTGCCGACGCCGATGCCGTGCAGCATCGACGACAGCACGATCACCAGGCCAGCCCCTTCGAGCTGTCGCGCGTACTCGGCTTGCGCCTGGATCAGGTCCATGCAGGTGTCGGGCAATGGACCGTCGTCGCGGATCGAGCCGGCGAGCACGAACGGCACGTCGCGCTTTACGCACTCGTACATCACGCCGCTCTTCAACACGCCGCGCTGCACGGCGCGACGCAGCGAACCCGCGGCGCGGATCGTGTTGATCGCGCGCAGGTGGTTCATGTGTCCTTCGCGCGCCGGCACGCCGGTCTTCAGATCGACGCCGAGCGACGTGCCGAACATCGAGCGCTCGACGTCATGCACCGCCAGCGCGTTGCCGGACAGGATCGCGTCGAACCAGCCGCGCTTGATCAAACGCGCCAGCGCCTCGCCCGCACCGGTGTGGACCACCACGGGCCCGGGCACGGCGACCACGCGCAGTCCGGCCTTCTTCACCGCGCGGACCATCTTCGCGACGTCGCGCGCCTTCACCTCGACCGCGCGTTCGCTGCTGGTCTCGGATTTCATGAACGAGAACGACTCGGTGGCCTGCTCTTCGAACGGCGGGAAGATCTCGACGCCTTCGACACCGCAGACCACCGGATCGCCGCGTTTCAAGTTGCGCATCAACGTGCACACCGCGCGTCCGCGCCGCACGACCACGATGCCGTCCATGCGTTGGCGTTCGACGTCGATCCACCGGCCGCCGCTGCGCACGCGCGTCTTGTGATTGGTCGTCGAATAGAACTCGGTCGGTGCGACGCCGTCCTTCGGCGCCGGGTGCAGTGTGACTTCGCGATCCTCGACCAGGTGGCAGCCCAGCGTGATGAGGTTCGCCACGATCGCGTCCAATGCGCGTGCGGTGCCCGCCCGGACGTCGAGCTCGAGGTCCGAGAAGTCGCGTTTCGTCTTGCCGACGTCGAAGCGCAGGATCTCGTACTTGCCGCCGCCGCCGAGCACCGCGGCCAGGAAGCGCGACATCAATCCGGTATCGATCAAGTGGCCAGAGGCCGCGAGTCGGCGATGGAGCATGCGTCCGAGATCCGAACAGGGGCGGAAGGTGGCGTCATGATCCCGACCGCGCGCGACGTGTCCACCCCCACGCAGCGGCGCCACCGGTCGGCGAAGTGTGCGGGACGCTTGGCAGCGCCACGCGCGAAGAGCAGGATCTGGCGCTTCGATGTCCGCCGCGTCGCCGACGCGTCCTTCGACCCGAGGTGGTTCATGTTGTCGATCGGATGGGCAGTGCTCGCGCTCGCGCAGACCGCGGCGCCGGCGCGCGAATGGCGCACGCTCGAGCGCGAAGGTGCGACGCCGCTGCGCTACACCATGATCGTGCCCGACGGCCTGGACGCGACACGGCCGACGCCGGTCGTCCTGGCCTTTCCACCTGGAGCCCAGACCGAAGAGGTCGCGGACAGGGCGCTCGCGCAATACTTCGACGAGCAGGCCAAGCGGCGCGGCTTCGTCGTCGTCTGCCCGATCCAGGACACCGACGACGGACGCTTCTTCGACGGCGGTGAGGACCCGATCCCCGCGTTGCTCGATCACGTGGCCAAGCAATGGAACGTCGAAAGCGGGCGCTTCCTGGTTTGCGGCCCGTCGAACGGCGGCATCTCCGCGCTGCACGTCGCGCAGCGCTGGCCCGAGCGCTTTCGCGGCGTCGTCGCGTTCCCGGGCTTCCTGCGGGCACTCGACGACGGCGCCGCGCTCGCACCGCTGACCAAGATGCCGGTCGCGCTGTTCGCCGGAGGCGCCGACAATCCGACGTGGATCGAACGCACGACGAGCACGCACGCGCGACTCGCCCAACTCGGTGCGGTGTCGATCGACGCCACGGTGTTCCCGGGCGAGGCGCACCGCCCCGCGAGCCTCGATGGCGGCGCGCTGCTGTTCGACACGCTCGAACGCATGCGTTGCGCGTCGGTGTTGGACGCACTGCACGACGCGGCATCGAAGGCGGACGGCGCGCGCTACTTCGATCTGTTCACGCCGGACGCGGTATTCATCGGCACCGACGCGACCGAACGTTGGAGTCTCCCGGCGTTCCGCGCGTACGCGGAGCCGTACTTCGCGCAGGGCAAGGGGTGGACGTACGTGCCGCAGGAACGCCACGTCGACGTGCGCGGCGATTGCGCATGGTTCGACGAGCGGCTGGACAACGCGAAGTACGGAGCGACGCGCGGTTCGGGGGCGTTGACGCGCGGCGCGGACGGACGGTGGCGCGTCGCGCACTATGTGCTGAGCCTGGCCGTTCCGAACGAGAAAGCGGCCCGCGTCGTCGACGTGATCCGCGGGGAGTGACCTCGACATGAGCGCTTACGTCCGCCTCGTCGACTTTTCGACGTCGGCCGCGTTCGATCCGCGACTGCGCGCGGTCTACGAGCGCCTGTCCGCTCTGTCCGCCGACGGCGCGCCGCGGCCGAAGGTCTACGCGACGCCATCGGGCGAACCGCCGCACATCATCCAATGCCATGCGTTGGAGCCGGAAGCGCTGTGGCACACGTTCTCGATCAGTACGTTCATCCACTGGAGTGAACGGTCGCTGCCGTGGCGCCTGCGCGAGCTGATCAACACCGTCACTTCGGGCGCGAACGACTGTTTCTACTGAGTGACCGCTCACGCAGAGTTTCTGCGTGTCGCAGCCTCGGACGACGGACTCGCGGAGCGCGTGAAGCGCGACTTCCGCCGGGCGGCGCTGCCGTCCGCGGAGATCCTGCTGCTCGAGTACGTCGAGACGCTGACGTTGGCGCCCTGGGAACTGCGGCGCGAGCACGCCGACGCGTTGTACGCCGCCGGTTGGAGCGCTTCGGAACTGGTCCACGCGGTGCTCGGCTGCGCGCACTTCAACGACTTGAACCGCATGGCCGACGGGCTCGGCATTCGCGACGAGTACGTCAGCACGCTGACGGAGTTCGAACCGCACGACGCAGCGCCCCGCGCGCACAGCGCACCACCACCCGGGCCGCCACCCGGGCCACCACCCGGGCCGACGCCCGGGCCAGCGTTCGTGCCGCTGTTCGGCGCGCCAGTCGACCTTGCGCCGCACGGGCCGATCGCGCTGTGGCGCGCCCTGGGCGAGCGCCCGGAACTCGTCGAACGGCTGCGTGCTTGGCGCGCGTTCCAGTTCACGCCGACGCCCGCACTCGATGCCGTGACACGCGCCGGGCTCGCGCTGCACGTCGCCTCACGACTGGATGCGACGGCCGCGTGCGGACGCGCGTCTGCGCGGCTCGCAGCGCTCGGCGTCGAGTCGGTCGCGATCGACGCATGGCGCACCGGTGACGCAACGGACGATCGTCGACGGATGCTGATCGCGCATGCGCGGCGGTTGACCGACGAGCCCGCACGAACGACGCGCGCGCACGTCGACGCGCTGCTCGCGATCGGTCTCGACGAACGCGCCGTCGTCCAACTGACCGCGTTCGTCGCGTGGGCGAACTTCGAAGCGCGCGCCGAAGCCGGCCTCGGACTGCGCTGAACGTATGCGTGGCGGCGATGGCACGCGGTCGCGCTAGCGCGAGATCACGTCGCGCGCCGACGCATGCGCGGCGCGCGACGTCAGCGCGCTTTGGATTCGTTCGCCTGCTTACGGATGCGCTCGATCGCGCGCTTGACCGCTTCACGCTGGCGCGCCGATTCCTCGCGTGCCGCGAGTGCTTCGAGCGCTGGGATCGCTTCACTGGCGCCGAGCGCGGTGAGCGCGTTGACGGCGGACCGGC
Source organism: Planctomycetota bacterium (assembly GCA_052034255.1). Taxonomy (GTDB): domain Bacteria; phylum Planctomycetota; class B15-G4; order B15-G4; family JADJEK01; genus JADJEK01. The sequence continues at coordinate 4,860 of JBPOIU010000172.1, read as the reverse complement.
GCGTGCGACCCCAGTGCTCCGTCAAGCCCTTGGTCGCGATCTCGATCGCGCGTGCGCGCGTCGCCGCATCGAGTGCGTCGGCGATCGCATCGAACCGGTCGAGCGCGAAGTGGCGCAGATCGATCGGTTGGCCGCACGTCGCCGCGTCGAGCACCTTGCCGACGGCTTGCTTGCGATCGAGCTCGATCCACGCGCCGAGCGCCGACCGAGCGAGCCGATCTTCGTCCGACGGCATCGCGAACGCTTGCGCACAGAGTGCATCGACCCCGGCGGCGTGCGTCGCGACCAGCGCTCCGAGTGCGTTCGCGCGCGGGCCGACCGCCGGATCGTTCGCGAACACGTGCTGCAGCGCGGCGTGGACATCGGCGTCACCATCGAACGCACGCAGCGCGTCGACGACGTCGGCGCGGACGCGCGCGTCGGGATCCGCGAGCGCCGCGAGCAACGCGCGCTCGACGCTCGGAACCGGATGTCGACCGAGGACGTCGGCGATCGCCTGCTTCACGCGGCGATGGACGTTCGACGTCAACACGCGCGCGAGACAGTCGACGGCACGCACGTCGGCGGCATTCGCCAACGCTTCGACGGCCTCCAGGCGGCCGATGACGTCGTCGTCGTTCTCCGCGATCGCCATCCACTCCTCGAGCGAGCGCTCGAAGTTCAACGTCTTCAGGATCCAACCACCCTTGTCGAAACGCACCCATTGCGGGCGCGTGGGCAACGCGAACGAGAAGGTCTGCTCGCGTTCCTCGATCATGATCCGGCGGACGTCGCCGACTCCGCCGACGCGGAACTCGACGTCGACCGGCGTGCGGAACACCGGCACGAGTCCGCCGGTCTTCTGCGTCTGCTTCACGGTCAACGTGCCTTGCTTGGACGCCTCGTCGTAGGCGAAGCGCACGTCGAACGCCGGTTGCCCGGCGAGCATCACCCATTGCTCGAAGAACCATTCGAGATTGCGGCCGGTGACGTCGGCGATCGCGGTTTGCAAATCGCGCGTCTCGACCAAGCCCATGCGGTGGCGCTCGAGGTAGGTGTGGATGGACGCGCGATACGCGTCGTCGCCGAGCACGAAGCGCAGCATGTGCAGCACGGACGCGCCCTTGGTGTAGACGTGATTGCTGACGCCGCCGACGCCGCGCGAATAGAACTCGCTGACGATCGGTCGCGGTGCGTCGTCGGGATCCGCGGCCATGAACCCGCGTTGGTTGTCCCGCATCTCGCAGCGGAACTCGTCGACGCCGTCCTTGAACTCCGTGAACAAGGCGTCGTAGTAGGTCGCGAAGCCTTCGTTCAGCCACAGGTCCTTCCACGTGCGGCAGGTCACCAGATCGCCGAACCACTGGTGCGCGGCTTCGTGGGCGACGAGGCCTTGGCTCGACGTTTCGAGCGCCGCCGCCGCGTCATGCAGCGTGCGATCGGTCTGCAGCGTGCAACTGACGTTCTCCATGCCGCCGACGACGAATTGCGCGACCGCGACCTGCGCATATTTCGGCCACGGGTATTCGACGCCGGTTTGGTTCGAGAAGAACTCGAGGATCTCCGGGGTCACGCCGAACGAGCGCCGCGCGGTCTCTTCGCCGACGCCGGGCGCGACGAAGTACTCGACCGGCTTCTCGCGCCACGTGTCGGCGTAGCGTTCCCACGCGCCGACGGCGAACGCGATCAGATACGTCGAGTTCGGCTGATCCATGCGGTGATGGAACGTGCGCCAACCGTCGCCGGCGTCGGTGACGCCGACGAGCACGCCGTTGCTGACCGCGGTCAGCGGCGCTTTCACGGTGAGCAGCGTCTCCCACGTCGTGCGATCGTTCGGGAAGTCGTAGAGCGGCACCCAGTAGCGGTTGTCCTCGTCCTGGCCCTGCGTCCACGCTTGCCATGGCTTGTTCGGGTAGCCGTCCTCGGGGCGCACCCAATACAGACCGACGTTGGGCGAGCCTTCGTAGCCGACGCGCACGTCGAGCGTCTCGCCGGCGCTGTAGCGCCGATCGAGCGCGATGCGCAGCCGCGGGCCGTCGATCGAGAACGTAGCGTTCGCACCGTTCACGGTCGCCGAACGGATCGACAGCCCGGGAGCATCGAGCGCGACCTCCGCGAGACCGAGCGCGAGCGGCTCGATCGTGTGCGTCACCGTGCCGGCCACCGTTTCGAGTTCGAGGTCGAGTTTCACGTCGATGCGGACATGGCGCACGTCGAACTGACGTTCGCGCTCGGCCGCTTCGCCGTAGTCGGGCGCTGGCGCGCCGGCGAATCCTTGCGCGTGCGCGCTCGGCGCTTGCGCGAGCCACATGAGGTTCGTCAAAGCCACGCACCAAACGAACAGGCTGCGGCGCACGCGAGTCTCCTCGATCGAGATCAGGTGGATGGAAGCGGTAGGACCGCGGGCTTCGCGCGCCCCGGTCGCAAGCTCAGCAACAGCAACAGGCCGATCGCGCTCAGCGTCGCCGCGGTCAGGAATGCGGCGCTTCTGCCGGCGTGATCGAAGACGGCTCCGAACGTCACGCTCGCGGGCAGCGCGGCGATTCCGGTCGTGAAGTAGTACCAGCCGAACGCCTGCGCGCGACGGTCCGGCGGCGCGAGAGCCGAAATCAGCGCCTTCTCCGGACCTTCGGTCAAACCGGTTTGGAGACCGTAGCCGACGATCAGAACGATCAACGTCGTCGGGTCGTCGACGCACGCGAACGCGACGAAGAACGCCGTGTGCAAGACCCAGCCGCACCCGAGCGTCAGGCGCGCGCCGATCGCGTCGGCGAGGCGTCCACCGAGCATCGAGCTGCCGGACTTGACGATGTGCAACGCCATCCACACGAGCGGCAGTCCGGCCAGCGAGTCGGTGTGCGAGCCGACCAGCAACAGCAGGAACAGATCACTCGCGGTGCCGAGGCCGTAGACGAACAGCGGCACGAGGAATCGCCGCAGCGCCGCATCCGGCCACAACCCGTCGGTGAGTCGCACCGCGAAGAACGCCGGCGGCCGCTCGGACTCGCGGACGAACGCGAACAGGATGACCACCGTCAGCAAGCCCGGAACGATGGCCCATAGGAACAGCGTGCGCAGCTCGACCGCGCCTTGGCTCAGCATCAGATACGCGATCAGCGGCCCGAGCACCGCGCCGCCGTGGTCGAGCGCGCGATGGAAGCCGAATGCGCGGCCGCGCGCCGATTCCGGCACCGAGTTCATGACGATCGCGTCGCGCGGCGCCGTGCGAATGCCCTTGCCGGTGCGATCGGCGAGGCGCACGCACAAGACTTGGAGCGGGGACAGCGCGACGCCGACCAGCGGGCGAGCCAGCGACGACAGCGAGTAGCCGAACAGCACGAACGGCTTGTTCTTGCCCATGCGATCGGCGAGGCGGCCGGTCACGAGCTTCAACACGTTTTGCAGCAGATTCGCGGCGCCTTCGATCCAGCCGAGCGCTTGAGCTCCGCCGCCGAGCTGCGTGCCGACGAAGTACGGCAGCAGCGGCACGATCATCTCGCTCGCGGTATCCGTCAGCAGGCTGACGATGCCGAGCGCGACGACGTTGCGATGCAGCCACGCGCGGCCGTGCTGCGGCGCGTCGTTCATTTGGCGTCGGTCGCTTCGTCCGTGACCGCACGCTCGGCGCGCAGGATCATCGTGCGTGTTTGGCGGACGAGGCTCTTGGCCGTGCCGAACTCGAGTTCGAGGACGATGCGGCAATCGAGCGTGCGGGGCAAGCCGTCGCGGCGATCGACGACGTAGACGCCGTCGACCTTCGAGGACGTGAGGCGCAGCGCGCGGACGCCCGCCTCCAGCGCCGTGCGCAGGTCGTCGCTCAACACGCCTTCGACCGCGAACGTCGCGGTCGCGTCGTCCGCCGCCGTGAGCGTCAGGCGCTGATCGAACGGGATGCACGAAGCGCCGCCGAGACAGATGTGCAGCGGTGCGTCGGGCGCGAACGTCTTGCCGATTTCGAGCGCGCGCGCGGGCAGCGGCGAAACGAGTGCCTGGAACACGGAGGCCGCGTGCTCGTCGGTCGCGAGCGTCACACTCTCGTCGAGCATCGGGCCGAGTTCGGGCGCTCCGGCGCGCACTTCGTCCATCGAGGTGCGCATCGCCGCGCCGAAGCGCTCGACGTCGGACACTTTGCCCGCGGGCGAGAGGTGGAGCGGGAACGACTTGCCGGCCATCGCGGTCTTGAGGCGGACCAGCGCCGCGACCGCGGCATTCGTCGCGGGCTCGATCGGGACGCTCGAGTCGAACGCGACTTCCTGCTCCGCGAGCTGCATGCGTCCGCGGATGCGGTCGAACGTGAGCTCGGCTTGCGTCGAGTCGTCGTCGCCGCGGCCGACGATCCGCAACGACAGGCTCTGCATCGTCGCCCAAGCCGTCACGACTTCGATGCCGCGCGCTTCGTTGATCTGCTCCTGCGCCATCGTGGTGCGGAAGCGAAGGATCGAACCGATCTCCGGCGCGATCCGGAGGGCGATGGGTTCGGACGGCGCGGCGAGAACGACACACCACAGCAACGACGAAGCGACCGGCGTCATCACTTGCCTCGTGAGGGAAAAGCCCAGTGTAGCTCGGGCCGCAGGGCCGGATCGCCGCAGGCGATCCACCCTGGCAGGGGCCAACGGCCCCTGCACCCTGCTGGCCGGCCGAAGGCCGTCCTACTCGCCGGCCGAAGGCCGTCCTACTCGCCGGCCGAAGGCCGCTCCGCCTTCTGCGGAGGCAGGGGGCCGAAGGCCCCCTTGTCCAAACCGGGCACATGGGTGACAGATTTGTCCGGGCACATGGGTGACACCGGTACGAGCATTGGCAGGAGGACTGCTGATGCCCTGGTCGGAATCACGCATGCAAGACAGGTCACGATTCATTGAGGCTTGGCAGACCCAGACG
>JBPOIU010000074.1:0-8252 GCA_052034255.1 Planctomycetota bacterium | reverse complement strand
CGCCCTTCGTTCGTCTCGCCCGCATCGAAGTACGGCGCACCGATGGCGACGTCCGCGTACCCGTCGCCGTTCACGTCGCCCGCGCCCGCGACCGAAAGTGCGAACGCGGCGCCGGCCTGATCGCTTTCGAACGTCCAGTCCGGGGCCGTGCTCGGACCCGATGCGGATCCGAAATACACGGAGGCCCTGCCTTCACTCGCTTCGCCGTTCGTCGCGTCCGGTGCGCCGACGACGATGTCGTCGAAGCCGTCGCCGTTCACGTCCCCCCCGCTCGCGACGGTGGCGCCGAAGCCCGCGAACGCTTCGTCGCTCTCCGCGGACCAAATCGGCAAGGACGCCAGTCCGCTGGCGGATCCCAAGTAGACGAAGGCTCGACCTTCTTGGAACTGACCGTTCGACGCGACGGGTGCGCCGATGAGGACGTCGTCGAAGCCGTCGCCGTTCACGTCGCCGGCGCACGCGACCGCACTGCCGAATTCGGCGGCGCCTTGGTTGATCTCCTTGATCCATGCCGGCGTCGCACCGAGTCCCGTCGCGGACCCGTGGTACACGAACGCGCGGCCTTCGTCGGTCTGACCGTTGTCGAACCATGCCGCACCGACGATGACGTCGTCGAAGCCGTCGCCGTTGACGTCTCCGGCACGCGCGACGCTCTTGCCGAACACAGCGTTCACCTGATTCCCCTCGGCGGTCCATGCGGCCACCGCTGAGAGTCCCGACGCCGAGCCCAAATACACGAACGCCTTGCCTTCCTGGTTCTGGCCGTTGCCGAACGTGAACGCGCCGACGATGACGTCGTCGAAGCCGTCGCCGTTCACGTCGCCGGCGCTCGCCGAGGAGAAGCCGAAGTCGGCGCCGGCTTGATCGCTCTCGGCGATCCACGCGGCGGTCGGTGTCAGCGGATCGCCCGCGTCGACTCGTCTCGCAGTCGTCAGCGCGACGAGAACGGAAAGGGCGACGAGCGGACGGGAACGGCGCATGGCGAGCCTCCGATCGATTCGAGAGCGCGGGACGAGTCGGGATGCGGGACGTCGCTCCGCGCCATCGCGGAGTCCTCGAGAGGTCAGCCGCGCACGGCCGCGTTCGTTACAGGCTCCTGGTTTCGCGCCTGGACGCCGTCTCATGCGGGGCGGGAATCCGTCGTGCGCATCGATTCGACGCGTAACGCGCAGACGTCGACGCGGCTGGTGGGAGCAGCACGAATCCCAAGTTCAGGAGCACGCGATGTCCGTCGATCTGCGCAGGCTCGAGATGGGTCTCCTTTCGTTCTTCGTGGCCTTCCTGGGCATCGGCTCGGCGCGAGCCGCGACCCGCTGGGACAGCATCGCGTACGCCGCGGCGAATCCCGTCGTGATGCAGGGGTCGCTCGTCGTCCACGACAACGGCGGGGACGTGCTCGCGTTCTCCGCGACGACGCAGCGCTTCGCGAAGCTCGCGCCGACCGGTTCACCGATCCTCGGCAGCGGAGACGAACTCGTGGTCGTTCGTGTCGGGTCCACGTACCGCGCGTGGTCCGCGCGCCTCAACGAGACCGCGGACATCGCGCAGAACCTGCCGCTCGTCCACAGCGCGTTCGGCGACGACGTCGCGCTACTCGTGTTTGGCAGCGGGACCGGCGGCGTGATCGCGTGCGCGTACAGCGCGGTGACGAATCAGTGGAAGTCGATCTCGGGCGCCGTCGTGGGCTCGGTCGCTTCGAATGCGGCGGTCTCGCGCTACGTCGTCGCGCTGAGGTTGACCGGTGGCATGCACGGCTTCTCCGCGCGCAAGGGCGATTGGGTGCTGCTCCCGAATTCGAGCGCGGCGAGCCCACCGAACGCCGACGGCAACGTGGTCGTGACCACGGGGCCGTTCAATCCGTTCGGGCCGCCGGTGGCCGCGGCGTTCTCGGGGGTGCTCGGGAACTGGGCGCTGTCACCGCCCGTGCTCGCGGGTTCGCAGGTCCAGCTCGACCACAACGTCGCGCTGTGCCGCACGATCTCCGGAGCGACCGAATGGGTCGCAGCGGGTTACAGCGCCTACAACGGCCGTTGGGTCACGTCGACCGTGATGAAGCACAAGATCGCGTTCGGACAAACCGTGCACATCTCCGACAACGTCGTCGCGATCGTCGCCTCGAGTGACACGCCTCCGGGCATCGAAGCGTTCGGAGCTCGCCCTGGCCTCGGCTTCGCGTACCTCGCGACGACGATCGGCGGCACGTTCGTCCCGATCGGCCAGGACTACATGATCTGTCAGCCGTCGTTGTTGGTGAAGACCGTCTACGCGTTCAGCGGACTGTGCGGCGGGACGTTCGAGCCGTACTCGTACAGCAACTCGTTCTCGGGCGGATTCGCGGGCGTCCACCAGTTCCTCGCGGTCGACAACTTGAACAAGCTCGTCGGGTATTCAGCCGCCACGCACTCGTTCGCCGACGTGCCGCTCTCCGGCCCGTTCGACCTCGTATCGCAGGATGCGGTCGGCGAGATGCGGCTGTCCGGCGTCGCCGGCACGCGCTTCGTGGCGTTCGCCGCTCGACACGGGCATTTCACGACGAGCCCGGGCCAGGAGCCCGGCGCCATGTTCCTGCTCGCGAGTGCGGGTTCGCTCGTGGCGCGGCAACAGATGAACGGCGCCGGAGTCGGCGGCATCCTCGTCTACGACGAACGCTGCGACCGTTACCCCGCGCCGTACCAGCCGGGCGCTCCTTCGAAGATGACTCCGGGCCGCAACGTGTTGCTCGTCTCGTTGGCCGCCTCGCCCCAAGAGGTGTCGGCGTACAGCGTCGCGCGGGGCGATTGGGCCAAATCACCGTCGACCGCGCTGAGCGTCCCGCTGATCCTGCCGCTGGCCGATGACAACGTCGGTTACTTCGTCGACGGGAACTCGCAGCTGTGCGCGTTCGGCGGCGACGGCGATCTGCACGCCTTCTACTCGTGGCCGAACGACACCGAGTTCCAGACGAACGGGGTCGCGAGTGATCAGCTCTTCATCCCTCCGAGTCCGCTCGGCCTCGCGTTCGCCGGTGAACCGGGCGACCTCGCGTTCGGGATGTACTCGGCGAGCTTCGTTCATCCGGGGATCGGGGTCGGGGGTTACCAAAACCCGCTCCACCTCGCTCCGACGACGTTCGCGGTGTTCGGGCCACTCGGCGTGATCGGCTCGCCGCGCATCCTCGCGCTGACGACCACCAGCGGTGTCGTCTCGGCGCCGTCGTGTGTCCAACTCTGGTTGCAGTCGGTGCTGACGGGTGGGCCGAGCGGCAACTGGCTCGGTCAACGGTGCGAAGGCGTTTGGTTCTTCTGACACCTGGTGAATCGATGCGGTGGCTTCGCGCTCACGGCCTCCGACGCGCGCAGCGCTCACGAATCGAAGAGCTGCGCCGACGCCGCGTGATCCGCGAGCAGCACGAGGTCGCCACGCGTCGGCTTGACGCGGGCCGCGGGCAGCGGCACCGGTTCTTGGACCGCGAACACGCGTTTGACGATCGGAGCCTTGGCCGAACCCGCCGTGAGGAACGCGACGCAACGGGCCGCGTTCAAGACCGGATACGTCAACGTCAATCGCCACTGGGCGGTCGTCGGCTCACGCGCGGTCTTCAACACCGGGACCACGAGATCCGGTCCTTGCGCGAGTTCGACGCAGTCCGGGAAGATCGACGCCGTGTGCCCGTCCTCACCGATGCCGAGCAAGACGAGGTCGAGGATCGGGTCGCCCGGGTTCGAGAGCACACCGCGAAGGCAGGTCTCGTAGTCGAGCGCGGCCGCTTGGCGATCCTCGCGCTCGGCCTCGATGCGATGGACGTGGGTCTCCGGAATCGGCACGTGCGCGAGCAGCGCCTCATGCGCCATGCGGAAGTTGCTGTCCGCGTGGTCCGGCGGCACGCAGCGCTCATCGCCGAAGAACACGTGCCAACGCGCCCAATCCACGTCGTTGCGCTTCGCGAGGTGGACGTACGCCTCGCGCGGTGTGGACCCGCCGGCCAGCGCGATCGCGAAACGGCCGCGGTCGGCGATCGCGGCGGTCGCGCTCTCCGCGATGAACTGCGCGGCGAGCTCGGCCAATGCCGCCTTCGATTTGGCTTTTTGGATGAACAGGGCGTTCACGCGGTGGGTCCGTGGAGATCGAGGGCCTTGGCGAGGACGCGCTCGAACATCGAGTCGCAGTCGGTGCCGAGCAGGATCGAGTGCAGGATCTCGGCGTCGTCCTGGACGGGGCGCGGAAGGTCGCACGATTCCGTGCCATCGTGCGCATGCGTGACGTGGCGACCGTACTGCGTCAGCGTCGCGCGGCGCGCTTGTCCCTTGAACGATGTCGCGAACGTCAACGCCAGCGAGGCGCCGCTCGAACGGGTCTCGGCGCGAAGCGGCACGCGCCGGGTGCGGCTGGCGCCGTCGTGCCCGAGCGCGACCGCGATGAACGCGTGCAGCATGACGCCCATGGGATCGCCGCGTTCGGCTTCCAACTCGACGGCATCGAGACGATGTCCGATTCCGATGGTCTCGTCCCACAGGTCGGCCAACAGCTCGCGCCAGCACGACAGGCGCTCGTAGGCGATGTCACGGATCGAAAGGTGGGGATCGGCGCTGCGGCGCAGCAGTCGTTCGAGAGCTTTCGACAACGACGTGCAGCGTGCGCTGTCGGTGACCAGCACGTCCGCGAGCGGCAACAACCGATCGAGCCACGCGGCAGCCAACAGATCGGCCTGCGGCACGAGCAGCACCACCGGGAGATCGGTGACGACGAGCGGCGCGACGACGCCCGCTAGATCCGCTGCCGCCTCGGCGCGGATGCGCAACGTGACGAGTTCCTGGCAGACCTGCTTGTTGCTGCCGGGTTTGACGGCGCAGTACGCGGTCACCTCGGCGTGGATCGGAACCGTTACGTCGGCGCCGATCTCGATGAGGATCGTGCGCGCCGGCACCGTGCCGGTCGATTCGGAGACGTCCGCGCGCACGCGGTCGAACTCCGCTCCGTGCGGTGCGATCGCGATGAGCGTCAGTCCGCATGCGCGGACCAGCGCGTTCTTCGCGCCGTTCTCCTGGCGTTCGGCGTCCTTCCACAGTTCACGCAACGCGTGTGCGATGCGCGACGGATCGATCGAGACGGGCGGTCCGACCGCCACGACGTCGGATGTTCCCACGGCTCAGAACCTCCGCCACGAGTAGCCGTCGCGCTCGAGCATCTCGTCGGCCGCCGCCGGCCCGAACGATCCGGCCTCGTAGTTCGGGAAACCCTCGGGCGCGGTGTTGGCCCAGACGTCGACGATCGGCATGACCAGGCGCCAAGCGTCTTCGGCGATGTCACCGCGGATGAACAACGTCGGATCGCCGAGCATCGCATCGAGCAGCAGCCGCTCGTAAGCCTCGGGCGGCGCGACACCGAACGCGGCGCCGTATTGGAAGTCCATCTTCACCGGGCGCACGCGCATGTCGAAGCCCGGGACCTTCGTCCCGAACTTCAAGGCGATGCCTTCGTCGGGCTGGATGCGCAACGACAGCACGTTGGCGTCGAGCTCGGTCGGCCCTTGCGCATCGAACAGCCGATGCGGGATGTCGCGGAACACGATCGCGACCTCGCTGACCTTCTTCGGTAGGCGCTTGCCGGTGCGCAAGTAGAACGGAACACCCGCCCAGCGCCAGTTGTCGATGTCGAAGCGGACGGCCGCGTAGGTCTCGGTGCGCGAGTTCGGCTTCACGCTCGGCTCTTCGCGATAACCAGGAACGCGCGCACCGCCGATCGAGCCCGGGCCGTACTGACCGCGCACCGCGAACAGATCGACGTCATCGCGTTGGATCGGGCGAATGCTGCGCAGGACCTTGCGGCGTTCGTCGCGGATCGACTCGGGGTCGAGCGCCGCGGGCGGCTCCATGGCGACGAGGCACAGCAACTGCAGGATGTGGTTTTGCACCATGTCGCGCAGCGCGCCGGATTCCTCGTAGTAGCCGCCGCGTCCTTCGACGCCGAGCGTCTCCGCGACCGAGATCTGCACGTGGTCGATGTAGCGGTGATTCCACAGCGGTTCGAAGATCGAGTTCGCGAACCGCAGCACGAGCACGTTCTGCACGGTCTCTTTGCCGAGGTAATGATCGATGCGGTAGATCTCGTGCTCGCGGAAGACGTCGAGCAAGCGCCGATTCAGGTCGATCGCCGTGTCGAGATCGCGGCCGAACGGCTTTTCGAGGATCACGCGGTACGACGCGTTCGCCGGGTTGGCGCCCGGTTGGACGCGGACCTTGCCGAGCAACTCGAGGATGGGGAAGAACGCCGACGGCGGCGTCGAGAGATAGAACAGGCGGTTGCCGCGCGTGCCGCGCTCGCGGTCGATGCCGACCATGCGTTCCGCGAGCACCGTCGGAGACTTGGGGTCGTCCGGGGGGCACTTCACGAAGAACACGTTGCGCAGCAGCGCGTCGACGACTTCCGACGGGACGCCGTGCGCGAACTCGAGGAGCGTGGCCCTCAATTCCGTGCGATAGGCCTCGTCGGTCTGATCGGTACGCCCGACGCAGAGCAGCGCGAACGTGGTCGGCAACAGTCCGTTGTGCGCGAGGTTCGCGATCGACGGGATGATCTTGCGCTTGGCCAGGTCGCCGGTCGCGCCGAACAGCACCATCAGCGTCGGTTCGACGCTCTTGGAGTTCCCGGCGCCGGTCGCGCTTCGGAACGGATTCACCACCGAGAAGGGGGACACGCGGGAACTCCTCCGAGCGAAACCAAAATTCTTGCGTCGGTCATGGCAACGCGCGACGACCGGCCGGCAAGGGCGGATCGCCGACCGCGTCGGAACGAGGACCGGACGGGTCCTTGATCGGCCAACCGCCGCGTCCGCCATTAATAGAGGAACCGGCGACCCGCGAAATCCGGCAGGCGCTGGGGATGTGGGGGGTGCGGGGGATCCCAGGCCGCCGGTGCCCGGCGGAGTGTCCGGGGGACTCGTTCCAACTCCGGCACGTCACGGGGTGCGACAAGTACGCCGCGTGTTGAAAGCTCGCAAGTCATGGCATACACTCCCGCCGTCCACAAACCCCGCACGGGCGTTCCACGACACCGTTCTTCCCAACTCCGCAAGGCGTCGGCAGCTGCTGGTTCGAGTGATCCCGCGACCTGGACCTGCCAACAGGTTCCTCTCTCCAGGCCGGTCCCGAGTCTCGCTGCGTCCGGTCTCCCGCCGCAGTCTTGCGTGGTGCGCCCGTGTGGCCCGAAGTTTTTCCTCAAGGGAGAGTTATGTTCTCGAGTGCGAAGCTCTTCATGACGGCTGGCGTGATCACGCTGGCCGCCACCAGCGCGCAAGCGCAGTTGAACGTCCAGTGGGCCGAGTATCAGAACTCGACGGCAGCCCGGCTCGACCCGACGGTCACCGGGATCTCGTCGCAGTCGACCGAAGTCGAGTTCGCCTGGGGCGACCTCGACAAGAACGGTTGGATCGACTTGGCCGTTGTTCGCAAGCAGTCGTTCACCTCGACGGGCAAGCGGACGAACTACCTGCTGATGAACTACAACGGCGTCCTGACGGACAAGACGGCGCAGTACGCGACCGCGACGGACGTCAGCGGTGACAACGGTTTCAACACGCCGACGAACGACCGTGACGTTCAGCTCGCCGACTTCAACCAGGACGGTTGGCTCGACCTCGTCACGGCGACGACCATTTCGGACAGTGATCCGAAGCACATCGGTCACCCGCGCATCTACCGAAACCTCGGCGACGATGTGAACGGCAACTGGCTCGGCTTGAAGTTCGAAGCTGGTCGCTCGCCGCAGATGTTCAACAGCGGCGGCAACCCGCAGAACCCGCGGTTCTGCTCGGTCGCGGCCGGTGACCTCACCGGCGACGGCTATCCGGACCTGTTCTTCGGCGACTACGACTCGTCGGGCGCGGGTGGCTCGGGTGAGCCTGGCGCGAACGACCTGAACGACCGCCTGTGGATCAATGGTGGCGCGAGCAACCCGGGCTTCTTCACCGATCAGTCGGTGGGCACGGGCCGCATGACCAGCGGCATGTTGCTGTCGGCCTTCTCGATGGCTTCGCTGATCGCCGACTTCAACCAGGACGGCGCGAACGACGTCATCAAGGACACCGCGTTGAACCCGCCGCAGAACATCTCGGCGATCTACAACAACCCGGCGAACAAGGGCTTCTTCAACATCCACCACGTGTTCCACACGAACGCGCCGTACCACGTCAACACGGGCGACCTGAACAAGGACGGCAAGCTCGACCTGATCATGTCGGACGACGCCGCGGACGGCTTCCGGTTCAACACCGGCAA
>JBPOIU010000209.1:0-17022 GCA_052034255.1 Planctomycetota bacterium | reverse complement strand
CTCACGGTCTCGCCGCCCTTGACCAGGGTGTGACCGGCGGAGAGGCCGGCAAGTCCGGCGCCGAGGATGGTGGTGCGGCGGCTCATACGAGGGAGGCGGCAATCCAACGGAACGGCACGCGCGCGGGCACGTGCGGGAGAGCGGATGGGAGCGCGGTGTCGCCCCTCACCGCGGCGGCGAGGGAAGCGGGCAAGTCTAGCCGGGGATTCGGGTGCCGGCACGTCACCCGGCGATCAAGACCGCAAGAAGGCCGCGAAACGTCGAACTCTTGCCGCACGGAAGTCAAAGGCCGTGAATGAATCCCCCGCGAGCGACGGAACGAGCGAGAACGGCGAGCGCGAAGACGATCGCCGAAGCGACTCAATGGAAGGAGTCGGGGAGGCAATCGGACGAAGCGATCGTCGTTCGCAGCCGTTCCGACGCCGCGCGGGTTTGTTTCACGGCCTCTCCGCGCGATCATGGTCCGTAGCGGCCCTTCATCGCGTTCACGCGGATCGCCAACACCTCGGCGAACGAGGTGGCCATGTCGCGGACGACGCGGACCTTGGATTGCGGCTGGTCGGCCCATTGGACCGGCACTTCGGCGACCTTGAACCCGAAGCGGCGGGCGAGGAACAGGATCTCCGCGTCGAACGACCAGCGATCGACCACGCTGCGCGTGAAGATCGAGCGTGCGGCCTCACGGGTGAACAACTTGAACCCGCACGTGTAGTCCGAGAAGTCGAGACCGAGCACACCGTTGACCAGGCGCGTGTAGCCGAGCCCCAGCGCCGTCCGCAGCGAGTTCTGCGAGCGCGTGATGTGCGCGTCCCGGTGCTTGCGCGTGCCGACCACGACGTCGCTGCCCGCGGCGACGTACGGTAGGAAACGATCGAGTTCCGTCAGGGGTGTCGATAGGTCGGCGTCCATGAAGACGATCGGATCGCCTTCGGCGGCCAGCATGCCGCGGCGCACCGCGCCGCCTTTTCCGAGATTGAGACCGTTGTCGAGCACGGTCACGCGCAGGTGCTTGTCCAGTCCACGCAACACGGAACCGCTGCCGTCGACGCTGCCGTCGTTGACGGCGACGATTTCGAAGTCCTCGTGGAACCGCGAACGCAGGAAGTCCGCAAGCTGCGCCAGCGACGCGGCGATGCGGTGCTCCTCGTTGAAGACGGGCACGACGGCGCTGAACATGCGCGGCGAGGCTCGATGAAAAGGGCGCGGATGATATCGTCCGGCCGCCACGCGCCGCGAAAGCGAATCGGCGTCGCGGCAGACCGATCGGTGGAGGCGAGATGTCGAACGCACGCGAGCGTTGGTGGGCGGCGGCACTGTTCTCCGCCGTCACCCTCGCGTTCCTCGCCGGTGGCCTCCCGAGCGGCAAGGCGCCGGTCTGCGTGGACGCGCTGTACCGCAGCGCCGGGGAAGTGCCGTACGCCGACGTGCGACCACCCGAGTTCGCTCCGCACAACCCGTTCCTGTCCGACCAAGTCCTGGTCTTCTATCCGTGGCTCAAGTTCATGCGGGAGGCCGTCGCCCGCGGCGAGCTCCCGCTGTGGTCGCCGCACCCCGCCGGCGGTCTTCCGTTCATCGCCAATCTGTCGTCGGCGTTCTTCTTCCCGACGACGTGGATGTCGTTCGTGCCGTGGTGGGGGCCGGGACGCGGCATGTACTTCGCCGCGTGCCTGAAACTGTTCGTCGCCGGGATGTTCGGGTTCCTACTCGCGCGCCGGCTCGGGCTCACGCGCACGAGCTCCATCGCCTGCGGTCTCGTGTTCCAGCTGAACGGCTACATGGTGGTGTGGCTGTCGTATTCGCTGTCGAACGTCGCGTGTTGCGTGCCGCTGTGCCTGTGGGCCACGAGCCGATTCTGCGCGCGGCCGAGCGCCAAGGCCGTGCTGCTGCTCGCCGCGACGATGGCGCTGCAGTTCCTGGGCGGACATGCAGAGACCTCGCTGGCATTGGCGCTCGCGACCACCGCGTACGTGGTGTTCCGCCCCGGCGGCGAGTCGACGCCACTGCGCGAACTCGCACCGCGTTACGTGCTCGCGGGACTCGGCGCGCTGGCGTTGTGCGCGTTCCAGATCGCGCCGTTCGTCGAGTACTTGAACCTCTCGCACGGCAAGGTCGAACGCCTGAACAGCGTCCATCCCGAGCCGATGCAGCGCGATCTCACGGCGCCGTCGGCGTGGATCGGCCTGATCGTCGCGTGGCTGGCGATCGGCTGCGGACTCGCCGCCGCGGTCACGGCGGCCGCGCGCGGACGGGACGCGCGCCGCGCGTGGTGGACCCTTCCGCTGCTCGGCGTCGGCGTCGGCGTCCTATGGGTGTTCGGCTTGCGTGATCGCGTGGCGTTGCTGCTCGATCCCGAAGCGTACGGCAGCGCGCTGCATGGATGCAGCTACGACGGACCCGAGGCCTATCCCGACGTGAACGGCGGCTACGTCGGTGCCTTCGCGGTCGGTTTCGGTGTGCTGGCTTGGATCGCGAGCGAACGCCGTCGACTGGTCGGCTTCGCCGGTCTGCTCGCGGTGTTCGCGTGGGTGCTCGCCGCCCAAGTGCAACCGTTCGCGGCGCTGCTGAAGCGCATCCCGCCGTTCGATCTGGCCGCGGACACGCGCATGCTGCCGCTCGCGGGCGTCGGCTTCGCCATCCTCGTCGCGGTGGCGCTCGACGATCTGGCGCGCGGACGCGTCGCGCGTTACCGACGCGCCGCGATCGCGCTCGGGATCGGGTTGCTGCCGCTGTGCGCATTGGCATTCCTGAGCGGCGAGACGCGTCGCACGATCCGCGAGGGCGAGGTCCCCGACGCGCTGGTTCGAGCCGCCGATCCGCGGGTCTCGATCGACGGCGACGCGACGTCGACCCGCGTCGTCTGTTCGACGCTGGTCGAGGGCTTGCCGCGCACGCCGTTCGTGCGCGTGGTCGGACGCGTGCCGGTGGGCACACGCCGCGTCGATCTCGAGTTCGGTGGCGCGCGGGTGTTCTCGTGGGGTCCCGCGCAGATCGCCGCCGACGGGGGTATCGACGGAGTCTGGAACGCGGGGCGCGTCGAGCGCGCGGCGTACACGGTGCGCCTGATCGCGGAACTCGGAGACGGCACGCAAGCGGCATCGACCCCGGTCGTGGTGCGGCTCGCGCGTGCATCGAGCATCGATCCATGGCGCGATGGGCGCTTGCCGATCGTCGTGCTCGTGGGGCTCGGGCTGTTGCTGCTCGGCGCCACGCTGCGCGGAAGCGCGGTCCTCGGGGGCGTCGTGACGATCGCGTTCGAGCTGTTCACGTTCGGTGCGCCGTACAACACGTTCGTGCCGGAAAACTGGATCTATCCACCGACGAACGTCACGGAGTTCCTGTCCCAGTTCTCCCGCCAACTCGACGCCGCGGGGGGCGGGCCCGTCCGCGTGCACGGCGAGAACTTGATCTTGCAGCCGAACGCGCCGTACGCGTACGACCTGCAGACGATCCGCAGCTACGACCAGCTCGAGAGCGCGCAATTCGTCAAGTACATGAAGCAAGTCACGCGCGACGCGCCGTTCTCGCAGTGGAGCTCGCACACGATCGACTACGCGTCGGCCCTGTTCCGCCGGCTCAACGTGCGCTTCGTGATCTCGGCCGAGCCTCTCGACACGCTCGCGCAGCTCGAACGCACGAGCGTGCATGACGCGCATGGTTGGTTGTTCCGGGTGCCGAACGCGATGCCACGCGCGACGATCGCGACGCGCGCCGTCGACGTGAACACGACTCCGGTGGCGGAATTGTTCGCGCTGGCCGAACACGACGACGTCGCGTTCCTCGAAGAGCCGCCGCCGGCGCTTTCGGCGACGCGGGGCGTCGTGCGCTTCCGGAGTTACGCGCAAAATCGCGTGGAACTCGAGGTCGAAACGGACGGCGACGCGCTGGTCGTGTTGGCCGACAACCACTTCCCGGGCTGGAGCGCCCGGGTGCGCGGGGTCGAAACACCCATCCTCCGTTCCCACGCGACGTTCCGTGCGGTGGCGGTTCCCGCCGGGGTCACGCGGGTGGAGTTCCTCTACCGCCCGCGCTCGTTCACCGCCGGCGTGATGGCGGCGATCTTGGGGCTTCTGTGCCTGTTCGGGTGGGTCTGGCGGGAATCCGCCATCCGATCCGAAAAAGCCTGAGGCAGCGACCCCGGGCTCGGTCTACACTTCGCGTCGCGCGGGGGTTCCGTCACGCTGGAAAAACCCTCGCCGGAAACGTGATCGTCGGATGTCCGCGAAGTTCTCGCCTGCCAGATCCAAGCGAGTTCTGTGCGCCGCGCTCCTCACGGGTGCGCTGTGTGCGTTCGGCATCAGTCAGAGTTCCGGCCTGTCCGTGTTGTTCTCCGAGAGCTTCGACGACGACCTCGTCGGCGCGACTCCGGCCAACTTGGCCGTCTCGAACAAACTGACCATCACGAATTCCATGGGCACGATCGTCGGCACCACCACCGGCGACCGCTCGTCGGTCGTGGTCGTGCCCTCGATCACGGGCGTCGGGAACGCACTGCGGTTGGCCGACCGCGCGTCCGGCGTCACCGGCTACGCCGCGGTTCAGTTCACGCCGACGACGCTGTCGCCGACCATGTCGCGGTTCAACGCGAACTTCGTGCTGACACCGGTCGATGACGGCACCACCTCGTTCACCTGCGGCATCATCGACAACGAAGTCACTCCGGGGAGCGGCCGCATCGGGAAGCTGACGTTCCTGCCGAACCGCAAGCTCGCGCTGAACGACAAATCGATCCCCGTCAGCTACGAGACCGGCCATCGCTACGCGGTGGAGATGAGTTCGACGAAGGTCGGACCGCTGTGGATGTGGGGCGTCTCGATCGTCGACCTGACGACGAACACTCCGCTGTTCATGGACGTCGGCTTGGCGCCGGAAGACCTCACCGCTGAACCTGCCGCGCTCTACATGGGCACGTCGAATCCGGGCCGTGGCACCTTCGACATCGACGCGGTCGAACTGAGCGGAACGCTGTAACGCCCGAGGCTCACGGGTCGCCGGCGGCACGTTCACAACTCCTGATTACTTCGATTCATACGCCCACCGGAACGATCGTTCCGGTGGGCGTCTTCATGTGATTCACATGTGAAACATTTGGGGCGAGGACGGTGAGGATTCGGCGCTTTCGGCGCGTCTTTCGCCCCGACCCGAATTCTGTCTAGATCCTAAACAGCCGAGGGATCAAGACTTACGCGAACCGGGTTCGACATTGGCACGCCGTTCGCGCTGACACGTCCCCCGGAGTGAGTGCGCAGAGACCGGACCCGCGTGTGGTGTCGTTGGAGAGAGCGACACCGCGCCGGACGGGGCAAACGAGACTCGGCTCCTCGCGGTCAGGCTGCTGCGGCCGCGGGAATCAATCTGAGGCCGTACCCGAAGGGAGAGCCGGGTACGGCCTCAGTCTTTTTCCGGGTTCGAGCGTCCGCGATCCGCGGACCCTTCCCGACGCAAATCCGCTGGCCCTTGAGGAAAACCTCAAGAAACCCTTGGCGACAGCCGATCTCCTCGGACAGACGAGTCGCGTGGTGCGTGACGCGGTCCCGCCCGAGTCGGTGTCGTTTCGTCCGCGTGCCGCGGGCGTTCGTTTCCGGCAGCGTCGGGCCCGTCCAGGGAGGCCCGAATGTCGTCGACGCCGAAAGCTGACTACCTCGACCTGATCAAGAAGCGGGTCAATCCCGGCGAGTACCGCGAGCTCCATTGGGAAGGTGGTCTGAAGGACTACCTCGAGCTGATCCAGGACCATCCGCTCGCGGTCCGCAATGCCTACCAGCGCATGTACGACATGGTGCTGTCGTACGGCAGCGAACCCCGCCCCGAGGTCGGCGAAGACGTCGCGCACTATCGGTTCTTCGATGATCCGATGGACAAGGGCAAGGACGCGATCTTCGGCCTCGATGAGCCGCTGTCCCAGCTCGTTTCGAACATCAAGTCCGCCGCCTACGGCTTCGGCGTCGAACGCCGCGTGCTGCTGCTGCATGGGCCGGTGGGTTCGTCGAAGTCGACGATCGCCCGCCTGATGAAGAAGGGCCTGCAGGCGTACTCCCGCAGCCGCGAAGGCGCTCTGTACACGTTCGGCTGGCAAGTCGAGGACGACGGGCCCATCGACCTCTGCCCGATGCACGAAGAGCCGTTGCTGCTCGTGCCGCAACCGGCACGGACCGAGATCCTCGCCGACCTGAATCGTCGGCGCGCGGCGGAGTACCGGCTGAACGTCGTCGGCGACCTCTGCCCGTTCTGCCGCTGGCACTTCGCGCAACTGCTCGAGCAGCATCAGGGCGACTGGCTGAAGGTGATCCAGCACGTGCGCGTGCGGCGCTTGCTGTTGTCCGAGAAGGACCGTGTGGGCATCGGGACGTTCCAGCCGAAGGACGAGAAGAACCAGGACTCGACCGAGCTCACCGGCGACATCAACTACCGCAAGATCGCGCAGTTCGGTTCCGACTCGGATCCGCGCGCGTTCAACTTCGACGGCGAGTTCAACGTCGCGAACCGCGGGTTGATCGAGTTCATCGAAGTGCTGAAGCTCGACGTCGCGTTCCTCTACGACTTGCTCGGCGCCAGCCAGGAACACTCGATCAAGCCGAAGAAGTTCGCGCAGACGTCGATCGACGAAGTGATCATCGGGCACACCAACGAACCCGAGTATCGAAAGCTGCAAAACAACGAGCTGATGGAGGCATTCCGCGATCGCACGATCAAGATCGACGTGCCGTACAACACGCGCCTGCACGACGAGATCCGCATCTACGAGCGCGACTTCAGCCAGGAAAGCGTCAGCAAGCACATCGCGCCACACACGGTCGAAGTCGCGGCGATGTGGGCGATCCTGACGCGGCTCGAAGAGCCGAAGAACGCCAACCTGACGCTGATGCAGAAGCTGAAGCTCTACAACGGCAAGTCGCTGCCGGGCTTCACCAAGGACAACGTGCGCGAATTGCGCAACGAGGCGCGTCGCGAGGGCATGGAAGGCATCTCGCCGCGCTACATCCAGGACAAGATCAGCAACGCGCTGGTCCGTGATTCCGAGCCGTGCGTCAACCCGTTCATGGTGATGAACGAGATCGAGGAGGGGTTGTCGCACCACTCCCTGATCACGAACGAGGACGTGCGCAAGCGCTGGCGCGACCTCCTGACCGTGGTGAAGGAGGAGTACGAGGACATCGTGAAGAACGAGGTCCAGCGTGCGATCTCCGCCGACGAGGAGTCGATCGGCCGACTGGCCGGCAACTACATCGACAACGTCAAGGCGTACACGCAGAAGGAGAAGATCAAGAACAAGTACACCGGGCGCGACGAAGAGCCCGACGATCGACTCATGCGTTCGATCGAGGAGAAGATCGGCATCACGGAGAGTCGCAAGGACGACTTCCGCCAGGAGATCATGAACTACATCGGCGCGCTCGCGCTCGAGGGCAAGAAGTTCACCTGGAAGTCGAACGAGCGGCTGCAGAAGGCGCTCGAGCTCAGGCTGTTCGAGGATCAGAAGGACACGATCAAGCTGACGAGCCTGGTGTCGACGGTCGTCGATCGCGATACGCAGGAGAAGATCGACATCGTCAAGTCGCGGTTGATCAAGAACCACAACTACTGCGAGATCTGCGCGACCGACGTCCTGAACTACGTGGCGTCGATCTTCGCGCGCGGCGATTCCAAGGAATCCGGATCCTGACATGTCGCGCGACGCACGCTTGTCCGTGCGCAAGATCGATCGGGATCGCAATCGGTTCCACGAGATCGTGCGCGGCAAGATCAAACAGGACCTGAAGAAGTACGTCAGCCACCACGAGTTGCTGGGACGCAAGGGCGGCAACGTCGTTTCGATCCCGATGCCGCAGATCGAATTGCCGCACTTCCGGTTCGGACCGAATCCGAAGGGTGGAGTCGGTCAAGGCGACGGCGAGCCTGGCGATCCGCTGCAAGAAGGCGATGGCGAAGGGCAAGCCGGCGAAGGCGCCGGGCAGCACTCGCTCGAAGTCGAGATCACGCTCGACGAATTGGCGAAGATCCTCGGCGAGGAACTCGAGTTGCCGCGCATCCAGCCCCGCGGCAACAACCAGTTGCCGATGAAGGGCGGGCGTTACACCGGGCTGAAGCCGACCGGTCCCGAGTCGCTGCGGCACTTCCGTCGCACGTATCGTCGCGCGCTGTTGCGCGAGATCGCGACCGGCACGTACGACCCCGAGAATCCGGTCATCATCCCGATCCGCGACGACAAGCGCTATCGCGCGCGCCGCGACGTCATGATCCCCGACTTCAACGCGGTCATCATTTACATGATGGACGTGTCGGGCTCGATGGGGAAGGAACAGAAGGACATCGTCCGCACCGAGTCGTTCTGGATCGATACGTGGCTGCGCTCTCAATACAAGAACATCGAGACGCGCTACATCGTCCACGACGCCGCGGCGAAGGAAGTCGATCGCGAGACCTTCTATCACTTGCGCGAAAGCGGCGGCACGAAGATCAGCTCGGCCTACGAGCTGTGCGCGCGCATGATCGAAAGCCAGTTCCCCGCCGACCAGTGGAACATCTACCCGTTCCACTTCAGCGACGGCGACAACTGGAGCGGCCGCGACACCGAACGTTGCGTGAAGTTGTTGAACGACGTGCTGTTGCCGAAGGCGAACGTGTTCTGCTACGGCCAGGTGCGCAGCGCGTATGGGTCCGGCCAATTCAAGAAAGACCTCGATCGCGCGTTCGACGGCGACCCGCGCGTCATCACGTCGGACATCGCCGATCGCGACGGGATCCTCGGTTCGATCCGCTCGTTCCTGGGGACCGGTCGATGAGCCTCACTCCCGAACTCGAAGCCGCGCGCAAGGAGATCGAGGGCTACGCCCGCGAGTACGGGCTCGATTGCTTCGAGACCATCTTCGAGTTGCTCGACGCCGACGAGCTGAACGAAGTCGCCGCGTTCGGCGGCTTCCCGACGCGCTATCCGCACTGGCGCTTCGGTATGGAATACAACCAGCTCGACAAGGGCTACTCGTACGGGTTGTCGAAGATCTACGAGCTCGTGATCAACAACGATCCGTGCTACGCATACTTGATGCGCTCGAACATGCTCGTCGACCAGAAACTGGTCATGGCGCACGTGTTCGGCCACTGCGACTTCTTCAAGAACAACCTGTGGTTCTCGAAGACCGACCGCAAGATGATGGACCGCATGGCGAACCACGGCACGGTCGTGCGTCGCCTGATGGACCGCGTCGGTCTCGAGCCCGTCGAGCGCTTCCTCGACTGCTGTCTGTCGCTCGACAACCTGATCGATCCGCACTCGATGTTCATTCGTCGACGCACCGAGCCGTCCGACGTGGATCCCTCGGCGGCGGAAGAAGCCCCGGTGAAGTTCCGCGCCAAGGGGTACATGGACTCGTTCATCAATCCGCGCGCGGCCACGGATCGGGAACGAGCGCGAATCCGCCAAGAGGTCGCGCAGGACGCGAAGTTGCCGCCGGTGCCGGTGCGTGACGTGTTGTCGTTCCTGCTCGAGTACGCGCCGCTGAAGCGTTGGCAGCAGGAGGTGCTCGAGATCGTCCGTGAAGAGGCGTACTACTTCGCCCCGCAGGCGATGACGAAGATCATGAACGAGGGCTGGGCGTCGTACTGGCACTCGACGATGATGACCCAGAAGATCCTGAAGCCGAGCGAAGTCGTCGACTACGCCGATCATCACAGCGGCACGCTCGCGACCCGCCCGGGACGACTGAATCCCTACAAGCTCGGCATCGAGTTGTTCCGCGACATCGAAGACCGCTGGAACCGCGGGAAGTTCGGCTCGGCCTGGGAAGAGATGGAAGACCACGAACAGAAGCGCCGCCTCAATCGGCGCCTCGGCCTGGGTCGCGACAAGATCTTCGAAGTGCGCCGCACGCACAACGACGTGACCTTCGTCGACACGTTCATCCACGAGGAATTCGCACAAGCGCAGAAGATGTTCGTCTACGGCGTCGATCGCCGGACGGGGCGCACCGAGATCGTCGATCGCGATTGGACGAAGGTCAAAGAGCAGTTGCTGTTCTCGCTGACCAATTGGGGCCAGCCGTACATCTACGTGACCGACGGCAACTACGAAAAGCGTGGCGAGCTCTACCTGTTCCACAAATGGGGCGGGGTCGACCTGCAATTCGACTTCGCGCAGGAGACGCTGAAGAACCTGTGCTGGATCTGGGATCGCCCGGTCCACCTCGAGACCATGCTCGAGAACAAGGCGGTCCTGTTGACCTGCAAGGACGCGAGCGGCGAGATCACGCAGCGCGAACTCTCGCCGTCCGAAGAACCGCGCGGCATCGGCGCGGGCTGACGTGATCAAGGGCGTCAAACGGGTCCGTCCCCTGTGTGCCCGTTTGCGGTAGAACTCGCGCCGCGGGGCCGCTGGACCCGCGACCCATGATCCCGCTCGCCGACACCGAACCCGTTCGCTCGTCGACACCCGTGACCATGAGCATGGTCGTCGCGTGTGTCGGTGTCTTCGTGTTCATGTCCGGCCTGTCCGACATCGCGCTCGACCGCTTCATCGATCGCTTCGCGTTGGTTCCCCGGCGCGTCGATGCGCAGGTGTCCGACCTCATGGAGTTCGGGGTCACGGCGCGCGGCCTGTGGGACCTGGCGCGTCCGTTCGTCAGCTCGATGTTCCTGCACGGCGGCGTCGCGCACCTGCTCGGGAACATGCTGTTCCTGTGGGTGTTCGGTCGCAGCGTCGAATCGCGTATCGGCTCGATCGGCTTCGCGCTCTGTCTCGTCTTCTGCGGGGTCGTCGCGGGCTTGGTCCACACGATCGACGTGCTCGGCGAGGAGCCGCTCGGTTTCGCCTCGCTGCTGTTCCCGATCGAGGATGCCGCGCGCGTCCCGACGATCGGCGCCAGCGGCGCGATCGGCGGAGTCCTCGGGGCTCACTTCCTGCTGTTCCCGCGCTCGCGCATCCTGACGTTCGTGCCGCCGCTGTTCCTGTTCCCCGTTCCGGGCTGGATCTTCCTCGGCGTGTGGTTCTTCCTCGAATCGATCAGCGCGACCGCCGGCGCGCACGCCAGCGAGGTCGCGCACTGGGCGCACGTCGGTGGTTTCGCGGCCGGAATGTTGTGCGCGGTCGCAGCGATGACGATCGCGCCGCGTCGGGTCATCGGGCCCGAGGCGTAGGCATTCGGGTCCGGGCGCGCCGCGTCGGACACCTAAATCGTGGACTCCGATTTAGTGCGGGAGCGACGCCGTCCGAGAATCGTCGCTGTACGCGATGACTCTCGGACGGAATCGGTCAGCCGCGCAGTTCGGCGGCGATGTGGCCGGCGCCGTAGACCTTCTCCAGCGAATGCAGGATCGCCGCCGGATGCACATGCACCGCGCGGTCGGCCGCGTTCGCGTAGATGAAGTTGTTCGGCAGGCTCTGGATGTTGCCGTCGAAGATCAGGCCCACGAGGTCGCCCTTGACGTTGATCGTCGGACTGCCGGAGTTGCCGCCGATGATGTCGCAGGTGCTGACGTAGTTCACCGGCGTCGACAGGTCGAGGTCCTTCGCCGCGGCAGCGAACGGCTTGCTTAGGTTGAACGGCTCGCGGTTCGAGAACGACAGCGCGCGATCGAACAGTCCGTACAGCGTCGTCTTCCACGGCACGAGCGTCGTGTCTTCCTCGTAGCCGCTCGCCGTGCCGTAGCTGAGGCGCAGCGTGAACGTGGCGTCGGGCGCGAGGTCGCGACCGTAGACCGTGAAGCGCGCGGCCGCGATCTTGGCCTGCGCTGCGGTGACGACCGCCGTGATCTCGTCCTCGGTCTGCTTCTCGAGCGTGCGCAGGATCGGGTCGATCTTGCGCATCAGGGCGATCATCGGGTCGTCGCTCGCAGCGATCGCCGCGCCCTTGCCTTCGAACAGACGCTGGCGCTCCGCTGGATCGGTCAGCTTCGTACGCGCGACGACGTCCTTCGCCACTTCGGCCGGCGTCTTGCCGTTCAGAGCCGCGCTGATGAACGGGTCCTCCGGCGGCAGCTTCTCCCGCGCGAGTTCGAGTCCGAAGCGGATCATCCGTTCTTCGAGGCCGCGGTGGACCGGCGCCGCCGAGAACAACGCGAGCTTCAGCGAGTCGAGGCTCGAGTCACGGAACGCGGCCAGCCGCTCTCCGTTCGGCTTCTCGATCTCTTCGGCGTAGCGCACGAGGTTCTGCGCGTGGGTCGCGAGCGCGCTCCGCAGCCGCGAATACGCCATGCGATCCGCGATCGACGTCGCGATCGCCTGCGCGCGCTCGATCTGTTCGAACGCGTCGCCGACGTCGGCCTTCAGCTTCGCGTCCGCCGCGATGCGCGCGCGCAGGTCGTTCTCCATCGACAGCTTGCGCTCGAACAGCGCCGTGCTCAGCAAGCCCTCGTATGCGCCGGTGTTCGCCTTCAGCGAGTTCTCCATCGTGCGCACCTGGTCCTGCGCCTCGAGCGCCGCGGACGCGCTCTCGCGCGAGTACGCGTGCAGCAGGTCGCACAGCCGCTTTTGCATCTCGAGCGTGCGCGGATAGCTCTGGTCACGGCGATACGACAGTTGCGCCATCGTCATCAGACGTTCGGTGCGGCCCGGGTGACCCGAGACGAATACCAACTCGTCCTCCTTCGGGCCGGCGGCGTCGAACTTCAAGAAGTGCGGCGTCTTGTACGGCGCGTCGTTCTCGTAAGCACGGACCAGCGCGTAGTCGAAGCACCAGCGCGGGTACGTGAAGTTGTCGGGATCACCGCCGAAGAACGCGGCCTGTTCGTCGACGGCGAACACGAGGCGCACGTCGGTGAACTGCTTGTATTGATAGAGCCAGTATTCGCCGCCCTGGTACAGCGTGACGACGTTGCTGCGCAGGCCGTTCTTCTCCTTCGCTTCCTTCTCGATCGCGCTGATCTCGGCCTTGCGCGCCTTCTCGGCGTCCTCGGCGTTCGCGGCTTTCGCGGCCACGCCGTGCACGCGCGCGGTGACGTCTTCCATGCCGACCAGGACGTTCAGTTCGAGATCGGGGACCTTCAATTCCTCGGCGCGCGTCTTTGCGACGAAGCCATCGGCCAGCAGGTTGCTGTCGTCGGTCGAGAGCTTGTGGATGGAGTCGAGCGCGACGTGGTGGTTCGTCAGCACGAGGCCGTCGCCGGAAACGAACGAGCCCGACCCGCCGGAGTTGAATCGCACCGACGCCAGGCGCACGTGGTCGAGCCATTCCTGCGTCAGCTCGACGCCGTATTTGTCCTTCAGCGCTTTCTTCGGCGGGTTGTGGAACGTCCACATGCCTTCGTCGGCGGCGAGGATCGGCATGAGCACTCCCATGGCGAGAACGGACCAAGTGACGCGATGCGACATGTTGAACTCCGGATCAAGGTCGAAGCCAGGGAGAGTAACGCCGCGCGGCGAAGCCGGGAATGAGCTACCGTCCGCGCGCGACGCACCCCACGGCTACGAAGCGGAACCGCATGAGTTGGACTCCTTGGACGGAAGGCAGCAAGACGCCCGGCGGCTCGCAGGTCGCGCGCCTCGACGAACGCGACGTCGAGCGCGTCGGTGGCTGTGATCGAGCCCGCTTCCAGGAAGCGCGCGAGCGGTTGTTCCCGCGGCTGTTCGGCGCCGAGTTCACGGTGCATCGCGACGTCGTCTCGGCACCGTTCCCGGTCGACGTGATCGCGTTCGCGCCGGGACACGGCGGTCGCGACTTCTTCACGCTCGTGACCAGCGGCATGAGCGACCGAGCGATGGCCGTCCCCGCCGACGATCCCGTTGCCGCGCGCCGCGCCGAACTCGTGCTCTACCTCGATTCGCCGCCGGGCCCCGCGGTGCTGCGCCTGTTGCGTACCGTCGCGACGATGCCGCCGCGCGCGCAGGCGTGGCTCGGGCACGGCCACACGCTTCCCAACGGCGATCCGCCGGCGCCGCTGTTCAAGAACTCGGAACTCAGCGCGCTGTTGATGCTGTCCGCGATCCTCGCGCCCGAATGCGACCTCGAGCGCTGGCTGGAACTCGACGGCGATCCCGTGACGGCGCTGTGGCCGGTCCCGGTGTCGGCGGCCGAATGTGCGTACAAGCTCGAACGCGGCACGCGCGCGCTGCTCGACGTGTTCAACGCGACGAAGCTCAGTTGCGTGCTCGACGCGCAGCGCCCGTCGTTGGTCTGAACGTCGCCGTCAATCGGCCGCGCGCGTGAGCGCGATCTCGATCGCCCACAGCACCGGACCGACGCCGCAGAGGATCGCGAGCTTGGTCGGATCGTGTTGCGTGCGCAGACTGACGGTGCGGTACGCGGCACAGAACAGGAACACCCGCAACGCGAGCGCGAGCGCCGCTGCTTGGGCGTCGAACGCACGCCACGCCGAAAGCGCGAGTGCGACCGCGACGGCGCACACGGCGGCAAGCGTCGCGAACGGCACCACGCCGCCGGCGAAGCGCGTGCGCTCGACGAAGCCCTTGCCGAACAGCGCGGCCAGGTAGACGGCAATCGCCGTGGCGATCGACGACTCGAGTCCTCCCGACAATCCGACTCCACCGAAGTGCGCGACGGTGAGGTTGGCGACGGTGGTGAGGCCGAGCCAGATCACCGCGAACCAAGCCCCGTGCGTGCGCAACGCATGCGCGAGCAGCGCGGCGCCCATGACCGCGAGTCCGAGCGTGTCGAGCGTCATCGGGCGCCTCGGCGGCCGGCCAGGACGTAGAGAACGGAGACCGCGAGCAGCGGAACGGCGCGCCAAGCGTCCGCGGCGAACATGGCAAGGAGCGCGAGCACCAATGCGGCAAAGACTGGCAGCAGGGGAACGAGTCGGGAGGGGAGCATGGAACGCAGGGTAGCGCCGAGCAGCCAAGGAACGCCGGCACCAGGGCAAGCTCGAAGGCGGCGCCGCTGAATTCCTGGATCCCCGCTTCCCCTGCTTCCCCTGCTTCCACTGCCAACTGCATCCCTCGTGCCCTGCCTCCCTCGTTCGTTCGTCCAACCGGCTCGGAAGGGACGCAGGGGACAGGGGGTGCAGTCGGCAATGGAAGCAGGGAGAGCAGGGACTCTGGGACGGCAGTGGAGCGGGTCATGATCCGCAGTCTCCACCGCCGAATCCGGTTCCCCTGATCTCAAGGCTCAGATCCCCACGCTAACCTGCCGGGATGCTCTCGCCCGACCCCATCGAACTCGTCGTTTTCGACATGGACGGCGTTCTCGCCGACACCGAGCCCTTGCATCTGCGCGCCCTCAACCTCGTGCTCGACGCCGAAGGGCACGCGTTCGATTCGCGCGCCGTCAGTGAGTTCCTCGGCAGTTCCGATCTCGACATGTTCCGCAAGTTGAAGCCGCGGCTGCCGCTGCTGCGTGAACCGGAGCACTACGCGACCGCGAAGATGCATCGCGTCATCGAACTGGTCAATGCGGGGATCGACGCGAACCCGGGTGTGCTCGAGCTCGTGCTGCACTTGAAGATGCGCGGTGTCCGCACGGTCGTGGCTTCGGGTTCCGCGCCGCCGTTGGTCGAGGCGGTGACGCAAGCGCTCGGGCTGCGCCGATCGTTCGACGGCCTGTTCTCGTCGTCGATGGTGTCGCGGGGCAAGCCGGCGCCGGACCTGTTCTTGCATGCCGCAGCGACGATCGGCGTGGCGCCGTCCTCGTGCCTCGTGATCGAGGACGCGCCCGCCGGCGTGGCCGCGGCGAAGGCCGCGGGCATGAGCGTGGTGGCCGTGCGCACGGAATCGACGGCGGGTCTCGATCTTTCGGCTGCGGACGCCGTGGTGGATTCACTGGAACGGTTCGACTTGGAGTGGCTCGATGGGCGCTGAGTTCCGACTGACCGGCGCCGGGCGCCGACGCTTGCTCGAAACCCGGCATCCGTGGGTGTTCCGCGATCATCTCGGAGCAGGCGACGCGACATCGGGGGCGCTTGTGCGCGTGCTCGCGCCCGACGGCGAGCCGCTCGGGATCGCGGCGTACTCGGCGCGCTCGAAGATCGCGCTGCGGTTCGTCGCGCTCGGTCAGGACGTCGCCATGCCGGACGAGAACGGGCTGCGCGCGCAGTTCCTCGCCGCGCTCGAGCGCCGCGCGCCGCTCGCCGCGACGACGGACGCGGTGCGCTTGATCAGCTCGGAGGCGGACGGCTTTCCCGGGCTGATCGTCGACGCGTATGCCGACACCTGCGTGTTGTCCGCTCTGACGCCGTTCGCCGAACTGCTGCAGCCTGACGTCGTGCGCTGGTTGAGCGAGACCGTCGCGCCCGACGTGATCCTCGCGAAGAACGACAGCGCGGTGCGCGAACTCGAAGGACTGCCGCGCGAGGTCAAGGTGCTGCTCGGCGAGCCGCGCGCCTCGACCGTCATTCGCGAAGGCCAAGTGAAGTTGTCGGTACCGCTGCAGCACGGGCAGAAGACCGGCTTGTTCCTCGACCAGCGCTCGAATCGGCTGCGCGTGCGCGAGCTCGTGCCGCCAGGATCCCGCGTGCTCGACGTCTTCAGCTACGTCGGTGCGTTCGCGCTGCAAGCGGCCACCAAAGCCGCCGACGTGCTGGCCGTCGACGAATCCGCGCGCGCGACCGGCTGGATCGCCGAGAACGCAGCGCAGAACGGGTTCACGAACGTCCGAGTCGCGACGGAGAACGCGTTCCCGTTCCTGCGCCAGCTGGTGAAGGACGGCGAGACGTTCGACGTGGTGGTGCTCGATCCGCCCGCATTCGCGAAGAACAAGCGCGAGATCGAAGACGCGCTGCGCGGCTATCGCGAGTTGAACGTGCGCGGCTTCCGTTTGGTGAAACCGGGCGGGATCCTGGTGACCGCGTCGTGCTCGTACCACGTCGACGAGACGACGTTCGAAGCCGTCGTGCGTGCCGCCGCCGCCGATGCGGGCCGCGATGCCGTGGTGCTCGGTCGAGGAGCCCAAGACCTCGATCACCCGGTGCTGCTGTCGCTGCCGGAATCGCGCTACCTGAAGTGTCTGTTCATGCGCGTGCGGTGACCGCGCGATCGTCGACGTGCAAACGAAGCGGGCGCGGCGCCGGAGGGAACCCCGCCCGCGTCGGTGTCTGGGTAAGTGGAAGTTCGGAACCCGAAGGTCCCTTACTTCTTCTTCT
>JBPOIU010000097.1:0-13118 GCA_052034255.1 Planctomycetota bacterium | reverse complement strand
CCGCGAGCGGCGGAACGAGCGAGAACGGCGAGCGCGAGGAGGATGGCCGAGGCGACTCAATGGAAAGAGTCGGTGAGGCCATCCGACGAAGCGATCGTCGTTCGCAGCCGTTCCGACGCCGCGGGGGATTTTTTCACGGCCTCTCAGAGGCAGGGCGTCACTACGAAGGTCGTGCTTCCCGTCGGACCGAGCAAGCTGCGTGCGTACTGCCAGTTTTCGGGGCTGTCCGCGATCTTCGAAGGCGGGCTGCCGCCCGACGAGAGTGACCCTCGATGCGAGACCGTGCCACTCTCGGAGACGACAGCAGCCGGGTTTTCGGCAGCAAATCGGCTTGTCGCGCTGGTCAAGCGGCACGTTGAAATCGACGCAGAGGCCGAGGACTGGCTCGGCGTTTGTCTCAACGAAGCAAGTCAGAACGTCCGCGATCACGCGAAGTCGGAGATCGGTTGCGTGACCACGGCGCGGTTCATCCGAACAAGACGCGAGGTGCGGGTTGCGTTGGTCGACCGAGGACGCGGCATCGGTGAATCACTTCGGGGGCGATTCCCGGACCTGAGCGACCGACAAGCGCTCGAAGCCGTGCATCACGGGAACATGACGTCCGGTTCGCGCCGCGGAAATCGAGGGCTCGGCATCAGTTCGATCGCCTCGATCATCCGCGCCAATGGAGGACACTTGCTGATCGCGAGCGGCGATGCGATCCTCCACCAACGTCCGGAGTCCATGAGTGTCGAGTCCATAGGTCCAGGAGGTTCGTTTTCGGGCACAGCGATCTTGTTCAGCATGCAAGTCGCAGCGCGGTAGGCCGACAAGGCGAGCACACGAAACATGAACGAAGCACGAATCGTCGCTTTGAGTCACCTCGTCGCTGACGGAGACACCGTGGCGAGCGCGGAGGCCTGCGCTACGGCTGCTCTGAGCGCTATCGCCGGATCCGCCACCATCGTCATTGATTTCACCGGCCTTCGCGGCGCTTCACCGAGCTACTTCAGCGTGCTCTTGGACCTGCTTCTCGAGGCGAGAGGGCGTGGAGAGCTCACAACGCACTTCAAGTTCGTATTCGATACGTGTGCGCAGGAGTTGCTGTTCAACCGCTCGTACTCGGCCGTCGTCGGCGCCTGAACATTGAACATGAGCATCGTGGTTACGGCGGCGGTGACGGCGCGTTGAAGGACAACGGGCTCGTCCTCGAAGCTCGCCACATCGTCCCACCTGGGCAAGATGGGGTGGATGTGTTCGGCGGTGCGACCGTGGTGTGTGCGACCCAACATCGTGAACTCCATTTCGGCGCCAGAAGCGCAGCACGTTCGCAACTACCTTATTGAGAAGGTGTCGACGCCGATCAAGAGCAGGTCGTGGCACGACAGCGTCGCATGGTTGAAGCATCCTCAGACAACCCAACCGCCGACGACCGCTGGTGCGCCGAGCGCCGCGCCGAGGTCGGCCGTTATCTCGCGGGCGAGGGGGTCGAGCACGGAAGAATCGGCGAGTGCCCAGCCTGGCATGTCGCGCCCTACGTCTCGATCTGGGCGATCGAGAGCAAGGCGAACCCAGGATCGGTTGGGTGGTGGGTGATCTGTGGTGATTTGCCGACCGACTACGTCTCTGCCGATCGAATCAAGCACCCTCGTGACGCCCTTCGGGTCATCGCCGATCAATGGCGACTGCTTTGCGCAGCGGCCCGCTCGGGAGCGAAGGCCTCGGACATGTGGATCGGTCACGCGCGAGCCATTTCGCCGGCGCTCATCCCACTGTTGGAGGCGCGAGCTGCCGTCCTGACCGAATGGGCAGAGAGTCCGTCGATCTGGAACCACGAATTCGGCTCGTAGCCGCATTGAAGAGACAAGAGACGCGGAAAGTGCATGCCGGCGAGCGCGTTCGATTAGATCGAGTTCGAAGCGAGGTACCCGGCGTGTGGCGGCTTCCGCCTTCTCGGCGGGAAGACGTATATCGCCTCGGGCTACGAAGGCGCCGCGACCGGTCGGTTCCACGTCTAGACCGTAACCATACGGACCAGGACACCTTCCTCGTCCCCGCCCCGCTTTAGACGATCGGTACACCCTGGAGGTGCCCGAGATGTCGAGCGCAGTCGTCCGACAGCGTCGCTCCTCCAGCGAATAGCGTCGCCAGTTCGTCGCAGCCTGGCGACGAAGCGGCCTGAGCCAAAGCGAGCTCGCCCGCCGCGCGGGAATCGCGCAGGCCTACGTCTCCCGATGGAGCCGCGAGCAGCAAGTCACGACCGAACCCTGCGCATCAGCGTTGGTGCCCGTGCGTGTCGTCGACGACGCGCGGGACCGCCCAGCATCCGGGACCGAGATTCGGATCCGCGTCGCCGGTGCGGAAATCACGCTCGCGTCGGGCTTCGACCGCAAAGCACTCGTGGACATCCTCGAGGCGCGCCGATACTGACGCTCTCTCCGCGCACACAAGTGTTCGTCGCGCTCGGCGGCACCGACATGCGCAAATCGTTCGACACGTTGACGGGTCTGGTGAGGGGGACGCTCGACGAAGACCCGCTGTCGGGCCACCTGTTCGTCATCGCAAATCGCGGACGCACGCGACTAACGATGCTGATGTGGGACGGCTCGAGAATGTGGGTGATGGCGAAGGCCCGCGCGCGACATCTCGCTGGCCCAAGTCGACGGCGACTTCACCGTCGTCGCGAAACCTCGCGCGAACATCCGGGACACCGCCGGTCATGTTGGAACAGGGGGAACGAAGTCGGGCCGGGCTGTTCTTGGAGTTCGGCTTTCGCGAAACTAGCTATCCGCAATGACTTTAAGACCACAAGACACACCCGTGGCGATCGTACTCGCGATGCACGGTGAGCGGTCATACCCGGAAATTGCACGAGCGCCTGGACTCAGTTTGTCCGAGGCGCACTCCGCAGTGCGACCGTGCATCGTGGCGGGCTTGCTTCGTTCCGATCGCAGCGTCAATCGGGCCGCCATCGTTGAGTTCCTGACGCACGGCGTGAAATACGCGTTCCCTGCGAAGCGCGGGCGCATGACGCGCGGGATGCCGACGGCGCACGCCGCGGCTCCACTCAGCAAACTGATCGATGCAGGCACAGACCCACCTCCGGTGTGGCCGGATCCTCAGGGCGAAGTTCGCGGCGAGAGTCTCGAGCCGCTGTATCGATCGGTTCAGATGGCCGCTCGCCAGGACGACGGTGTCTACGCGGTCCTGTCTCTCGTCGACGCCATTCGAATCGGGCGGGCGCGTGATCGGGCGCTCACCGAGAAACTCCTCCTCGAGCGCATTGGATAATGCGCTCGAGGACTTTCTCGAAGTCGTGAATGGACGGAAGAACATCGAAGGCGAGATCGCGGACGCGGTTCTGCGCTTCGGATGTTCTTGGCGGAATCGCTCCAGCGATACCTCGAACTCCAGCCCGTTCCTGGACGCACTCCCGGGGCACTTGGAATCCGATTCAGCGAGTCAAGCTAGGGTTCCCAGCTTGATCAAGCGTTTGCGTCGGATCGCGGCATCGAGCGAGTCGCAGTCAGCGGGAGTTCACAGGTCTTTCGACCGAACGGCACTCTCTCCGCATTCGCGGGGGAGACTGTTCCGCTCGTTCTGATTGGTGAGACCATGGATCCTCGCCGGCCGTCGTAGAGTCCGCCGAGCACGCGCGGCCATCGCCGCACGTCGCCACGATCAAGCCTGCACGACCTTTCCCGATCGCCGGATCTCCCCATGCCCCAGACCGCCCACTTCATCCTCTACGTCGCCGACCAAACGAGAAGCTCCCGCTTCTACGCAATCGTGCTCGGGTTCGCGCCGCGGCTCGACGTGCCCGGCATGACCGAGTTCTCGTTGCCGGGTGGGGCCGTGCTCGGGCTCATGCCCGAGTCGTCAATCGAGCGGTTGCTCGGACCGGTTCTTCCTTCGCCCTCGCAGGCTCACGGCGTGCCTCGCGCGGAGCTCTATCTCGTCGTCGATGACCCGGCTGCTCATCACGTGCGTGCACTGTCCGCCGGCGCGCGTGAACTGAGCGCCCTGGGCCCGCGCTCGTGGGGGCACGTGGCGGCGTACTCGCTCGACCCGGATGGCCACGTGCTCGCGTTCGCGAGAGCGGAGACGCCGAGCGCCTGACGCGAGCGGCGATCCGGTCGCGACGGCCGTTCCCGCTCGAAACCTGATCGAACACTACGTTTTGACGACGACGAAAGAGGCGCGCGAGTCCCTCCTGCGGCGCGCGGTGCGCCGGCTCGACGACGTGGCGATCCGGCGCTGGCTCGGCGGTCGTTTCTCGCGGGACAGGTTGACCCGCGCAACACCGTCGGCGCTCGACGTGCGCGTCGAGTCGTTCATCCGTCGCACGATTCGGCGCGAGTTCGCCCATCGGAAGCCGTACGCGGTGCGGCCCTTCCCGGACACGACCGCGGCGTGTCTCGGCGAATGTTCGGCGCTGCTCGAAGAGTGCGCCGAGGCGACGGCGACCGGAGCTTCGACGCGCAAGGCATTCGAGGCCCTGTTCGAGCGGATCCACCTGCTGCGGAGCGCGGAGTCCGACGACGTCGAGTTCCCCGAGCTCGGGCCGATCCACCTGCTCCTGTTCGGCCCCGACGACGCGATGCCCGCGGATTTCGTAGCGCTCACCCGAGAACCGGATCGAAGTCCCGAACAACGCACAAAGGCGATCGAGAACGCGTTGGTCCTGGTGGCGTCGGATGCCGAGCGAGAACGGCGGCGCGCATTGGCGGCATCCGGCGGCATCGACGCGCGGAACGAGCCGCCGCAACACGCGTGACTTGAGTTCTTCCGCCCCGAGTATCCTCCGAGCTCTCATTGCCACAGCGAGTCGCGCGCGTGCGGCGGCTATCGCACCGCTCGTTCGCGACGCGAGTCACATTCGCCGAGATCCGTCATGCCTCACCGGTACATCACCGATCTCCGCCACGGCCTCGATCACGATGGACAGCCCGCTCGCGAGCCGCGCGAGGCCGCGGAGCTGTTCCGGTGTCTGGGAAACGTCGCGGCCGCGGCCCATTTCGCGGACGTCGGCGAGATCGTGCCGACCGTGCTTCGCTGCTTCACTCCCCGCGGGCGCGGCACGTGCCGCGGCGCGCTCGACGCGCGGCTCGAATCCGACGGCACCGTCGACTGGATCTGTCCAGTGTGTGGCACCGAGGGAAACATCCAAGGCTTCGACGGGACTCCGTTCGACGCATTCCGAGGGCGCGACGCGTCGAAAGGGAAGCAAGCGCGCAGGATCACGGCGCGCCTCGAACTCGCGGACCTTCAAGATCTCGCGCGAACCGCCCCTCTGAATTCGCTCGAGCGCCGAGTGGCCGTCAGGGCACGTCGCGCAGCGGACGGCGCGATCGTCACGTTGACGGATGCCGAGAGCAAAGCCCTCGGCGTTGCCGGGATGCGTCTCGCGTCGCCGCCGCGATCCAAAGCGGTGCGTTCGCAGTCGGCGCGGCAATTCGTGGCGGAGTTGTTCGAGCGACCACCAACGACCGAAGCCGAGGCGGCGGCACGGATCGACGCGTTGAACACGATTGCATCGCACGAGCTTCGACAGGAGCTCGTGGCATTCGCGCGCGCCGGCGGCGTTTCGATCGAAGCCGAAGACCTCTGGGCGTTTGCTTACCGCACGGTCGCGATTCCATTGCATTCGACGGGCGATCGGGAGGCGAGTAGCGCGGAATTGGAGTCGCTGATCCACGATCGCGCAGCTCCATTGCGCGCACGATCAATGGCGCTGACGGCGCTACAAGGAATCGACGACGCGCGTGCCCATGGCGCCATGGTTGCGCTCGATCGCATCGACGGCGCCACGATCGTCGCCGAGCAGATGCGCCCGCTGGTACGCGCGATCGAACAGGAGCCGTCGATCGCCGAGATCTTCGTCGAGGCGATCGGGAGCGAGGCCGGAAAGGGCTCGATCGAGATGCTGAACGCGATCGAGAGCATTCGGCGCGACGAAGGCGTCTCCGCGAGCGTGCTTTATGGAGAGATCCTGGCGCGCAGCTCGAACGACGAGATCGCGGGGTTCACGGCGGCGCGACTCGCTGCGGACGGGCCCGGCGGTCGCGCCACCGCACGCGAGGCCGCGCGACGCAACGCGCGCATGCGGCACGTGATCGAACACGCGCTCTCTGCGCGCGTCGAACAACGCCCCGCGACTCGAACCGAAGCCTGGATCTCGGGCAGCGATGGCGCCGGCGCGGTCGTCGTGCTGTTCGTGACGACGCAACCCAACGGCAGTCGTTCTCTCATCGACATCGTCTTCCGACTCGCTGGCGAAGTCCGGGACGGCTTCATCGAGTCGCGTGCGCGCGAGAACCGCGCCGGCGAGATCATGACGACCATGACGGGTGGCGGCGGTCCCGCGTTCACGGCGGTTCCCGCGGGGATCGCCGTCCGCCTCGCGCTCGACGCATTCGTGCGCAGCGAGAGTTCGGGCCGACGCCCGAGTGCCGACATCGAGGCGGTGCGCCAACGCATCGAGTCGCTCGAGCCAACGGATCTTCCCGAGTTCCCGAAACCGTCGCCCACGGCGCGGCCCGCCGCGATCCGCGATCTCCTGCGCCGTCCCGAGTTCCGTTCATGGTTCTTCTCACCGGGCGATCTGACCGAAACCGGTGTGGATGACACGATGCCGTCGGAACGAGTCCTCGCGGCGATCGCCGGTGGTCCGGTCCGGGAACGCTTGATCGCGATGACGGAGTACATGGCGCGCTGGTTCGCATGGTCCGGAGAGGTCGCCGCCAGTGGCCTCATGAGCGCGATCACGCGTGATCTCCGGGCCGACTTCGCGAACGCGTCCTTGCCCACATTGATGCTGGAGCGATCGACGCTGCCGGTACGCGGTGCACGGTCGGATTCCATCCCCATGCGACGTGAGCGAGTCGGCGACCCGAACCTGCGCGGCTACCTGCGTCAGCGGTTCTTCGCGCGTGTGCGGCAGCCAGTGGGGCGCGACCTCGCGCGTCTCGATTTCATGGAAGCCGCGCTGTCGATTCTCGAAAGCAGCCTGCCGACGATTCCGCCATCGGAACAACCCCGCAACGACGAACAGCAGGTCATGGCGCACGAGGTCGCTCTGGAGTTCCGGCTGGGAGCGCAACCGCTCGACCGAGCTCGTGTCGTCGCGATTCTGCGTAAGCACGGACCAATGGGGCAGAAATCGGCGACAGCGCTCGCGGCGCAACTGGCGGAGGGCCTCGCGTCGTTCCGAACCGTCGTGTGCGGATCGTGCCGCGTGCGCTGTGTCGACGGGCCCGCAATGCCGGTGACGCGGGCGTTCTTCGACGACCGCCATCCGTCGTTTTCCGGGAATTCGGAGGCCGAACCATGAGCGAAGTCGGTCGCAACGTCCCTTGTCCGTGCGGTAGCGGTCGCAAGTTCAAAAAGTGCTGCATGACCGCGACGGGGCAGCGCGCCTCGGAGCCGACCGAGGACGAGGCCGCGATGATGTTCTCGTGGCTACTCGAACATCACGATCTCGAGGAATACGCGGAACTGCGCACGCGCAACCTGAACGAACTTCTGGGTGAAGATCCTCGCGTGCATGAGTTTTCGGACGTCCGGCTGGAGGGCTTGCGCTCGATCGTGGGGAGGGAGTTCGGCGCGGAGATGATTGCGGCACTCGATCGTGTGGCCCCGTCCGGCATGACAATCGCCGAGGAGATCCTCGACGAGGAACGTGAACGGATGCCCACGACGGCACGCGTGTGGATGCAGTCCCTCGTGGCCTCGTACCAGTCGCTGTACGAGGTTACGGCCAGGTTGTCGGGCATCGAGGTGCGACTCCGCGACGTCCTCCATGGGGATGTCGTCCTCGCCGACATCGATTCCGTAGAACTGGATCGCGTCGGCGCCGGCCTCGTCTACGAGTACGACTTCGGCGACGGCTGGATCCATGACGTCGTCGTGAAGTCCATCGACGAGGTCGAACCGGGCATGACGCTGCCGCGTGTTGTCGCGGGCGCAGGTGCGTGTCCTCCGGAAGACGTTGGCGGACTCGGAGGCTACGAAGCACTTCTCGAGGCGCTCGCCGATCCGAGCCACGAGTCCCACCAGGACTACGTCGAGTGGATCGGCTCGTTCGATCCCAATGCGTTCGATCTGGCGAAGGTCAACGCAAAGCTCGCGCGACTCGGCGCGAAGCGGCGACCTCAGAAGCCGAACCGCGCGACCGACGATTCGTGACGTGGCTCGCCCTTGTCAAGTGACCAAGCCCCTGACCTCTCTGGACGAAACCACGCATGGACGACGAGGCCGCCCTGATCGAGAAGCTCCGCAAGATCGAGACGCTGTTCGCCCGGCCGGGAACGGATGGAGAACGCGTGGCGGCGGCGAATGCTCGCGAACGGATCCGAGCACGATTGCGCGAACTCGAACGCGTCGAGTCGCCGATCGAGTATCGCTTCGCGATCCACGATCCATGGTCGCGTGCGTTGCTGACCGCCTTGCTCCGACGCTACGAGTTGCAGCCGTATCGATATCGCGGCCAGCGTCGAACCACGCTGATGGTGCAGGTGACGAAGACGTTCGTCGACGAGACCCTGTGGCCTGAGTTCCTCGAGGCCGACCGCGTCCTGCGCGAGTATCTCGGCCAAGTCACGCAGCGAGTGATCGCGGACGCGGTCTCGCGTGACGCGGGCGACGTGGAGGAACGCGCACCACGGCCGTCAGCTCGAGGAGTGGAACCGAAGGGAATGCGCGAGATCGACGGGGACTGAACGAAGGAAGGGCATCGTTCGACCTCTCGGCGGGACCATTCGCGGATTCGATGCTCCGGATTCGATCGGGCGGAGGCGGCCCGCACCCTCGTGGTCCCGACCCCGAGTGCCGCTCGTTGCGAACAGACGCCGGACGCGAAGAGGTCGAGGTCTCCGGTTCCACTCGTTGTTCGATCGCGTCGCCGACCGTAAGTTCGCCTACGTGACGGACCGAATCAAATACCTGCACCTCCCACCCGACGCCGCGCTGCCGGACGTGACGCACTTCGCGCCATTTCGTGCGTTGCTCATCGTCGAAGCGCCGGTCTCGAACGCTTGGCAAGCAGCGGTCAGCGATTGGCTGGTCCAATCGGGCTGCTTGTTCATGTCGGCTTGGGGCGTCGACTGCAGCTCGTGGGACGACTCGGTCGACATGGCGAACCTCGAGAAGTTCGATTACGGCTCCATTCCCGAGGATCGCTTCGTCATGACGACGTGGCACGCGGACGAATCGCTGCGCGATGCGATGTCGTTCTGCAAGCTCGCGACGCATCCGGTGCTGGAACTGCGCCACACGCTGCTGATCCACATCAGCGAGCACGGAGATGAACGGCGAGTGCTCGATGAATACGCTGCGGCCTGATCAGCTCGAGGCCGAAAGACACTCGCAGTGACGCACTTCCGACGGATCGGCGCGTCCCTCGTCGCATGGGTCGGGGTCTGGGCCTTTTGGCTCATCGTGACGCGCGACTTCCATCCACTGTTCTCCCTCGCCGTGGTCGTCACGACGAGCCTGGTCGTGGCGTATGCGGCCGCCGCGTACGTGAACCATCTCGTGTTGATCCCGCGGCTCTTTGCGACCGGCCGGTGCTGGTCGTACGCAAGTGGGCTGGCCGTGACGATGACCGGTCTGACGGCGGCTGCGCTTGCCGTGATCCGCGTGACCTATGCGGAATGGTGGGGCCCCGACCCCGATCCGAACGGCGTCTACAAGCACTACGCGATCGACCTGTTCGGGATGGCGGTCCACGTCCTCCTCGCTGCCGGAGTGGTCGCGGTGGTTCGGCGCCTGCGGAGGGCTCGTCCGTTGCCGAAGCGCTCGTCGACCGCGGTACCCAGGCGATGAGCACGATCGCGGTCCGCTTGCGGCGGACGCAGTGCCGTCGTCGATCAGCAAGAAACTTGGATCCATCGCATCGACCAAGGCGTTGTCGTCGCTCACGATCCAGCGCCGGGTCCCGGCGCGCAGGCCCCTCGACCTCGACCCGAGCGGAGTAACGCGGCGATGACGACGACACCCGAAAGGCACACGACGGCGATGCGGATCCTGCGGCGCGGGATCATCTTCGTGCTCGCGGGACTGCTGGTCTTCTATCACGCTTACACGCTCTGCGATGTGTACGTGGCAGGCCACGGCACGGGTCTGCCGTGGTTCGATCACTTGCAGTCCGTCCTGCGTGTGAACATCGCCGTCAGTTTGATCTTCGTCATGCTCGGCAGGCGCTGGGCCTTGCCGTGGATGTGGGCGAGCATCGGCAGCTTGGTCGCCACCCAATACTGGGCGCACTTCGGCGAGCTGCCGGTCGAGTTCACGGCGGGCCGGCATGCGCTCTCGTATCTGAAGGGGTTCATCTTCCCGACGATCATCACCTTGTCGTTCCAAGCGCCCGCAACTTCGACCGCGCCGAATGGACCGAGTTCGGACCCGCAACGGACCGTGAATCCATCGGTTTGAGCCACGCACTCCGCAATCGGAGTTCCATCCGGCACGGGCGCTGACGCTCGCGCGCGGCGAGTCGACGGGCCGAAGAAAAGTCCGACGCGCGGCGGTTCGACCCGTTGACATCACAAAACCATGTGGTTTAGTAAACCGCATGGTTGTAGATCGATCGCCCACGCTCGACCGCGTCTTCCAAGCCCTCGCGCACCCGGCCCGGCGCGCGATCATCCGTCAGCTCTCGGGCGGTGAGCGCAACCTCAGCGAACTCGCCTCCCCACTGAAGATGACGTTTCCCGGCGCCACGAAGCACGTCCGCGTCCTGGAGCGCGCCAAGCTCGTCCGTCGTCGCGTGGTCGGGCGTCAGCACCTTTGCCGACTGAGCGCCGCGCCGCTCAAAGACGCGACGCTGTGGACCGAGCAGTTCCGTGCGAACTGGGAGGCCAGTTTCGTCGCGCTGGATTCGTTGCTCGAAGACATGAAGGCGGAAGAGCGGTCGCGCTCACCGCGCCGCTGATCGTTTCGCTCGTTCACCCCATCGACCATCCTCAGGAACGCATCATGAACGCCAAGGGCCTTCAAGTTTCCACACCCACGGACACCACCATCGTGCTCACGCGCACGTTCGACGCGCCGCGTCGGCTCGTGTGGGAGGCGATGACCGTCCCCGCTCGGATGCGCCGTTGGATGGTCGCCCCGCCGGGTTGGACGCTCACCGTCTGCGAGTGCGATGCGCACGTCGGCGGCGCGTTGCATCTGGCGTGGAAGACTGCGGATGCCGATCCGGTGATGACACTTCGCGGCGAATTCACCGAGGTGATTCCGCACGTGCGCATGGTCCATACCGAGACGATGGCTCTGGGCAATGGACAGACGATCAGCTCCTTGGTCGAGACGCACGAGTTCGACGAGACGAACGGCGTCACGCACATGCGCATCACGCAGACGTACGCAACGAAGGCCGCGCGCGACGAAGCCGTCCAATCCGGCATGGAGCAAGGAATGGAAGCCGGATACCTGCGGATGGACGCGATGTTCGCCGAGCCGGCGTAACCCGCGCTCGAACCTGCCCGCAGCCCCTCGGACCACGAGTCCCACACCCCG
Organism: Planctomycetota bacterium; assembly: GCA_052034255.1. GTDB lineage: Bacteria > Planctomycetota > B15-G4 > B15-G4 > JADJEK01 > JADJEK01. The sequence goes on along the minus strand of JBPOIU010000097.1, from coordinate 1,619 downwards.
TCCACGTCGGAGTTCCCCATGTCGAAGTCGCTCGCTCTCTTGCTCATCCCGTTCCTCGCCGCGTCGGCGCCGGCGCCGAAGCGGATCGCGGACGTCATCTATATGAAGACGGGTGGCGTCGCGTTCACGATGGACGTCCTCGAGCCCGCGAAGCCGAACAAGGCCGCCGTGATTTTCATCGTGAGTGGCGGGTGGTATTCCGACGACGCGATGCTGAAGCGATACGAGCCCGATCTGCGGAAGACGTTCGCGGACGCTGGGTTCACGGTCTTCGAAGTCGTCCACGGCGCGCAGCCCAGGTTCACGGTCGCCGAAATCGTCGAGCAGGTCCGGACCGCCGCCCGGTTCGTGCACGATCACGCAACCGACTACGGGATCGATCCGAAGCGGATCGGAGTCACCGGCATCAGTACCGGCGGACACCTCGCGCTGATGATTGCGGGCTCCGACGATGCGCCGGTCGCGGCCGTCGCCGCGATCGCGCCGCCGACGGATCTCACGAATTGGGGCAAGCCCGCGGCGCTACTCACGGACGATCCGCAGATGGCAGTGTTCGTGCCGGCACTGGGGCTGGACCCCAAGGGTCCTCGCGACGCGATGGAGGCGATCGCGCGCAAGGCATCGCCGATCACGTGCGTGAACGCGAAGTTTCCGCCGACGCTGCTCGTCCACGGCGACCAGGACAAGATCGTCCCCCTGCAGCAGTCGCAGGCAATGGATCGGGCGTTGACCGAGGCGGGTGTCGAGCACGAACTCGAAATCGCCGCCGGTTGCGATCACGACGAAACGACGTTCGGGAAAGGGCTGAATGCGTCGCTCGACTGGTTCAAGAGCCGCCTTGTGAAGTAGGAACACGCTGCCGACCGCGTGCGTCCACCGTTGCGGCTGGCGCGTCGCTCCGCGCAAACCACACGACCCGGCCGGGAGCGTCCTGGACGTCGCCGCCGTCCCGTCACGCGCTCCGAGGCGGTTCGTCCGGCGCCCGGACCGCGTGGGCGAAGCCCTTCCACAGGAAGATCGAGTACGCGAACAACAACGGTCCTACGACTGCGAGCACCCAAGTCCAACCACCGGCATCGCGGTCGATGAGCGCGTTGGTCGGGTCCAATGGGTCGAAGAACACCTTGACGGTCGCTTCGGTTCGGAAACTCTCCGCGCGTGCCCTGGCGTCCAGCAGCTGCTGGCGTACCTCGCGAATGCCGACTCGGGTGCCTTCGTACGACTTGCCCGCCACGCTGTACGAGTAGCGCACGTCGACCGCGAACCACCGTTTTGAGCCCGGAGTTGCGGGTCCGACGTCGACCTCGCGCAACTCGGCCTGCGTGACCTTGCCGTCGGTCATCGGCCAAGTACGGGCTTCGTTCCACAACAGCAGCTTCGGGCCGGCGTTCCACATGGCCGCGATTCCCCCGACCGTGAAGAACAGACAGAACAAGGACATCAGCAGTCTCGGCACGATTCGCATGTTCACGTCCACCATTGCCGTCGGCTGTGAGATCCCGTCTTCGTCGTCAATCGTTTGCTCATGGTGCGGTCGCCGGGCTTGGGAGGATGGGGACGAAGGGCCGCCGGTTCGTGGCGACGCTGTAGATCGCGTGCAGGAGCTTTCGCATCGCGGC
>JBPOIU010000053.1:0-57706 GCA_052034255.1 Planctomycetota bacterium | reverse complement strand
GCACGAGACGTATCAGCGGATCGCCGCATCCGTGCGGAACGAGCGAGAGGCCGGGGGCCAGGGCCGGCTGTCGTGCCGGGTCCGGGGACCTCTTCGGCGATGGAGTGGGCTGGAGCGCGCCGGCTTGGAGACCGGGGAGGATTGCGGCTCGCGCCTTCGGCGCTCCATCGCTTCGGTGGAAGGCATGGGTGCCGACGCGATGACGGGGACGGAGGCGCCTCCGTCCCCGATCTGTCCCCCGTCTGTCCCCTTGTCCGCGGATCGCCGCATCCTTGCTACGCGACGTCAGGCCTGGGCCAGGGCCCGCTGTCGTGCCGGGTCCGGGGACCTATCTGGCGACGGAGTGGGCTGGAGCCTGGCGGCTTTGAGACCAGGGAGAACTGCGGCTCGCGCCTTTGGCGCTCTTTGGTCGCGATTGAAGGTGAGGGCTCCGGGTGGCGATTCTTGGCCGCGATCGTGTACGTGACGTCCGCACACGCACTTAGTGCGTGTGCGGTCGTCACTCGTTTCGCTACTCCGTGATCACCAGGCTCAGGCCCTCGGAGGTCGCTATGCCCGTCGGGGATCCCGCGTCGACTACGAAGGCTTGAAGGTATGCGGCTGCTCCCTGCGGCACTCCCGGTGGAACCGGCGCTGGGACGAAGAGGCTGCCCGATCCTGGCTGTCCGCTCGCTCCCCCAACCGTGAACGGCAAGACGACGATCGGTTGCGTGACGTCGACCAAGACGGCTCCGAACGAGGTTTGGAGATTTGCCGGTGCGATGCCGAGGACCAGCGCTCCGGCCGCACCACCCGCACACTGCGTCAACAGCAGCGCGAAGGACGCATTGCCTGGCGACGGCAAACCACCGAACGACTCGAGCCGCGGCGTGATGCCACCCAGGCCCGGCGTTCCCACTCCGTACATCGCGATGCTCGCGAACGGGTCGGAATGGACGACGACTCGACCTGCATCCGGTCCATTCGTCGCGTCGATCGGCGCGCCGATCGCCACGTCCGGTCGAGCATCTCCGTCGAGGTCGCCTGGGCCCGCGACCGAAGCGCCGAACAACGACTGCTGTCCATCGCCGCGACGGACGAACCACGGTTGCCCCGTGCCGCCATCGAACACCGTCGCGGAGCCGAGACGGAACGAACTCGTGACGTCGAAGTCATCCGGCGAGCCCGCGACGAGGTCGACGCGCCCATCTCCGTCGACGTCGCCGACGCGCGCAACCGACCATCCGAGGTGTTCGAACGGCGTATCTCCGTAGGCCGTGGACAGTGGCACGCCGGTGCTTCCGGAGAGCACGACGGCCGCACCGGACTCGGGCCCCACCGTCGACTCGTACGGCGAACCGACCACGACGTCGTCGAAGCCGTCGAGGTCGACGTCGCCCGCGCCCGCCACGGAGAAGCCGAACATGTCGCCGTACGCGTACCCCGTCGCGAACACGAGGATCTGCCCCGTCGCGCCCGAGTACACGCGGATCGCGCCGCCCTGGTAGAGCGCGTTCGATTCCGTCGGCGACGACGAGATGACGTCGACGAAGCCATCCGCATCGACGTCGCCCGCGCTGGCGACCGCGAAGCCCTCCCACCAACTCTGCTGGATGCCATTCCACGCGTGGAGGACGGCGCCCGTCGCGCCGGACACGACCGCGGAACGACCCGCTTCGAACGCGGTCAGCTTCGCCGTGTGGGCGCCAATGACGATGTCGTCGTAGCCATCCCCATCCACGTCGCCCGCATGTGCCGCGGCCCAGCCGTACGACTCCACGGGCTGGAGGCCCACGAGATGGTGCAGCGGCTGCTTGGTCGCCCCCGAGTACGCGAACACCGAGCCTGGCCCGAACTGTTCGTGCGCGCCGACGACGATGTCCGCGATCCCGTCACCGTCGATGTCGCCTCCGCCGTCCACGGCGCGGCCGAAGTTCGCTCCGATGCCGGAGCCGTACCAGGTGTGCACGATGCCGCCCGTGGCGCCGGACACGAGCGCGACCGCGCCCGCCTGCGCGGCTGCCGTCGAGTCGTACACGGCGCCGACGACGAGGTCGGGAACTCCGTCGCCATCGACGTCTCCCGCGGTCGCGAGCGCGCGACCGAACGTGGCGTTCGGATTCGGACCGAGGACGTCGTGGACGAGCGCTTGGCCGCTGGCGACCGCGCTCATCGTGAGGACGACGGCGCACATCAGGGTCGCAAGACGGTGGCGCATGCGAGAGCTCCGAGCGGCGGACCGAGGGCGCCGAGGATACGCCAGCGCCCGCGATTGCGAGAGGGGCTCACCCCTCGCGCGACCGCCGCCGACCGGGGGCCATGGTGCCGCGTGACGGTGCTCTGCCGGATTCGCGCGCCGGCTCGAGTCTTGATCGAGCGCCGGAGCCTCCTCGTGCTAGAACGCCGCCAATGCCCCGCCTGGCCTTCGTCCTGCTCGCCCTCGCGCTTCTGCTGCGCGTGTTCGCCATCGACTTCGGGCTCGACTTCGAGCACCCGGAGCGCGCGCTGTTCCAACATCAGACCGACGAGCGCGGCATGGTCGATTCGGTGCGGACGGCGTTCTTGCGCGGCAACTTCGACCCCGGCGACTTCCTGTATCGCGGGCCCGCGTGCTTCTTCCTGTTCGGCATCGTGGACGCGGCGGCACTGGAAGTGCGGGCGCTCACACATGGCAGCTCGTTCGCCGCGGAGCGTGCGCGAATCGACTCGAATCCCTCCCTGCTGCATCTGATGCATCGGCTCGTCGCCGTCGCGGCGTCATTGCTCACCGTTTGGGTGATCGGCCGCTTCGTGCGGCGCGAATGGGGTGAGCGCGCGGGTTGGATCGCGATGGCGTTCTGCGCCTGCGCGTACTTGAACGTCCGCGAAGCGCACTTCGGGACCGTCGACGCGGTGTGGGGGCTGACGACCGCGCTCGCGCTCGACGCGATCTTCCGTTACGCGTCGTCCGGATCTCCGCGCGACGCGTGGGCGGCCGCGGCGTGGTCCGGCGCTTCGGGCGCCGTGCGCTATTTCGGCGCGCTCACGTGCGGCTTGCTCGCGATCGCCCACCTCGTCGCGGTCGCGCGTGCGCGGCGCGAGGGTCGCGCGGCGCCACCGTTCTCGCGGCTGTGGATCGCCGCCGGCGTGTCGATCGCCGCCTTCCTGCTGTGCGCGCCCAACGTCGTCTACGACTTGCCGACGTTCGTCGACAAGCTGCGGTTCTCCGCGCAGACATTCATCGAGTCCGAGGACGAGCGCGGCCGCTTCGGCGTCGCCGAGTTCCACGCGGTGAACACGCTCGGTGCCGGCCTCGGCGAAACGGTGGCGCTCGCTGCGCTCTGTGGAATCGTCGTCGCATGGCGACGTGGCGGCAACGCGCGCTTGCTGGTCGTCGGCGCGCTCGGCCTGCTGCCGAGTTTGTTCGCGGTCGCCTACGCCCCGGTGCGCTTCGGCGTCGGCCCCGCGATCGCCATCGTTCCGCTGGCGGCTCTGTGCGTGGAGGCGTGGACGCGCAACGCGTCGGCTCGCGCGGCCACGGCGATCACGATCGTCATGGCGTTGCCATCGCTCGCGCGCGACGCCGCGTTCCTGAACGCCATCGCACGCCGCGACACGCGCATGGAACTGCTCGACGAGCTCGAACGCCGCGGCGCGGCGCGGCACGAGGTCGTCGCCGTCGGCCACTACGGCTTGCCGTTCGGCCAGGGCTGGTTCGACCTCTACGAAGCGTTGCGGAACCAATCGATCGACAGCGGGCAGATCTGGCTGCGCGAGTTCGCCCAAGCGCGCCCGCGCTGGGTGATCCTGGACCGCACGAGCGGCTATCCGGAGTCGCTGTTCCTCGCGACGTACGGCGACGCGTGGACCGCGCAACGCGCCGTGTGGGAGAACGAGTACCACGCGGTCTTCGAGATCGACCCGCGCCGCTCACCCCCCGAACCGGTGTTGCCCGACGAGACATCCGGGACGCCGCATTTCCTGATGCACTTCCGCGAACCGTGGAGCATGACGCGTACGGGAGGAAGTCTCGTGCTGCTCGAACTCAACGCCGCGAAGTGACGGCCCGTTGCGGCCAGTCGCGTCAGGTCGCGTCCGCGCGCCGAACGTCGAGCATCGTGTACCAGCTCCAGTTCTTCAGCAGCGGGACGTGCGACAGCACGCGGTCGACCGCACGCAGTGTCGCGCCGATTCCGCGCGCGAGGCCGGAGGGGAGCTTCTTCAGGATCGGGACCAAGTCGGGGTTATCGCACAGCGCGTACGCGATGAAGCCGAAGCGCGTCTCGCGCTTCACGACCAAGCCGGCTCGCGCGAACATCGCGCGCAATTGGCCCCGGGTGTACGCGCGGTCGATCGTGTGGAGCTTGCCGTAGCTCTTGCCGCGCTTCGCGATCCAGCGCGCGAGGCGGAACAACGGGAAGTCGTTCGCCGGCTCGCCGAGCACGAGGCGACCGTCGGGCTTCAGGATGCGACAAACCTCGGTCAAGACGGCGACTTCGTCGTCCATGTGGTGCAGCGCCGAGCGGCACAGGATGACGTCGAACGCATTGCTCCGCAGCGGCAGTTTGCCCATGTCCCCACGCAACAACAGCACGTTGCCGGTCGCATCCGGGGCTCGGCCGACGAAGCCGGTCAGCATCTCGTGGCTGAGGTCGATGCCGCAGGCGGTTCGAAAGCGGCGCGCGAGGTCGTTCAGCGTGATGCCGGTTCCGCAGCCGAGGTCGAGCGCGCGCGCGTCCTCACGCTCGGGCAACAGGTCCATCAGCAAGGCGTTGCGCTCTTCCTGGAAGTCCTGCGCGAACGCATAGCCGGCGCGGCGGCGGTACATCTCCGCCACCTCTTTGTGCATCGCGATCTGTTGTTGCTTGTGTTCGCTCAGCTCGGACATGGTTCGCATTTCGGCCGTTTCGCGGCGCCGACGTGAGGGCCGGGGCAGTCTACGGGGCGGCATCGCGACGCAAGGCGCTTGGTCCGGAACTTCACGGATGTGACCGGTTCGATCCCTTGCCGATCCTCCGGCGGTTGCGCCGCGCCGCGCCTTGACTACCCTCGCGGATCCGGCGGAGGAAGGCGCGCATGACCGGAGTCGTCGACGAAGACCCGTTTGCTCCACCGATCGCCGACGTCGTAGCCCGAGAGACGGGCGTCCGACTGGCGAGCCGCATGGACCGATTGGGGGCGTTTGGCGTCGATGCGGTGTCGCAGAGCCTCGTCGTCGGCGTGGCGTACACGATCTCCGCGACGAGCGGGAAACTGGTCGAGTTGGACGCGAATCAGGAGTGGTCCGCGCTCGAAACGATCGGCTTCATCATCGGCACCCACCCGTTGTCGTGGATGCTGGTTTCGGCGTTCATCGGCATCAACGTATTCACGGTCACGAAGTACGGCGCGACACTCGGCAAGCTCGCCCTCGGCATCCACGTCGCGCGCAGCGACGGTGAGCGCGCCGGCTTCTGGCGCATCTTGCTGTTGCGCACGGCGCTTTGGTGGCTGATCATCGCGCTCGTGGAAGTGCTCTGCGAATTCGCCGACGCCCCGGGTGCGACCTTGTCCGTTCCGAGCAATCTGGTCTGGTTCATCGGCGTGCTGATGATCTTCGGCCCGAGTCGACGATGCGCCTACGACTACCTCGCGGGCACGATCGTGGTCCGCGCCAACCGCGCCTCGACGTCGAAACCGAACACCTCCCCGGCGCAGTCGCCGACTCCCGCGCGAGACTCCGCGTGAACGCTGGCATTCCCGTCATCGACACCTTGCGCGCGCTGGAGACTCCCGAAGGCGTCGCCCTGACGATGCGTGTGGCCGGCCCCTACCCGCGCGCGTACGCGTGGCTCATCGATCTCCTGCTGCGGTGCGCGATCTACTTCGTCGTGACCCTGATCTGCGTCCAGTTCGGGCGGGCCGGCATCGGCGCATTGATGGTGTTCGCGTTCCTGCTCGAGTGGTTCTGGTCGATCGGCTCGGAAGTGTGGTTCGGCGGCGCGAGCCCCGGCAAGAAGCGGATGGGCCTGCGCGTCGTTCGCACCGATGGTCTGCCGGTCGGCTGGACGGAGTCGTTCCTGCGCAATCTGCTGCGAGCCGCCGATTTCCTGCCGTTGTTCTACGGCGTCGGCTTGGTGTCGACGTTCCTGTCGCCGCGCTTCCAACGCCTCGGCGATCGTGTCGCCGGGACGATGGTGATCCATGTCGAGCCCAAAGCGCCGCGACGCCGCGCGGCGCCCGAGCCTCCGTTCTCCCCTCCCGTGCCGCTGCACTCGGACGAAGTCGAAGCGATCACGGAGTTCGCGGAGCGGTCGGCCTACCTCACACCCGAACGCGTCGTCGAACTCGCGGATCGCCTCGAAGGTCTGACCGGAGCGCGCGGTGACGAAGGCGTCCGTCGCGTGCGCGGCATCGCGGCGTGGGCGGAAGGCGAGCGTGCCTCATGAAGCGCGAGCCGTTCATCGCATCGCGTCAAGGACGGTGGACGGCGCTCCGGCGGCGCATCGATCGCAAGCGAGGCGTGGGTGTGGAGCCGCGTTCGCGCGGCGGCGACCCCGAGTTCCCGGCGCTCTACCGCGGCATCTGCCACGACCTGGCGTTGGCGAAGAAGCGCCATTACGGCGCGGAACTGGTCGAACGACTGAACACGCTCGCCCTGCGCGGACGGGAGCAGCTCTACCGCCGTCGACAGCGACCGTTGCGTGTTCTGTCGACGTTCGTGTTCGAGACGTTTCCACGCACCGTGCGTGCGCAGGGCCGGACGTTGCTGTTGGCGATCGCGGTCTTCTACGGCCTCGGGGCGTTCATGTTCGTCTGCGCGCGGACGTGGCCCACGCTGGTCGAAGAACTCGTCACGCCCGAACAACTCGCCGAGATGGAGGAGATGTACGACGGGAACTCGTCGACCAGCCACCCACGAAGGCTGAGCACGAGCATCGAGGCGTTCGGGTTCTACGTCCAGCACAACACGAGCATCGGCTTCCGGACGTTCGCCGGTGGGCTGTTCTTCGGCGTCGGCGCGTTCTTGCTGTTGGCTTACAACGGTCTCGCGATCGGCAGCATCCTCGGACACCTTTCCGCCGTGGGCCTCGGCGGCACGCTATGGCCGTTCGTCGTCACGCACGGCGCGCTCGAATTGAACGCGATCGTCCTCTCGGGCGTCGCCGGGTTCAGGCTCGGCTTGGGGTTGCTTGCTCCCGGCAGGCGGTCGCGCGCGGGCATGCTGCGCGCCATCGGCCCCGAATGCTCCGTCTTGATCGGCGGCGCGGCCCTGATGTTCATCGGTGCCGCGTTCATCGAGGCGTTCTGGTCGCCGGCGGCGATCCACCCCGTGATCCGCATCATCGTCGGCGCACTGCTGTGGGCGCTCGTGCTGTTCTATTTCGGTTTCGCCGGCACCGCGAGCAAGCGCGCGTGAACCTCGAACACGCGACCGCCCGACTTCGCCCGCGGCTGGCCTGGGAGGCCGTGGATCTCGGCGTCGCGCTGTTCCAGCGTCATTTCGGCGTCCTCGTGCGAACCTGGGCCGCGCTGGTGCTGCCGGTGATCCTCGCGCTCGGCTGGCTGACACGCGAACGGCCGTGGTTGTTCGGCATCTTGCTGTTCTGGGTCAAACCCGTGTTCGAGCGCGTGCCGGTGTTCGTCCTGGGCCGATCCCTGTTCGGGCCCCCACCGACGCTCGGCGCGACCGCGCGTGCGTTGCGCACGTTGTGGGGACGCCACCTGGGCCTCGGTCTGTTCAGCCATCGCGTGAATCCGCAGCGCGGGCTCCTCACTCCGATCGTCGTGCTCGAAGGCGTGACGGGGCGCGCGTTGCGCGATCGCCAGCGAGTGATCGCCGGCCGCAACGGGTCCACGGCGATGCTGGTCGCGGTCGCCGGCGCGCACTTCGAGACGCTGATCCTCATCCTGTTGATCGCGCTCGGCTCCGTGCTCATCCCCGACGAGTTCCTGCCACGGTCCGAGCAAGTGTTCGAGTTGCTCGGGAGCGACCGGACCCAGTTCGGCATCCTCGCGATCGCCCTCCAGGCTTGTGCCGTCGCCGTCTACTCGTTGAACGGCCTGGTCCACGCGTCGTGCGGTTTCGCGCTCTACATCGACCAACGCGCGCATCTGGAAGGTTGGGACGTCGAAGTGGCGTTCCGCCGACTCGCGGCGGACGTGCCGCATCGGCGACGGACGGGGGTGGCGCCTCCGCGCGTGGTGAGCACACTCGTCCTCGCGCTCACCGCGTGTCTCGTCGGCTCCGCGTCGGGCCATCACGTGTTCGCGCAGAACGCCACGCCATCGAAGGAGCAGGTTCGTACCGCGTTGTCCGAGGTCCTCGATCACGAGGACTTCGGCGGCGAGACGACCGAGCGCCGATGGGTTTGGGACAACGAACGAAACGGCGAAACCGCCGTGCGTCCGAACGACGACGTGAACGACTCGGAGCTGCCGGCCGTGCCGAGCCTGCGGAACGTCAGCGAGGTGGCGGGCGAGACGACGCACGCGTGGCGCGTTCCAACTTTCGTGCTGGTGCTGATCGGTGCGGCGTTCGCGTGGTTCGCGTTGCAGCGTTGGCGGGCGCTACGCCGTTCGTCCACGGCGTCCGCACGGGATCCGGAACTCACGCTCGACGTCATGGGGCTCGATCTGCGCCCGACGTCGATCCCGGACGACGTCCGCGGGGGCGCCCTCGCCGCGTTCGATGGCGGGGACGCGCAGGCCGCGATCAGCCTGCTGTATCGCGCGGCGTTGTCGCGGCTCGTCCATGACGACGGGCTGCGGCTGTTGCCGGGGGACACGGAGGGCGACTGCGCTCGTCGCGTCGACGGGACCGTCGACACCGTGCGCGCCGAGGCGTTTCGCGCCGTGACGGGGGCTCGCATCCAGATCGCCTACGCGTTCCGGCCGCTGTCGCGCGAGCGAATGACCGAGCTGTGCGACCTCTTCGATGCGCACTTCCCCCTCCGGAGTGCCGCATGACCGGACGCATGTGGATCACGATTGCGTTCGCCGCCGTGATCCTCGGCGGGTTCGCGGCATGGATCGCCAGTCAAGGGCGCTTCGTCGACGAGACCGTCGAACGTGAGCCGAGCTTCGAGGCCCGGTCCAACGCGCTGCTCGCGTACGAGCGGCTGCTGACGAAGCTCGGCTTCCCTGCCGAGAATCGGCGATCGATCGCTTCGATGCCTCCGCTCGACCGTGCGTTGGTGGTTCTCGCCGACGGCCACACCATCTCGCGCACGATGCGGGAGCGCCTCATCGCATGGGTCGAGCGCGGTGGACATCTGGTCGTCGCGCTGCCGCGCACGCAAAGCGCTGCGTTCCGCGCCGCCAGCTCGCCCGACGACCAGGACGGGCCACGCGGTCGCGAGCGCGGGACGTTCGCGACGTGGTTCGACTTCGGCGTGACGCGAAGCGGCTCGACGTTCGGCCCGCGGCGCCTGGAACTCGCCGGCGAGTCGTATGACGTCGACTTCGGGCAGTCCGCGGCCATCACGGTGTCCCGGGGCGAACGACCGCCGTCCGTCGCCGTCGTCGCGCCCGCCCCTCAGTTCGTCTCGTTCCCCTTCGGCAACGGTCGCGTTTCCGTGTTCGGCTCGGCCCAGCCGCTCGAAAACGAACACATCGCGGAACACGATCACGCCGCCTTCGGCGTCGCGGTCTTGCAACTGCGGCCGGGGACGCGCGGCGCGTGGATCGTGTTCGACCTGGACGGCAGGATCGGCCTTTTCACGCGCTTGTGGGATGCGGCGTGGATGGTGCTCGCGCCACTGCTCGCCTTGGTCGGGTTGTGGGGTTGGAGCGTCGCGCGACGGTTCGGCCCGCGCATCGCCGACACCAGCGACGATCTACGCGACTTCTCCGATCACCTGCGCGCGTCCGGCGAGTATTTGCTGCGCCAGCGGGAATACACGGCGTTGGTCGGGTCGGCCCGTGCGGCGCTGATGCGCACGCTCGCGCAACGCCGCCCCGAGCTGGCGCAGCGCGACGCGCGCAAGCGCGAACAGGAACTCGCGAGCGTGGCCGGGCTCTCGTTCGACGAAGTCCACGACGCGATCCATTCCGCACCGACTTCGAACCACTTCGTGCGCATGGTGAAGAACCTCGACCGTATCCGGAGATCGTTGTGACCGACTCGACGCCGCATCCTGATCCGAATCCCGACACCGCAGACGTCGAGCGCGCCGTGGATCGTGTGCGCCGCATCCGCGCCGAGATCGGCAAGGTCGTGATCGGCCAAGGTGAAGCGGTCGACCACGTGCTCCTCGCGTTCTTCGCGGGCGGTCACGTGCTGATCGAAGGCGTGCCCGGACTCGGGAAGACGCTGCTCGTGCTCGCGCTCGCGCGGACGTTCGGCGGGCGCTTCGCGCGCGTGCAGTTCACCCCCGACCTGATGCCCGCCGACGTGACCGGCCACGTCGTGTTCGACGCGCGCGACAATGCGTTCCGACTGCGGCGCGGTCCCGCGTTCACGAACCTCTTGCTCGCCGACGAGATCAATCGCGCATCCGCGCGCACGCAGGCTGCGTTGCTCGAAGTGATGCAAGAGGGCCAGATCACGATCGAAGGCGAAGCCACGCGACTGGAGCCGCCGTTCATGGCGCTCGCGACGCAGAACCCGATCGAACAGGAGGGCACGTATCCGCTTCCGGAAGCTCAACTCGATCGGTTCCTGCTGAAGATCGTCATCGACTACCCGTCGCTCGAGGAAGAGAACCGGATCGTGGAGTTGGTGACGACCGATCGCGTCGGTGACGCGCTCGACGTGTCGCGGGTCGAGCAGATCGTCACGCCCGCTGACGTGCTCGCGTTGTCGGCATTGATCTCCCGTCTCGCCGTGGCGCCAGCGGTTCGCGATTACGCGGTCCGGCTGGTGCGCGAGACGCGGTCGTGGCGCGGCGTGGCGCTCGGCGCCGGACCGCGCGCGTCGATCGCCCTGATCCGCGTCGCGCGCGTCGCGGCGCTGTTCGAGGGGCGAGGTTTCGTCACTCCCGACGACGTGAAACGCGTCGCGCGGCCCGTGCTGCGCCACCGCATCGCCTTGGCCCCCGAACTCGATCTCGAGGGCATCGCCGCCGATGCCGTCATCGATCAGATCACCTCGACGGTCGACGCGCCGCGGTCGTGATTCCCGTGACGCCGGCCCCGCGACTGTTCCAGCTCGTGATCGCGCTCGCCGCTGCGGGAGTGGTCGCGACGTTCTTGCCCGCGGCCGCGCCGGTGTACTTCGGGCTCGCCGCGTGCGTCGTGATCGTGGCGATCGGCGACGCGATCCGCGCATTGCGGCGTCCCGCGTGCATCCTGCTGCGCACGGCGCCGAGCTCGGTCCCGGTCGGCGTGTGGACGGACGTCGCGATTCGTATCGACAACCCGACCCCGCGCGCCGTCTCGCTGCGCGTGTTCGACGGAGTGCCCGAGACGTTCGCGTTCGAAGGCCTGCCCCGAGACATCGACGTGCCGGGCCAGAGCGCGGCCACGTTCACGTATCGCGTGCGTGCGCTGCGCCGCGGCGACGCGACGTTCTCTCCCGCCGACGTCCGCGTCGACTCGCCGCTGTGGCTGTGGCATCGCACCGAGCGCGCGGGCAATGCGCACGGTGTCCGCGTGTTCCCCGACTTCGCGACCGCCGCGAAGCTGACGCTGCACGCGATCGACCAGCACATCCAACTGATGGGCCTGAAGCGCCGGCAGCGGCGAGGCGAAGGCTTCGAGTTCCGACAACTCCGCGACTACACCGCGGGCGATCCCCTGCGCCGCGTCGATTGGAAGGCGACGTCGCGCCGTCGCCGCTTGATCTCGCGCGAGTACCAAGAGGAGCGCGATCAGCAGGTGCTGTTCGTGCTCGACTGCGGACGGCGGATGCGGGCGATCGACGGCGAGCTGTCGCATTTCGACCATTGCCTGAACGCGTTGCTCGTCGTCGCCAGCGTCGTGTTGCGCCAGGGGGATTCGGTCGGCTTCGTGACCTACGGAGGCGTCGATCGGAGGTTGGCGCAGGTCAAGGGCCGCGGTCAGTTGCGGACGCTGCAGAGTGCGCTCTACGACGTCCATCCGACACTCGAGCCTGCCGATCACCTCGAAGCCGCCCAGCGCGTTCGCGCGCACCAGACCAAGCGGGCGCTGATCCTGTTCATCACGAATCAGCGCGACGACGACGTCGTCGATCTCGGCCCGGCGCTCGATCTGCTGCGCAAGCGGCACCTGGTGGTCGTCGCCAGTCTGCGCGAGACCTCCGTGGAACCCCTGGTCGACGCCGCGATCACGGACCCCGAGTCCGCGGCCACGCATTGCGCGACGCTGGCCTACCTCGCCGATCGCAAGGCCGCGCTCGAGCGCTTGGCACGCCCCGGCGTCATCCCGCTGGACACCTCGCCGCGCAAGCTCGCGGTCGAACTCGCGCACCGGTATCTGGAGATCAAGCGTTCGGGACGCCTATGACGCGGATGACTCCCCCGGATCGCTATCCTCTCGGCCCATGCTGATCTCGACGTGGAACGTGAACTCGGTGCGCGCGCGCCTTCCGCGATTGCTCGCGTGGTTGGAGACGACGCGTCCGGACGTCGTATGCCTGCAAGAACTGAAGTGCGTCGACGAGCAGTTCCCGCGCGACGAGATCGAAGCCCTCGGCTACCAAATCGCGTCGTACGGGCAGAAGACCTACAACGGCGTCGCGATCCTGTCGAAGCATCGCTTCGACGACGTGTTCTGCGGCATGCGGGGCGAGGCCCCGGACGCCGATCGCCGCGTGCTCGGCGTGCAGATCGGTGATCTATTCGTCGTCAGTGTCTACGTCGTCAACGGCCAAGAGGTCGGCTCGCCGAAGTACGCGTACAAGCTCGACTGGATGACGCGCCTGCGCGACGACGTGCGCCAGCGCTACGACCTCGGAGAGAAGGTCGTCGTCGCCGGTGACTTCAACGTCACGTTCGACGACCGCGACGTTCACGACCCGAAACTGTGGCACGAGAAGATCCTGTGCTCGACCCCGGAGCGCGAGCGGCTGAACGCGCTGATCGAGCTCGGCCTCACCGATTCGTTCCGCAAGTTCCACGAAGACGGTGGCCATTACACGTGGTGGGATTTCCGGACGCGCGGGTTCCAGCGCGGCCAAGGTTTGCGCATCGATCACATCCTCATGTCGAGCGCGGCGCTGTCGACGTGCTCCGACGTGTGGATCGACAAGGGCGCGCGCGACGGTGAGAAGCCGAGCGATCACGCGCCCGTTCTCGCGAGGCTCGACTCATGAATCACGTCATCGCGACCTGTCTGATGCCGCTCGCTCTCGCCGCCTGCGCCGCGACCGCGGACGAGACCCCGACCGATTTCATGCGGTTCGTCCAGGAGGACGACGGCAGCGGGCGACTCGAGTCCGCGCTCGTGAACTACGTCGACGGCGATGGCCGGCAGGTGGCGCTGGTCGGCGCGGTGCACATCGGCGATCGCGCGTACTACGAAGAGCTCAACGCACTGTTCACCGGGTTCGACGGCGTGCTGTACGAACTCGTGGCCGAACGGGGCATGAAGCCCGAGCCCGGCTCCGGGACCGATTCGCCCGTCAGCATGATGCAGCGGTTCATGAAGGACTCGCTCGACCTGACGTTCCAACTCGAAGAGGTCGACTATTCGCCGGAGAACTTCGTCCACGCCGACATCGATCCGGCGGGCTTCGCTCAGAAGATGGAAGAGAAGGGCGAATCCCTGCTGTCGATGATGCTGAAGATGATGCGCGCCGAGTTCGAGCGCAGTGAGAAGAACCCGAACTCCCAGGTCAGCTCGATGGCGATGCTGCTCGCGCTGACGAGCAAGGACTCGTCGCGTACGATGAAGATGCTGCTCGGTCGTCAGTTCGAGGACATGGAGGCAATGGTCTCGGGACTCGACGAGGGCGCGAAGGGCGAAGGCTCGACGCTGCTCGGCGAGCGCAACAAGATCTGCATCGACGTGCTGAACGAGCAGCTCGCGGCCGGCAAACACCGCTTGGCGATCTTCTACGGGGCCGCGCACCTGCCGGACATGGAACGGCGCTTGGGCGAACTCGGCTTCACGAAGAAGTCGCACGAGTGGATCGTCGCGTGGGACATTCCGGCGGCGAATCCGGCCGCCAAGAAGCCGTCCCCCACACCCACCGCGCCTCCGGCCACCTCGGATCCGTCGGAATCGAAGTGACGCCCATGCGCGAACTCGACCTCCACGGCCTCGACCGCGGTGCCGCGCTCCAGCGGATCCGTGCGTTCTTGCAACAGAGTCAACGCGACGGCGTGTTGAACCTGCGCATCGTCCACGGCATCGGGAAGGGCATCCTGCGCGATCTCACGCGCAAGCTGCTCGATGGTCATCCGGCCGTCTACGACTACGGACAAGCGCGACCGAGCGACGGTGGCGCGGGAGCCACCGTCGTTCGACTTCGGACCAAGAGTCTGCGCTGATCCGCACGCACGCGTCGATGCGCGTGAGGCGGGCGCGGCCTGCGTCGCGCGCGGTCAGCCCGAGATCTTCAGCGTCGCTTCGCGCCACGCCGCTTCGAACTCCTCGAAGTCGACGTCTTTGAACGCGGCCTGAATCGCTTTTTGCAGCGCGTTGTCGGAGCCGAAGCCGGTCGGAATCGGCTGGAAGCCGGGATCGGTCGGCTCCTCTTCGCCACCTTCACCGTCGCCGTCGCCGGGATCCGCTGGGTCGCCGGGGGCGCCCGGCTCACCGGGTTCGCCCGGTGCTCCTGGCGCTCCGGGTTCTCCGGGCTCGGGCTTCGCCGGATCGGGTTCGTTGCCGGGACCCTCTGGCGCGGGGTCCTCGGGTTCCGGTTTGCGCTCGGTGTCGAGCGGAGTCTCTCGATTGACCTCGGCCTTCAGCGTGTCGAAGTAGACATCGAGGATCTTGCCCCACTTGGCGTTCATCGCCTTGTTCTTGGGCACGATCTCGCGCAGGAAGTAGATGAGGCTCCAGCCTTGGGCGTAGCTGACGCCGGGATAGCTGTAGTAGTCGCGCTGCGAGAAGTTCACGAGGTCGGCAAGCGGCGTGTAGCCCTTGCTGTTGTCGTAGATCTTGCGCTCCTTGCCGGTTTGCGGGTCTTTCTCGATGCGGGACGCGCGCGGCCCTTCGCGGATCGCGTTCTTCACGGTGCCGATGCGCCAGTTGAACGGCTTGATCGACACCTTCGAACCCGCGAAGCGCGCGCCGGCGTAGTAGTCGCCGTGGCCTTCGTTGAACCACGAGTGCGGGGCCACGTTGCCGACCGAGTAGTAGATGTATTGGTGGAAGGCCTCGTGATAGAGGACCGCGAGCGTGTCCTCGTCGGGGTCCTTCTTCCTGCTCATGTCGTAGAACACGAGCTCTTCGGAGCCCGAGTTCCAATACCCAGCGGAACCGGGCGGGCCGCCGTAGGCGTGGTACTCGGCTTGATTCGCGCAGATGCGCATCACGCTGACCGCGTCGATCGGTTTCGCCGACGGGAATTGCTTCTCGTAGATCTGCTCGCGGATCAGCTCGATGCGCTCCGCGAGCTGGCGGGCGAGGGCCTTGTTCTTATTGCGGTTCGTGTTGTAGATGACGATGTAGTTCTTCTTCGGGCTGACCGAGACGCCCCAGCCTTTGATCATGCTGCGCTCGATCTTCGAGCGGCGCCCGGGCGAGATGTTGACGCCGTCGAGCACGTCGAGCGTCGCGACGTCCTTCGCGCGCTCATCGAAGAACTGGAACGACTTGGCGATCGTGCGGTACGCGGGCTCGAAGCCCTTGCGGCGCTGTTCGGTGCAGTTGCAGTAGATGCCGTACTCGACGCCGTCCTTCTCGAACGTCACGAGCTGCGCGAACACCGTCGCGTTCTTGTCGCCTTTCTGGTGCGCGATCGACGCGGTCCAGACCTTGCCCTTCACCTTCTCGCTGGACACGAACTCCTTGAAGTCCTTCTCGTCCGGCAGCTTCTCTCCCGGAGGAACGATCAGGCGCGCCATGCTGAGCTGGTACGCGCCCTTCGGCTTGAACCGCTCCAGGATCTCCGGCGGGATCTCGGGCCGCTTGCCGCCACCGCTGCCGGTCAGCGAACCGCCGTCGACGGGCTCGTTCTTCGCGATGCGGAAGACGGTGAGCTCGGGGCGGAAGTAGTCGCCCTTGTTCGCGGGGTCGTAGAACTTCGCGACTTCCCACTGTTCGGTGGGGTCGATCGGGACCTGCTCCCAGTCGGGGAAGATCTTCAGCGAGAACTTGTGGACCGGGTCACGGTAGACCTTCGACGGCGTGCTGCCCGGCAATGCACTCGGCGCGAGACAGAGCACGAGCGCCACGGGCGCGATGCGCCACAGTTTCGATGAATCGAACACCTCGAACTCCTTCGTTCATTTCCCGCTTCCCCAGTGACCGGCGTGCCCTCGCACGATCGACTGCGGGTGCTCCGTACCGTCGGATCGAGAAGCGGCGGACGGGTCGCGGAGCGGCGGGAATGCTAGCAGAGTGGAACCACCGGGAATGTCACAGCCGGACGGGTCGACGCGGAACGATGTGCGTTCCTGCACGCTCGGACCGGGACCTGGTCCGGGAGTTCCGCGATGCGTCGCTATACTCCGCGCACCATCAAGGGGTTCCGTCGAAGTATGCGGCGTTCGATCCAAGTCATCGTCGGTCTCGGAATCGTCGCGGCCGGTTGGGCCGTGTGGTCGCGACTGGCCGAGCGCGCGGAGCGGCGCGAGTCCTACGACGCGGCGATCATGCAAGGCGCCGACCTGGAACGAGTCGACCAAGCGGCGCGTGCGGCGTTGGTCTACGAGCAAGCGCTCGATTGGGAACTCACCGCCGACCAAACACGGGAACTGAAGTTTCGACGCGCGCGGTCATTGATCCAAGCCAATGACCTGAACGGCGCGCTCGGGATCATCCAGGACCTGCTGAACGCCGAGCCACAGGGTGGGACGATCGATCTCGGCCCCCTGCTGCTGCAGCTCGGCCGACGCGCGAAGGAACGCGGAGATGCCCCGATGGCGAAGCTCGCGTTCCGACTCGGCCAAGCTTCGTTCCCACAGCGCTACGAGGAGTTCGGTCGCGAACTCGAAGCGTTCATCCGCCCCGTGCCCCAAGATGGTGGCGGTCCATCGAAGTGACTACTCCCCGACGAACGGACGGCTGCGCATGGAACTCGGACTGAAGGGCAAGATCGCGGTCGTCACCGGCGGCAGCCGCGGACTCGGCTTCTCGGTCGCGGAGGCGCTGCTGCGCGAAGGGTCGATCGTCGCGATCGGAGCGCGCACCACCGAAGAGTTGGCCGCGGCAGCCGCCGATCTGGTGGACCGCTACCCCGACTCGACCGTGCTGCCCGTCCCGTTCGACGTCCGCGACGCGCAGTCCGTCGAAGCCTTCGCCGACCGCATCCGGGCCGAACTCGGTGATCCGGACATCCTGGTGTCGAACGCCGGCGGCCCGCCATCCGGCTCGTACGACGACGTCGAGGACGCGCAGTACCAGGCCGCGTTCGAGCTGTGCTTCATGTCGGCCGTGCGCCTGTTCGACGCGTTCCTGCCCGCGATGCGCAAGAACGGCTATGGCCGCGTCGTTCACTTGGCGTCGGTGTCGGCGCGGCAGCCACTCGACAACTTGATCCTGTCGAACGCGACGCGCGCCGCCGTGCTCGGCTTCGCGAAGACCGTCGCGAACCGCGTCGCGAAAGATGGCGTGACCGTGAACGTCGTGCTGCCGGGCTACGCGCGCACGGAACGACTCGAAGAACTGGCGGACGTCGCCGCGCAACGCACCGGCTTGTCGAAGGAGCAGGTGTTCGCGAGCTGGGAAGCGATGATCCCGATGGCGCGCATCGGGGAGCCGCACGAGATCGCGGACGCCGTGACGTTCCTGTGCTCGGCGGCGGCGAGCTACGTCACGGGCACGACGCTGGCCGTCGACGGTGGGTACTTGAAGGGATTGTGATCCGGCCGGGTCGCGCCGTCAGGTCGCGAAGCGCTGCGCGAGATAGTGGTCGGCTTGCTTGATCCACCAGCCCCATTCGTGGTGGACGTCCTCGCCCCAGAGATCGGCCGAATTGGGGATGCCTTTGCCGCCGAGCAAATGACCGAGCTTCTCGGTGTCCTGCCAGTTGCCGTCTTCCCATTTGCCGCGGCCGCAGACGAGTTGCAAGAACGTGTTCGCGCGCACGCGGTCGAGGTGCTCGCCGTTCATGTTGCCGACGTACGCCATCGGGTTGTTGTAGTAGACGTCGATCGACTGCAGGCCGTTGAAGCTCGTGATGTCGTAGCGGCCCGACATGCAGAGCGCGTATCGGAACGTCTCGGGGTACTTCAGCGCGAAGTTCGCGGCGTAGAACGCACCGAGCGAACAGCCGGTCACGGCGATCGGAATGTTCGGCGTCTTGCAGTCGAGGCGGATGAACGGGACGAGCTCTTCGACGACGTAGCGCTCGTATGCCATGTGGCGTTGGATGCGCCACGCCGGGTCGTTCTCCTTGCGAGTCCAGGCCTCGGCGACGTTCGATTCGGTGCAGTAGAACTTCACCTTCTTGCGATCGATGAAGTGACCGAGCGCATCGATCACGCCGTGCGCTTCCCATTCGTGCGCCATGCCGGCGGCCGAGGGGAACACCAGCAGCGGCATGCCGAAGTCACCGTATTGCCAGAGGTAGATCTTGCGTCCCATCGGGATGCTCGGGATCTGGTGGGCCTTCTTGTGCATGGCGGGGTTCCGGGGTTGCCGCGTCGTTCGGCGTGAGGGGCCGGGATCTTCCCGTCCCTCGGCTCATCCGGCAAGCCCTCCGACGACGTGGCGCGGAAGGGGAATCGGAAAAAGCTCCCAGAAGCGTGTCGGCAGCGAGGCCGCCCGTCGACTTGCTCGGGTGGAGGTACCCATGAACGTCGCAACCCGTATCGCCCCTGTCCTCGCCCTCGCCACGCTGGCGGGAACCCTCGACGCGAAGACCTTGGTCGTCGCCAAGAACGGCCCGTTCCCGACGATCCAATCCGCGATCGACGCCGCGGATTCCGGCGACAAGGTCTTGATCAAGCCGGGCATCTACTTCGAGCGCCCGGCGATCATCGGCAAGAACGACTTCGAGCTGCGCGGTACGGGCGCCGTGATCATCGACGGGCGCGGCTTGGGCTCGCTCGGCGACGGGCCGGCGGTATCGATCGAAGCCCACGACGTCGTGCTGCGCGGACTGACGATCCGCAATGCGCGCGCAGCGCAAAACGTCCCGAACTCGATCGGGGCCGGCGTGTCGTGCGTCGGTGACGCGCTCGCGTTGAAGCAGGTGCGCATCGAGAACTGCACGCGCGCTGCCGTCATCAAGGGCAACTACCTGCGCGTCGACGACTGCAAGATCACGAACGGTCGCATCGACGTCGACGGCGACGACGCGCGCATCGACGACTCGTCGTTCACGAACTGCGACAACAGCGCGATCGACATCCAAGGCAACTATGGGCGCGTGACCGACTGCGTGATCGACACCGTCACGGACGGCGCGGCGGTACTGGTCGATGGCGACGAGGTGATCGTCCGCGACGTGACGATCCGGAACGTCGAGAGCGAGGGAATCGAGGTCCAAGGCTCGAAGGCGACGATCCAGCGCTGCAAGTTGAAAGGCGTCGGCGCGCATGCCATCAACGTCCACGGGGCTCTGGCGGTGATCGAGAAGGCCCGCGTCGAGCACGCCGAGTCCGGGATCCTGGTCTTCGGCGCGAATGCCGAGGTCGCGCGCTGCCGGATCGAGGAGATCTTCGACGGCCAGGGCATCTCGCTGATGGGCGCACCGAACTCCAAGATCGTCGACAACCAGGTGCGTTCGGTCACCGGCTCGGGCATTTCGTTGGAGAACGCCTCGGACGGTTCGCAGATCGTCGGCAACGTCGTCCAGCGCTGCGCGAACGAGTCGTACGGGGGGATCCGCGCCTTCAGCGCCAATTTGCTGATCGCGAACAACACGACGAAGGACAACGCTCGCTCGGGACTCAGCGTCGGCGGCGACGGCTGCATCGTCGACGGCTTGATCGCCACGCGGAATGGTCAGGACGGTCTCGAGGTCGAGCTCGGCACCGGGATCCGCGTGGAGAACGTGCTGGCGACGAAGAACCTGCGCCACGGCGTCGCGAACTTCGCACTCGGCCTCGAACTGCGGAATTCCGTGCTGACGGCGAATCGTGTCGACCTCGCGAACACGGGCACGATCGCGACCCTGTCGAACGTGACGTTCGAGAGTGGCTCCGTGAACTTCGCGGTCGAACTGGACTGACGAACACGCACCGCCGGACTTGCCCGCGCTTGGAACGGGGCGGCTTGGTAAAAGGGGCCGCCCCGCACTCTTGCAGAGCGATCCATGCCCAAGAAGACCGTCGCCCTCATCTCCACCGGCGGCACGATCGAGAAGACGTACGACGAGCTGTCCGGCATCCTGGCGAACAAGGTCTCGGTGCTCGACGTGATGCTCGCGTCGCTCGAACTGCGCGGAGTCGAAGTCGAGCGTGTGTCCTTGATGAACAAGGACAGCCTCGAGATGACACCGGAGGATCACACGACGATCGCCGAAACGGCGGGCGAACTGTGCCAGATCCACGATGGCATCGTCATCGTGCACGGCACGGACCGCCTCGCGAACAGCGGGGAACGCATCGTCGAGATGCTGCCGACGCCGCGCGTGCCGATCGTGCTGACCGGCGCGATGCGCCCGTACGAACTGCGCTCGACCGACTCGATCCAAAACCTGACCGAGGCGCTGCTCGCGGTGCAGATCGTCGCGCCCGGCGTCTACCTCGCGATGCACAACATGGTGTTGCAGTTCCCCGGGGTGGTGAAGAACTCCAAGCTCGGGACCTTCGTGAAGAAGAAGCGCGCGTGAAGAAGAAATCGAGTTGATCGAACCTCGCGCCGACGGGCTGCAACAAACGGTCGACTCAAACTGCCCCCCGTCGTGTGTGCGGCGGCCGGGGAATCGTCCATCTCGTGCACCTCCACTGCCTGTTACCCTCCGGACGAATGCGCTCATCTCTCAATCCCTCTTCCCCGCTCGTCTGGATCACGACCATCGTGTTGATGGGTGCCGCGATGGGGCTGTTCCTGTTCTTCCGCGAGCCACCGCCGGAAGCGCATCGCGACGCTCGCGTCCGCGCCGACCGTGTGATCCTGATCTCGCTCGACACGCTGCGTCAGGACCACATGAGCCTTTACGGCTATCCGCGGCCGACGACGCCGAACCTCGACGCATTCGCGAAGCAGGCGACCGTGTTCACGAACGCGATGTCGCAAGCGCCGTACACGCTGCCTTCGCACATGACGATGATGACGGGCATGCACCCGTTGTCGCACAACGTGCGCTACCACCAGGATCGCCTGGCGGAGAACTACGTCACGATCGCCGAGCGTCTGAAGAGCAGCGGCTTCAAGACCGCTGGGTTCACCGACGGCGGCTTCCTCGAGGCGCGACACGGCTTCGACGCCGGCTTCGACGAATACGACGACAAACCGCAGTCCGGCTGGGTCCTGAACAACGGCTTCCGGAGGCGGTCGCAGCAATTGAAGGACTGGGTCTTCAAGCGCCAGAAGGACCGCTTCTTCTTGTTCTTCCACACCTTCGATTGCCACGCGCCATACGTGGCCGACGAGGCCTCGAGAGCCGCGCTGGCCGGAACGGCGCCGGTCGTGCCCGCGCGCGCGCGTGAATTCCCCGATCCGATCGCACGTCTGAAGCAGTTCCGCATCCACGACTACATGAAGCTCGATCAGTACGCGACGATCGACCAATTGGTGGATGAGTACGACGCGACCATCCGCTTCGTCGACGAACGCCTCGGCGACCTCTTGCGTTCGTTGGAGGCGATGGGATTGCTCGATACGGCCCTCGTGATCATCACGTCGGATCACGGCGAGTCGTTCCTCGATCACGGCATCTACGCCGGTCACGGCCTGACGCTCTACGAAGAGGAAGTCCGCGTCCCGCTGATCGTGAAGTTCCCGGGTGGTCGCTTCGCCGGCGTGCGCAACGACGACGTCGTGCGCTTGATCGACCTGTATCCGACGATTTGTGCTGCGTGCGAAGTCGAAGCGCCGGCGCAGATCGAAGGGCTCGACCTCGAAGACGCGTTGCTCGATCGCGATGCGGAACCACGAGTCGCGCTCGGAGAGTCGCCCAACTTGTCCGACCACTCGGTGCCCGGCCCCGACAGCATCATGAACTACGTGCGCCGCGAGAACTTGAAGTACATCGACGGTTGCAAGATCGGCGTCCAGACGTTGATGGATGGTCACCTGGGCAAGGTGGCGCCCGGTGAGCCGTACTACGACCTGAAGAACGACCCACTCGGCATGAAACCGGTCGTGATCGTGACGCCCCAGGTCTACGACCTGAACAGCGATCCCGAGGAGCAGAAGGACGTGGCGCCGCAACAGCAAGAGATGGTCGAGCGCATCAAGCCTCGCATCAAGAAGCAGTGGGATACCGCGCTCGCGATCCGCGAAGTACTGACACAAGGCGTGAAGCCCGCGGAGCTCGAGGACACGCTCGAGAAGCTCGAACAACTGGTGCAGCAGGGGTACATCAGCGTCGCCGACTACGAGCGCCGCAAGCAGGTGCTCGAGATGAAGCAGTTCCAGGACGAACTGGACCGCAAGGAACGTGAGAAGCAGCAGCAGGACGACGGCAAGACCGGACCACCCCCCGCCGAGTCGGGTTCGAAGCGTTGAATCCAACGCGCGGCGTCGGCGTCGCGTATATCGGGGCCTTCGTCACTCGAAGTTCCGGAGGAGACCTTGCGTAGTTCGCGACGCTCATTGTTGAAGGGTGCGGTCGCCGCTTCGGCCGCAGCGCTGACGGGAGGCGTTCCGTCGCTGTTCGCGCGCGAGGATGCTCCGTCGCGCAAGCTGAAGATCCTGGTGCTCGGCGGCACTGGCTTGATCGGTCCGTCGCTCGTGAAATCCGCCCTCGAGCGCGGACACACGGTGACGCTGTTCAATCGCGGGAAGACGCGGACCGAGTTGTTCCCCGAGGTCGAGCGCTTGATCGGCGATCGCGATCCGAGCAAGGGCGAAGGCGTGAACGCGCTGGTCGGCAAGTCGTTCGACGTCTGCTTCGACGACTGCGGCTACTACCCGCGTCACGTCAAGGCGAGCGCCGAGGCGCTCGCGAAGACCTGCGGGCATTACGTCTTCACGTCGTCGATCTCGGCCTATGCCGAAGAGACCAACGCGATCGAGGACCTCGACGAGACCGCCAAGCTCGCGACGATGGCGGATCCGACGCTCGAGACGATGGGTGACAACTACCAGTACTACGGCGCGCTGAAGGCGCTGTGCGAGCAGGCCTCGGAAGCGGCGTTCCCAGGGCGCTGCACGGTGATCCGTCCCGGCTACATCGTCGGGCCCGAGGACTGGACCGACCGCTTCACTTACTGGCCGTGGCGCGTGGCGAAGGGCGGCAAGATGCTCGCTCCGGGCAACCCAACCGACCCGATCCAGGTCATCGACGTCCGCGACCTCACCGATTTCATGTTGAAGGTCGCGGAGACCAAGGCCTTCGGCGTGTTCAACGCCGTCGGACCGGAGCGTCGACTGACGATGGGTGAAGTCCTCGACACGTCGAAGCGCGTCACGAAGAGCGACGCCGAGTTCGTGTGGGTCGACGCGCCGTTCCTCGCGAAGTACGGCGAGGAAGCGGCGGCGCGCAAAGAGGCGTTCGACCTTCCGATCTGGGCCGCGTACGAGGGCGCGTCGAAGGGCTTCCACACGTGGAAGAACGAGCTCGCGATCGCCGCCGGCATGCGCTTCCGCTCGATCGAGACGACGATCACCGACACGCTGGAGTGGCGCAAGATGGCGATGGAGACGATTCCGCGCATGAAGGAAATGCGCGCGGGTCTGACCCCGGAAATCGAAGCGCGCGTGCTCGAGGCATACGCCGCGGCCAAGGCCGGCTCGGGCAAGAGCGGCGGCTGATCGACTCCGTCCGAACCTCGTCGCGCGGCAGGACGAGGTTCGGACGGAATCGCCGCCGCGGCCGCAGGCCGCGGCGGCGCGCGCGTCACGCCAATGCGTCCGCGAGGCGTGACAACAGGCCTTCGAGAGCCCCCTTCGTGACCAACGGCGGGCTCGCGCTCCAGGTACTGAAGTCGAGACAGATCATGCGCGCCGGTCCGGCCGCGAACGTCTTCAGTCCCAGCACCGCGGATTGCTCACGCCACTCGAGTAGGACTTCACGGCCCGAGTCGGCGAGCACGCGGCCCGACAGCGGGCCGCATCCGGGCGTGCGCAGCGTCAGCTCCGCCCCGACGTGCACCGCATCGCCGGTGATTCGCGCGTCACTGCCGAGCCACGCATCGAGCCCTGCCGCGGTCGTGTAGAGCGCGCGCAGGCGCGCCGGGTCGAACGTCGCGGGACGCATGGCCATGACGTGCGTCCGATCGCGATCGGGATGGACTTCCAAAGCGTGTTTCAGCGTGGCGAGCGCCATGGTCCAGCCGGAGTCGACGCCTTGGTACTCCTCGTCCCATTGCGCTCCGTCCGCGAAGCCTGAGTTCACGAGGCGCACGCGGGTCGTTCCGGACTCGCCGTTCACTGGACGGATGGACACTTCCATCAGCGCCGGGAGTCGCCCGGGGATGTCGGCGCCCGTCACGAACTCGGAGTTCGGCTGTGCTTCGAGGATCGGCACCGGAAGCCGGAAGTTCATGTCGCGGAAGATCCACGTCATCAGCTCTCCGGGCTTGGCGACTCCTTCGGCGGCATCGACGAACCAACGCGCGATGGCGCGCGCATCGGCGAACGCCGTGTACACCTGCGCGGGTGTCGCGCGGATCGTGATCTCCTTGTCGACGATGCGGCCTTGGTGTTTGCGAGCGGACATGGTGTCTCCGTTTCACGTTTCGAACACTGCGGGGATGGGATAGGCGCCGACCACGATGCGGTGCGGCCGGCCCGGCGCTCGCGCGCCGGATGCGGTGTGCATCGGCGATGAGAACCGCTGGACGACGTCGGTGAACGCCGCGTGCAGCGCTTGCGTGAAGGACGCGCGCTGCTCCGGCGAGGTGAAACGAACTTCGGTGTCGATCGCGAGCGTGGGCAAGGCACGCTCCGCGGCACTCGCCTCGGCCCAGGCGACGCCGAGTTCCTTCTGCATCACGGCCGTCAGCGTCAACAGGTACGCGGCCGACAGCGCGCCGCGCTTCGCGTCTTGAGTCGGAGCCAGCGGACCGAGCACTTGCGGCAGCACGAGCAGGCTGCGCGCGTTTTGGATGAAGCACTGATCGCGCAAGCCTCGCTTCTGGCGCCGGCCGGCCTTGCGTAGGAACCGGGCGCGCGCGAGGCGTTGGACGTGGTAGTTCACCTGCTGCCGCGTCATGCGGAGTTCGCCCGCGACGTCCGTCGCGGACTTCGGCCGATCGAACGAACGCAGGATCTTCAACCGCAGCGGGTGCAACAGCACGGCCGCGCGCGGCAATTCGGCGACGCATTCGAGTTCGACGGAGCTCGTGTCGTGATCCATGTCGCCGAGGATGCCATTCGACAAACAAGTTTGTCAATACGGTCGTGCGAGGAGGACTAGGGGAGGACTAGGAGACAGTCCCCTCATCTGCTCTGTCCCCCTTTTGGGCGCACCAGAGGTGGGCGTCAGCGCCTGGGGATCATGACGTCGGCGGGTCGGTCGCTCGGTACGCGGCGATGACGGCGAGTTCGCCTTCCTTGCCGTCCTTCGAGTTGCCGTGCTCCATGCCGAGCACGCCCGTGTAGCCCTTCGCCTTGAGATGGCGGAACACGTTGCCGTAGTTGATCTCGCCGGTGGTCGGCTCGTTGCGGCCCGGGTTGTCACCGATCTGGAAGTACGCGATCTCGCTCCACGCCATGTCCATGTTGGGGATCAGATTCCCCTCGGTGATCTGCTGGTGGTAGATGTCGAACAGGATCTTGCACGACGGCGAATCGACGGCGCGGCAGATCTCGAACGCCTGCGGGATCTTCGACAGGAACATGTTCGGGTGGTCGCGCCACGGGTTCAGCGCCTCGAGCACCATGATGAGCCCGGACTTCTCGCACAGCTCCGCGCCACGCCGCAGGATGTCGACGACGTTCGCGGTCTGGTACCCCATCTCGAGTCGGTGATCGAGTTCGCCCGGCACGATCGTGCACCACTTCGCGTTCACGCGCTTCTGGACCTCGAGCGCGTTCTTGATCTCCGACAGGAACTGCTCGCGCGTGTCCTTGCGACCCGACGCCAAGCCGTTGTTGCCGAACGCCACGCCCGGCGCGCCGACGAACACGCCCATGCGCATGCCGAGGCGTTCCATCTCCTTGCCGATGCGCTCCTGTTCCTCGACGGAGCGACCGGACATGCCGTTGTCCTCCATCGACCGAAAGCCCTGCGCATGCATGAAGCGCAGTTCCTCGATGGGATCGTTGCCGGCGTGCTGACCGAACATGCCGAAGTGCGGTGCGTAATCGAGCGCGAACGGCCGGCCGCTCGCGGTGTCCTGCGCGGCCGCAGAGGCATCGGGACCGAGCGCGACGGCCGCGGTGGCGGCGGCGGAAGTCGACAGGAAGAGGCGACGGTTCATGGCGTGCTCCGGGAGTGGAGGTTCAGGTCAGTTTGGTCTTGCCCGGCATCGGCACCGGAGCGACGGCGAGGTCACCGAACGCGTATTGCGGCGGAGCCCACGTCTCCGTCGAGTCCATGGCTTGCTGCCAAGTGACTTCCTGACCGGAGTACGCGGCCATCCGCCCCATGATCGCGGTCAACGTCGATTCGGCGATCCGACGCGCTTCGTTCAGCGGCTTGCCCGCGCGGATGCTCGCGATGAGGTCGACGTGCTCTTGCTCGTACGGGTCGCGCTCTTCACCGGAGAAGTTCCACGCCGCGGGTCCGCCGATCGAGCCATGCGGATTCGCGGATCCCTTGGTGCCGATCGCGTGCTCGCCGACCCAGTTCGAACAGCCGTCGATCTGCCGGCAGGAGCTGAACCAGCGCGCGCCGCCTTCGAACTCGTACGCGATGTTGAAGTGATCGAAGATGTGCCCGTACGCGGCGTCGGTGCGCACCTGACGTCCACCCGAGCCACGCGCCTTCCGCGGATGCGCGTTCATGACCCAGTTCATGACGTCGAGGTTGTGCACGTGCTGCTCGACGATGTGATCGCCGGACAGCCACGTGAAGTAGAGCCAGTTGCGGAGCTGCCACTCCATGTCGCTCCACTCGGGCTTGCGCGGGTTCATCCACAGCGAGCCTTGGTCCCACGCGACTTCGCCGGCGACGATCTCACCGATCGCGCCGTCGTGCAGCCGTGCGAGCGTCTCGAGGTAGCTCTTCTGATGGCGCCGTTGCGTGCCCGTGACGATGCCGAGGCCGTTTTTCGCCGCAACCTCCCCCGAGGCGATCACGGTGCGCACGCCGGGTGCATCGACCGCGACCGGCTTCTCCATGAACACGTGTTTCCCACCGCGAATCGCCGCTTCGAGATGTTGCGGCCGGAAGTGAGGCGGCGTCGCGAGGATGACCATGTTGCAGTCGGTCGCGATCACCTTCTCGAAGGCGTCGAAACCGCTGAAGCAGCGCTCCGCCGTGACCTGGAAGCGATCGCCCGCCTCCTGGAGTTGATCCTGCGCCGAGCGCACCCGCTCCGGGAACACGTCGCCGAGCGCCGTGACGACGACGCCGTCCGCCGCCGCGATCGCGTTCATCACGGCGCCTTGGCCACGACCTCCGCAACCGATGAGCCCGATCCGAATCGTGTCGGAGCCCGCGGCCGACCACAGCGGCCGAGCGGCCAGCGCAGTCGCCGCGACGGCCGACGTCTTCAGGAAGGCGCGTCGGTCGGAACCAGAACCGTGAACGATCGAGTCATCGCGCTGCATCGGTTGTCTCCTCACTGACCACTCGGAAGCCGACGAACGAGGCGTCGGAGAGCCACCATTTGCTCTTGGGGAATTGCGGATCCGTCTTGTTCCACGCCGCGGTCTCGACGCGGCGCGCGTCGATCGTGACGTCCTCGGCGCGCGAATCGAACGCGCCGCCCTTCGCCACGCGTTCTTTCTTGCGCTCGGGATCGGCCGCGACCCATTCGGCGAGATTGCCGAACACGTCGTGCAGCCCGTAGCCGTTCGCGGCCTTGGTCCCGATCGGGTGCGGCTTCGCGTCGGCATTGGCGGCGATCCACGCCCGCTCGAGCAGCGCATCGCCCGTCGGCGGCGTCTCTTCCCCACCCCGCGCCGCGTGCTGCCACTCGGCTTCGGTCGGCAACCGGAACGCGCGCCCGGTCTTCGTGCTCAGCCATTCGCAGAACTTCTCGGCCGACAACCGCGACATGCCGAGGGCGGCGTAGCCATCGTGCCCGAAGCCGCGATCGGGCGATCCATAGGCCTTGGTCGGGCGCACTTGCGCGTCGACGCCGGCCGCGCGCTGCTCGTCCGTCAGATCCTGGCGCAACAGGAACACGTCGTAGAGCTCCCACGGCACTTCGGTCTTGCCGACGTAGAGCGGCTTCACCGAACCGTCGTCGTTGCCCGGGACGCGCACCATCGTGTACTCGACGGTGAAGCCTTCGAGCTTCACGACGAACGAGTCCACGGGCGCTTTCGCTGGATCCGTTTCGAAGGCGAGGAGTCCGCCGGTCAGCGCGACCGACAGAGCGGCGAGCAGTGGCTTCACGCAGCGAGTCTCCGACGGGGCGCGCACGATAACCGACGGCCGCTCCTGCCGCCGTCGTCGTTTCCCACACCCGCCCGAATTCCCTCCGATCGACGGCGCTGCGCTCGCGGTCCGTTCAGAACAACCGTCGCTGGTAGCCGCGGCCCGCGTCGTAGACGAAGACGCCGTCCACCACGCGCAACGCGGGATGCAGCACGTGTTCGTCGGTCCGGTCGATCTCGACGGCGTGCCCGACCCGGGCGCCATGGACGACGAGCCAATCGGCGAGGAAGCGGCGATGGCAATCGGTCGGGAAATGCTCAGCGCAGAGGAACGCCACGCACTCTTGGGAACCGCGCTCCAACAGGCGCTTCGCCCCCGCCCGGAACGCGCGCGTCGCCATGTGGTCGGCGTATCCGCGAAACGCCTCCTGACCCAACGCGCTGTGCGGCGAAGCCCGCACCGGCGCGCGATGGCCACCCAGCGCCTCCCCTTCCCATACGTATTCGATGCCCGCTTCGCGCAATGCGTCCGTCAATGGACTCTGGGCGAAATGCGGGAAGC
The DNA here is from genome assembly GCA_052034255.1 of Planctomycetota bacterium. GTDB lineage: Bacteria > Planctomycetota > B15-G4 > B15-G4 > JADJEK01 > JADJEK01. The sequence continues at coordinate 28,623 of JBPOIU010000053.1, read as the reverse complement.
GGCGTGAGGACGGACGAGCGCGAACGTCGACCAAGGTGCTGACCGAGCGCGCGAGGACGATCGCGAGGAACGACGCGAGGTCGCGCCGCCCGTGCCCGATGCTGAAGAGTCGCGGTCCCTCGGTCATCGCGCCGATCGTACTACCGACACGACCACCGGCGGGATGGCCCCGTCGGTGGTCGTGTCGGTCCGGTCTCTCCGCTCTCGGGCGCGCGGGTCGGCGTCCACAGCCACCCACGCAGCCGTCGGCGGCCGCTCACCGATTCACAAGATGTCGAGGATCTCGATCTGCGCGCGCACGGCGAGGCGGTAGTTCGCATCGACCGACAACGGAGTGTTCCAGTACATCTCCGTCTTCTCGCCGAGCAGCCCGAGCGCGACGCACGCGAAACCGCGCGTGAGTCCCGGACGGCTCTTGTCGCCGCTGAGTTCGATCAACGCGGGCACTGCGCTCGCATCGCCGATCAGTCCGATCGCTCGCGCGAACGAGATCGTCTCGGCCTGCGTCGACGAATCGCGCAACGCCTTCACGAGCTCGGGTACCACGCGCGAGTCGCCAAGCAAACCGAGTCCGGTCGCGTACTGCAGACGCACCGCGTCATTGCGCTCGACGACGACTTGCGCCCGCAGGAAGTCCGCCGCGGGCCGGTAGTCGATCATGCCGAGCGCCACGGCCAAGTAGCCGCGCAACTCCGGCGTCGCGTCCTTCATCAGGACCTCGAACATCGCGTCACCGTCGATGGTCGATCGCATCAAGCCGAGCCCGATCGCACACGCGGCGCGTCGAGTCGGGTCCGACTCGGACTCGAAATGGCTACGGACGATGTTCAGCGCATCCGAACGCACTTCGGAATGGTCCGGCAGCTCACGCGCCACGATGGACAGCGCGAGGATGATCCAGGGCCGGTCGACCTGATACGCGGGCCGCGTGATCTGGCGCTTCAGCGTCTTCGCGATGTCGGCGAGCGTGGCGTCCATTCCGGGTTCGTCGATGCGCTTGGCGGCCTCGACTCCGAGATCCGCCAGTGCCATGCACGCGAAGTGACGGATGTGGACGTCGTTGCTCTCGGCCATCGACCGTCGCAAGAAATCGACGACCTCGGTGTCGGTCGGCGACGCGATGCGACCGAGTGCGATCGCGCAGCTTTGCGTGACTTCGTTCGGCGTGCGCTTGTGGGACGCCAGCTTCAACAACTGCGGGACACAGACGTCGGCCGAACGGCCGAGGCGGGCGAGCGCGATCGGGATCATGCCGCGGATGTCGGCGACCATCGATTCGTCGCGCAGGAGTTCCGTCAACGCGACGATGACCTCGTCGTGGCCGTCCTTGAACAGCCCGAGCGCCGAGATCGCGCTGGCGCGGACGTCGCGCTCCGTGTCGTCGGTCTTGCGCGCGACGTCGATCAACATCGGGATGCTCGCCGAATCGCCGATCAGCCCGAGCGCGATCGCGGCGAACCCGCGGGTCGTCGTGTCGATCTCGCCTTGGCCCATCACCGCGCGCGCCGGCTGCGTATTCCGCAGGATCTCACCGAGGAGCGGCGTCGCGTCGCGTCGCTGCAGCAGCCCCATTGCCAACACGGCCGACTGACGCACCGTGTGCGCCTCGTTCTTCAGGGCGGCGCGCAAGTCGTCGAGCGCGGTCTCCCCTTGGGCGTCTTGCAGCATGCGCCCGATCGCCAGCGCCGCCGAGTCGACGATGTCCGCGTCGTTCTCGGTGAGCGCCGCGCGCAGTGCGGGGATGATCTGCGACTGGATCAACTCGTCGGACGGACGATTCGTGGCCGCGCCGCGCAGCGAACGGCCAAGGCCGTTCAGCACGCCGAGTGAGCCCGTCGATTGGCGTTGCCGCGCCAACGCGTGACGCAGATCGAGATACGGGTCCTTGTTGATGTCCCACCAGAAGGTCCACCCGCCGACGTCCTGCGTCGGCCGGGGCTTGCGCCCACCGGTCGACACGCCTCCCCGCGGTGGTCCACCGCCGCCCGTCGGGCCATTGCCGCCCGGGGTGATCGGCCCGTTGCCGCCCGGCGTGACCGGTCCACGCGGTCCACCGCCGGTGTTCGGACCGCCCGTGTTCGGGCCTCCGGTGTTCGGACCCGGGCCATCGACGGGAGGCACCGTGTCGGCCGGGCCGTGATAGACGCCGCCGTGGGGGAGACCTTCGGGCGCGAGAGCGAACAGAGCCCCTGCCGCCATCCAAGCCGCGATGCGTGCGTTCATGCTGGGCGCTTCCCTTCGGTTGCCGGCGCGCGGGGGGGAGGACGCACGGCGTTTTGCGCGCCATGGCAGCGCAAGCGCCGTACCGCGGAAAACCCGGGGTTTTGCCGCGCCGCGCGTCACGAAATGGGAAGGAAGGGTTCTGCGGCGTGACCCATCGACCACGGCGCGCACGGCCAGCCGTTGGGCGGGGCCCATACTTCGACAGCGCTTCAGCGCGGGCTACGCCCGCAACCGAGTGAGAGGCCGTGAATCACCCGCCCTCGCTTCGAGGAGTTGATTCACGGCCGAACGCACAAGGTGCCGACGGCGGCGCCCCGGTCGCGGAGCGACCGACTTCTTGACCGCCGTACTCACAGGTTGTTCGCGTCATTCAACGCCGTACATCGGTGCCTGTTGAACGGGGCGGCGACTGCCGTCGCCGAGCAACACCGGTGAGGGATCGACTCCGTCCGAGAATCGTCGCGGTACGCGACGACTCTCGGACGGAGTCGATCAGAGGATGTCCATCACTTCGCTCTGCACGTCGAACGTGAGGTCGCCATTCGCTCCGACGCAGAACGGCGCGTTCCAACGCATCGAACCGCGCTCACCGATCAGACCCAACGCGATCGCGGCGAATGCGCGAGAGACACCCGGCTGCGCCCCATCGCGAGCCAACGCGAGCAACGGATCGACCGCGACCGGATCCCGCAGCCGACCGAGAGCCAATGCGCTCGCGACGACGGTGCGCGCCGAGTCCGCGCGCGCGACACGCTCGACCAGCATCGCCGTCGCGCGGCGATCGCCGAGCACGCCCAGCGCGAGCGCTTGCGATGCGCTGGCTTCGTCGTCGATTTCACGCGACAGCTGTTCCCGCAGCGCATCCGCAGCCGCCACGTCTCCGAGCAGACCGAGCCCCTCCGCCGCGCACGCGCGCACCTGCGCGACGTCGGCGGTCGTCGACAGTTCGATCAACGCCGCGCTCGAGCCAGGCGCGCGCGCGAGGCCGAGCGACAGCGCGAGCGCGGCCTTCGCTTCGGGATCGCTCGATTGCTCGAGCAACGTCGCCAACCGAGCACTGAACTCCAGATGTTCGGACGCCGTCTCCGGCTGGGCGCGCAGCCACAGCCCCACGCCGAGCGCTGCCCACAGCGTGTCGTCGCGATTCGTGCGTCCGCTCAGCGTCCGCGCGAACACCTCGCCGATCGTGGTGTCGACCGGGATTCCGTCGACCACCGAGCGCTCCGCGATCTCCCCCAACGCGATGAGCGCGGATCGGCGCAAGACCGCGTCGGTCGCGTCGAGCGCGACCGTCCGGAGCGCGGTGACGACTTCACGATCGGCGGCGGTGCATGAGCGTCCGAGCGCGATGACCGACGACCGGCGCAACGCGAGGTCGGCGTCGCGATCGTTCGACAGCAGCAGCAAGCGCGGCACGAACGGCGCGGCCGCGCCGCCGAGCCGAGCCAAAGAAATGGGCAGTAGCGCCCGGATCTCGCGGTCGAGCTTGGGCGCGTCGAGCAGCGCTCCCAAGGACATGGCGATCGCCTCCCGGTCGATCGAGCACACGCCGGCACCGAGCACCAGTCCGGCCGCCAACTCGCGGTTCACCTTCGCCTGCCCGGCGAGACCGGACAATCGTTCGAGGTAGGCCGGTGTGGACGTGCGATCGGACAACAGCCCGAGGCTCATCGCGGCCAGTCCGCGATCCATGTCGCTGACGTCGTTGCCGCCACACATGGCGCGCGCCGCGGCTCCGCCGTCGAGCACGGCGAACAACGTGCGCGCCGCATCTTCGGCCGCCAGCATGCCGAACCCGAGGATCGCCGCCTGGCGAACACTGCGCACGTCACTGCGCAGCGCGTCGGAAAGGTCGCGGGCAAGGGGACCCCCGAGGCGGGGATCGACCGAACGGGAGATCGCGATGATCGCCGAATCGACGACGTCCGCGTCCGCGTCGTCGAGGACGTCGCGCAGGCCGAACAGGATCTTGCTCTGCGCTTCGCCGAGTGCCGCATCGTCCGCGCCGCCGTCCTCGGTACGCCCGATGCCGTTCAGCACGCCCACGCGCCCCGTCAGCGCCGCGTCGCCACCTTGGCGCATCGCGTAGTACTGGTCCCGATTCGCACGCCACCATTCGAACCACGACGTGCCGGCGTCGACACGGCGCTTCTTGCCGCCGACACCAGTCTTCGCGGCTCGAGGACCGCCGAGCGAGGGTCCACCACTCGGGGTCGTCGGTCCGCGACCGCCACCGGTCACCGGGCCATGCGGCTTGTTGTTCCCGCCGGTCTCGGGCGCGTCCGCGGGTCCGGTCGTCGGCGGCGGCGAGCCGCCCGGCGTGCCGGGGCCGGGAGCGGGGTGCCGCTCCGGGCGAACGGGACGCGGTGGCTTCACGATTCCGCCGTGCCCGAATCCTTCGGGAGCGAGCAGCGCGACCGCGGCCGCAGCGAGCACGATCGAGCGCACGACGAGAGCCGTGGAAGTCTTCATCGGAGGTTTCCGTGGTCGGCAGGGACAGGCACCAGCTCGTATCGAACGCAATCCGCGCGGTCACGCGCAAGCCCGAGAACGCCAACGGCCAGCATTCGGACCGGGCCTTCACGGCCGGTCGGATTCGCGCGAGCCCACGGGTTCTCCGCTGCGGCGCGTCCCGCACCGCGACCGAAGTCACGGGATCCGCAGCATCTCCTGCTGGACTTCGAACTTGATCGCGACGTTGGCCCCGGAGCAGAACGGCGTGTTCCAGCGGATCGGAGCCCGCTCACCGATCATGCCGAGCGCGACGCATGCGGCGCCCCGCGTCGCACCCGACTGCGACGCATCACGCGCCACGTCGAGCAGCGCATCGACCGCGGCCGGATCGCGCAGGCGACCCAGCGACAGCGCCATCGAAACGAGCGTGCGTGACGAGTCGGCCTTGCGCATGCGCTCGGCGATCGCACCCGTCGCACGTCGATCGCCAAGCGCGCCCAGACCGAGCGCCAGGGATGCGCAGACGTCCTCGTCGTGTTCGCGTTCCAGCTGCTCGCGCAGCACGTCGCCCGCTTCGGGGTCGCCGAGCAGCCCGAGAGCTTCCGCGGCCGAGCCCCGCACCAATGCGACGTTCGCCATCGTCGCGAGGTCGCGGAGCGCCGCGCTCGCGTCGAGACTGCGCGCGAGCCCGAGCGCCAGCGCATACGCGGCCAGTAGCTCGGGATCGGCCGTCTCGTCGAATGCCGAACGCAACCGCGTGACGATCGCGTCGCGCACGGGCTCGTCGGCCGCGCGGGAGCGCACGAGCAGCGCCGACCCGAGCGCGATCCACGGCAGATCCTCTCGACTCTTCGGCCGTTCGAGCGCGCGGCACAGGGCCTTGCCCGCGAGTTCCACCGCGGCCGTGGACTCGGTCGCGGTCGGCTGTGCGAGCGCCTCGCCCAGAGCGATGGCCGCGGCGCGACGCACGTCGCCGTCCGTCGCATCCGAGGCCAAGTCGGCCAGGCGACCGATCGCCTCGCGATCGTCGGATGTGCACAACCGGCCGAGCGCGATCACGCACGAGTGGCGCACGCGCAGGTCGACGTCGCGGTCGGCCGACATCGTGAGGAGTTTCGGCACGAACGGCTGCGCCGCGCTGCCGAGGCGACCGAGCGCGATCGGCGCCAACGCGCGCACTTCGGATTGGATCTGCTCGTCGTCGAGCAACGCTCCGACCGCCACGGCCACCGCTTCGCGCTCGGTCTGGAACGCGCCGGCGCCGAGCACGAGTCCCGCGGCCAGCTCACGATCGAGCTTGCGCGTCCGCGCCAAGTGTTCGGTGAACATCGGGACCGACGCGCGGTCCGACAACAAGCCGAGACTCATCGCGGCCAGCCCGCGGTCCGTCGCCGTCGGCTCTTTGCCGCCGCAGATCGCGCGCGCCTTGGAACCGCCTTCGAGCACGACGCGCAGCCGTTCGGCCGCGTCGTCGATCGCCAGGACGCCGAGCGCGATCACCGCGGACCGCCGCACGCTGCGGTGTTTGCTCGCCAGCGCGGTGTCGATGTCTTTTTGCAGCGGGCCGGACAGGCGACGTTCGATCGAACGCGCGATCGCGATCACGGCGGCGTCGACGACTTCCGCGTCGTCGGAGTCGAGGACGCCGCGCAGCCCGAAGAGGATCTTGCTCTGCGCCTCGTAGGCCTCGGCACCATCGGTCTGTCCGTCCTCGGTGCGTCCCGTGCCGACCAGTAGGCCCGCGCGGCCCGTCGTCGCCACGGCCTCGCGCGTGAACGCGAAATGGACGTCCCGATTCGCGTACCACCATTCGAGCCACGTCGCGCCGGTCTCGCCGCGGTTCTTCTTGCCGCCCGCCGTCGTCGGGCCACGCGTCCCGCCGATGGCGGGTGGACCACTGACGCCTGGGACCGCGGGACTACCGCCCTGCCCGCCGACGCCACTTCCCCCACCTTGACCGACCGGACCGCTGATCGGACCGCCCCCCGACGTCGATCCGGGACCAGTGATGTCCGCGGGTCCGTTGTACCCGTCGCCCTTCTTCTTCCCGTTCTTGTCGGGCACCGGCTTTCCGCCGCCCGCGAGCGCGCTCGTTCCCAACGCCGCGCCGATCGTCACCGCGACGACACACGCACCCACGATCCATCGCCTGATACGCATCGGTCGATTCCCTTCACGGAAGACGTCGCTGGCCTATGCCGTGTCGAACCCGCGAAGTCGACCGCGTTCATCGAGGGCGCGATCTTGCGCGCACCACGACGATTGCATGGGCCGGCACCGTGAGCTCGAACCTGGGCGACGCAGCGCGCAGTTCGGTCTGACGCGCGACTATCGCATCCGGCGTGCCGAAGCTGTTCTCGGCCGCTGGACCGGGTCCACTCAACGTCCAGATCCGCACTGCCTCGTCGATCGCGGGGGTCCCGTCGAGAACGACGGCGAGGGGCCGCGGCTCCGCGCCACCGTTGACGAGCTTGACGATCACGTCGCCATTCGCCTCGTCGCGCCCCGCCCCCGCCGTGAACCAAGCCTTGGCGCGATCGCGGGCCTCGAGCACGAGGACGTCATCGAGGTAGGCACGAATCGACTCCCCGGCGAGCTCGATGCGGACGTCGTACCAACGCCCCGTTTCGATCGATCCGCGCACGTGACCTCCGAGCTGGAGCTTGGCACCGCCGACGACCTTCTCGAGTGCGTGCTCGTGATTGCCCCAGCCGCCGAGGTTCAACCACACGGAGTCATCCCCGCGCGTGCGGAACTGCACCAAGAAGCCTTCGGCGCCGTCGAGCTTGCGCGCTTTCAGGCGAAGCGTCGCGTCACCGAGCGTCGCGAACGCCGGATCCCGCAGCACGATGCGGCTCGGCTCGGCGTGCGTCGTCGTGCGCAACGCACCGTCGACGACGCTCCATGCGCCTTCGGTCGCCGACCACGCACCGAGTTCGGCGCCGCGCGGATCGACGACCGTCGACGTGCCGTTGGCGAGGATCGTGACGTCCTTGAACTCGGCACTCGTATTCCACGTCCCGAGACCGATGGTGCCCGTCGTCTCGGAGATCGCTTCGAACTCCGGGACGTCGACCGCGAGTCCGACGCTGGGGCGATGCTCCGCGAACAATGCCTGCATGTGGAACGACGGCGTCCCGTAGCTCGCGCGCGCGTCGAACACGATCGCGTCGGGGTTCCACCGTCGATCGTCCGCATGCACGAACAGCGGCGCATACGACGTGCGTTGCACCAGATCCGCGTTGCGTTCGACGCCGACGAGGAACGCCGCCTCGCCGAGCGCCGCGGCGAGGTTTCCGGTTCCGGCGCCGCTCGTGACCGCGTATTCGCCGACGTAGATCCGTGGCCCGCCGCGCGGCACCGCGTCGTAGCGGTCCGCGTTCTGCCAGAACCACTCGGGGCCGTTGTAGTAGTGCTCGTCGACCCAGTCCTCGCCGAGGCCGAGCGGCACGTTCGCGATCAGCTCGATCTCGGGATGACGAGCCTCGATCGCTGCGGCGATCAGGCGATAGCGCGCGGCGTACGCCTCACGCGAGCCGCCGAAGCTGCCGAACATCCCGTTCTCGTTGCCGATCTCGACGAGCTTCAGGCCGAACGGTTCGGGATGCCCGTTGCGCGCGCGCTCCGCGCCGAAGCGGGAATCGACCGGTCCGTTGGCGTATTCGATCGCGTCCAACGCGTCCTGGACCCACGGGTCCATGCGCTCGAGCGGCACGACTTCGCGATGCGACATCCCGCAGTTCACGACGAACAGCGGTTCGGCACGCAAGTCCTCGCACCACTGCAGGTACTCGTGGAAGCCGAGCGCATCGCTCGACCAATAACCCCAGTTCGCGTTGCGGTGTCCGGGACGCGTCGCGACGCCGCCGATCGTGTCCTTCCATGCGAACGCGTCGTCGAGTCGATCGCCACCTTCGACGAAGCAGCCGCCGGGAAAGCGCACGAATGCGGGGCGGAGGCGCGCGACCGCTTGCGCGAGGTCCTTCCGCATGCCGGGATGTCGACCGAGCCACGTGTCGTCGGGCTCGCACGACACGAAGTCGAGCGCGACGCGCCCGGGGCCATGCAGCCGGAGCTCGAACGCGACGTCGGCGGTGCGCTCGGCGACCAGCGCGGCGATCACGGATCCGGGATCCGGCGAGACCGGGACGATTCCCTCGGCGATCACGTCCGCACCCGCACGCAGCGCGCACGACATCGGCATCGACTCGCTCGACCGCACGTCGACGCGGACCTGCAGCGAGGAACCAGCGGTCACGTGCATGCCGAGGACCCCGCGATTGACGAGGCGCACCAAGCCGTCCGTTTCCACGACCAAGTGGTGCAGCGTGCTGCCCCTCTGGTCGAAGCGAGGCACGATCGACGTCGCGAACGAGACGCCGGGGTCGGGCTCGATCGTCCAGCCCGCGATCTTGCCGTCGTTCCCGATGGGCTCGTCGAACGAGGCGTTGCGCAGCATCTGCGCGACGAGGCCTCCTTCGCCGGCGTGGTTGATCTCCTCGAAGAACACGCCGTACAGCGATGCCGGGACCACCGCACGCGGTTGATCCGTGTGCACGACCACCTGCGGCGTCTGGCACAAGGCCGCGAGCAACGTGGCGACGACGTATTGCACCGAAACCTCCTTGGACCCTCGTGCCTCCGAACTCCGCCGCGCGATCGCGATCGACCCGGCGTGTTCGACGGCTCGTCAACCTTCCGAACGCGTCACGTCGTAGCGGACGAACGCCATGCCGGTGAGCGCCAACAAACCCGTCGCAACGGCGAACTGGACCGCGAGCCCGACGCAGACCGCGACCGACGCCCGCTCGAATCGATCGAAGACGAAGAAGCCCGTGACCAATGCGGGAGCGCAGGCCAGCCCGAAGCCGAGCATGTTCAGGATCGAACTGACCGACGCGGCTCCGACGTTCGGCCGGCCACCGGACGAGATCGCCCGCACCGGGAACAGCAGGAACGCGAGGTTGGCGACCACGACCACGGTCAGCGTGAACGCCGGCAGGATCACCGCGCCGAACGCGAGCCACAACCACGACAGGCCCGACACGGCGATCGTGATGCCGCCGACCACCATCTGCAGCACGAACACGGCGAACGCAGGCGTCACGACCTCGGCGAACGCGATGACGATCGGTCGCAACGGCAATTGGCGCAGTTCCTCGATGCGGTCGACGTCACGGCGGAAATCGAACGCGAGGTATTGCTGCACCAACACCGGCAACAGCAGCAGGATCGGCGCCAGACGCGACAAGATGCCCGGATCGCCGGCGGCGAAGTCGCGACGCGCGAACGCGAGCACGAACGACAGCACGATCGCGGACGACAGCAGCGCGGCCACCAACATGCGCACCGAGCGCAACAGTGAGACGACGTTCTTCCACGCGATCGCGCCAGCTCCCGAGAACAGCCAGCGCTCGCCGAAGATGCGCTTCGCGCGCGCGCTGCCCGTGAGTTCCGATCCCGCGGCGCCTTGCCGAGCGCGCGCCAGCAGTCGCGCGGCACGCTCACTCGTCGCGAGCGATGCTTCGAGCCAATCGAACGGCAGCGAGATCGCGAACGCGAGGCTGCCGATGGCGCACGCGAACAGTCCGAGCAGTGACCACGCGGACGCGCTCCACGACGTCGACGTGGCGACGTCCGCCGCCGCGACGGCGGGATAGAAGACGATGCGGGCCGTGTCCGAATCGAACAGTCCGACGATGCGTGTCCCGATGCCGATCCCCGCGCCATCGCCGCCTTGCGGCGGTTCGGCGAAGAACACGAGCAGGAACGCGGCGGACACCAGCAGACCCAGCACGGCTTGGCCGAACCCGCGGAAGCGCTGCACGAGTCGATCCGCGATCGCGGTCGACAGGATCGCGAACGCCGTCTGCAGATGCAACGCGACCAGTTGCAGTAGGAACAGCGCCAACATCATGCGGCCGAGCGAGGCGACGCGCGCCGACATGAACACGAGGAACGCGAGCGACGACAGCAACGTGATCGGATACAGCGCCGCGATGCGATAGAACGCGATCTGGCGGCGGGAGAACGGGCCGGGGAACAGGAAGTCGACGGCCGACGCGTGGAACGTCAGCCCATGCTGCAACAAGCCCGTGATCGTTCCGGCCGCGAGCAGCACCGAGAAGAACATCGCGAGGTACGACGTGGTGAACGCGTTCGAAGCGCCGTGCTGTCGCACGCTCATCCATTGGCCGAACACGAACAGCCCGAGCAGCGACACCCAAAGCAGCGTGCCGATCGCCTTGCGTGGGCGCTTCAGCGAGCGCGCGAACGCCTTGAAGCCGTTCGTCCGCGCGACGACCCAGAGGTAGCGCAGAGCCGCGTTCATTCGGCGCGCGGCGGCGGCGCCGCTTCCTGCGCGCCCTCGGTCAGCGCGAAGAACACGTCCTCGAGCGACGCATGCGCGTCCTTGCATGCGACCGCGCGAATCTCCTCGAGCGTTCCCAACGCGCGCAATCGGCCGCGATGCAGCACCAACACGCGCGAGCACATGCGCTCGACCAGTTCGAGTTGGTGCGACGACACGATCACCGCGGCGCCGCGAGCGGCCTCGGCCGCGACCGCGTCGCGCATCACGCGCATGCCGGCAGGGTCGAGACCGGTCAACGGTTCGTCGAGCAGCAACGCTTCCGGCGCACGCAGGAACGCGCACGCGATCGCGAGCTTCTGCTGCTGGCCGCGCGACAACGTCGACGCGAACGCGTCGCGCTTCTCGTGCAACTCGAGCTTGCGCAACAGCGCGTCGACCGCGTCACCGGCGTAGGGCACCCCGTACGCGAGTCCGATGAACTTCAGGTGCTCGGTGACCGTCAACAGCTCGAAGGGATGCGGAGTGTCGGGGACGTACGCAAGCCGCCGCTTCGCTTCCACGGGTTCCCTCGTGATGTCGAATCCCGCCACGAGGATGCGTCCCGCGGTCGGCGCGAGGATGCCGCAGATCGAACGCAGCGTCGTGGTCTTGCCGGCGCCGTTCAGTCCGACGAGACCGAGGATCTCGCCCGGCGCGACGGAGAACGAGAGATCCAGGACGGCCTGCGTTCCGTCGTACCGTTTCGAGAACCCGGAGACTTCGATCATGAAGCGTCGACACCGTGAACACGGACCGGAGGGAGTCGTCGGACTCGGCGTTCGAACGCCACGAAGTCTCGAACACGCCGCGCGTCGAGGGGCTCAGCGATAGCCGCTGACCTCGCCGTGCTCGTCGCGCGGGGAGTCGCACGAGCACGCCCCCGCGTGCGTGTGCTTGTCCTGCGCCGGCACGAGCCCGTCGCGGAAGTAGAACTGCGGCACGGCTCCGCTCTGCTGCGTCGCCGCCGTCGGCAGGCGCTGCATCGTTCGGGCGTCGAACATCACGCCGTTCTGGATCGTGCGCGCGAGCGACGCCGAGTTCGCGAGGTCCGCGATCGGATCGGCGTCGAACACGAGGAAGTCGGCGAGCTTGCCGGGCTCGATCGAGCCGAGTTCGTCGTCGACGCCGATGTAGCGCGCTCCGTCGAGCGTCGCGGCGCGCCACGCTTGCAGCGGAGTGAGCCCGCCTTGGCCAAACATCCACAGTTCCCAATGCGCACCGAGTCCCGCGAGCTGCCCGTGCGCGCCGAGCTGAACACGTTCGCCGACGTCGACCAGCGCCTTGCAGATGCGCGCGCAGTTGAAGTGGTTCCATTCCTCGTCCGGCGCGGTGAATCGCCGCCGCGAGCGCGGATCGACGACCGAACGCGGCACGAAGTTCAACAGCCGCTCGTTCGCCCAGACGTCGGTCTTGGCGTACCAGTAATTCTCACCCCAAATGCCGCCGTAGCCCACGATCAGGGTCGGCGTCAGCCCGACGCTCGAGCCCTTCCACAGTTGCGTGACGTCGGTGTAGATCTTCTCCACCGACAGCGTGTGCTCGATGCCGGTGTGTCCGTCGACGACCATCGTCAAGTTGTGCGGGAACGTCGACCCGCCTTCCGGCACGACGAGCATGTCGAGCTCGCGCGCCGCGGCGATCACTTGCTGGCGCTGTTCGCGGCGCGGCTGGTTGTAGCTCTTCACCGAGAACGCTCCGACGGCCTTCATGCGGCGCAAATGCATGCGCGCATCGTCGAGCGATTCGATCTCGGCCTTGTCGCTGCCGGCCGCGCCGTACAGGATCGTCCCGGTCGAGAAGATGCGCGGCGCGACGATCCGACCGGCCTTCTGCAGTTCGGAGGCGGCGAAGATCGCGTTGGTGTCGTTCGACGGATCGTGGATCGTCGTCACGCCGAACGCCAGGTTCGCGTACTGGACCCAATTGCGCTGCGGGGTCACGCCATCCGCGGATTGAGCGCCATGCGCGTGCACGTCGAGGATGCCCGGCGTCACGGTCTTCCCGGCGAGATCCACCACGAACGCGTCGGCGGGAACGGAGACGTCCGCGCCAACCGCCCGGATGCGCGGGCCGTCGACGACGATGGTGCCGCGCTCGATGATCTCGTCCCCGCGCATCGTGACGATGCGCGCGTTCGTGTACGCGACGAGGCCCTGCGGAACGGCCTGCCTGGCCTGGAACGCGATGTTCGTGCCGGTCGTCGGCGGCTCGGGCAACGTCGCCGGCGCGCCGCTCAGGAACGAGAACGCGTCGGTGACCTTGCGCTGGAACAACTCCGGACCGAGCGTCCAGTACAGCGTGGTCGAATCCCCGCTCCACTGCAGGTTCTCACCCGAGTCCTTCGAGGCACGCGCCACCGGCTGCGAACTCATCTTCGGCGCCACCGCGATCGCTCGACCGGTCGGAGTGAACGGCGTGATGTAGACGTTGAAGCGCTCGCGGAACGCCAACCACGCGCCGTCGTTCGACAGCGCGAACTCGGTCGCGTTCTCGGACGTCGCGTGCGTGCGGACCTCCTTGGTCGCGAGGTCGACGCTGATCAGCGTGTGCTTGTCCCCGGCGTCCGACTCCTCGTCGGTACGCAGGTACACCCGGTCGGACTCCGGACCGAAGAACGGATTGGTTCCGACCGTCGTCAGCAGGCGCGGCGCGCCTCCGGCGAGATCGAGGACGTACAGACCGGGATCGTTCGACCACGTCGGCGAGACCAGCCCGCCGCCGCTGCGCTTGCCGTAGACGAGCCGCGCACCGTCGGGCGACAGCACCGGATCGGCGAAATGGCCGGGCTCCTGCGTCAGTGGACGACCCTCGTCGCCGCCCTTCGCGTCGATGAGGCGCACGACACCCAGGCCGTCGTCGTTCCACGAGACGTAGACGATCGATTTGCCGTCGCGGCTCCACGACGGGAAGAACTCGAAGTCGCGCTGTTGCGTCGTCAGTTGGCGTGCAACGCCGTCCGGCAGCGCGCGGACCCACAAGCGACCGAGCGCTTGATAGACGACCGCGTCTCCGGCGGGCGACACGCGCACCGAACGCAGCATCTTCACGTCGAACGTGTCTTGCGCGACCGCGTGCTTCTGACGCACGACCGCGCTGCGCTTGCGCGTCGAGTGCACGTGGAACGGGATCTCACGCCGCTCGAGCGTGCTCGCGTTCAATCGCCACAGTTTGCCGCGAGCCCAGAACACGAGCTCCTTGCCATCCGGCATCCAATCGATCGTCGGATACGTGCCGAAGATCGCCCAGGTCTCCTGGTGATCGCGCTCCAGATCGTCGGCCAGCATGCGGATCGCGCCGGACGCGAGATCCATGACCTGCAGCGTGGTCTTGAAGCGCACGCGGCGCACGAACGCGAGCGACTTGCCATCGGGTGACGGCGTCGGGCGGCACGCGCCGCCAGGACCCGACACGATCGTCTTGGTCTCGCCCTTCGCGAACTCGAGGCGCTGGATCGCGTAGATCCCCGCGTTGCTGTCCTTGTTGTATTGGAACGAGCCGCCGGGAGTCGCGTCGAGCGAGTACCACAGCGCCGCGCCGTCGGGCGCGAACACGCATTCGCCGACGTCCTTTTCCTCCGTCGGGCGATTCGTGAGCTGCAGACCGTCACCGCCCGCGAGGTGGTAGAGCCACATCTCGCCCGCACCGAGCGAGCGATGCGCGGTGAAGTGCTTGCGACCGACGATCGCGCGACCGTCCGCCGACCAGCAAGGACTCGAGACCAGACGGAACGACTCCTTCGAAATCTGCCGCGGCGACGAGCCGTCGCGTCCCATGACCCAAAGGTTGTCGCCGCCCGCGCGATCGCTCGTGAACGCGATCTGCGTGCCGTCGGGCGAAATGCGCGGCTGCATGTCCCACGCCATCCCCGACGTCAGTTCCTTGGCTTCGCCGCCTTCGATCGGCAACTCGTAGAGGTCCCCGAGCAAGTCGAACACCAGCGACTTGCCGTCCGGCGCGACGTCGAGGCACATCCACGTACCTTCGCGGACGTCGATCGTCGCGTCGTCGGTCGGGCCCGGCGGCGCGTTCACGTCCCACTTCGGCGGATCGTCGGCAGTGGCGAACGACGACAGCAGGCCGACGAGCGATGCGGCGCAACTCAGCGCAAGAGGGCGCATGCGAAGAACTCCCGATGTGGCGGCGAGGGCCGACACGTTAGCAGCCCGTCGTATTCGCGGGGTCGTCGGCGAGAGACCGTTCCTATCATCCGCCGCCATGACGCAACGGTTGCTCGTGTTCGGACCCTCGTGGCTCGGCGACGTCGTGATGGCGATCCCGACGTATCGCGCTCTGCGCAGACGCTTCCCGGACGCGCATCTCGGCGTCGTCGCGCGCCGCGCGGTCGCGGGCGTCTACGACGCGCTGCCGGTGTTCGACGAGATCATGGTCTACGACCGCCCCAAGGGCGCCGGCCGCTTCCTGCCGTACGCGGACCTCGTGGGCCGGCTCGGGAAGTTCGCAGCGGACACCGCGCTTGTGTTGCCACGCTCCCTCGGTGCGGCGTGGACCGCGATGCTCTCGGGGGCCCCGCGGCGCATCGGCTACGCGACGCGCGCGCGGCGCTTCCTGCTGACCGACGCCGTTCCGCGTGATCCGGCGCTTCTGCGCACGCATCGCGTCCACTACTACCAACACTTACTGGCGCCTCTGTGCGACGTCCCCGACCCCGAGACCCCGCACTTCGACGTGCCCGAACGGGCGCGCGTCTCCGCGGCGGCGATGCTCGAACCGCTCGCGAAGGCGACCGGTCCGCTGGTGGTGTTCAACCCCGGCGCGAATTACGGGACGGCGAAGCAATGGCCGGAAGATCGGTATGCCGCGCTCGGTCGCCGACTCCGGGCGGAGTTCGGTGCCTCGATCGTGTTCGTCGGGGGGCCTGGGGATCGGTCGGTCTGCGATCGCATCGCGCATGAGATCCGCGCGGGTGCGACGGACGAGCCGATCCTCGATCTCGCCGGCAAGACGTCGATCCTCGAGCTCGGGGCGGTGCTCGCGGCATCGCGGCTCGTCGTCACGAATGACACCGGCGCGATGCACGTCGCCCAAGCCGTCGGATCGACGATCGTGGCCGTGTTCGGCTCGACCGATCCGGTCACGACCGCGCCGTACGGCGAGCACCACCGGATCATCCGCGAGCCCGTCGAGTGCTCGCCGTGCCTGCTGCGCGAATGCCCGATCGATCACCGATGCATGGTGCGCGTCGACGTCGATCGCGTGTTCGCCGCGAGCGCCGAGGCGCTCGCGCGCCACGAGAACGTGCACCAATCCGATTGACTCACGTATTCGGCTTCACCAGGTGTTGCTCGGCGACGGCAGTCGCCGCATGCATCTGGATCAACTCCTCGAAGCGAGGGGTTGATTCACAGCCTCCAAGGCCACGCGACGCAGCGCGCTACGACCCCGGTCGCGCGTCGAGCATCATCCGCAGCGTGTCCGCGAGCACCGCTTGCGTCACGGGCTTACCGAGGATGCGGATGTTGCCGATGCGATGGAGTTCTTCGGCCGAGATCTGATCGATGCATCCGGACGTCATCAGGATCGGCAGGTCGGGTCGGAGCGCGAGGATCCGTCGGCACAGATCGAGGCCGGTCAACTTCGGCATCAGGTAGTCGGTCACGACGAGATCGAACGCGCTCGGATCCGATTCGAACATGCGCACGGCTTCGAGCGGATCGTCGACGCAGCGCGGTTGGTACCCGAGCATCGACAGCCTCCGGCCGCCGAGGCGCGCAAGGTCGGCTTCGTCGTCGACCAACAGCACGCGCTCACCGTTGCCGCGCGGCAGACGGGCGGCGGCCTCGATCTCCTCGGTCGGCGACGCTTCGACGCAGGGGAAGTAGCACGTGACCGTCGTGCCCTTGCCGACTTCGCTCTCCAGTTCGACCATGCCGTCGTGATCGCGCATGATCGCGAGCACCGTCGACAGGCCGAGGCCGGTCCCCGATCCCGGGTCCTTCGTCGTGAAGAACGGCTCGAACGCGCGATCCACGATCGCCTTGTCCATCCCGTGCCCGGTGTCCCGCACGGTCAGGAGGCCGTACGGGCCTTCGCGCAACTGCGGCCGCGCGCGCGCGAAGCTGTCGCGGACGTAGAACGGTTCGATCGTGATGTCGAGCGTGCCACCGTCGACCATCGCATGCGCGGCGTTGGTCGCGAGATTCATGACGACTTGATGCAGCGACGTCGGATCGGCCAGGACGCGCGGCGCGCTCGCCGCGGACTGCAACCGCATCTGGATCGACGGCGGCAGCGTCGCGCGCAGCAGGGTCGTCGCGTCGCGGATCACGAGTCCGAGATCGACCGGCATGCGCACCGTTTCCTGACGGCGGCTGAACGTGAGGATGCGCTTCACCAACTGGCGGCCGCGCTCGGCCGCGTGCAACAGCACTTCGAGGTCGTTGCGCGGCCCCGAACCCGCGGGCAGCTCGTCGCGCACGAACTCGGCGTAGCCGACGATCGCGCTCAGGATGTTGTTGAAGTCGTGCGCGATGCCACCGGCCAGGGTCCCGATGGCTTCCATCTTCTGCAGATGACGCAATTGGTCTTCGAGGCGCGCGCGCTCGGCTTCCGCCAGCTGGCGCGGCGCGACGTCGACGATCGACGCGACGACGAACAGGCCCTCGGCGGTGACGACCGGCGACAACCCGATTTCGACCGGCACCTCGAGTCCGTCCTTGCGGCGCCCCCGGAGATCGCGCCCCATTCCCATCGAGCGCATGCGTGGATTGGCGCAGAATGCTGCGCGATCGACGACGTGCAATTCGCGCTGCGCCTCGGGCAGCAGGAGTTCCACGGGCTTGCCGAGCAGTTCCTCGCGGGAATACCCGAACAGGCGCTCGACCTCGCGATTCACCAGCACCACGCGCCCCCCGGCATCGATCATCAGCAGCCCGGATTGGGATGCATCGATTGCCGCGCGCAGACGCATCTCGACCATGTTCGCCTCGGCTTCCGTCACGACGTTTCCTACCCCCACCGCCGCTGCGAGCCCCTCTCGGCCCCCCGCGGAAGTCGACCCAAACGCGTTTCACGTACACGTTGCCCACGGTTCTTCACGACCGGGGCGCACGAGTAGCGCGGGCGGGACAGGGTGGATCTCGACGTCTGCGAAAAAACCCGCACTACGCCGACAACGTTGCGCCGAGTGTTTCAGGTTCGACGCGGGCCGAACCTCTCCATCAGTTTGCGGAGCTCGTCGCCGGTCGCCGGGCGATCCGGGAGCTCCGGGCGGCGTTCGCGCGGCGGCTTCGGCGGACGTGGGCCGCGGTCGCCCGAGGGTCCACGAGGTGGACGAGGGCCATCGCGGCGCGGGCCACGATCGTCGCGGGGACCGCGATCGTCGTCACGGGGCGGACGTGGAGCACGTTGTGCGACCTCGGGCGGCTTCGCGTCCGGCGCGATGGAACCGCGCGCGATCGAAGCGAAGCCGAGCCACTCGCCCGGCGAGCCTGCTTCCATCGTGAAACGTCGCGCCACGGGAACCGTCTTCGGGTCGCGGGTCTCACGTTTCAACTCGTCGCGCACCGGAGGTGAGCCCTTGCCGGGTTTGCCAGCCTTGCCGCTCTCTTGACGCGCGCGATCCATCGCGAGCTTCTCGCGTTCGGCGCGTTCGCGGCGCTGTTGCGGAGTCAGGCCGAGTCCGGCGCGCGCCAACGCCCGCGCGAGGGGTTCCGCGAGCGCCGGAGAACGCTCCAGCGCCAGCAGCGCGGTCGTTCCGTGCAAGCCAGCGCCGATGCCGATGCGCAACGGGAAGCGTTCGACGTCACCTGCCAACCGCTCGACGAACGCGCGCTGGACTGCGTCTTTCGGCGCGCCCATGCGGTCGAGCCACGCCTTCTCGCGCGCCGCGATCGCTTGGAAGCGCGCCGCGAGACTCGCCTCGATGGCGCCGAGGACGCGGCGTTCGATGGTCGGCTCGTCGAGCATGCGCGCGTCGTCCCGCACCAATCCGAACAGCCGATCGAGCACGCTCCACAACGGGGCGCCGAGCATCGGATGCCCCGATTCCGGCGCCGCCGCGAGCCGCTTCAATTGCCGCGCGTCCACCTGGACGTCGAATTCGAACTCGGATCCCGGCACGAGGGCTTCGACGACGGTCGGCAGCAACGGAGTGATGTGGCCGTCCCCGCCGCGCGCGAGGTTGAACGGGGAGACGCGCACGACCTCGAGCGTCGCGTTCACCTTCAGCGCGTCGGACACGCGGAGAAAACGCAACACGTCGAAGCGGCGATCGGCCAACCGCCGATGCGGTCCGCGGTGATTCGGGACGCGGAACGCGGCGGCCTCGATCTCCTCGCCGAAGCGGAACCGGGCGCGGCCGGGCGTCGCACGCGCGAGCGTGCGGTCCCAACCATCGAGATCGTCCGCGCCTTCGAGCACGACCTTCGCGAGTTCGGGATCGCCGCGCAGCAAGACGGCGTGGGCCAGTGCGGAACGCAACTGGCCTTTCAGCGTGGTGCCGGGAATCGTCGGCGCGCCGCCGACGTCGACCGCGTGCCCACGGATCTCGAGCCGGCGGTCGAACCGCCCCCCGATGAACGCGGCGCGCCTGCGGTCGTAGGCGCCGGAGCGCACCGCATCGTGCAGCGCGTCGTTCTTCAGCTCGTCCTTCAACCAACGCAGGACGGAGAAGCGATCGCGCAGGCCGCGCAGGAGTTCGTCGCGCTCGCGGCCGCGCGCATTGGCCACGTGGTCCTTTTGCGCTTCGAGTTCGGTGTTCGCCCGATCGGTGAACGCGGCGAGCGATTCGGCGGCGTCGGCGCGCGTCTCGAGTACGGCGTCGAGCAGGCGGCTCCAATCGACGATGTGCACGAAGCCATCGGCGGCGAACCAATCGAGCCAGGCATGCGTCTCGCCGGAACCGACGTGGATCGGCGATTCGGCGCGCAGCGTGAATCTCACGCGCCACCTCCCGCCATCAACAGCGGCACGACGAAGCCGCGCCCGCAGTAGCGCACGTCGAACGGACCACGCTCGTCGGCGAGCGTTGCAACGGTCGGCGAACTCCCGTACGCGTCGGTCGTGGCCAGCGGGACGACGGAGCCTTCGCACAACGCCAACACCGCGCGCTTGCGGGAACTCGACGTGCCGATGGGCCGTGACGACGCGAAGCCCTGGCGGCGCGCCACTCCATAGGCGACGCGCGCATCACCGCGCTCGAGGGCGGTGGCGAGCGCTTCGCGTTCCGCGTCCGACGGCAGCGCGAGCGACAGCAGCACTCCGGTTTCACCGGCGCGTGCGCGACGCAGGAACTCGGGAGTCTTCACTTCGACGGAAAACGCCCGCCCGCCGCGCGAACCCGCCGAACCCATGCCCGCGCGTTCGAGCCATTGCAGCGCGGGCTCGACGTAGTGCTCGTTGTTGCCGTCGGCGAAGAAGAACGCGCCGACGCATTCGGGCAGCGACCGGCCCGCGCCGCGACCATCCTGGGCCGCGCCCTGCCCGGCGACGAACGCGAGGAAATCGTCTTCGGCGAGCCAGCGCGCACGCGCGACATCGTGGTCGCGCCGCGCGCCGGTGACGGGCTCGGGGAAGAAATGCACGCGCCGCCCGGCCTCCTCCAACCACGGGAATGCCGACGTGACGTACGGCGGATCCCCGAGGAAGCGCTCGACGGAATCGCGACCGAACACGACCCGCACGCCCCAGGCGATGAGCCCGAGCAACGTGTCGGAGCGCGGCGCGACGAAACCGCTCGAGCGCGAGTGGAGGACGAATTGCTTCACGCGGCGCCCTCGGCGAGGCGATCGCGGATGCTCTGCACCAGCGCGTCGGCGTCGATCTGATCGATCGTCTTCAGCTCACCCGACGGCTCGGCGCGCTTGCGCCCGCGCTCGTAGTCCTGACGCGACACGACCGCCGGACGTTCGTGCAGATGGACGCGCACGCGTCCGTATCCGCGCGTGCCGTGGCCGCCGAGGTAGCTGTCCTCGAGCAACGCCAGCGCGACGAACAGATCCTTCAACAGGCGCTCTTCCTGTTCGAAGCGGTCGAACACGCTGAGCACGAACTCGATCGTGAACCGCGAGCCGGCGACGACGCGCTCGATCTGGCGCGGCTCGGCGGCGGCGGTGATGCGGTTGATCGCGGTCTCCGCCTTCACTTCGGTGCCGAGGCCGTCGGTCTCGAGCAGGCGCCACCAATTGACGGTGTTCTCGTCGGGGCGCCGCGCCTTCGTGTGCGGGTCGAGCGGCAACGCATCGCGCACGACCAAGCGCGTGGGGCCGGCGTTCGTTTCCTTGCCGCGGCCGCCGAACAGCAGCGCAACCGGATCGAACGGCTCCCCGTCACGCGGCCCGCCGCGCAACAGCTCGAGCAGCGAGCGCAGGCGACCCTTCAAGCTCGAGCCCGGAATCACCGGCAAGCGCGTCGCGGGATCGCGCGCGACGGGCAGATCGAGTCCGCCGATCACCAGCGAATCGCGATTGCCGCCGACATGCAGACCGGTGACGCACTCGAGGACGCCGCCGACGACGACGTGACCGCGGAACGAAAGCGAGGACGAGGTCATGGGAACTCCGAGGGCTCGAAGATCAATCGCGGCGACGGTCGTCGGCGTGGAAGCGGTGGTATCCGACCAGCGCTTCGATGCCGTCGAGGAAGTTGCGCAGCTGCTGCGGATCGGGCGCGTCCTGGTTGCGTGTGACGTGGTCGACACCGCGGAACACGAACTCACGCACTTTGACGAGCGCGGACCGTTCCTTGCCGGATTCGCGGCCGGCGAGATACGCGACGCGTGATTTCAACAGCACGAGCGCTCGACGCGCCTCACGCGCGTCGCGCGCATCGCCGGTGGCGACCATGCGACGCACTTCTTGCGCGAGGATGCCGAGCGGTCGAAGTCGCGAGAACGGCACCGAGCGCGCATCGCGCGCCAGTTGTTCCGCGTCCTTGTCCAGCCGATCCTCGACGTAGCTGCGGCCCTGCGGAGCTTCGCGCCCCGGGCTGCCGGCGTGATGGCCGCCGTGAGGCTGCCCGCCGCCATGCGCCGCGTTCGACGGTCCGCCCGCGTGCGGCGCGGCACCCTCGCCGCCTCGACCGCGCCCGCGCCGCCGCTTCTTACGCCGACCGCCTTCCGTGCCGCCGCCCTGGGTCTCGCCCGCGTTCTCCGCGGCCGGAGCACCATCCGCGCTCGCGCCATCCGCGCTTGCGCCATCCGTGCCGTTCGCCGGTGGAGCCGGCGGAACCGGCGCCGACGCTTGCGCATCGCCGTGGCTCGGCGCGGCATCGTGTTCCGGGGTCTCATTGGAGTTCATCACGTGGTCTCCGTCGCAGGCATCGACGACATCCAGACAGCATAGGACAGGGGCAGGACGGCCTCGCCCGACTCGAATCCGCGCGCGGATTCGGCGATCAGCGCGGACAGTGCGGCGATCGCGGGATCGGAGCTGGTTTGGCCGCGCGTGCGCCGCGCATTGACGCCGGCGCGCGCAGCGACCGCGTGGATCGCACCGCGCAAGCGCGAGAGTTCGCCGATGTCGAGCGTCGCGCGATTGCGGGCGAGGCGCGCCGCGGCCAGCGCGAGTTCGCGCATCGGTCCCGGCGCGCGCCGCGCGAGCGCTTCGAGCCCCGTCGCCCACTCGCGTTGTCGCCCGATCGTGGCGAGGTCCAATCGCACGTCGTCGACGATCAGACTGCTCCGATCGCCGCGCGCCGTCGCTTCGGACAACGCATTCCAGGCGCGCTGCGCCGCCGAGTCCGACCCGCGCTCGTCCCGCGCGAACGCGATCGCGATCGAGATCGAGGTGCGCCAGTGCTCGGAAGCGTCGCGGGCGACGGCATCGGCAAAGGCCAACGCGTGCCGCAGATCGACGTCGAAGACCGCGCGCTCGCCGCAGACCAACGCACGGCGCGGCGCGAACGCGGCGGCGTGCTGGGTCGCGATGCCGTCGAGAAGATCGTGGCCCGTCTGCTGCAGTAGCGACCAAGTCAGGAACGAACACGCGCCGTGTTCGCCGACAGGCGCCGGCCGCAGTGGATCGAGCGCGATCGCGACGCTCGCGAGCGGGACGGCGCGTGCGGCGGCCCCGTCGTCGTGCGGCGCGTCGCTCGCGTCGTCGTCTTGCAGCGGGCCGAACGCGGCGGGGTCACGCAACAGCGTCGAGAACGGGGAACGCGCCGCGCGGCGATCCGCGGCTTCCAGCGCGGTGACCATCGCGTGCGCATCGGCCGACGGTTCGCCGTCGATGACCGCGACGACGGGCACGACGCGGCCCTTCGCGAGCGCGAGCGCATCGCGCTCGAGCGCCGCGATCATCGCGGTGATCCGCTCCGGCGCGGCGTGCTCGACCGCGAACACCGTGCGATCGCCCAGATCTTGCAGCGCGGTGCTCGCTTCCACACCGAGAGCACGCGCGCACGCGGCGCTCCAGGTGCACGACGTCGCGACGCGCAGCTCGAGGGCTCGCCGCCACTCGGTCGCCGCGACCGCTCGTACGGCCGCGCTCGACGCGTCGGCGGTCGCGAGCCGCACTTGCACGATGCGCGGGCTCATCGATCACCCCAGTGGAAGGTCATGCGGCCGAAGCCGAACGCCGTGCTCTTGCCGACGCCAGCGCTCGCTGCGAACGCGATGAGCTCCGCGCACGGGCCGATGTCGCCTTCGAACTCGAGCCGACCGAGCCAACCATCGAGGTGCATGCGGCGCCCTTGTCGCTCCGACCAACGCTGCGCGTGAACGCGGCGCAAATTGCGCACGACCGTGCGCACCGAACGCGCCGCTTCGAGCGCGTCGTCGAACGAAGCGTCGACGCCTTCGTGAACGGACAGCAGTGCCTTCGCCCGTCGCGCGGTCGCGCGCATCAACGCGTGGAACGAGTCGATCGCGGCCAGTCGCCCGTCGCTCGCGAGGCGCAGCGGAGTGCGCAGCGTGACGCCGAGTCGCGTGGTTTGCCGCGCCTCGGGCTCGAGGTGCGTGATCGCGGCGCGCATTGCCGCGCGATCGAGCACGAGCGGTGCGCCGCGCGCGACTTCGACGAAGCCCTCGCGCGTGCGCGCGTCGACGCCGCTGACGGTGAACGTCGCGCGATCGCCGGTCAGACCGCGTTCCCCGACGCGGGCGAGCGCTTCGATGAACGTCGGCGCCACGTCCGTCGCGCGCCCGAACAGCGTCAAGCCGAACGTGAACGGCGAGCCCGCGCGCACGCGGGTGCGACCGAACGCGACGTCGAACGCGAACGGGTGCGGGGCGAACGGCGCGCCGTGCGCTCGCGAGTCGTCGGCGTCCTGCGGCGTATCGAACACGTAGGGCACGACGCATCGCTCGCGCAACGCACACGGTTCGCAATCGCGCGTCCCCGTCACGCACGCCACGTCGAACAACGCGTGACCGAACGCGCCGCGCAGCGTGCTGCCGGCAAAGCGCGGCAGCCGCAGGGCATCGCGAGCATGTGCGCGAATGCGAAGCGTGGCGATGCGCAACGAACGGAGCGAGGTCGTCGGGATCACGGGGGGTGAGAGCCTACCAGCGAACGGGTCAGACGAACGCGTTGTTCAGCACTTCGCCCAGCCCGCCGGCGCCCGGCACGATGTAGTCGTGATCGTCGAGGCCACGTTCGCGTTCGAGATGCGTCCCGGGCACGGTGGCCAGCACGTCGTCCGGGGACAGGCCGCGATCGACGCGACCGGCGTAGACGCGCACCCGGTCGTCGCCGGTCAGGACTTGGCGCACGTATTCCGGGGTGACGATCAGGTGCATCGCGATGATCGCGCGGGGCTCGCCGAGCCCGGCGCGCCGATACGCGCGCATCACCTCGAGCACCGTGGAACCCGTCGCACCCATCGGGTCGGGGATCAGGACCACCGCGCCCTCGATCGACCCGCCAAGCTTCGAGCCCGCGGAATCGACGCCGCTGACGTGACCACTCGCGTCGGTCCGGCGCGCGAAATAGAGGTAGTCGAGCCGCACCGAGTCCGGATCGAGCGCCGCCGTCAGTTGTTCGAAGCAGGCGAGCGACGCCTGATTGCCGCCGCGCAGCACGTTCGCGACCACGACGCGCAGTCGCGGATCGATCGCGGTGCCTTTCCACGTCCCGGCCTGCGTGTGCTGCTTCATGCGCGTGTCGGCCGCGATCGGCGCGGCGGGGAACTCGTACGCGGCGACGCGGTGCAGCAGCGCGGAGTACACGCTCTCGACCAGGCGGAACAGCAGCGGTGGCTTGGTGTGCGCGGCGCAGATGCGCGTCAGGACTTGGCAGATCCACGGGTCGCCGAGCACATGCACGCGCGGACCGTAACGATGCTCGAGCTCGAACGCGCGCGGAGACTCCATGCGAACCACTCCTGACCCTGGAGAGATGGCGGATGCCGAACCGGGAACCGCTCCCTATCATCCCGGCCCATGCGATTCCCGTCGATGACTTCGTTCGCTGCCTTCGCGACGATCGCGTGCGCGTGGACCTCCTGCTGCGACCTGCAGGCGGTCCGATCCGGCTCGCCGCAAGCCCCCATCGCGCAGCTCGAAGCGGCGGCGACCTGTCCAGCCGACGACGGCATCGATCAGGGTCTGATCGAGTTGATGCGGCAGCGGGCGCGCGGCGAACTGCGTTCGCTCGACGAGGCGCGGACGCTGCAGACGCTGCACGCGGTGGCTCGGCGCGGCGATGCCGATGCCCTCGCGGCGCTCGAGAGCTTGCTGCGGGATCCCTCCCCCGACGTTCGGATCGCGGTGCTCGACGCGCTCGATCGACTCGGTGCGGTGGGTTCGCTCCCCGTCTTGCGCGACGTCGCGCTGTACGACGCGGCGCCCGAGGCCCGCGAGATGGCGTACCACGTGATCTCGTCGCTGACCGAGCGGCGCGTGCGCTACCTCGACGCGCGCTCGATCCGCAGTCGGTAGTCCACCCCCGCACGAGCCGCTGCCAGTGTCGCCCCATCGTCGGCGTTCGTGAACTCGAGCGGCGGCTCGCAGGAAACGACGCGGAACGGCACGGTGACTTCGCCGTCGCGCAGGACGGCCAACACCGCGGTCTCCGCATCCGGATGGACGACCACCCCGGCGTCGGACGACAGCGTCCGCGCGAACACGCGACCATCGAACGCGGACATCAACGTGCCATCGCGCGCGCGCGATGGCGTGCCGAAGGGCCGCTGCGCGGCCAGGCGCAGCACGGCGCCGAGCACACCCGCCTGTGTCGCGTCGAGTCCACTTACGTCGGCCGCGTCGAGCGCGGGCGTGCCGAGGACGACGGAGCGCGCGAGGAAGCGCAGCTCGGCGTCGAAATCGGCGGCCAGCGCGCCCGCGCGCGGGCCGATCACGCACGGGAGGTCGGGCTGCACCGCTGCCAGTCGCAGCACGGCGAGTTCGGCGTCCGCGTCACTGCAGCGCGCGCGGTTGATCCACGTCATGCCGAGCGATTCGATGCACTCCGGGGCGCCGACGGCCGCGCCGACCCATGAGCCACGCTGGGCGCGGTTCGCCTCGACCGCCACGATCTCGAGCAAGCGGCGGATCTCGCGCACACCCACACCGGCGGCCGGATTGTGGACCGCGTGCGATTGCTGCGGATCGCGCACGGCGTCCAGACCGCGCAGCAGCAGACCATCGGCCGCGATCGCATCCAGCTCGCGGGACAGCGTGCGCCGCGTGATCTCGCGCACGTAGTCCTGCGTGCGACTGAGCGACGTCGTATCCAGGAGGCCTTGTTCGGCCACGCGTGCGACGTCGCCGAACGAGTCGGGAGCGACGCGAAACGCGTCCCAAGCGAGCACGACGTGATCTCCGCGCAAGCGCGCCTGTGCGGTGATCGCCGCGAGTCGCGTGAATGCATCGGTCGGCGTGGGCTCGCCCGGCGCGACGTACCAAGGCCCGTCGACCACCAGCGTCGAGCCGCCGAGACCGAGCTTCGCGCGCGCGTCGTCCAACGCTCGCTCGAGCGCGACGTCGTGAAACCGTGGCGTCGTGCGCGGATCCACGACGATGCAGGGGTCGCGCCACCACACCGGCAGCGGCAGATTGCCGAGATCGCGCACGACCGGCGACGTGCCGTGTTCGACGATGACGTCGCGATAGCGTTCGAGGAGTTGCGTTCGGTCCGCGGCGACGATGACGGCCAGCGACAGCGTCAGCGCGCCCGGCCCGCCGCCGCGCGTGGCGAGTAGGCGCGTCGGCAGCGCGACCGCGACGCGGTCGCCATCGAGCGCCACGGTGTTCGCGTCCGGCAGCAGCGTCAAGCCGACGCCGACGCAGCGACCGTCGTCGGCTTCGCGCACGAGCAGTTGCGGCAGGAACGTGACGACCCCCGTCGGATCGAGCCCGACGCGCGCGGCGCCAGTTCCCGCGGGCTCCAGCGCCGTCGAACTCCGGCCGTAGGCCGCATCCCATTCGATTCCGCCCGCCGCGTCGACGCAAAGATCGACGCCGGAGCGCGCCGACCGCACGACGTCGAGCAGATCGACGGCCAGGCCTTCGCCCGCGTCGAGCCGCAGCGCGAGAACGGTCGTGAGGGCGCCGGAACCCGTCGCATGCGGCTTCACGGACAACACGAGGTCCTCCGTCGGCGGCACGGGGATGTCGACGTCGAACGTGCGCATCGCGCCGCGCAGCACCTGGACCGGACGCAGTTGGCGGCCATCGGCGCTCAGGGACACGTCCACGGCCTCGTCCGAATCGGTTGCGTCCTCGAGCGCGATCCGTCCGGTCAGTCGAAATCCCGCCGCCGGCAGATCGTCGCCACCGAGCACCGCCTTCAGCGCGTCGCGCACGCGGAACTGCAGTCGCGCGGCTCCGCGCAGCGCCAGGCCGGATGGCGCGGCCTTGCCGCCGACGCGCAGGGCACGCCCTGTGGAGTCCACGCCGAATTGCACAGCGGCGCCGTCACCCGAGATCGTCACGGCATGGCTCAACCCGTCGAGCAGTTCTTTCGGCAGCGACCACGCGAGCACGGGGCCGTAGCGACCGGCGCGGACCGAAACGCTCGCGCGCGCCGTGTCCTCGGGTTCGGTCAGGAGGGCGACCACGTTCTCGAGGGCTGCCGGGTCCCCTGCTTGCGGCTCCGCATGCATGAGGAGCACGCTGTCCGAGCCGGCCGGCGCGTACGTCCGTGGTGGCCATTGCGGGCGCAGCGCCACTCCGATCGGAATGCGTGCGACCAGACGCCGTTTTTCGTCGAAGACGGAAAGGCGTCCGGTGTCGACGTCGACCGTGGTGAGCGCGAGCCATCCTTCCCCTTTGAGTGTGGTCGACGGGTCGAAGGATGCCGAAGGCGGCGCGGGCGCGACTTCGTCCTGCGGCGATGCCGTGGCCGACGCTCCACCCGCCCAGATTGCCCAGAATGCCCAGATTGCCCAACACGCCACGACCGGCGTCAGCCCGGACGTCTGGAGCACCGCTTCCGGTCGCCGGAACTTGGACCACATGCGCATCGGACCATCCCGAGGGCCAACCCAATCAAGCCTCGCCGGCGAGGCTCCGGCGCGGTCGCGGGCGACACCCCGCCGGCCGACCCGCCCATTCTTGCGTGTCCACCGCTGAGATCCCGTCTTCGTCGTCAATCGTTTGCTCATGGTGCGGTCGCCGGGCTTGGGAGGATGGGGACGAAGGGCCGCCGGTTCGTGGCGACGCTGTAGATCGCGTGCAGGAGCTTTCGCATCGCGGC
>JBPOIU010000223.1:0-30450 GCA_052034255.1 Planctomycetota bacterium | reverse complement strand
CGGTCGAGGCCTTCTTGGCGCGCAAGACGTCGTTCGATCGCATTCCAGCCGCGGCGGGCGCTGTGCTCGAGCGCTTGACGAACGTGGCCCATCCGACGCTCGATCAGATCCTGGCTGCCGACGCGTGGGCCAGGGAGGAGACTCGCCGATGTCTGTCGATCTGCTGAGTCTCGCGATCTCGTTCGACGCCATCGGCAACTCGCTGCTGGTCGCGTTCGGCATCGGACTCGTCGTCTTCGTGCACGAACTCGGCCACTTCCTGTGCGCACGCGTCGTCGGCGTCCACGTCGAGGTCTTCTCGCTCGGCTTCGGTCCGCGCTTGTTCGGCTTCGTGCGCAACGGGACCGACTACCGCTTCTCCGCGGTACCGGTCGGCGGCTACGTGAAGATGGCCGGCGACGTCCCTGGGGAATGCACCGGCCATCCCGAAGAGCTGCTGTCGCGCAGTGTCGGCGAGCGCGCGTTGATCTTCTCCGGCGGCGTGATCATGAACGTGATCTTCGGACTCATCGCGTTCCCGATCGTGTTCTCCGCCGGCGTGCCGATGCTCGAGCCGCGGCTCGGCGGTGTGACACCCGGCGGTCCGGCGTGGAAAGCCGGACTCGCCGAAGGCGATCTCGTCCGCAGCGTCAATGGCCACGACGTGCTGAGCTTCGAGGACCTCGCGCTGGAAGTCGCGCTCGGCGACCCGAAGCGCACCGTTCTGCGCATCGAGCGCGACGGCCAGCAACTCGACGTGCCGGTCGTGCCGGAATACAACGACGCGTACGGCCATCCGTCGATGCAGGCGGCACAACCCACGAACTACCGCATTCGCGTCGAACCCGACGGTCCAGCCGCGAAGGCGGGACTGCGGGATGGCGATCGACTGCTGACGATCGACGGGTTGCCGGCCAGCGCGGATGCGCAGCGTCGGCTCGAAGGCGTCGACGAGACCGGGATCGCGCTCGAAGTCGAGCGCGCCGGCGTCACCATTGCGGCGACCGTCGTGCCGAGGGCGACCGAGGGCGAGCGTTACTTGCTCGGGCTGATGGCGCATGCGAACGCGGTGATCGCCGTGCGCGGACCGTTCGCGCGGGCCGATGCTCCGCTCGCGGTCGACGACGTGATCGAGGCAGTGGATGGCGCGCCGATCCGATCGGACTCCGATCTGCTCGAACTTCCGGATCGAGGCAATCGCGTCGTGCGCGTCGTGCGCGACGGCGTGGCGTTCGACGTGCCGATGGTCGGTGAGTACGCCAGTGCGCTCACGGCGGACGTCGCAGTCGGTCTCGCCACCGCATCCGTCGAAGGCGGGATCCCGATTCGTGTGACGGCGGGCTCGGCGGCGGCACAGGCCGGACTGACCGACTCCGATCGCGTGGTCTCGATCGGAGGGCGCCCGATCAAGCGCTGGTCGGACTTGCTCGACGCGATGCAAGGTTCGGAAGGAGCGGCCGTGCGCGTCGACGTCGTCGCCGCCGACGGCGCTCCGCGTACGGTCTCGATCTCGCCGCGCCGCGAGCCGTACCGGGAATTCGGACTCGAACTCGAGCGCTCCTACGTCGAACGGCGCTTCGCTCCCGGTCCGGCATTCGTCGCTGGGTTGCATGCGGCGAAGAACATGGCGCGGCAGTTCTATCTCACGCTGCGCAAGATGGTCGCCCGCGAGGTCTCGACCGAGAAGAACCTCGGCGGCATCGTGGCGATCAGCGCGGTCTCGTACCACTACGCAAAGCGCGGCGTCAGCACGCTGTTCTATTTCCTGGCGCTGTTGTCGGTGCACCTCGCGTTCATCAACATCCTCCCGATTCCGTTGTTCGATGGCGCGCAGCTGCTGTTCCTCGGCATCGAGAAGATCAAGGGCTCGCCGGTCAACGATCGGATCATGGGGTACACGCAGGTCGTGGGCCTCGTGTTCGTGCTCTCGCTGCTCGTGTACGTGACCTACAACGACATCCAGCGCCTGCTGTCGTGACCGCATGAGCCGACTGCGTGCGCATCTCCAACTCGCGCGCGCGTCGCTCGCGCTGTCGCCCGTCGCGGACGTGCTCGCGGGCGCGGCAACGGCGCAGGCGTGTGGACGCACCCTCGATCCGACCGCGATCACCGCCGCCGCGATCGCTGGCGTCGGCTGTTTCGTGTTCGGCATGACGGCGAACGACGTCGTCGATCGTGCGAAGGACGCCGTCCACAGCCCGCACCGGCCCTTGCCCTCCGGGCGTGTTTCGCTCCGCGCCGCACGACTCCAAGCCTCGCTCGCGGCCGTCGTCGCGCTCGTGGCCGCGGCCTTGGTCTCGTTACCGTCCCTGGCGTGCGTGTCGGCGATGCTCGTCGGAATTGGCGCGTACAGCGTCCTCCCGCGCCATGGCGGAGCGTTCGGCGTGGCGCTGCTTGGCGCCATCCGCGGGCTCGACCTGGCGTTGGGCGGGATCGCGCTCGGCGCCGCGACGTCGACCTTCGTGGCCGCGGGCGGATATGCCCTTTTCATCGGCGCCGTCGCCGCGTTCGCGCGCATGGAGGACGGCGACGTCGCGTTCGCGAAGAGCAACGTCTTACGCACCACGGGTGCGATGGCGCTCGCGGCGTTCGCGACTCCGTTGGCGCTCGACGTGCTCGGGGCGGCTCCCGAGCGTCGGGGCGTGCTCATCGGACTGATGGTGGCATTCGCCGGGATCGCGTGGTGGTGGAACGCCGCGGGGCCGCTGTTGTACACGCGCCGGATCGACGGCGGGATGTTGCGGCGTTGCGTGGGCGTCGGGCTTTCCGGGTTGTTCGCGTTCGATGCCGCGGTGGCGTTCACCAGCGGAGCGTTCGCGTTCGGCGTCGCGATCTTGATCGCGTTCTGCGTCGCGCGGGCATTGGTGCGCCTGCTGCCGCCCTCGTGAGCGCTTGCCGAGGACGATCGGCAGCGCTGAAATGCCCGCGATGGTCGAACGCACGCAACGCAATTGGCGCGATCTCTTGTCGGCGCGGCTGGTCGAGCTGATCGCGATCGTCGTGCTCGCGTTCATCGCCGTCCGGGTCGTCGAACCGCAGACCGTCGGTCGCCGCATCGCACAGCGCGAGGCGACCGTGCTCGGCGTCCTCGAAGCCATCCACGCGGCGCAGCGCGAGCAGTTCCTCGCAAAACAGCGTTACGAATGGCTGGCGCAGCTCGTCGCGAAGGCGCCTGCCGACTCCGTGCTGTCGCGCCTCCAGCCCGTCTCCGACAATCCGCGCGACGACGTCCAGTTGTTCACGATCGATGCGTACTACGTGGCCGTCGCGCTCGACGACCCCGACACCAACTCGGGTCGAGATTTCGCCCCCACGCGCGCGCGCTCGTCTCCGCTCGGGACGCGCGAATACCAAGCGTTCGCGTGGCCCGCCGAGTACGGCGAAACCAGCGAGTGGGCCTACTTCGTCTCGCCTCGCGGCAAGCTGGTCGGATCGCGCAATCCCGCCGGCCTGTTCGATGGAACGTCGGATCCCTATCCGCCGAGTGCGCATCCGCTGCAGGAGATCATGCGCGCGCAGAAGGATGGCGAGGACTGCGAATGGGTTCAATTCAAGGACCTCGGCGAGATCCTCGGCGCCGCGAACTGACGAAGCCAGCCGTTACGAGGCCGCCCGATCTCGGCTCCACGCGGCAGGCCATCCGTCGATCAGAGATGCCCGGCGGCGACGCGCAAGATGTGCTGACCGAGGTCGCGGTCCTCGATGGTCGGCGTGCGCGCCAACAGTCGCTCGAACGTGTCCGGACTGCTTTGGAACGGCAGCGTGTCGACGATCGCCAGGCGGACCGGCAGCGCGACGCCGTCGTCGACCAACAGATCGAGCAATGCGTCGACGCAGTCGGAACCGGGGATTCCCCGGATCGCGTCCAGCGCCCGTAGTTGCGTCGTCAGTGGCGCCCGCTGCCGAATGAACTGGAGCAGCCGATCCTCGTGTCCCTTGCCGTGCGCGTCGAGGAGCTGCGCCGCGCGGAACGACAATGGAACACCGTCCGCGTCGCGTGGTTCGTCCGGGCCGGCAGTCGCGATCGCATCGAGGAACGGCTGGACGTCGATCTCGCCCTCGACATTGGAAAGGCCGATCAGCAACAGCGCTTTCGACGTGGTGTCGGACTCGTGCGGCCAGCGCGCCAGGATCGCCGTCGTCGCGCGCGGATCGCGGAACAGGCGCGTGGTCAGCTCGAGCGCGTTGCTGAGGTTCAGTCCGTCGGCGGCTTCGACGGCCTTCAAATACGGTTCGGCGATGTCCTTGCGGCCGAGTGCGTACAGCCCGACCAGCGCGGCTTGATGCACGCGCGCATCCGAGTCGGCGGAGGCCTTCTCGAGCATCCGCGTCAACGTCTCGCGCGACGCTTCGGTCTTCGACAGCGCGAGTTTCGCCAGCAGCTCGACGGCATCGCGGCGCGTGTCGCCGAACGGATTCATCAGCAAGGGCTCGATCCAGTTCGGGTCGACCAGTTCGCGCGGCGCGACCTGCATGAACGCGATCGCCATCGCCTGATCGTTCGGATTGGGGCTGGCGATGAGTTGGCGCAACCGCTCCAGCGCCAACAGATCGCCGAAACGCGACAGGCCTTTCAGCGCGATCTTGCCGATGTCGCCCGGCTCGTCGACGTACTTGCGCAGCGTAGGGATCGCGGTCGGGTCCTCGGCGGTCTCGGCGATGCGGGTCAGCACGTGACGGATGCCGTCGTCGGGAGACTTGTCCGCGTAGTGCTGCAGGGCCTCCAACGCTTCCTTGGTCTGCATCTCGCTGAGGGAGCGGATCGCTTCGCGGCGGACCGTTTCATCCGGATCGTCGAGCAATTGCTCGAGACGCTTCGCGCCACGCGCGGTGTCCATCATCAGCATCGCGCGCGTCGCCTGCATCCGCACGTACGCCGATGGCGCCAGCGCGGCCTGCAGCACGAGTTCCTCGGCCTCGGGAACGTCGAGGGACCCCAAGCGAGTCAGGTGCTTCGCCGCTTGCACTGGATCGAGGGCGTAACGCTCTCGCACCAATTCGACGTAGCGGCGTTGCTCGATCGGCGGCAGCCGGACCAACGCGCGGTCGACGCTCGGGTAGAGCTCTTGCGTCCCCCACTCGATGCGATCGAACAACCGCCGGACCTCGTCCGTTTGGAACCGCACCCGGAGCACCGACTCGGGCGGCTCCGGCACGATCAAAGGATGGACGAAGCCGTTCGCGTCGGTCCGCGGAGGCGCTGGCGGGAGCAGGTCCGGCTGGGTCACATCCTCGAAGGCCCGGCGCGGTTTCAGCGCGATCAGGCCGGCGAGGATGGCGAGCGCCATGACGGGGTAGACGAGCGTGCGGACGGAGCTCAAGCAGCGTGCTCCCGTGGTCGGAGAGAGCGCGTTCTAGCGGCTTCGAGTCAACGCGTGACCCTGAATCCAAGTCATCGCGTCGGCGGGCTTTTTTGCGTTTGACCCGACATGTCGCGTTGCTAGGATCCCGCCCTCTTCTAGACAGCACCTGATATCGACTTACATTCAGCCGGTTCAAGGAGTGCGTTCATGGCGCGTCGTGTCCGAGCCCTTCTCGCGCTCGCTCTCGTTTCTCTGCCGCTCGGCGGCTGCCACACCGATTCGGTGTACTGGTGGGGTAACCACATGAAGGGTTACTACCAGGTCGTGCGACGTGATGCGGAGCACGTGTATCGCTCGTTCGATCGTCACTTCATGAACTACGACTGGGACGATCCCTACATCGACTGAGGTCGAGCCCACGAAGTTCGATCGAGTCCCAGGTCGCTGGCGCGGCGTGTCGTCGCTGCTCCAGCGACTTGGCGTTTGAAAGATGGAGCGTCGACCTCGTGATGCCGCCCTCCCCGTCCTGGGCAGGGTCATGTCTCGACGCACGTCGATCCCCTCAGGGTCGGAGGAAGCCGTGGTCGTAGCGCTCGGGCAAACTCGAATTCGTGCGGGCCTCGTGCTCGCGCTGTTCGCCAGCGGCGGTGTCGGCTGCGGCGCATTCGGTTCGATGCGGGAACAGCAAGAGCAGCTGGCCGCAGCGCGCGAAGAGATCAAGGCGAACCGCCTCGAAGTCGCCGCGGTCCACCTCGAGCGGGCGATCGCCGCCAATCCCGGCGATGCGCGCGGGCACTTGCTCCTCGCCGACGTGCGGCGCCGCCTGAACGACCAAGTCGCGTTCGATCGCAATGTGCAGCGGGCGTTGTTGGTCGATCCTCGCTCGCCCGACGCCGTGCTCGCGAACGCGGGTCGCTTGGCGGACCAGGGGGAGACGGCGCGTGCCGTCGCACTGATCGACGAATCCCTCGCCCGCCATCCGAATGTGCCTGAACTTCGTTGGGGGCGCTGCCTGCTGTTGTTGCGAGGCGCCGACGCGCACGCGCTCCTCGAGTCGTCACTGCAGCTCGTCGAGTACGCGGACGCGCAGAAGCTGGGCGAGTTCCGCGTGGCGGGTCTGCTGCTCGAAGCGATCGCCCGCCAGCGCATGGATCCACTCGACGCGCGCGCGCTCGCCGCGTTCTGCGAAGCCGCCCAGGTCGAGACGGATGTCGCCCTCGGCGCCTGCGAAGAGCTCGCCGGCGGCGGTGGCGATCGCGATCTCGTCACGATCGCGCGGCGTTGCTCCGACGAGGCCGCTCCGACCCCGGAATCCGTGCTCGTTGCCGCGTACATCGTGATGCGCGGTGGCGATGCCGAACACGCGCTGCGTACCGCCGACGCCGCGCTCGCACGGCTGCGCGATCAAGGCGCGTTCGCGACGAGCCGAGTCGCGCTCGATCTCGACGTGTTCGCCGCGCGCGCCCAGCTCGAACTCGGGCAGGGTCGCGCCGCCGCCGCTCGCCTGGCCGCACAAGCCCGCGCACGGCCCGACCTCGGCGGTTTGTGGCGCATGTACGCCGACGCCGCGTTCGCGAGCGGTTCAGCGGAAGCGATGGAGCAACTCCGGATCGACGTCGCCGCGGCCGCGGAAGAGTCGAAGGATCAGAACCTCCTCGAGCTGTTCGCGCAGATCGCGCGCGCGATCGAGAAGGCTCTCCACCCGAAGTGATCACCCACTCGCGGCGAGCGTCGGTGGCAAACCGAACGCCGCCTCGACGCGTCCAGCGAGGCTCGCGGTGTCGTCGCGTGGGCCGCGTTCGATGCGGACGATCTCCGGGAAACGTCTGAACCAGCGCTCCTGCTTGCGCACCAGTTGCCGCGTGTGCGTTTCGATCTCCGCTCGCAACTCCGCCAAATCGATCGGCGGGCGTTCGAGCCGCGCGACGACTTCGCGATAGCCGATCGCCGTCGCGGCCTCCCCGAGCAACAGCGCTGCGTCGCGCAACGCGCGGACTTCGTCGACGAGACCACGCTCGAGCATGGTCCGCACGCGTTCTTCGATCCTGCGATCGAGCGTCGGCCGCGGCGCCGTCAGGTGCACTACCCGGAACACGCCCTGGACGCGCGGTTTCGTGCCGGAGCGTTGCAGTGCCGAGATCGGAGCGCCGGACAACTCGTGGACCTCGAGCGCGCGGCTGATGCGCTTGAAGTCGGTCGGCAGGATCCGCGTCGCGGACTCGGGGTCGATGCGCAGCAAGCGCTCGTGCAGTGCGGGGACGCCATCTCGCAACGCGTCCGCGGCGTGCCGTTCACGAATCGCGGGGTCGGCCGGCGGACCTTCGAACAAGCCGCGCAGCAGCGCCTGTAGGTACAGCGGCGTACCGCCGAGGAACAACGGCGCGGCGCCGGCCGCACGGATCGCATCGACCGCCGCCGCGGCCTCATCGAGCCATCGACCCACGGAGTACCGATCGCGCGGATCGGCCACTCCGACCAGATGCATCGCGATGCCGGAGGCTTCCGCGCCCGGCGCCGCGGCTCCGATCGACAGACCGCGGTACACCTTCACGCTGTCCATGCCGACCACGGCCAGGCCGTGCGCGCGCGCGAGCGCGAACCCGACGTCCTTCTTCCCGGCAGCCGTCGGTCCGGTCAGGACGTAGATGGGAAGGCGATCGACGGTCACGACGGCGATGCGGCTCGCGGTACCAAGATCGAACGAGCGCAGCGGGACGCGTCGAGCAGCGTCCGGCCGCGCGCATGGACTTCTTCGGGTGTGATCGACCGCAGCAGTTCCAGGCTGTCGAACGGGGTCAGATCGCGCATGGACGTCGAGGCGAAGCCAAGGGCGACGGACTCTGTGGAATTGAACTGGCCCGCGAAGCGCCCCACCGACATGCGGCGAATGCGATCGAGATCGGTCGGATCGGGGCCTTGGCGCGCGAACTCGGAGGCGGCATCGAGGAGCTCTTGTTCGAGACGCTCCGGTTCGTCGGTGTCCCCACCGATCGCCGCGAAGCCGAAATCGAACTCACCCGAGTACTGCGCCGAGAACGACTCGTCGATCAATCCAGCGGCGTACAGGCGCTCATAGGTCTTCGACGATCGCCCGAACAACAGTTCGAGCACGAGCGTGGTCGCGATCTCGCGCCGCTCCACCTCTCTGCCGTCGTTCGACAACTCGGTCTCCTTGAAGCCGAGCAGCAGCTTGCTGCGCGCGACGTCCATCACCAAGCTCGCGCTGCGTCGTTCGATCGCGCCGTCCTGGAACGGTTGCCGGCGGTGCGCCGGGCCGCCCCACGTCGAACGTCGCCCCGCCAAGTCCGCTTCGATGAGCGGGAGCGCCGCCTCGGGATCGATGGCTCCGACCAACGTCAGGACCATGTTCGCCGGTCGATAGAACGCGCGGTGGCATGCGAACAACACGTTCGGATCGATGCGCGCGATGGACTCCTCGGTGCCCGCGATGTTGATCCGCACCGGATGCTCGCGGAACAACGCCTGCAGTAGGCCGAAGTAGATCCGCCACGACGGGTCGTCGTCGTACATGCGGATCTCCTGCCCGATGATCCCTTGCTCCTTCGCGACCAGTTCCGGCGTGAAGTACGGCTCTTGCACGAAGTCGAGCAGCAGATCGAGGCACTCGAGTTCGTGGCTGGACGTCGAGAACAAGTACGACGTGTTCGTGAACGACGTGAACGCATTGCTCATCGCGCCGAGCGCCGAGAAGCGGTCCGAAACGTCGCCGCGCTCGTCCTCGAACATCTTGTGCTCGAGGAAGTGCGCGACACCGTCCGGTACGTGCATCGCCGCGCCGGTCAGTGGATCGACGAAGCGATCGTCGATCGAACCATAGTTCGTCGTGAACACTCCGAACGTGCGAGAGAACCCTGGCTTGCGGACGATCACCACGCGCAGTCCGCTGTCGTGCGTTCCGGCCAGCACTTCCTCGCCGAGCGCGTTGTCAAGCGGTCGAAGGTTCATGGTCCTCGGTTCCCTTCAGGAAATACGTCAGGTCTTCCTGCGGCAGCGCGGCGACGCGCGTGACGTCGTCCGCGGTCAGGCTCTTCACCATGGCGGCGGCTTCGTCGACGTCCGCGAGACGACCACCGATGCGTGCGATGGCCGCGAACTCGATGGCTTGGAACGCCGAGTCGTTCACGCCGCGCAGGCCGTTCAGGATGCCGGCGCGTGCGATCTCCATGTCTTCGCGCGAGAACTCGCCGCGCCGCATCGCGTCGACTTGGGCTTCCATGACGTCGCGCGCCTCGACGCCGTTCTTCGCCGCGATGCCCGCGGACAGCGTCAGCGCGCCCTTGAAGCGATCGACCATCGAATGCGCGTAGTACGCGAGTCCGCGCTTCTCGCGGACCTCCTTGAACAACTTCGACGTCGAACCGCTGCCCAGCACCGCGTTGTACAGACCGAGTGCGTATTGATCTCGCAGGGGCACGACACGCGGGTCGTAGCGGTAGCCGATCAGCAGTTTGCTTTGGGACAGGGCCAGCTCTTCTTCCAGCAGGCGTCGCCCACTCGCGGGGCGCACGACGTCGGTCGCTGGACGAGCATCCGGGTTGCGCCGGGGCCACGCCGACAGCGTGGCGCGCAGGCGATCGAGATCGGCCGCGTCCAGCGCTCCGGCGACGAAGACGTCGAGCGGCGCGTTCGCCACGCGTTGCTGGTGGAACGCATACGTGTCACGCGGAGTCAACGTCGCGATGACGGCCGGATCGCCGAGTTCGAAGCGGGCGTACGGCTCACCGCGGTACATCGCTTCGAGATGCCGCTGCTGCGCGTACGCGATCTTGTCGTCGAGCACGCTCTCGATCGCGTGGACGAGGTTCTGGCGTTCCTGTTCGAAGGCATCGGGCGGGAACCCGTCGCCTTCCGCGATCGGTTCGAACAGCACCTCGCGCACCATCTCGACCGCGGCCTGCAGCAATCCGGAGCGCGGAACGTCGAGCCCCATGCGGCGCGCGACGGCGTCGGCCAGGACCTCGACGCGAAACGTGCTCGTATGGCGTTCCCCGAGCTTCGCGACGTCGATCCCCATCGACGCACCGAACAACTCCTCGAGGCGCCGCGTGAACGCGCGCATGTCGGGCCACGACTTCGTGCCGCGCTTCAACAGGCCGGTCAACAACGCGCGGGCGCTGGTGTGCTCGTCGAGGACGTCGTGCAGCGTGAGACGCAGCGCCGCCGTCGTGAACTTGCGCGTCGACCAGTGATAGAGGTCGATGCCATTGTCGAGGCGCTCGCCGGTGAAAACGCCGAGCCGTTGTTCCGCCATGGATCCTCCGCGTGCGGAGGTTAGCAGCCGGGTCGTGGGCTCGCACAAGCCAAGCGCGAAAGCTCGAACGACGGTCCGCCGGCTCCGGGCGCGGGATGCCGCTTCGGTGCCGAGTTCGCTATAGATGCGCGCCCGCCGGCGTTCGTCGGCGCGAGCGCACGGCGGAGGCAACATGACCGCGACCTGGTTCTCGCAGTGGTTCGCGCGCCGCAAACCGGTGATCGGCGTCGTCCATCTCGGCCCACTGCCGGGCTCGCCGCGCTACGGCGGGGACTTCGAAGCCGTGCTCGAGCGCGCCGAGCTCGACGTGGACGCCTACGTGAAAGGCGGCGCCGATGCGGTGCTGGTGGAGAACTTCGGGGATGCGCCGTTCTTCGCCACGCAGGTTCCGGCCATCACGGTGGCCGCGATGACGCGCGCGGCGACGCTCGTGGTTCGAGGCGCGCGCGGGCGACCCGTCGGTGTCAACGTCCTGCGCAACGACGGAGCTTCGGCGATCGCCATCGCGACCGCGGTGGGCGCGGCGTTCGTGCGGGTGAACGTCCTGTCCGGGCTCTACGCGACCGACCAGGGCTTGATCGAGAGTGACGCCGCGCGCGTGATGCGCCTGCGCGCCGAGCTGCGCAGTCCCGTGCGCGTGTTCGCCGACGTCAGCGTGAAGCACGCGACGCCGCTGCGTAACGAGACCTTGGAGCGCGAGATCGCCGACGTCCGCGACCGAGCGCTCGCGGATGCGGTGCTCGTGACCGGCTCGGCGACCGGCGCCGCCCCGGATGCGAAGAGCGTCGCTCGCGCGAAGCTGTGCGCCGGCAGCGCTCCGGTACTGGTCGCGAGCGGTGTCGCGCCCGCCACGCTGTCCGCATTGGACGCAGCCGACGGATTCATCGTCGGGACGTCCCTGAAGCGTGGCGGCAAGACCGACGCGATGGTCGACAAAGCGCGCGTCGCGGCCCTCGTGCGTGCCGTGCGCGCGCTGTGATCAGCCCTCCCCCCGCGGTACCGGAACGGCCGCCCCTGCCTCGCTCAAGTGGCTTCGAGTGCTTGATTTCTGAGAGTTGGAGCCCCGCTCCGCCTGCGTATGATCCGGGGCGTTCGACCTTCGGAAACGCACAGTGATGGACCAGGAACCACTCCGGATCACCGAGCCGCTCATCGTCCCGGCCGCGCTCGATCCCGATGCCGCGAAAATCGTCCGCCGCCTCCGCCGCTATGGGCACGAGGCGTACTTCGTCGGCGGCTGCGTCCGCGACCTCTCGCTCGGTCACATCCCGAAGGATTTCGACATCGCGACGTCGGCGCGTCCGCGCCAGATCAAGCGCTTGTTCCGCAACAGTCGGATCATCGGGCGCCGCTTCAAGCTGGTGCACATCCAGTTCGGCTCGAAGGTCATCGAAGTCTCGACCTTCCGCCAGAAGCCGAAGCCGGGGCAAAGCGATCCCGAGGATGGGGTCGGTGAGAACGGGCAAGACGAGTTCGACGGCGACGTCGAACGCGATCTCGACCGCGATGCCGCGCTCGCGGACGGCGATGCCGCGTCGAGTGACGAGGTGTCCGCCAACGAAGACGCTCGGTCCGTCGACGCGGAAGACTCCGACGGCGCCGAGCGTGCGGAAGACGCCGAGGACGCCGGCGGGCCGCACGATTTGGGCGACGACGGCGATCACGGCGACGAGGACTTGTTGATCCGTCGTGACAACGTGTTCGGCACGGCCGAGGAAGACGCGCTGCGGCGCGACTTCACGATCAACGCGCTGTTCTACGACGTCGACGACAACGTCGTGATCGACTACGTCGGCGGCGCGAAGGACCTCGAAGAGCGCGTGATCCGCACGATCGGCGATCCGCTGATCCGCTTCCCGGAAGATCCCGTGCGCATCTTGCGCGCGATCAAGTTCGCGGCCCGGCTGTCGTTCCACATCGATCCCGCGACGTACGACGCGATGGTGCAGTTCGCGCCGGACCTGCAAAAATGCGCCGCGCCGCGCCTGGCCGAAGAGCTCCTGAAGCTCCTGTCGTGCGGAGCGGCCGCCGCGGCGTTCGAACTCCTCGAACGCACCGGCGTGCTGGCGGTGATCCTGCCGCAGCTCGCGGAGATGCTCGAACGAGGCACGGTCGCCGACGAAGCCGGGTTGGACGTGCGCGCTCGTCTGCTGCGCCGGCTCGACGCGCTCGACCAAGCCGACCGCGGCCGCCGCGGCTTCCAGAACGCCGTCTACCTCACGACGTTGTTCGCCGACTTCGTGCGCGAAGTCCTCGGCAGCGACGATCAGCGCGATCCCGGTGTGTTGATCGACGAGGCTCTGCGCCCCATCAGCCAGCGCATGTCGATCTCGCGCCGCGACGCGTTCTTGATCAAGCAGATCGTGCTCGCGCAATCGCGCTTGAAGAAGACGAAGAGCGGCAGCCGCCGCCGGCGCGTGAAGCCGACCGAGTACGTGCGCCGCGACTATTTCGAACCCGCGTTCACGTTCCTACGGATCGAAACGGCGGCCTACGGACTCGATCCGTCGCACGTGCGTCGTTGGGACGACGTGCTGGATCAGGTCTACGGGCGTCGCCGCCGGGATCGTGACGACCAACGGCACGGGGCGCCGCCGCGCGAGCGCGCGCGGCTCGACGCCGACGAGGCGGACGACGAGGGCGCCGGCGACGACGCGTCGCTGGACGAGAGCGAAGGCGAATCCACCGCGGTCGGTGCCGACGTCGGCGAAGGCAATGACGACGCTGCCGACGGCGCGGAAGATCCGGACGCGGCCACCGCGTCGGCGGAGGACGGTTCGTACGCGAACGGTCCAGGCGAGCCCGGCGAGCGCCGCGGTCGGCGTCGCCGCCGGCGCCGCGGCGGTCGCAACCGGAATCGCAATCGCGACGAGCGTGACGCGCCGAACGCCTCGGGTGACGATGCCGCCGCGGACGCGGAGCTCGCACCGCAGGACGCGCCGGATGCGGACGACGGGTCGGCCGCAGCGGATGCCGAAGGGAACGAAGCGGCGCGCGCGGACGAAGCTCCGGACGAACGCGAAGCCGCGACTGCCGGCAATGGCGGCGATGGGCGTCGCGAGGGCGGCCGCCGCGGCCGTCGACGTCGTGGCCGGGGCCGAGGTCGCGATCGCGCGAACGAGGGTCCGGAAGCGCGCGAACTCGAGTCACGGGACGGCGACGTCACGGAGCGCCCGCCACGCGACGAGCCCGTGGTCGAAGACGAACCGGCGGTCGAAGACGACGTGTTCATCGACTGGGACGCGCCGTTGCCGAAGGTCGGCGATCCGGGCCCGATCAGCGTCATCCGCACCGGGGTGGATCAGACCGAGAAGAAAGGCCGGCGTCGCAAGCGCCGCTTCGACTCGGCGGCCCGCGATCTCTCGAAGGAGATCGAGGACCAACCGTCGCTGCAGGCTCTGAAGATGACCGAGGGCGATCCGCGCGGCCACGAAGCGACCCGACCGCAAAAACCGCGGCGTCCGAAGGACGAGCCCCAAGAGTTGCGCACGCGGGAGAAGCCGTTCGATTTCGAAGTCGACTTCGAAGCGATCGAGGACGTGTTCCGCTGGTGAACGCGCGGATGGGCTGTGCCGGTCACGCCGCGCTCGGTGTGTCCGACGGCGTCGCCGCGAA
Source organism: Planctomycetota bacterium (assembly GCA_052034255.1). GTDB lineage: Bacteria > Planctomycetota > B15-G4 > B15-G4 > JADJEK01 > JADJEK01. Next base: position 16,281 of record JBPOIU010000223.1, on the reverse strand, counting down.
CGTCGATCCGCGAACCATCGACCGCAAGGGCCCACTCCCCGCGGCCGCGCGCTCCGTCACTTGACGACGAGCAGCATCTTCCCGGCGCCATAGCCATCGATCTCGATGTCGAGATCGAGGCGTTCCGCGGGCTTCAGCAGCAGCGCGATGAGGTCCTTCGGCAAATCGCAGGGCGACGGGATGCAGCGCCGCATCTTCACGGGCGGTTGCCCGGGCGTATCGAACCAGCCGCGGGCGATGTTCATGACCTCGGCGAAGTTCTCGAACGTCCCATCCGCCAGCTTGCCGGCGCGGACGCTCGGCTGGACCGTCGGCGCCGGGATCAGCGACAACGCCGCTCCGGAGTAGGACGCCAGCGCGACGTCGCAGAACACGACGAAGTCGATCTGCTCGTCGCTCTGTCCGAACAAGCCGAACACCCCCGGTGACCGCGGGGTGACCGCGTGCTTGACCGCGCTCTTCTTCGCGACCACGCGCCGACCGAGCAAGTCGTTGAACAGACGCGCGACGGCGTCGGGAGCAGGGATGTTGTGCACGGATGCCATGGGGGACTCGCTTGAAACGGGCGGAGACGACTGGGGACGGACGTCAGCTCGCGAGGACCGGCTGCAAGGCGCCCTGGAACGCATCGACGGTGAATGGCTTCGTGATCAAGAACGCCGCACCGGCATCGAGCGCGATCTGTCGCATCTCGGGGTTGCCTTCCGACGTGACGAACCCGAACTTCACACCGTTGCCGGTCTCGCGCAGCTTCTTCAACAGGTCGATGCCGTTCATCTCCGGCATGTTCCAGTCGCAGAGGATCAGATCGGCGGGCTTCTGCTCGATGTTCTTCAGCGCTTCGAGGCCATTGCCGGCCTCCTCGATCGTGTGTTCACCGAAGCCAGCTTGGCGCAGCGTCCGCATGACGATCATGCGCATGGCCTTGCTGTCGTCGACGACGAGGATCTTCATCGGTTCACTCCCAGGTCTTGGACTGTGATCGGCTGTTCGGGTCGTGTGGCTTGCGTCGGATCAGCTCTTGTCGTCGCGCGTCAGCACCGTGACGACGATTGTTTCGGAACTGCAATCGAATGCGGTCCTCGCCAACAACCGGCTGCCCGGAATGAACATCCGGTAGCCGACGCCCTCGGTGACCGACGGCAGCGAGAGGTTCACGGGCGTGGGCAACAGCGACTTGTAGGCGCCCCCCACCATGTTCGCGACTTCGCCGAGCGCGTCGCAGATCTCCGCGTCCGGCACCGTCGCCGCGTCGGAGCCGAACATCGCGGACGCGATCGTCTTCGCCATCTCGCGCGTGCACTCGAACGTGACCGCGCCGCACCACGCGCCGGTGATCTGCACAAGGCTCGTCAGCATCATCGCGGGATTCGCGCCTGCGCCTTCCCCTCGCGGGTCGCGTCGCTTCGCCTCGAGGCCGAGCATCGAGGTGAACACGTTCTCCGTGATTTGCGCGATGTCGTGTTCCACGGTTTCCGTCGTCGTCATGCGTGAGCGTCTCCGTCAGGGCTTCGGGCGATAGAAGATCGCCTTCGCGATCTCGTGGCGTTCGAATCGATCGTCGATCCCGAACATGCTTTCGGTGCTGCCGAGCACCAACCAACCGTCGGGTCGCAGGACCTGACGGACGTTGGCGAGGATGCGCTTCTTGGTTTCCACCGAGAAGTAGATCAGCACGTTGCGCAGGAAGATGAGGTCCATCGATGCGACCGCTGGCCAGGGCTCGGCCAAGTTCATGACTTTGAACTCGACGAGGTCGCGCACGCGCTTCTTCAACTGCCAATCGCAGCCGTCGCGGTCGAAGAACTTCAGCAGTTGCGGTGCGCTCAGGCCGCGGGAGACCTCGAACTGGCGGTACTTGCCCTCACGGCAGCGCGACAGCATCGACTCGCAGAGGTCGGTGGCGAGCAGGCGGACGTACCAGCCCTCGATCGAGCTGCGCATCTCCTCGACCGTCATCGCGATGCTGTAGATCTCTTGGCCGCTGGATGCCGCGGCCGACCAGATCGACAGTTTGCGTTCACGTTGGCGGGCCGCGATCAGACCGGGCAGCACGGTCGAACGCAGCGCGTCGTAGTAGTGCGGATCGCGGAAGAAGCTGGTCTCGTTCGTCGTCATGCGCTCGACGACGCGGCGCAGCAAGTCCGCGGCTCCAGGAGCGCGCAGCTTCTCGAACAGCGTCTGCAGGGACGGTAGCCCCAGCTCGCGCGCCAGACTCGACAGGCGAGAGTCCACGAGGTAGCCCTGCGTGGCGTCCAATTCGATCGCGGAGTCGCGGCGCACGAGGCTGCGCACGAACTCGAAATCGGAGCCGGTCAACGTCATGGCCGCCTCGCAGGCTCACCGGGACCGTTCGCCGTCCGGCCGCGCGCTTCGGCGACCCGGCGCACGATCGCGCCGCCGATCTCCGCCAGCGGCAGCACGCGATCGGCGAGGCCCGCGGACGCGATCGAGCCCGGCATGCCCCACACCACGGAGCTCTCCTCGTCCTGCACGAAGATGTCGCCTCCGGCTTGCCGGATCCGTTCGGCGCCGCGCAAACCGTCCTGTCCCATCCCCGTCAACACGACGCCGAGCACATGACCGCCGAACGCGTCGGCGCAGGCGCGGAACATCACGTCGACCGATGGTCGGCAGAAGTTCTCGGGCGGGCCGTCGCCGAGCCGCACGCAACGCGCCGTGCCGCTACCGGCGAACGTCAGGTGACGATCGCCCGGCGCGATCAGTGCGCGTCCGGGCGTGAGGATCGCGCCGTCGGTCGCTTCGACGACGGGGAGCGACGTCACGCGGGTCAGGCGCTCGGCGAGCAATCGCGTGAACACCGGGGGCATGTGCTGGGTGATGACGACGGGCAACGGGAAGTCGCTCGGCAGCGCGCGCAGGACGTCGGCCAGCGCATTGGGGCCGCCGGTCGACGAACCGATCGCGAGGATGTGCGGGATGTCGCGCACTCGTGTCGACCCGAGCAGCGACGGGAGACGGGGCGCGATCGGCGTCGCGACGCGGACGGTCGTCGACCGAACGCGACCCACGAGGGCCTTCACTTTCGGCAAGAGTTCGGCGCGCACGCGTTCCATGGCTTCCGACGAACTCCCCATTCCGTTCGGCTTCGCGGCGTAATCGGAAGCACCGAGCGCGATCGCATCGAGCGTCGACTCCGCGCCACGCGACGTCAGCGTGCTGAACATCACGACCGGCAGGCGCGCCCAGCGCTTGCGGATCTCCTTCAGCGTCGCGAGTCCGTCCATCACCGGCATTTCCACGTCCAACGTCACGAGATCGGGATTCAGCTGCTCGATCTTCGCGAGGCCGATCTGACCGTTCTGGGCAGTGCCCACGACTTCGATGTCGGGATCGGAGCCGAACACGTCGCTCAGGACCTTGCGGAACACGACCGCGTCATCGATCACGAGAACTCGGATCCGGCTCATGACGAACGACACCTCGAGGTCCAGGTCTGGGTCGCGACGACGTCGCGGTGGCGGTCGAAGGATGAGGCCAAGCGCTCGCGATCGATCGTCTTGGCGCCCGCGGGCCGAAGCCGGCCCCTTCGTTATCGACGCCGCCGGCTTCGCGACTTGAATGCGCCATCGCGTCGCAGTGAGCGCGCTCAGATGGACGTCGCGGCCGTGCAATGGCCGACGGTGCGCGCGACGTCGAGGGCCAACAGCAGCTTCCCGCGCAGCTTGTAGACGTTGCGCACGAGGTCGCGGGCGACACCGGTCAGCGTCTCCGGCGGGCGTTCGCACTGCGCGTCGTCGACCTCGAGCACGTCGCCGATCTCGTCGACGAGAAAGCTGACGCAACCGTCGTCGGTGCGCACGACCACGTTCATCGGCGGCGTGTCGTCCGCGCGGGGCGGCAAGTCGAGACGAGCGCGCATGTCGAGCGCCGTCACGATCTGCCCGCGCAGATTGATCAGTCCGCGCACGACCGACGGGGCGAGCGGGACGCGCGTCATCGGCTCGAAGCGGAACACTTCCTGGACCTCTTGGACGTCGACGCCGAAGAACAGGTCGTCGACGTAGAACGTGCAGAACTGGCGGTTCTGGCTCATGCGGCACCTCCGGCGAGTGGCGCGGCTTCGCAGAGCGGGAGCGCGTCCTTCGCGACCGTCGCGACGTCCAGGATCTCGGTGACCTTGCCGTGCACCACCGCCGTCGCCCGCACGCCACGGCGCGCGTTCGCGGATTTGGCGGTGACGTCCTCGTCGACGATGTCGACGATCCGATCGACGAGCAGTCCGACGAATCGCTCGCCGTGGCGATGGACGACCACTTGGACGTGGTCACCCGCGTTCGTCGCGAGGGGCTGGGCGCCAGCGCCGAAGCGTTGCGCCAACGGGATCAACGGCATGATCTCCCCGCGATACTGCACCACGATCTCGTCGCCCGCTCGTTCGACGTTGGCGTGCGGGAACTCCTCGAGTCGATGCACTTGATCGAGTGGCAGCGCCATGCGGTGACTGCCGGCCATGAACAGCAGCAGCGTTTCGCGCGTGTCGCCGGATGCCGCGCGGGTCTCGGCGCGCGGGCGCGAGCGTTCGCGCGATTCGCTGACGACGTTCGCGCGCTGCGCGATGCGGAACGTGTCGAGGATCAACGCGACGTGGCCGTCGCCCATGATCGTCGCGCCGGCGTAGACGCCGATGCCCTTCAGCGCCTTCGTCAGCGGCTTCACGACGATCTCTTCGGTGTCCATCACTTGGTCGACGACCAAGCCGAACTGCCGGTCGTCCGCCGACAGCACGACGATGTTCACGACGTCGGGATGCGGCGAACCCGGGGGTTCGAGTTCGAGTTGTTCGTTGAGCCGCACGATCGGCAGCAAGTTGCCACGCAGTCGATGGACCTCGCTGCCGTGGATCGACTCGATGCCGAGGCGGGCCTCCTCACCTTCGAGCCGAACCAGCTCGAGCAGGTTCACCTGCGGAATCGCGTAGCGCTCGCCGGCGCTGCGCACGATCAGCGCGGGGATGATCGCGAGCGTCAGCGGGATCTTGATCTTCAGCACCGTGCCTTCGCCGACGCGACTCGCGATGTCGACCGTGCCGCCGATCTTCTCGATGTTCGAGCGCACGACATCCATGCCGACGCCGCGTCCCGAGATGTTCGTCACTTGCTCCGCGGTCGAGAATCCGGGCAGGAAGATCAGGTTCAGCAACTCGCGCTCCCCCATGCGCGCCGCCTGATCGGCGGTGATCAGTTGCTTCGACACGGCCTTGGCCTTGATGCGCTCGGGATCGATGCCGCCTCCGTCGTCGGCGATCTCGATGATCACTTGACCGCCTTCGTGGAACGCGCGCATGCCGAGGGTTCCCTGCGGGGACTTGCCCCGACGCACGCGCTCTTCCTCCGACTCGATGCCGTGATCGATCGAGTTGCGGACGATGTGCGTCAGCGGGTCCTTGATCGCTTCGATGATCGTGCGGTCGAGATCGGTTTCCTTGCCCTCCATGCGCAGGACCACGTTCTTGCCGACGCTTTTCGCCAAGTCGCGGACGATGCGCGGGAACTTGTTCCACACCGTGCCGATCGGCTGCATGCGCGTCTTCATGACGCCCTCTTGCAACTCGGTCGTGATGAGGTTCAGGCGCTGGGACGTGCTCGTGAACTGGGAGTCCTGACGGCCGAGCGTGTGGTTGAACTGGAGGATCTGGTTGCGTGCGAGCACCAGCTCGCCGACCAGGTTCATCAAGCGATCGAGCAGTGAGACGTCGACGCGGACGTTGGTTTCGGAGACCGGAGTCTCTTTCTGGCGGATCGCGGCCTGGTGCTCCAGCGCTTCCCGCAGTTCGGACGGCTTCAGGACTTCGTTTTCGACCAGGATGTCGCCGACCCGCCGCGTGTCGCCGTATTGCTGCAGCTCGCGCGCGAGCTCGATGTCGGCGGGCGAGACTTTCTTCGTCGCGATCAGGATCTCGCCCAGCGGAGTGTTCGGTGTGATCGCGTCGGGAGTTCCGGGCGCCGAAGTCGTTCCGCCGGCAGGACTCACTGCCGCGTTCCGCGGTTCCGCGGTCGTCGCGTCGGCCGTTGGTTCGTTCAGCCGGACCAACGTCGCGCGCAGCGCGTCGTCCGTCTCGTCGCCATCGCCGCCGTTCGCCTCGATCGAGGCCAGCATGCGCCTCACGGCATCGGTCGTGTTCAGCAGCGCCGTCGCGATCTCTTGCGTCATCGTCAGCGTCTGGTCACGCAAGCGGCACAGCAGGCTCTCGGCGACGTGCGTCAGCGACTCGAGTTTCGAGAAGCCGAGGAAGCCTGACGTTCCCTTGATCGTGTGGATCGTCCGGAACACGCTCTTGATCGCGTCGGCGTCCGTTCGCGATTGCTCGAGCTTCAGCAGGTCGCGATCGAGTTGGTCGAGGTTCTCGTGGCTCTCGACCAGGAACTCTTTGACGACTTCGTCCATCTCACCCATGGCGCCCACTCCCTGTGGCTTCGGTTCGGGGCTTCGTCCCGCGTCGCGCGGCCCACGGATCGGCCCGTGCCCCCGCGTGGTTCGGGCTTCGTCCAGCCCCTTCAGTCGACTTGATGGAAACCCCGACAACGGCGGTGGGCGTCCGCTCCTTTGGTTCAAGGTTGAACGACCGGCTGGCGCACGCGCGGTGCGCTCGTCGACCTCGGTCAGTAGGCTCGGGCCCACGAAGATCGCATGAAGCCGCCCGCGTCCCCCGATCCCGACCCCGCCTCCGCCGATCCGGCCACCGCGCTCGTCAACGCGGCGTCGGCTCCTCTGGTCGTCGTGCAGGGTTGGGGGCGGATCGGCATGCGTGCGGTCGAGACCACGCCGCAGGATCTGGTCGTGGGTTCGCGGCACGCGGTGCTGACGCGCGGTCTCGGGCGCTCGTACGGCGACGCGTCACTGCCCCCGGCCTCGCGTCCCGAGGTGATGAGCACGCGCACTGCGGATCGCATCCTCGCGTTCGATCCGTCGACGGGCGTGCTGCGCGCGGAAGCCGGACTCTCGTTGCGCGCCGTGAACGAGGTGTTCCTGCGCCGCGGTTGGTTCCCGCCGGTGACTCCGGGCACGCAGTTCGTCACGCTCGGTGGCATGGTCGCCGCCGACGTCCACGGGAAGAACCACCACGTCGACGGCTGTTTCGGCGAGCACGTGTCGCGTCTGCTGATGCGGACCGGTGATGGCCACGTCGTCGAGTGCTCGCGGCAGACGAATCCGACGTTGTTCTTCGCGACGCTCGGCGGCATGGGACTCACCGGTCACATCCTCGAAGTCGAATTCGCGCTGCGCCCGATCCAAAGTCCGTGGATCCAACAGGAGACGCTGCGGATCAAGAATCTCGGCGTGTTCCTCGATCAGCTCGCGGCATCGGCGGCGCATTGGCCGTTCACGGTCGGCTGGATCGACTGCCTGACGCGAGGCGCGGCGATGGGCCGTGGAGTGCTGATCCGCGGGCGCTTCGCCGACGCCACTCGCGCGCCGCGCGCGCTCCCGCCGGCACTGAGCCGCGTCCGCGTCCCGTTCCATTGCCCCGACTTCGTGCTGGCGGACGGCACGATGCGGATGCTGAACGGGCTGTACTACGCGACGCGCGGCTTGCGCTCCGCGGCCAGCATCGAGCATCCGGAGAAGTTCTTCTATCCGCTCGACGCGCTGCTCGATTGGAACCTCCTGTACGGCAGCCGCGGGTTCACGCAGTACCAATGCGTCGTTCCGCGAGCCGCGGGCGCGGCCGGCGTCGAACGCATGCTGCGCGTGTTGACGGAACGCGGCGGCAGCTCGTTCCTGTGCGTGATCAAGGACTGTGGAGCCGAGGGCCGAGGTCTGCTGTCGTTCCCGATGCCGGGCATCTCGATCGCGGCGGACCTGCCGGTGCGCGACGGAACGCAAAGTCTGGTCGACGCGTTGAACGAGACCTTGATCGAACTCGGCGGCCGCGTGTACTTGGCGAAAGACCGCTTCACGCGCGCGGAGCATTTCCGCGCGATGGAACCGCGCCTGTCTCGATTCCTCGCGGAACGGGCGCGTTGGGATCGCGAGCGCCGGATCCGCAGTGCGCTGTCGGTGCGGTTGCTGGGAGACGAACCTTGAACGTGATGATCCTCGGTGCGACGCGTGGCATGGGTCGAGAGCTCGCGCGCAAGTACGCCGCGCGCGGCGCCGCCCTCGCGTTGCTCGGCCGCGATGCCGAGGATCTGCAGCGCACGGCCGCCGATCTCGTGGCGCGCGGCGCCGGAGCCGCGGTGCAGATCCCGTGCGATCTGGAGAAGCCGGAGACCATCCTGCCGGCGCTCCACGGCGGTTCGACCGCGCTCGGCAAGGTCGACGTCATCGTGTCCACCGCGGGCATCTACGCGGCGCAGGAAGCGCTCGAAGCGTCACCCGACCTGATCGAGCGCATGCTGCGCGTGAATCTCACGTCGACGATCCGCTTCTGCGAGGCGGCGCGCGAAGTGCTCGCGGCGCAGGGCGGCGGCACGTTGTGCGTGTTCAGCTCGGTGGCGGGCGATCGGGGCCGCAAGCCGGTCGCGATCTACGGAGCGACCAAGGCCGCGCTGTCGCACTACCTCGAATCGATCGGGTACCGCGATCGCGATCGCGGCATCAAGGTCGTCTGCGTCAAGCCCGGCTTCGTCCACACCGACATGACCGCCGGCATGAAACCACCGCCGTTCGCCGGTCGCGCGGACGCCGTCGCCGATGTGGTGCTGCGCGCGATCGACCGCGGCGCTCCGGTCGTCTACGCGCCGAAGATCTGGTGGCTCGTCATGGCGATCGTGAAGCGCCTGCCGCGCGCGTTCATGCGGCGCGCTCGCTTCTGACGGCGACTGCGCGCGAGCCGTGCGTGCGTGGCGCCGCGCGGAGCGACTGCGGGTTCCGGGCATTCATGGGACGACCCGCGATGCGCCGTCTCGGCGTACCGCGGGTCGATCGTGCGTGACGGGGCGAGCGCAGCTCGCGCGACGGTCAGGCCTTGGCCGCGACCTTCTTCTTGCGGCGCTTCGGCGCCTTGACGATGCCGGCGTCGAGCAGCGTGCGGAACGCGCCCTTCTTGACCATCGTGCGCAGCGCTTGCGGCGACACGCGGACGCGGACGAAGCGGTTCAGCTCCGGCACCCAGACCCGCTTCCACTTCAGGTTGACGTGGAAGCGACGCGGCGTGATCCCGGTCGTCTTGATGCCGACGCCGCCCTTGGCCTTGGCCAGACCGCGCGTCTCGACGCGGTTGCCGAACCCCGAACGACGACCCGTGACCTGGCATTCGCGCGACATGGCAGACCCTCGACTTGGAAACGATGGCAATCGGCGACGGGCACCGACGCGAAGTGACGCCGGACCTCGACGCGAAGCCGAGCCTTTTACCAGAGCATGCAAAGGCCGGTCAAGGCCGCGCAGCCCCAGGCGGGAGCGTTACTTGCCGAGGACGATCTTGATGCGGCGCTCGATCTCGTCCATCGAGCCGAGGCCGTCGATCTCCTGGAGCCGGCCGGAGCGCCGGTAGAAGTCCGACACCGGTCGCGTCTGGTCCTTGTAGACCTTCAGCCGCTTTTCGATCACCGGCGGCGCGTCGTCGCTGCGCCCTTCCTTCTCGCCGCGCTGGATCAGCCGGCGTTTCAGTTCTTCTTCCGGCAATACGAACTCGAGGACGTGCGTCAGCGACGCGCGCAGTTCCGCGAGCAGTCGGTCGAGCGCCTGCGCCTGCGGCAGCGTGCGCGGGAAGCCGTCCAGCAGGAAGCCCTTCTTGCAGTCGGGCTTCTGGATGCGGGCCCTCACGACTTCGATGATCTGGGGGTCCGGGACCAATTTGCCGGCATCGAGAGCCGTCTTGATCTGCTTGGCCAGCGCGGACTTGCCTTCACCCGCCGCCCGCATCATCTCGCCGGTCGAGATGTGCGGGATGCCGCAGCGCTTCGCGATCCGCGCGGCCTGGGTGCCCTTGCCTGCACCCGGAGGTCCAAGCAGGATGATCCGGAACATCGTCTTGACGCTACTGACCACGCGCGACCCCCGTGAGGCGACTCGAGGCTGGTTGGATCCGAGTGTCCGCAGGGGCGCGGCAGCTCGGCGCGGGAGTCTAACCCACGATCGGAACGCTGCCCCGCGTGCGGCAATTTTTCCGCCGCGGCGGACACAGGCGCGCCCTGGAGAGCGCTTTGGAACCGTCGCGGCAGTAGGATGCCCGACCCATGGACCGGCCAGCCGCGGAAGACCGCGCACAGCCTGAACGAGGTGAAGGATGCTCCGTTCGCTTGGATTCACCGTCCTTCTGACGTCGGTCGGGGTCGCCTGGTGTGGCGCCGGTGAAGACAACCCGAGCACGCCCCCGGCCGCCGCCCCATCGAAGCCCGCGGCCGCGGCGTCGAAGATGGAATACATCACGGTCGAGTCGAAGGCTCTCGACGCGAAGATCCGGGTCGGGATCTACCTGCCGGCCGCGTACGTGACGAAGCCCGACGCCAAGTTTCCGTGCCTGTACTTCTTGCACGGCATGTTCGGCGACGAGCGCAAGTGGGAGCAGCGCGAGACCGACCTCGTGCTCGACGAACTGATCGAGAAGGGCGAAGTCCCGCCGATGATCGTCGCCTGCCCCGCCGGTCACAATTCGATGTACGTGAATTGGGTCAACGGCCAAGGTCAGTGGATGGACTTCGTCACCACCGATCTGGTGAAGGAGCTCGAGGCGAAATACCGCATCGATGGGCGGCGGGAGATGCGCGGCATCAGCGGCGACTCGATGGGCGGCTACGGGGCGCTCAACATCGCGTTCCAGCATTCCGAACTCTACGGCTCGGCGAGCGCGCACAGCGCCGCGTTGTTCCCCGCCGACCCCACGCAGGTCAATCCGCGGTTGAAGCGGTGGGCCAAGCAATGGGGCGAAGTGTTCGGCGATCCGATCGACCTCGCCTTCTGGCAGAAGAACAACCCGATCCACATGGCGACGACGCTCGACGAAGCGACGCTGAAGACGATGGCGATCTACTTCGACTGCGGCGAGCGCGACGAATTCGGTTTCGACAAGACGTCGACACTGCTGCACGACGCGCTCGACAAGCGCAAGATCCCGCACACCTACGAGCTGCGCGGCGGCGACCACGGCGCCACGTACTTCCGCGACAACGTCGCGCACTCCTTGCGGTTCCACGGCGACGTATTCACCCGAGCCCAACAGGCGAAGAAGGACGGCTGAGACCGACCTCGCACCGCGCAGGCGTCCGGCGCCGAGTGCGCTCGGCGCGCCACGGGACCGACTCCCGGCGCACGCGCCGCCGTCGCGCGGCGTCGATCACGGAAGGAACACGCTTGATGCCGGAGCCGACCCCGAACACCCCGTGGATGGAGATCGCGGCCGACGACGAGCGGCCGCGCTCGATCGCGCTGCCGGGGCTCGGTCGCTGCGTCTGCATGTCGCGCGCGGCGCCCGCGAAACGGCGCGCGAACGAGGATGCGCTGGCGGTCATTCCGCTGTCCGATCACGGCATCGTGATCGCCGTCGCCGACGGCGCCGGAGGAATGCCGCACGCGGATGCCGCGGCGCGGATCGCCGTGGAATCGCTGGAGCACGCGCTACGCCATCCCGTCGAATCGGTGGAAGAGGCCGTGCTGTCCGGCTTCAAGTCCGCGCACGACGCGATCGGCGCGCTGCGACTCGGCGCGGCATCGACGTTGATCGCCGCGTGGATCACGGCAACCGACATCGTGTTCTTCAACGCCGGGGATTCCCAAGCCGTGATCGCCGGCGGCCGCGGCAAGCCGAAGTTCGTCTCGGTCGCGCATTCTCCGGTCGGCGTGGCGCAAGCCTCCGGCGAACTCGGCGAGGACGAAGCCCTCGTCCATCCCGAGCGACACATCGTCGCGAACATGCTCGGCGTCGGCGAAGTCCGCGTCGAATGGACGCGCAAGCGCGTGCTGGCCCTGCGCGACACGGTGCTGCTCGCATCCGACGGGGTGTTCGACAACTTGCGGATCGGCGAGATCTGCTCGCTGATCCACCGCACCGATCTGGAAGCCGCCGGATCCGCGTTGCTGGCCGCCTGCGACGCGCGCATGCGCGAGCCGCGTCCGGGGCAACCGAGCAAGCCGGACGACTTGACCTTCGTGTTGTTCCGCCGTTCGAGCTCCGACGCGGGCTGACGGCCACGCAGTCGTCGCGTCAGATCCACGTCCCGCGCAGCAGATACGTGGCGACGGAGAAATAGATCAACAGCGAGCTGTAGTCCGAGATCGTCGTGATGGCCGGATTGGCCATGTACGCCGGATCGAACTTGCACCACTTCAACAGCAGCGGGACGAACGTCCCCGCGAGGTTGCTGACGGTGACGGCGGCGGTGAGAGCGACCGCGACGACCGTGGCCTCGCGACTCCCGACGCCCGGGAACACCGCCGAGCCGATCGCGGCCACCACCAGCGCCAGCGTCAACCCGATCGCGAGACCGAGCATGAGCTCGCGCAGCAGCACGCGCAGGATCTCGCGCCGCGTCACCGACTCGGTCGCGAGCATGCGGATCATCAGCGTCGACGCCTGCGAGCCGGTGTTGCCACTTGCCCCCATCAACACCACGAGGAACAGCGTGAGGCCGTGGAAGTGGCTGAGCTCGTCCGAGAACGCCTCGAGCACCTTGCCGGCGCACGTCGAGAACACGGCCAGCACGACCAACGCGGCGACGCGCTTCGGGAACAGTTCGAGCACGCTGGTTTGCAGGTAACTCGTGGTCTCGGTCGGCACGATGCCGGACATCATCTGCAACGACTCGGTCGCCGCTTCTTCCTGAACGTCCATCAAGTCGTCGAACGTGATGATGCCGACCATGCGATCGTGACTGTCGACGACCGGCAGCGCGGAGATGTCGTACTGGCGCATCAACAGCACGGCTTCCTCGGCGTCGACGTCGGCTCTCACCCGGACGATCTCGCGATCCTGGACCAAGATCTGGTCGACCGGCATGTCCGGAGGCGCCATGACCAGTTCGCGCAGGGACACGACTCCCCGCGGCACGGTGTCGCGATCGACGATGTAGACGTAGTTCACCCACTCCTTGTCCTGCGCCACGCGGCGCAGGTAGTCGAGCGTCTCCCCGCAGGTGAACTGGACCCGGCCCTTCACGTAGTCGGGCGTCATGCGCCGACCGACCGAGCCTTCGGGATACGCGAGCAGCGCGAGACTGAGCGCTCGCTCCTCGGCCGACATGACGCGCAGCGCGCGCCGGGCCACGCGATCGGGCAGTTCTTCGAGCAGCGCGGTGCGGTCGTCGGGCGACATCTCGTTCAACAGCGTGGCGGCTTCCGCGTCCTTCAGCGAGTCGAGGATGCGCTGCTGTTCGTCGACCGGAAGGTGCTCGAACGTCTCGTTCGCGATGTCGCGCGGCAGCAGGCGGAACACGACTGCGCGGTCGGTGACTTCGATGCCCATCAACAGCTCGGCGATGTCCGGCACCGACAGATCGACGAGCACGTCACGCAGCTCGCGCCAATCGCGCGCCTGCACGAGTTCGTGGATCTCGGGCTGGATCAGTCGACCGAGCATGTCCGACCGCCGACCTTTGCAAGGACGTCGAAAACCGTGTGACCATCATCAGGACGCGATGCCGCGCCGTGGTTCGACGCGACGCGGCGCTATCTTCCCAAGCCATGCATTCGCTTCCAGCGCGCCGGTCGGAAAAACTTCGAACTCCCGAACGCACGTCCTTGGAGTGGCCGCGCCGCATCGAAGTCGCGGCGCGCCGCATCGCGGGGCTCGTCGAGCGCACCACGTTCGAACGCTCCGCCTCGTTGTCCGCGGAAACCGGCGCGGACGTGTGGCTGAAGCACGAGGAGCGCCAGACCACGGGATCGTTCAAACTGCGCGGCGCGCTGAACGCGCTGCTCGCGCTGCCGGCGCGCCAGCGGGCGCGCGGAGTCGTCGTCGCGTCGACGGGCAATCACGGCTTGGCCGTGGCGCGGGCGCTGGAATGGACGGGAACCAGCGGCACGATCGTCGTGCCCGAGTCCATTCAGCCCGGCAAACGCGCGGCGCTCGAGGCGGCCGGGGCGACCTTGCGCTTCGTCGGCTCGGACTGCGTCGAGGCCGAGCGAGCGGCTCGCGCGTTGGCACGACGCCGCGGAGTTCCCTACGTCTCGCCGTACAACCACCCCGACGTCGTCGCCGGGCAAGGAACGTTGGGCCGTGAACTCGACGATCAGGCCGGTGCGCAGCGGCTCGATGCGGTGTTCGTCGCGGTCGGCGGCGGCGGTCTCGCGGCGGGCGTCGCGGCCTGGATGAAGCACGCGCGACCGGCGACGCGGATCATCGGCTGTCAGCCCGAGCACTCGGCGGTGATGACGCACTCGATCACCAAGGGGCGCATCGTCGCGGACGCCTCGCGTCCCACGTTGTCCGATGCGACTGCCGGCGGCATCGAGCGCGGCGCGATCACGTTTCCGCTGTGTCGCGCGCTGGTCGACGACTGGATCGTCGTGCCGGAGCGGGCGATCCTGCGCGCGATGCGTCTGCTGATCGAACACGAGCACTGCCTGGTCGAAGGCGCGGCGGCGCTGCCTCTCGCGGCGTTGCTGTGGCAGCGCGACGCATACGCGGGTCGGCGCGTCGCGTTGGTGCTGTGTGGTCGCAACGTGGATGCGGCGACGTTGCGTCGGGTGCTCGCCGGCAACGCGCGACGGAAGTCCTCGGATTGACTCCGGAGTTCAATCCAGGTCGGCGGGACCCCGCGTACTGCCGAGTGCACGCAGCAGCCGGTGCCAAGCGCGCGCGTCGCGCGACTCGAGCGGTGCGTGGGCGAAGACGCGTTCGATCGACGCCTTGAGGTCCGCACGCGTCGCCGAGGTCGAGATCAGCGTCGGCAACACGGTCGCCAGATGGCGGCGCAAGAACTCGCGCTCCGCGTGGTTCAGCGGGCGACCCTTCTTCGAGCGCGCCTTGCGCGGCTGGGCGTCGAACAGCCCGCCGAGCACGATGCTGACCGCGACGGCCAGATTCAGCGAAGTGTGGGCCGTCGACGTGGGGATCCAGACCAGCTGCGTCAACTTCGCGCAATCGTCTTCGGACAAGCCGAACTTCTCGTTCCCGAACACCAGCGCGATGCGTTGCGCGCGGTCCGCGATCCGGTCGCGCAGTGGTTCGACGAGATCGGGCCACGTCACGAGGTCGCGATGGCGGCGATTGCGCGCCGTGAAGCCGATCGATTCCGTGCACGGCGCCAGGGCTTCGTCGAGGGTCGTACAGCGTTGCAGCGCTTCCTGAGCAGCCGGTACGCCGTGCGCGCCCGCGATGAAATCGGGGTGTTGCTGGATGTCGGGCGGCGCGTCGACGACCACGACTTCCGCGGGACCGAAGTTGGCCGCGGCGCGCAGCACCATGCCGACGTTGCGCGGGCCCTCGGGCCGCACCAACACCACGCGACGCGAACTCATGACTCCTCCGCGCGTGGATCGCGATCCGCGACGACGATGCGCGCGGGGAGTCTAGATCGAAGTTCAGGTTTCCGTCATGGCTGCCCCGAGTCGCGCGTCGTTCGCGTCGGCGGCCGCACCGGGCTCGACGAAGCTCTCGAGATCGTCGAGCACGCGGCGCTCCACGTCCGCGCGCAAGGTCTCGACGTCCGCGCCTTCGATGCCGAACTCCGCCAACGTCTCGACCGCCGCGTCGAGCCCGCGCCTGAGCCCGAGTCCCGCCGTATGCCCGAACTCCGCCCCATCCGGTCGCGCGTCGCCGTCGTCCGCGGTCGAACGCCGTGCGCACCACGCCGCCCAGAGGTAGCCGACGATGCCTTCCAGAATGGTGTTGGCGATCGCCGGTGCGGACACCTCGTCGCAGGCGTCGAGCTCGTCGTGGAAATCCGGTTTGCCGTGGCGGCGGAGCAGCGACTCCGGCAGCGCCAGCTCCGCCTCGGCGCCGGTCACGCCCTGGACCCTGAGCGTGCGTGCCACGAGGTCGTGCCGGGCGTACTCGGACAGCACGAGCGCATCGTGTGCACGAGGCTGAACCGCGACGGCGTGCGGGGGCAGCGAGCGCGGCCACGGGTCGTGTTCTCCGACGACGGCGACGGCGGTGACGGGTGGGGTGGAATCGACCATCGTCGCTTCCTCGAGGGCGCGCCGCGGGGCGGAGGGCCGCGCGGTCCTACGGGAATCGTTCGCCGCTCCACGACCCGACTTGAGCACGGAATCCGTCGGTTGCGGAAAGCCCCCAACTCGGAGAGGCCGTGAAAAAATCCCCCGCGGCGTCGGAACGGCTGCGAACGACGATCGCTTCGTGTCTGGAGAATCCGGTCGCTCCGCGACCGGAGGCCCTCACCGACTCCTTCCATTGAGTCGCCTCGGCCATCCTCC
>JBPOIU010000131.1:0-5619 GCA_052034255.1 Planctomycetota bacterium | reverse complement strand
GGGGGGCGGGGGCCGCGGCCCCCCGCCCCCCACGCGGCCCCGCCCACCGCGCCCCCCCCTCCGGGCGGTGTGGCCGGGCGGGGGGGGGCGCCCCCCCCCCACTTCGCCCCGACGCCCGAACGGGCGTCGGGCCATGCGGCCCGAGCGCTCAGGGAGTGATCGCGACGACTGCGTTGGTCGCGGACACGCCGAACGGATTGCCGCCGTCGCCGAGCCAGTACTGGAAGTACAGCCCGATCCCGGACGGAACGCTGGGCGGCCACGGCGCGGACAGCGCGAGCTCGCCCGCCGCGTTCGTGAACAGCCCGGGCAACACCACCTGCGGGAACGGCACGAGCAGCCCACCGTTGATCGGCTGATTGATCGGCGACGTCCCGAGCACCAGCGTCGCCGGCGCGTTCGGCAGCGTCTTCGTCAGTGACAACCCGACGTGCTGACCCGCGACCATTCCGCCGTAGCCCACGAGTTCCGGCGACTGACCGTTCGAGCCCGCGAGCTCACCACCGAGGTTCACCCACGTCGCCGGACGGCTCCACTGGATCACCCAGCCGCCGCCGAAGCCCCATCCGCACAGCACCGAGCCATCGGCCGACATGCCCGTCGCGACCAGCAGGTCGCTCGGGTTGAAACCACCGATGCCCTGATTCGTCAGGAACGTCGCCAGCGACTGAGTCCCGCCCGCCTGCGTCCACACCCACGGTTGTCCGGCGAACGCGCTGCCGCTGCCGAACACCACCGCACCATCGTCCGAAACCGCCTGCGCGTAGACCGTGCTGGTCACGCCTGGCAGCTTCGGGATCAGCGTGACGCCCGACGTCTTCGTCCAGACGAAGCCCTGATTCGCGTGAATACCGCAGACCACCGAGCCGTCGCGGTTCATGTCGATGATCTCGCCGGCGCCCGACGTGTTGATCCCCGACTGCAGGATCAGCGTCGGCGGGCCACTCGAACCCCACAACGTCGCGCGTCGCGGATTCGCGGCGCCCACGGTTTCCCAACCGCCGACGTAGCGACCATCCCCGCTGATCGAGTTCGCGCGCGTGCCGTCGCTCGCGACGAGACCCTGAAGTTGCACCACGCCCGTCGCGGCCGTCCATTTGAACGCGCGCGCCGAGCACCCCTGCCACCCGAGTCCGACCACCGTGTTGCCGTCGTGCGAGATCTCGTACGCCGAGCTGATGTCCGAGCCACAGCCACCGAACCCGGGGAACGTGCCGAGCGCGGTCCAGCCGAACACCGGATCCCACCAGCCCGCGGAGTTCATGTTGTTCGCGTCGACGATGTCGCCGGCGACGCGGCTGCCGTCGGCGCTGATGCCGAACGTCGCGCTTGCCGGCCCGATCAAGTTCGAGGTCCCGGTCGCGAGGTCGTAGACGTAGGCGCTGCCGACTTGCGTCCCGACCACCTTGGTGCCGTCCGCGGACACGTCGTAGGCCGGTCCGGGCAGGTACGTGAACGTGCCTTGGGCGAACGCGAGCGGCGCCGCACCGGAAGCGGCGAGGGCGAGGACGAATGCTCGAGCAAACGACGATGCGGACGGCGCGGAGGACATGAACGGGCTCCGAAGCGGACGATGAGTGGGCAGGACGTGCGACCCATGCGGGGTCGCCAAGTCCCTCTGCCGCGTCGCGACGTTCCTTGCCGTGGAATCCCCAGATTTCGCAGGTTCCGCAGCTTCCGCAGGTTCCCCGGGATTCCGGATCGCGCCTTCAGCGCCTCCTCACTCCTTGCGCATCCACAGGATCGAGTGGCGGATGCCCCACAGCGCGATCTTCGCGCCGTCGTCGAAGTCGCGCATCGGGCGCGGCTCGATGCCGAAGCCGTCGTGCGCCGTCGCGACCCAGTTGTTGTGCGGTCCGCCCGAATCCCAGCGGTATGCGTAGATCGCGCCCTGCGACCCGTTCGCGAACGCCACCGGCACGCGCGTGCGCGTCCAGATGTCGTACATCATGCAGGTGAGCCAACCCTCGTCGAGCTTCGCGTTCTCCACCTTCTGCGTGCGGTACGCGATCATCTGGCCGGCCGCGTCGGGGCCGCCGGTGTGGAAGATCGTCAGTTGCCCCGCATCGGTGAACGCGACGAGCGGCCGCGAGCAGCAGCCGTTGCCGCTGCCTTCGCCGCGCGTCCAGACCGTCTCCTTTTCCCAAAGCTTGTCGCCGTTCACGACGCAGCTCGTCACGCGCATCGCGAAGATGCCGCCGCGCGAGTTGTGCATCGACGTCACGAGCTTCACGCTGCCGTCCTTCGGATCCTGCGCGAGTCCCGGCGTCACCAGCGAGCGCGTCTCGAGCTTCTGCGCCGCGGACACCGCCGGCTTGTCGCCCCACGTGAACCACCGCGCTTCGAGCGTGTCGTCGTCCGCGCGCGCGACGATCAGCACGCGATCGCCGACGAGCGCCGCGCCGAACTCGCGCCGCGGCAGGTCCGGCACTTCGATCGGCCCTTCGAGTTTGTCCGCCGCGAAGCGCGTGACGCGCCAGCCATACAAGTGGCGGTGGAACAGGAAGCCCCAGTCCTTGCCGCCGACGACGACCGGATCGGATTCCGTCGCCGAGTTCGGCACGACGCGCTTCTCCGACCACGTCTCGTTGCCCTGGTACGTCTTGATCCACGTGTGGTCGCGCGTCGGATCCACGCAGACGAAATGGCACACGCCGTTCACGTAGGCGAGGCTCGGGCCGAGGCCGATCGCTTCGTGATCGCGCCGGATGCCGGCGTTCGTCGAACCGCCGTAGTTGACGTCCGCGGCGACGGCGCCTTCGTCGAAGCGCCCGTTCTGGTTCCAGTCGATGCGCGTCCCGCCGGCGCCGTCGTCCTCGAGCGTGAAGCGGAACGGATGCGTCTCGAGGTACTTCAGGTCCGCGTACGGGAACGGCAGGCGCTCGGACAACTGCTTCTCGTCGAGCACGATCGAGCGGAAGCGGCCGTCGGAGAAGCGGATCGCGTTGCCGTCGCCGCCGAGCGAATACGAGAACGCGTAGTTCATCAGCGACGGATACAGCGGGCACCACGCCGCTTCCGAGTCGCCCTCGTGCGACAACGACAATTGGTGGCCGAACTCGTGCGCGAACACGGCCCAGCCGTTGCCGCAGCCGCCCATGTCGCCGGTCTGCTGCGCTTGCCCGCCGCCCCACGGCGTGACTTGCATCCAATGCATGAAGCCGCGCTCGCGGGCCGGGAAGCGCTCGTTGCCCTGCTCGGGCCAACCGAGGTTCTGCTTCTCCTTCGGGATGAAGTCGGGCTCGATGCGGAAGTGGACCGCGATGCCCTTCGTGCCGTCGGGGTTCGTCGTCGCGAGCGCGCGATAGAGCTGCTGGACGCGCGCGAGTTCGCCGTCCATCGCCTTCGCATCGACGCCGTCGTAGTACGACAGCGTGCAGAGCACGTCCTGGCGGCGCGGCGACAGCGTGTCGTCGGCGATCGGGCCCGCGGGCGCGACGCCGCAGAACTTCACGCGCGGCCCGAGCTGGATCCCGCGCGGCAAGCCGTGCACTTCCCAGCCGTCGAGCAACCCGTCGTCGTCGGTGTCGCGATCGAACGGATTGGTTTGCAGCGTCAGCTCGTCGGCGTCGACGAGTCCGTCGGCATCCTGATCCTGCGACGCCGGATTCGGCCCGAGCTGCGAACGGATCACGTAGTGCGCATGCGGCAGCGCGCAGCGGAACACCGTCAGTACGTCGAGCACGCCGTCGCCGTTGAGGTCGCCACCGAAGCGCGTGACGACGGGGCTCGCCGGCTCGTACGGCGGCGGCTCGGTCGGGAAGTCGGGCAGCGCGGGAGGCGTGGCCGCGAGCGGCAGCGGCACCTGCGTGATCTCGGCGAACTTCGAGCCGTCGAAACGCGCGTACACGTCCGCCTGCGACGGCCGCACGAGCGCGAGCTCGTTGCCCGGCACCTCCGGCCGATGGTCGGCGACGACGATCGACGACACGTCGTCGGGAATGCCGCTCGCGATGACGTGCCAGCCGGCGGACTTCCAGCCGTTCACGGACTCCGCGATCCACAGGTCGCGGCTCGCGTTGATCGTGAACAGATCGGCGAACCCGTCGCCGTCGACGTCGCCGGCCGAGAACAGCAGGCAATCGCTGCCGCACGACGCCCAGTCGGACGCGGCCGGCACCCCGACGGGAGGCGGCGGCGGAGCGGGCGCGGGAGTCGGTGCCGGCGCCGGCGCCGGGACGGGATCTTGGAACAGAAGGAGAGCGAGCAGGACGACGCAGGTCGCGGCCATGGCGGGATCCGAGGAGGCTCGAGTCGTGCCGCGCACGGTAGCAGTCGGGAGGGGGCGGTCGAGGGGCGCGTGCGGGGAAGCGCGGTTGCCGGGGCGCGCGGTGGGCATTCGGGTCGAATCGTGCGCGGCGGCTCGGTTGCGTCGTGTCCGCGCGCCTAGCTGCGCGAAGTCATTGGCGTGGATCCTTCGCGATCGCCTTCCGCGGCTTCATGGCGCGGTGCAGGAGGCACCACATCGCAATGGCCGCCGCGCAGCCGACGACGTGCTTCCATCAAAGGTCGGAGGGGAGCCTCTCGACGGCTTCGCGATCCGCGGTCCGCTCTCCATACATCACGTTCGTGGTCGGTCGTTCGACGTCCGAGCCAACTGCGGTCGTCACGATCTGAATCGTTTGTTCATCGCCAGGTGTAGGCCGGGACGTCGCGATGCTGAATTCGCCACCGTCGACCCGGACCTTCGACCGGTCCGCCGGGAAGCCGCGTACTCGATAGCCGAGGATCTCGGATCGCCGGAAGCCGACGACGCCGACGACGATGTACGGACTTCCGCATTGGCTCGTGACCCGAAGCTCGTGGATCGCGATCGGCTCGCGGACGCCGTCCATCGCTCGGGACTCGATCGAGAAGCACAGATCACCGAACGTCGATCCGAGTCGACCGATCGCGAGCTCGATCGACCAGCCGACGAGCGATGCCACGAGGAAGCAAGCGCCTTGCAGGAGGGTCTCGCGCCGTCGTGAGCGAGGTGTTGGCGGCCGTGTGCGCGCGTCCGGCGTTTCCATCGGCCCATTCTGGCAAGCGCCGAGCCGCTTCAGCCCCGTGGTTCCTCGGTTCGTCGTGGAGCGTCACTTCTCGATGAGCTCGAACGCTTGCCCCGAGCAATGAACGATCCGACGGGACACTTCCTCGGCCGGACTATTCATCAACACGATCCGGCGCTCATAGAACTCCACCTGAATGCCGTACATGCCTGTGCGGTCGAAGAGAGTCGCGCGAAAGGACAGTGCGATGTTCGATTCGGCCAGGATCACACGCACTCACTTCGCAAGCTCGACCAGATCTCGACGTCGTCTCTTCATCGATTCTGAGATCACACAAGTTACACCGTTCTCCGTACGGACCACAACGATCCGATAACGCTCATCTTGTAGTTCTGCGCCGCCGTCTATCTGCTGTCCGGTTCGCACGAGTGAGATATCAAGATATACGGTTGCAGCGTCGACACGCTCAACTCTTCTTTCCACCGAGATCACCGACGGGTCTTCTCTTATCCTCCGAACGATCCGTTCGGCCAGTTCGTCGGTTCGACTCAGGAGGTCGCTCGCTCCCTTGAGCTGGAAGGTTGACAATCCCCGAGCGTCTACCTCGAGCTCAACGACGCTGTCAACC
>JBPOIU010000236.1:0-24757 GCA_052034255.1 Planctomycetota bacterium | reverse complement strand
TCCGTTCGACGCCGAGATTCGAGCCGTCGTCACGCCACTGACGAATCCGTTCGAGCGACCGCAGGCTGGGGTCGAGCAGGAGACGACGCCGTACGTGTCGCTTCACGTGGAGTGAGAGAACGTGAATCAATCCGATTGATTCACGTTCTCACACTCCCGCTGGCGCCGATGCCGTCCAGTCCGTTCGTCCCCGCCGACCCCTGTCGCGAGACTCCGCACGGTGCGGCGGAACTTCGGAGCGTGCGGCGAGTACCACGGCGGCAAGCGGCGCGTGCCGGCGCTCCAGGAGATCGACGTGGCCAAAGTCCAAGCTCGCACCGCACGACGTTCACGCGCGACGCGGCATCCACGGGTGGCCGCAACGCTCGTCATGGGCGCGATGCTCGGAGGTGCGCCCGCCCTGGCGCAAACGCCAACACCGCCCGCCGTTCCATCCTCCCCCGCCGCCGCGCCCGCAACCGCCGTCGGCACGGTCGTGACCGACGTGAGCCGCGGCTGTTGGTACGTCTACGAAGCCGCGAACGGTGAAGTCTGGTTCGGCAGCGACGGCCAGGGGGTCTATCGCTGGCAAGGCGAGGGAAAGCCGCTCGTCAACTTCACGACCGCGGACGGCCTCGCTGGGAACGGCATCCGAGGGATCCAGGGGGACAAGGCGGGCAATGTCTACTTCACGACGTTTGCCGGGATCAGCCGGTTCGACGGCAGCGCGTTCACCACGCTGCCCGTCGCGGAGACGCCCGCGGACGGAGGCTGGCGACTGCACCCCGATGATCTGTGGTTCCAGTGGTTCACGGGGATGCCCGGTGCGCCCGGCGCCGAGGGCCCGTATCGCTACGACGGCACGGCGCTGTACCACCTGGATCTGCCCAAATCCGACCTCGAGCCCGAAGTCCGCAACGACCGCTGGAGCCCGTACGAGGTCTACAGCCTCTTCCGCGACAGCCGCGGTCACATCTGGATCGGCACCGGCAACTATGGTGTGTGCCATTACGACGGAAGCTCGTTCGGCTGGCTCTACGAAGAGCCGCTGACGATGACGCCAGAAGGCGGGTCGATCGGCATTCGCTCCATCATCGAAGACGAGGACGGAGCGTTCTGGATCACCAACGCGAAGTACCGCTTCCAGGTCAAGGGCAACGAAAACGGCAAGCTCGTGTCCACGCGCGAGCCGGGAATCGACCCGCAACTCACCGGAGGCGACGCTCTCTACTTCCAAGGCGCGGTGAAAGACGCCGCGGGGAACCTGTGGCTCTCGCCCTACGGCGGCGGGGTCTGGCGATTCGACGGCAAGGGCGTGACCAACTATCCAGTGAAGGACACGTTGGGCGACGGCAAGGACACCCAGATGTTCTGCATCTTCAAGGGCACGGCAGGCGGACTGTGGCTGGGGACGCCGACCGCGGGCCCGTTCCGATTCAATGGCGAGGAGTTTCAGCAGTTCCGGCCGTAATCGCCATCGCCGAGTGATGTGGCTCGGCGTGCCACCGCCAGGAATCACAATTGCCGGTCACCCCATGCGCGGCGGGACACCGAGAACCGGGCGACTTGTCTGGCATCGCTGATCAAGACTCCTTGACTAGCGAACAGCGCTAGGAAAGACTTCTTGACTAGCGAACGACCGTAGTCAAGGAGCGATGACCAGCGATGACACGTGCGACGGGAACCTTCCGCGTATTCAGCGTGGCGGGAGAAGCTGTCCGGGCTTTCGTCCCTCGGCCCTTGCCGCCCGCGACGCCGCCGCTGCGGATCGACGGCGACCTCGCCCGACTCCACTCCGACGCGCTGGCAGCCATCGGACGTCTGGACGTGGCCGGGGCGATGGTGCCGAGCCCGGACTGGTTCCTGTACGGGTTCGTGCGCAAGGAGGCGGTGGTCTCTTCGCAAATCGAAGGCACGCAGGCCACGCTCCAGGACGTCGTGGCCTTCGAGGCCACACGAAGATCGGACGGACTGGCCGATGCGGAAGAGGTCTGCAACTACGTCGATGCGATTGGCTTCGCGCGAAAGGAGCTCGCCAACCCGAAGGGCATCCCGCTCTGCATGCGGCTGCTGTGCGCCATCCACAAGCGCTTGATGAAGGGTGTCCGCGGCAGCGACAAGCAGCCGGGCGCGGTGCGGACCTCGCAGAACTGGATCGGTGGCACGCGCCCCGGCAATGCGCACTTCGTCCCGCCGCCGCCGGATGCGGTCCCCGCGGCGCTCGCGGCCCTGGAGAAGTGGCTCCACGGCAACGACTCCTTGCCGCCGCTGGTGAAGGCCGGGTTGGCGCATGTGCAGTTCGAGACCATCCATCCGTTCCTGGACGGAAACGGACGCATCGGACGCCTGTTGATCACTCTGCTCGTCGAACACTGGAAGCTCTTGTCGTCGCCGCTCCTCTACGTGAGTCTCGGCTTCAAGCGGCACCGACAGGAGTACTACGAACGCCTGAACGCAGTGCGCAAGAACGGGGACTGGGAGGGCTGGACCGCCTTCTTCCTCGAATGCGTGCGCGAGTCCGCCGACGACGGCGTGGCCACGGCGCGCGGTCTTTTCATTCAGGTCAACGACGATCGGCGCAAGGTGACGTCGGGCAAGTCATCCACGCTGATCGCGGTGCGCCTCCTCGACCTTCTGCCCACACATCCCATGGTCACGCTCCCGCGCTGCACCGAACTCTTGCAGACGAGCAAGCCAACTGCCGTGAAAGCGATCGAGGCATTGCGCAGGGTAGGCGTCTTGCACGAGATCACCGGCAAGCGCCGGGACCGCGTCTACGCGTACACCGCGTACCTCGACCTGCTGGCCAAGGAGACGGCGATCGTCCAATGAGTTCGCCGAAGCCGCGCAGTGGCGCACGGCCGGGGAGGGGACTGGCGTTCGTGAGCGCGGGGCGGGGGGAGGTGTGCGACGACGCGCGGGAAGAGTGCTCGGGCCGAGGAGATTTGAACTCCCGACCTCTTGCGCCCCAATTCGGCTGGGAGCAAGCCGCCGAACGACCTGGAAGCGACGAAAGCGCAGGAGCCTAGCGAGTGAGAACGGGTGCAAGCGGTGTCGCTGCGCGTTGCATGAAGTTGCGGTGCGATTCGTCCCAGAGTGGTAGCGCTACCACTTCTGCGCCTTCATTCGCGCGATGCCTTCACCCAGCCCGAATCGGGACGCCAGTGACCCGGCGAGCGCTCGGTGCTGTCTGGCCGCGCGGATTGAAGCAGAGGCAGCACGAATGCTCGGAGTCGCGTTCCGACTTCGGACAACGTCGGCGCGATCAAGTGGCGATCTGCGATGAACCCACTCCATCTCGACAGAGTCGTCTGGTTCGCGAGGAACGCATCGCCGAGGCCTGGAGGCGTGCCCTCGGGGATCCGCGTGCCACGGGTCGCGAATGTTCGCCGAACGGACTCGACGAGCACATCTCCGGCGAACTCCGTCTCGCGTGCGAGCGCGAACAGGTCGTAGAAGTCCTTCAGCCGGCTGTTGGCCTCGCCGAGCGCGACGATCGCCTCGATCTTCTCGGCGATCGAAGCCTCGCGCGGGTATGCGCGAACGCGCGGCGCTGGCAAGTCGATCATCGTCGGGAACTCGATCCATTCCGGAGCCGGATGAACGGTGTCGCCGAAACCGACGTCGATCTGCATTCGAATGCGCGCCGATCCGAGGCTTGCCCACACCAACACGCGCGTTCCGGCGTAGTCGTCGTCGTCCCGAATCGTCGTCGTCTCCATGGAGTTCGCGTCGAACTCGATTCCGTCGGGCACGTCGGCAGCGCGTCCACAGATCGATCGGATGGCCTCACGAAAGTGATCTGCGTTCGAGTCCCTGAAGCCGAGCAAGTCCAGATCCCGCGTGGGTCGTAGGACACCACCTCCCCAAGCGGCGAGCAGCATCGCACCCTTCACGATGAACCGCTCGCGGAGTTCCGACGTACCGAGTCGATGGAGAAAGCGTTCGATCACAAACGCCTGGAGCAGTCGCTCGAACTGCTCGCCACGTTGCTTCGCCAACGTCAGTAACCGAGCGCGCACCGACGCCGCAACATTCGTGACCGGCTTGCGTGTCATGCCGATTGGGCTTCGAGGTAAGGCCGCATGATCTTCTCGACGCGGAATGCGCGAGCCATCGTCATCAATGCGTCGATCGTCACCTTCTTACGGCGCAACGCATCGCGAAGCGCCTCGAGCCCAATGTCGAGTCCGATGCGATTCCTAAGACGGAAGCAATCCACGATCGTCCGTGCGGAATCCGTGACTCGCAACTCCAGACCATCGATGCGGTGAACGGAAACTCCTAGTTCCATGCCCTTCGCGCGAAAATGAACGATCCGCACGGGCACGCCAAGCTTGCTCGGACGCCAGCCGCTCCGTCGGATCGCAACCCATACCGCGTGCGGGTCCTGAGTGCCGATGTCGTGGAACCGCAACGCCGAGAGCACGCAGATCACCGCTCCGGGGATCGCCTTCGACACCAATGCCAGCGACTCGTGCGTCATCGCTGGCAGCCGCGTCCAACGGTAGAGCCCCCGTGAGACCCGCTCGGCCTCTCCGTTCCTGATGAGCTGCCGCAGGCGGTGAATCGAGTGACCGAACTTCGGCAACTCGTTCGGCTTGAAGTACGGCGTTGCGGGTCGTTTCATGGTGCGGCATCTGGCAGAAGTCCTCGTCCCTTGTCAACAAAGGACTAGGACTTCTGCCAGGCAGTCCAGAGCGCAAGACCGCTCGGAGCTGGCATCGCACCTCGAGGAACGACCGACGGACCATGCGCGCAGGGCTGTGCAGGGGTGTAGGGACGCGCGGCGAAAGTGGTCGGGCCGAGGAGATTTGAACTCCCGACCTCTTGCACCCCAAGCAAGCGCGCTAGCCAAGCTGCGCTACGGCCCGACCTGAGCGACCGCGTTCCGAGGGCTGCCGTTGGATGTGGGGTTCTGCGGCGCTCTCGAAGGGCGAGAGACTACGGGGAGCGCGCGATTCCGGCAAGGTGGCCGTGCGGCGAGGTGTGGGAACTCGCGCTCCACGGCTTGCGACGGCGTCCGGGTTCGGGTGGGCGCCACCTCACAGATTCTTGACAGTCGACCGACGCGGAACTGGAATCCGCCCTCGGAATGAGCGCCGCGCCCTGGGACCCGCGGCGGCCTGATTGGAAGCGATGGCGAAGAAGAGGACGCGTTCGGCACGCGAGCCATCCGAGCCCGACGACTTCAAGGGAGTCGTCGCGGCGTTGAAGTCGTTACGACCTCCGATCAAGCTCACGAAAGCGCAATGGGCCGACCCCGACGCGCTCGCCGATGCGTTGCTGGACGCCAAGGAACGGATCGATCCTCTGCGGCTGCAACTCCTGTTGCGCTCGGTGCAAGTGCGCGAGTTGGCGGATCTGGCGCGCTCGATCCTGGTTCGCGAGTGCCTGTTGCTGGATGCGGTCGCGATCGCCGAACTCTCGGTTCACCGGATCCTCGACCTCGTGCGCCGGAAAAAGCGCGCGAAGCCGTTCCGATCCTTCGCTCGGATCGCCGTCAACGCGATCGTGGAGTCCGCGCGAGGCGACGCAACGCTCGCGCCGCCCCGCAACCTCGGGACATCCAACGAACAGACGGCGTTCATCGAGAAACTCGCCCATCGTGTGAACCTGCTGGGTTTCCCCGCCCGCAGAGTGGTCTACTTGGCGCTCGTCGAGCGCACGGGCCTCGAAGAGATCGTGCGCAGAACCAATGCACCCCTAGAGCACGTCGAATGGGTGCTCGAGACAGTGCTCGGCAGTGCGCGTGCTTTCCTGGCGTTCGAAGCGACGAGGGACGAGGCGATCGAAGAGCCCCCCGCGAATTCCGCGGATGACGACGAGGACGACGACGGCGACGACTGGATGGAGGCGAGCTATGGCCCATAAGAAAGCGCCGCTGTCCGGTCGGGACTTGATCCGGTACTTGCCCGATCTGTTGACGGGCAAAGAGCCGGTGTTCGACGACCCGGCCGTCCAACGTTTCATCACGCAGGACCCCGAGGGCCGTGCGGCTGTGGGGCTCATCGCCGATACGGCAGCGGCGCTGACGGTCGCGCATGACAGGGTGGCAACGCAGACGTACGCAGCGATCAAGCCCCTGCGCGAGAGCGTGCTCGCGGCGAAGAAGTACGCGAAGCGGCAGCTGGCGGACTTGTTGTTCTATGAAGGGACTCGCAGATGGCATGATGCGCTGAATCGGATGGGAGAGATTTGTTCTTTTGATTACCTTGTGGTTCCAGAACGTGGTCATTCCGACGTAGACGACGCACTGGTCGCCTATTCCACGGTAGTCGACGAGCTCGGTTACGCACCGCGAAAGCTGACGGCTGGCGTCTCCGCACTGGGACAGATTAGTTCAGGCGCTAGTCCCAATTCGCTCGTTCGCTCCGCGCATTCACTGTTCGTCGCAGACGTGGGCCTGATTCCGGGTCGGGACGGCTCATCGTTCATGTCTCTTGCTTCGTCGGTGCCGAACAATCGCATCATCCCGCCGAAGAAGTGGCTCGAGCGAGCCAAGACCTACACAGAACCTGTGACGATCGCCTGCGCACTTGATCACGCAATGACGTACTATATGGAGTCCGGTTCGTATTCAGCAGCAGCCGATCTGGCGAGAGAGCTTGTCAACCTCGCGCCCGACGAGCCAATTCTCCAAGTGCATGTCTTGATTACCGGCCTTGCAACTACGAATTTGATGTTGGTTCGCAAGTCCACAGACGCTCTTCTCAGGCTGAACTCCACTGCTCCACAGGCGTGGGACGTCACGCTGAAGGTTGTCGCGCTTGAGGCTGGGCTACTTGAGCTAGTGGACAAGGCTACGGCAAAGCGCATGCGAGCGCTGGTGAAAGACCTTCCTGGGAATCTCGCAGCTCTAGTCGGGAGGTCAATCGCATGAAGCTCTCGCGATCGACCCGACTCAAGCTGGTCACCGTATCTTTGTCGATCGCAATGATCACGGTGGTTGCAGCCCTTGGCACAACTCGCCCACACACTGGTGTGTTCGTTGGGGGATCCAGCGCGCAACCAGCGCCCGCGCAGCCAGGCGGAGGCCTGATGCAGAAAAACCAAGCCAACCAGGCAGGATCTCGACCTCTCACGCTTTCGCGCGACTGACTGTCCATAATCACCCAGCTTTCATTGAAAGTAGACACCCGTGTCGACCCCCTCGCACTTCAAGATCGCGCTCGGCGCGCTCTTGGTCGGCGCGGTAGCCACAGTGACATGGCTGGCTCTCGATGGCCGCGAATCCGAAACTGAGCCACCGCAGGCCTCCTCCCGCGACGTCGCCCGCGAACCCGCATCGGCGCCCGCAAGAGC
This sequence comes from Planctomycetota bacterium, assembly GCA_052034255.1. Classification (GTDB taxonomy): domain Bacteria; phylum Planctomycetota; class B15-G4; order B15-G4; family JADJEK01; genus JADJEK01. Next base: position 17,473 of record JBPOIU010000236.1, on the reverse strand, counting down.
GCCGACATCCTCGGCCGACGGCACCACGCGGACCGCGTCGAATTCCGTCACCGTCGTGCTCGACAGCGTCGCTGATCCCGCTCGAGGCCCGGTTTCCTTTGCTTGGTGTCCGTGGAACGACGCCGCGTCATCTGCGGAGCGACTCGCGGCGCTCCGCGTCGCGACGACGTCAACGCTCGATGGCCAACCGTCGGTCACCTTCGAGCCCTCGACGCTTCCCATCGTCGTCGCCGCGCGCACGTCTTCCGGCGCGTTCGCGAGCGCTGTCCTCACGAGTGGCGGGGAGCACCGCCTCGAATGGTCGGCCGGCCACGCGATCGTGGGTCGCGTCACCACCGTTGCGAACGACGCCTTGGCCGCGGTGACGATCGAGTCGTTCGTCGACGATCCGAGCAATCCAGTGCTCGCCGCCCTCGCACTCCTCCCGGCGCGCACTGCGACGAACGGTGCCGGTGAGTTCCGCCTCTCGGGCCTTCCCGCCGGCCCTCTTCGAGTCCGCGCCACACTCGATCGCTTCGCAGCGGACGAGAGCGAACTCGTCACGGCACCGAACTCCGACCCGATCGCGCTCACGCTGCATCCTGCTGCGTCGTTGCAAGGCGCCGTTCTTCAAGGCGAAACGGGTTCTCCGCTTGCCGATGCCACGGTCCAGGTCTGCATGCGCGTCGGCGCTTCGACGCACACAGACGTGCAATGCACGACTCGGACCGATGCCGCCGGACGCTTCGGGCCGCTCGAAGTCGCTGCCGCGCCGCAGCGCATCGTGCTCGTTGCACAAGCCGACGGTTACGCGAAGTCGAGCCAGATCGTTGGCCCGCTCGCGCCCGGCTCGCGCACGGACGTCGCGGTCTCGCTCCCCCGCCCGCGATCCGCGACCGGAACCGTCGTCGACGACGAGGGCAATCCACTCGCCGCGGTACGCATTCGCGTTCTCGACATGGAGACACTTGGCCCACTCACGACGCTCGAGACGGATGCCAAGGGCCGGTTCGTGATCCCCGATCTCGACCCGGCACGCGAGGTCCGCGCTCAAGCGTCGCTCGGCGGATTCCTCGAGCGCGAGTACACGTGGAGCACGCCCTGCGACTCCCCGATCGAAATCGTCTTGCCACGGCTCGGAGAGATTCGTGGACGGGTCACGGACGCGAACGGGCAACCGCTCGCGGCACGAGTCCGCGCGATCGACGACGACCGGCAACTCGGACGGGGATCGGGCAAAGAGGCAATCTCCGACGCCTCGACCGGCGAGTATGCGCTCGCGGGCCTGCACCGCACTCCCCACGTCGTCGACGTCACGGCACCCGGATACGCGCCGGAGCGGCGCTATCCCGTGGTCCTGCACTTCGCGAAGGAACCCATCGTTCTCGACTTCCAACTCGCCTCCGGAAGCACGATCCGCGGACAGGTCGTGGACCGCGAACGCGGCATTCCGATCCCGGGGGCTCGAGTGCAACTCGCGGACCTCGATTCGGGCGGCACTCTGATGGGAGGTCTGTCGGACGCCGTGACGACCGACGCCGCCGGGGCGTTCCGCATCGATCATGTCGATCCCGACGTGGAGTCGGTCGTCGTCGCGTCACACCCGGGATTCACGACGGAGATCGCCAGGTTCATCGCGCAGGCCGACGAAACCGCGATCCCGCCGGTCGCGCTGTCCGAAGCCTGTGGACTTTCGATCGAAATCTCCGATCGCGAGGGACGCCCCGTCCCAGCGTTCGAGTCCCTGGTTCAGAGCAAGTCCGTGACGTTCTCGCGTATGCAAAGCACGCGAAGCGCCACGCTGCGATTCGATGATCTCCCGCCCGACACCTATGAAGTGAAGGTCAGCGTTCCCAGCGCGATCTCCGGCGTCGAGGGGCAAGTCCTCGCGCAGAACGTGACGCTTCAAGCCGGCGCAACGACACCGCTCCGTTTCGAGCTCGCGCTCGGCGCGACCATTCGTGGGCAAGTGCTCGGCTCCACGGCGCGGCGCTATCACCGCACGGTCGAGATCGTCTCGACCACACCCGACCTCGAATTGGTGCGCGCCTGCAAGCTCGCGGAAGACGGATACTTCGTCCTCGCTGGGCATCCGCCGGGTCGCCACACGATCACCGTGCTCTCGAACCACCCGAGCATGCGCTGCGGGCGCGGCATGGTCGTGGATGTGCCGCAGTCGGGCGAACTGGTCGTCGATCTCCAGGCTCCCGACAGCGGCTTCGCTGCGCTCGTGCGCGACCAGAGCGGCGCCGTGATGTTCGATGCACGCGTCGAACTGTTCAATCCCGAACGAGCCGCATCGGTTCCGCCGACCGCGAAGTACCGGCGCGCGCAGTCCGCGACGCCGGCGATGGAAGATGGTTGGCTGCATTTCCTTGCACCCCTCGCCGGAACGTACGTGGCCCTCGCCACCGCGCCGGGACACGGGCACGCGATCTTCAACTTCACGATCACCGACGACACCACGGTCGTCGAACACCAGTTCACGTTGGGGCCCGAGGCGCGCGCGGAACTTCGAATCACCGATCTCGGTGGCACGCCGATCGACGTCGACGACGCGATGCTGCGCGCTGCGGCGGACACGCAGAACGGGTTCGCGTTGAATCCTCGCTCCGACGCGCCGCCGCGAACGATCGCATTCGGCGGACTCACGACCGGCGCGTACACGTGCCACGTCGAGGCGCGTGCGTTTTGGCCGGGCTCGGTGACGTTCGAGGCCGAGGCGGGCAAGACGCTCGCAGTCAGCTTGGCTCTGCGCAAGCGGAGCACTCTGCGCGTCCGCGTCGCCGACCGCGACGGCCGGCCGTCGCCGAATGCGGTCGTGTCCGCGGTCGACCTCAAGACGCAGACCGAAGTCGCGGATTGGCTTGGGAAATATGGACTCACGAGTTCGACCGACACCATGAACACGGCGCAGGACGGTGTGCTCGAGCTCCGAGGTTTGCCCGAAGGCCGATATCGCCTTGCCGTGGGAGATCAGTCGGCCGAAGTCGACGCCGTGGGCGCGGAGGTCGCCAGCGTGGACCTCGTCGATCGAACCCACTGACGACGCTTCCCGACGAGCACGCAACGGCTGCGCACGCCCACGGCTGCGCACGCGATGATCTCGAGGATCGTGGGTTTTATTTCCGACCGCGCGACATAGTCGCCCAGCGAAGGCTCAGTCCGCCCCGGAGGCGCCCGCTTGCGACCCAACGGATCTCCCCGGCTCGGACCGATTGCCGTGTTCCTCGCGGTTTCGATCGGTTGCGCGTTCTGGTTCATCGTGCTCCGCGACGCGCCCGACCTCAGCAAGCCGAATTCTTCGGCGGCACCGTCGCTGCGGAACGGCCGCGTGGACGCGTCACGCGTCTCGGATCGATCGCTCCCGACTTCCGAGCCCGAGCGCACGACCCTCCCACCGCTCACGCTCACCGTCCAAAGCACCGAACCACTTCGCGCCTTCACCATCGACGCAGTCCCCGTGAACGAAGCGCGTCTGCTTCCGATGGAGCGCTGGTCGAAACGGTTCGACGGCGAGACCGCCGGGTCGGCTGGCGGCATCCAGCGCATCGACCTCGCCCCACCCCGCCTTCCCGCGTGGATCATCGTCCGCGGGGACAATGGCTGGCTCGGAGCCGGTCTCGGGGCCGCGGGCGGGTCGCTCGATCTCGAGTTGCGCGCTCCCGAGCGCATCTCCGGCCGTGTCGAGACCACCGGCGGCGACGGCATCGACCGGGCGCACGTGCGCATCGAGCCCTTGGAGCCCGACTCGGCGCTCGCGGCACTGCTCGCAATCGAGGCCGTCGAGGCGCGGACGCGCGCGGACGGCTCGTTCGAATGTCGTGGGCTCGTGCCTGGTCGAGTGCTCGTCACCGCGCGCGCCGATGGCTACGCGGACGATCTTGCCGAGTGCGAAGTGCCGCGTTCGGCGGCGGTGACGCTGACGCTCCGCCCCGGAACGACCGTGCGCGGAACCGTCCTCGACGCCGCGACTAAGGCCCCGATCGCGGGCGCCTCGATCGCGGTGTACCTGCGCGCCTCCGCGACGACGGTCGATCCGCTCGTGCGGTCGACCACGGCGGACGACGGGAGCTTCGGTCCTGTGGCCGTGCCGATTCGCCCGCACCGCGCGGCGCTGGTGGCGAGGGCCGACGGCTACGCGACGCGCTCGGAAGGGATCGACGTGGCCGCTGACGGCGCCGCGCCTCCGCTGACGTTGGAACTGACCGCGCAGACGACCGCGACGGGCACCACGAAAGACGCAGCGGGAGCTCCACTCGCCGACGTGAAGATCGACGTGTTCGACAAGGAGACACTCGGGCTGCTCGGTACATGGTTCTCGAACGAACGCGGCGAACTCGTCGTGGACCGCCTCGATCCCTCGCGCAACCTGACATGCCAACTGTCGAAGCCAGGCTTCGAATCGATGGGCTACACGTGGAACGACCCGACCCACTTCCCGGCCGAGTTCGTGCTGCCCACCGCCGGAACGCTGCGCGGCCGCATCACCAACGACCGCGGCGAGCCCGTCGCCGCGCGCGTCCGCCTGATCGAAGACAGTCCGATCATCGGCCGCGGTGCGAGTCTCGAGACGACCTCGGACGCCCGCTCCGGTGCGTACGTGTTCTCGGGTGTACGGCGGTATCGGCACCTCCTCGACGTGCTCGCGCCTGGTTACGCGCCCGCACGCGTCTACCCGCTGCTGACCGTCCCCGGCGAGCAGACGCAGGACGTCGTGCTCGAACCGGGCGCACGCATCGAAGGCCGAGTCACGAGCGCGTCCACCGCCGCGCCGATCGCCGGAGCCTCCGTGCGGCTTGCCGACGTCGACTCGGGCGGCACCTTCGTCGCGGCCTTGCCGGGGACCACGACCACGAACGCCGACGGCACGTTCGCGCTCGACCACGTGCCGACCGCGCAGGCGGCACAACTCGTGATCTTCGCGCCGTCCCACGCGAGCGCGTACGTCGACGCTTCCGTCCGCGCCGCCGCGGCCCCGCCGTTCGTCGAAGTCGCCCTCGATCCCGCGGCCGCGCTCGACGTCCGCGTGCGCGACGCGAGCGGGCGATTCGTGCGAACGTTCGACGTCACGCTGGCGGAGACCACCGGAGCATGGTCGACGCAGCGCGTGGCCCAGGGTGACCTCCTGCGCTTCGACGATCTCCGCCCCGGCTCCTACGACCTCGCCGTCCGCATCCCCGAGCGCATCGCCGGCATGGCGCGACAGTTCACGTACGACGTCGTGCCGTTGGCCGCCGGCGAGCAGCGCGAAGTCGTCATCGACCTCGCGCGCGGAGCGACCGTGCGCGGACAGCTCCATGGCGCGGGCGTGCGCCGCTTCTTCGAGTCGATCGAAGTCGTGTCGATCGACGCCCATGGCACACCCGTCCGCAATTGCCGCATCGCCGAGGACGGGGCGTTCACGCTCGTCGCGCATCCCGCGGGGACCTACCAGTTCCTCGTGAACTCCATGAACGCGTGCGTGCGGAGCGCGCGCAGCGTCACCGTGGACGTGCCCGCGACGGGCGAGTTCGTCCTCGACCTCGATGCCCCGACGAACGGATTGTTCGCGTGGGCGATCGACGCCAGCGACGAAGTGCGCATGGATGCGTCCGTCGAGCTGGCGTTCGTCGAGCGCGCGCCGAGCTCCCCCGCACACGTGAAGTACGCGCGCGTCCAGACCGCAACCGCGTCGGTGGACGACGGCGCGATGTCGTTCTTCGCGACGCTGCCGGGCCGCTACCTCGCGCTCGCGCGGGCGCCGGGCTGCGGGTTCGCGACGTTCGCGTTCGAGATCGTCGACGACTCCACGTGGATCGAGCACGAGTTCGTGCTCGGGCCCGAGGGGTTCGTGCGCGCACGCGTGCGGGACCTCGACGGAGCGCTGGTCGACGGCGCAGCGTCACGGCTGTTCTTCCCGAGCGATCCCACCGGCCATTTGCCGCGCAAGGCCGCCGCGGCGCAGTTGCCGACGGTCCATGCGTTCGATGGGTTGGCCGCGGGGGCGTATCGGTTCGCCGCGCGCGCTCCCGGTCACTTCGAGGCGTCGGTGGCGTGCGACGTCCGCGCCGGTGAGACCACCGACGTCGAGCTCGTGATGCGGCGGCTCGGCGGACTGCGCATCGTCGTGGTCGGGAAGGACGAAGCTCCGCTCGCGGGGGTCCCGATCACGGTGATCGACGAGACGACCGGGACGGACGTCACGGCGTGGTTCGAGACGATGGGAGTGAAGGCCTCGCCCGCCTCGATGACGAGCGACGTCGACGGATCTCTGAGGCTCACCGGATTGCCGGAAGGCCCCGTGCGGGTCGAACTCGGCGGTGCGTTCACGCAGAGTGCGGTATCGCCGGGCGCGTCGACCGAACTCGTCGTCCGCGCGCCGTGATCGACTGCGTCCGAGGAGACGCCCCGGGCGCCACCCTCACCGCAGCACGACCCGCGCCGTCTGCCCCGCGCGCACGTCGACGCGATCGCACGCCAGCACCGTCGTGAACGTGCCGTCCTCTTGCTCGCGCTGCAACAGCACGCGCCACGCGCCGGGCAGGACGGCGGGGACTGCAACGCGGCCCGAGCTCGCTGCCGGATCGACGACGAAGGCGTCCGCGCTGAAACCCCGCGCGGGATCGTCGACGGACTCGATCCACATTTGCCATGCGAAGCGCGCATCGAGCGTCAGGGCGTACTCGATCTCCAACGCTCCCAGCACCGGCACGACGAGCGTCGCGTGCGCAGCGGCGGGGTCGTGCACGAGTTCCTTCGTCGCGCCCGCGATCGTCGCGCGGATGCGAACGAGATCCGGGCCGAGGCCGCGCAGTTCGTAGACGCCCGTCTCGACCTCGTCGCCCCACACGAAACCGCCCAGTGTTTCGTAACCCGTCGCGAGCGGCACGGCGTCGACGTCGAGGCCGGAGAGCGGACCGCCGTTCGCATCGACGACCGCGACGCGGACGATGCGTTCGTCGTCGACGACGAAGGTCAGCGGCTCGCCGTGCTCGGGCACGACGACGTCGCGCGCCAACGTCGCGCCGTAGCCCGGGCGCACGATCCACAACGCCCCGCGCGTGAGCCATGTGGATGGCAACGCGAACGCGCCGTTCGCGTCGGTCTCGGCGCGCAGATCGGCGGTGCGCCGCGCGCCGACGTCGGCGGCGCGCGGCCCGAACACGATCAGCGCGCTGGCGACGGCGGCTTCGCGGCGATCGACGACGCGGCCCCGCAACAGGCGCGGCGTGCGCGTGAGCCGGAACTCGACCCGCTCCTCGGCACCCGCCCGCAGCGAGATGGTCGTCTCGGCGAGCACGCCCACGAACGGATCGTCGACGGCGATGCGTAGCGAAAGGCCGTCGCGGATGCGGCGCACGACGACTTCACCGTCGTCCGCCGTCTGGACGATGGCTTCGCCGTGCGCGGAGCTCGCGCTGGCGTCGACGAGCAGCGCCGACTCGAACGCGGGGCCCAGAGCCGCCAGGCGTGCGACGCCGAGGCCATCGGCCCCGCTCCACAGCGGCAGGTCGGCGCGGATGCGGACGCGGGCGTCCGGCAACGGCTCACCGTGCGCGTCGCGGACGACGATTCGCAGCGCGGTCGCGGCCCGCAGCACGACGTCCCGCGGCGCAGCGTCCCCGTCCGGCAGCGCGAACGAGGCGATGTCGTAGCCCACCGCCGCGACGCGCAGCATCGAGCTGGAATCCGCGACGAGCGCGTCGATGGCGCCGTCCGCGCCGCTCGGTTCGCCGAGCGGCGCGTCGTCGCGCGACGCATACAGACGCGCGCCGAGGATCGGGCGCGACGCTTCATCGACGACGCGCACGCGAACGCATCGCGCGGGTTCGAGCACGAGATCGCCGACGTCGCGCCCGCGCTCGAGGTCGCCCGCGAGCTCGCGCCGGACGTGACCGTGATCGACGTGCATCGCGGCGATCGCGGCGCGCTGGACGTTCGCGAGCGGCCGGCCGTCGGCGTGCGCCAACCACAGCGCGAAGCGCCCGCGCTCATCGGCGACGACGCGCAGGCTGTGCGTACCGGGCTCGTCGTCGGCGAACGCGAGCGTTACGGCAGCATCCGGCACGGTGACGCCGGCGCCGTCGACGATGCGCCCGCGCAGCGCGGGATTCTCGCGCAGCCGCAGTACGACGCCTTCGGCGGGCGTGACGACGTCGAATGCCCGCTTCGGCGCGTCGAGTTCGATGCGGTAGCGCATCGACTCGGCCGGAGCGATGCGCACGCCGACGCCGTGCGGCAGTCCAAACAGCGCGAATGCGCCACCCGCGCGCGTGACGCACTGCAACTCGGACTGGAATGCACTCGGAGCACCGAGCGCCTGCAGCACGTCCGCACGCAGCTCGGAGGGGTACGCGATCGGAGCGTCGAGGACGGCGGAGAGCACGATCGGCTCCGTCGGCAAGCGCCCGTCGACGAGCGCGTGGCCCGTCACCGGCGCGCCGCGCGGCAACGTGAGTTCGACGCGTCGACCCGGCGCGAATTCCGCGGGCAGTCGCGTGACGAGCAGGTCCTCCGCCGCGACGAAGACGTCGGCCGCGCCGGTCAGCGGGCCGAGCGCGATCACACCGTCGTGCGCATCGGTTCCATCAGCGACGAGGACTCCGTGCTGCGTGACTCCGACGCTGACGTCGCGTGCGATCGCGCCGTCGGGTGAACGCAGCACGAGCTCGGACCGCTCCGGCGGCGCCGTCGCGTCGATCGTGGCGGTGCGCCGCGGCGGCGAAGCTGCGTCCGCACGCGGAGCGTCGTGCGGCGGCGCGGCGACCGCGGGCCCGGCTCCGCGCTCGAGCGTTGTTTGGGTCATGGAGGACGGAATGCGCGGCGCGTCGCGTCCGGTGTTCCCGATCCACGCGCCGAGTCCGACCACGACGACCGCCGCTGCGGCCCAACCGAGCGTCTTGGCGCCCATGAGCGTCGCTCCTCCTGCTGTGGCGACCGCGGCCGAACCGGTGGACACCGCGATCCCGGTCGGCAACGCGGCCCCGACCCACGCCGCGCGATCGCCGCCGTGGCGCGCGTCGAGTCGTTCCCGCAATCGAGCGAGCGCACGCCGCAGCCGTGTCTCGATCGTCGCGACCGGCTCGCCGAGTCGCTCCGCGATCGCGCGGGGCTTCTCGTCGCAGAAGAAGCGCAGGAAGACGATCGTGCGCGCGGGTTCCTCGAGGCGCAGCAGTTCGTCGACGACGGCTTGATGGGCGCTCAGTTGGGCGACGAGGTCCGCGGTCGGCGGCAGGGGTTCGGGCGAGGCCGCGGCACGCTCGCGAGCAACGCGGCGTGAGTCGGCCAGGCGGAAGTTCGTCGCGACGTTCGCGACGACTTTGGCGAGGAACGACCGCAAGCCGGGGCCCGCGCGCGGCGGCGCGCGCAACATCTGCAGCATGGCCTGCTGCGCGATGTCGTCGGCGACGTTCGGATCGAGCGTCAACCGCGCCGCCAGACGCATGACGGCGTCGTGGCAGGACAGCAGCGCGCTGGCGTCGAGGGGGTCTCGGGCGTCGGCCATGGTTGCTCCGCCATCGTCTCTCAACGCCGATCGCGCGCGGTCTTCACGAACCTGCGGGAACTTCGTGCGCGCGGCGTGCGAACTGCGCTCGGTTGAGTTCGTGCGCGCCCGTGCGCTCGGTGTGCAGGACGTGCGTTCGCCGCGGCGTGCATGCTGCGTCGCGGCACAACTTCAAGTCGGAGTGCGACTTGAAGTCGCTCGCGAAGCATTGGGGACGATTTCGTGTGAGAACGCGGTGACGCGGCATCTCGGAGTGCGTGTTCCGCGCGACGGCAGGCTCGCTCATTCGACCGGCCGCCGTCTTTGGGAGACGAACATGCGAACCGCGATCCGAGCAATGCTGTGGCTCTGCGTGGCCGTGAGTTGGGTGCCGTGGGCGATCGCCGGCTCGACGCCGTGCGTACCGGAAGGCGGTTCGGTCGACGTCAACTTCGCGAACCCCGACATCAGCGCGTATGGACCCGGCGCGTTCATCGACTCCACGGCGCTCGCCCTCGAGGCCGATCCGGGGTCGGACGACGAGATCGGCGACGTCGATTGCTCCGGCGGATCGGCCACCGTCACGGTCTCGAACGACGGGGACAATCTCTCCGCAGGCGACGAGGTGGGCGATGGGGAGACCGGCGCCGACTGCTTCGAGGTCTACGTCGAGTGGACGGTCGTCTACTACGTCAGCGAGACGTACACCGCGGACTTCGCGTTCGGCCCGTTCACGATCGGCAAGTCCTTCGCCGTGATCACGAAGAAGCGCGCGACGATCCGCAGCGCGGTCAAGGACGTCTGTCCATGCTGAATCGACTCGGAGTCGTCGGCCTCTGCGTCGCGATCGGCGCGCTCGTGTGGATCCTGATCCAGGAAGAGCCCACACAGGACGTCGACGTGCAGGACCGCCCGTCGGAGTTCGTCGCGCAACCCTCCGAGCCGATCGCTCCCGCCGAGCCGGCGCTTCGAGTCGAACCCGTGACTCCGGTGGCCGGCGAGCCACCGGAGTCCGGCTTTTCGGCGCTCGCCGCGCTCGCGCTGATCGATCGACCGGACGATCCCAAGGGTGGACTCGTCGGCTACGCCTTCGATCGACGCGGTGTCGGAGTGCCGGCGGTGTGGCTCGGTTTCCACCATCCGCGTCGCGCACCGCGCGTCGTGAAGACGGATCGGGACGGCATGTACCGCATCACGCTGGCAGCCGACGCGTGGTCCGCGACGATCGCGCGCGCGGAGGATCGGCCGCGGATTGGCGACGGCACGCACGCAGGCGAAGTCACCGTCGTCGCCGAGCGCACGACGACGTTCAACGTGCAGCTCGCCGGTGACGTGACGCTGTGCGGCAACGTCTTCCTCGACGGCGACGCGTGGCGCGACCAACTGGTGCAGGTACAGCTGCTGGATGCGCGCACGCGTCGCGTGCTCGGTTCGTGTTCGACGAGCGGCGCGGACCCGCTCGAACGCGATGCCGCGGACGAGCGCCCCCCGCTCGCCGAGCGACCGGCGCGCAAGCGGCCCGGGTACTTCGCGTTCGCCTGGCTCGCGCCGGGTTCCTACGTGTTGTCGATGCGGCCCGAGTGGCAGCTCCCCGCGGAGCTGGAGTCGTCGTTCACGTTCCAAGAGCGCCCGCTCGACCTCGATGGCGATCTCGAATTGCCGACACTCACGTTCACGCCCGACGACTTCGGGGTGCGGCTGCGGGCGACGGGAGATGTGTCGAAGTGAACGACGGGATCGAGCGCGACCGCGCGGCGCGCTCGACCGCGCTCACCACTCGACCTCTTCCTTCAACTGCCGCGTCATCAAGTGCCGCACCGCCAGCGCGGGGTCCTTGCCCTCGAACAGCACGCGGTAGACCTCGAGGCAGATCGGCATCTCGACCTTGTGCTTCTCGGCGAGGCGCTTGACCGAGATCGCGGTCTTCACGCCTTCCGCGACCATTTCCATGCGGCCGAGGATGGCTTCGAGCTTCTGCCCCTTGCCGAGGCGTTCACCGACTGCGCGGTTGCGGCCGTGTTGCGAGATGCAGGAGGTGATGAGGTCGCCGATGCCGGACAACCCGAAGAACGTCGAGCGCTTGCCGCCGAGGGCCTCGCCGAGGCGCGAGATCTCGACGATGCCGCGCGTCAGCAGCGCGGCCTTCGTGTTGTCGCCGAAGCCGAGGCCGTCGACGATGCCCGACGCGATCGCGACGACGTTCTTCAGCGCGCCGCCGACTTCGACGCCGACGGAGTCGGGGTTCGTGTAGACGCGGAAACGTTCGGTCGCGAGCAGGTCCTGGACGCGCAGTGCGGCGCCCGACTGCTCGGAGGCCGCGACGACGGTGGTCGGCATGCGGCGCGAGACTTCTTCGGCGTGGCTCGGTCCCGAGACGACGACGATCGGCACGTCGCCGAGCACGGCGCGGATGATCTCGCTCGGGCGCTGCAGCGTGTCGGTCTCGATGCCCTTCGTCGCGGACACGACCGGCGTGCCGGCCGGGTAGTGCGATTTCAAGTTCTGCATGACGCCGCGAAGGAACGGCGTCGGCACGACGGAGAACAGCATGTCGCGCTGCGTGACGGCCTGCGCGAGGTCGGCGACCACGTGGATCGTGTCGGGGATCTCGACACCCGGCAGGAACTTGCGGTTCTTGCGCGTGGTCGCGATCTCCTTGGCGTATGCCGCGTCGTGGCTCCACAGCGTCACTTCGGCGCCGTGGTCGGCCAACACGATCGCCAGCGCGGTGCCCCAACCACCGTCGCCCAGCACGGTCACGCGTTCGGTCATCTCACGCTCCTTGCGACTTGCGTTGGCCGACGCGCGGCTCTTCGCCGCGCATCAACCGTCGAATGTTGGCGCGGTGCAGCACGACGATCGCGAGCGCGAGCCCGATCGCGAGCACCGTGACGACGCGCCGTTGCCCGAATGCGGCGTCGAAACCCTCGAATCCCACGAACACCGCCGGGAACGCCAGCGACGCGAGCATCGAAGCGACGGAAACGTAGCGGGTGAGTTTCAAAAGGACATACCAGAGCACGAACGCGATCAACACGGCTTGCCAAGCGAGCGCGGCGCAGACTCCGGCGGACGTCGCGACGCCCTTGCCGCCCTTGAAGCGCAGCCACACGGGGAACACGTGTCCCGCGATCGCGGCGACGCCGAGCACCAGTCGCACGGCGTCGAGTCCGAGTTCGGTCGCGCCGCGCTCGACGAGCCATGGCCCGAGCACGAACGTCGGGAGGAACCCCTTCAGCACGTCGAGCACGAAGCACGTGATGCCGATGCGCTTGCCGAGCGTGCGGACGACGTTGGTCGCGCCGATGTTGCCCGAGCCCTGTTTGCGCAGGTCGATGCCTTTCGCCTTGCCCGCCAGGAACCCCACCGGGATCGAACCCGAGAGGTAGGAAGCGAGAATGGAGAGGAGCAGGGCTGTCGACGGCACGTGGATTCGGGTTCGAGTGGGAAAGGCGGGAGGTTAGCAACGGCAGCCGGGGAGGCGGAAGGGATGGAACGCTCGAGAACGGGTTCAGGCGGGCGCTCATGACGGCACCAACCCTCGGCGTCGCGGTTCCGTTCGCTACAGTCCGCAGCACACCCGGGGTGCCTCCCTGCCCCCCTTCGCGCTGGATGGACGACTTGCTTCGGCTCGTTCGTGTTCTCCTTCCTTTCGTCCCGTTCGTTCCGTTCGTACGGGGTGTCGACGGCGTCTCGTCACCCACCGTCGACGACCCGCTCGCGTCGGAACTCCGCGAGCACCTCGCTCGACCCGAGCTCCGGAGTCGCGCGTACGAAGCCGCATTCATCCTCGGTGGCGAGCTCGCACTGTCCTTCGCGGACGGGGGTGTCGACGATCCCGATGGAATGGTGCGAGTCTGGGCGTGGCGGATGCGCCTAGAGCTCGATCCCGCGCAACGCGTGCATTGGATCGATGAGGCGCTGACGAACCCGCATTGGATGATCCGGCGCATGGCCGCCCACTCGGCCGCGCGCAAGTCGGAGGGCGACGAGGCGATCGACGAATTCCTCGAACGCACGCTTGCCACCGAGGATCTCGGCCTCGTGATCGAGCAGGCCGCCGAGAGCTACGCCCAGCGCAACGCCGCGCGTGGAGCACGCCGCATACATGAACTCCTGCGAGCTCGCGGCCCACAGTGGAACACGCACGGACTGTTCGCCTATGCCGAGTTCCCGACGCACGACGACGCCGAAGTCTTCCGCGCCGCGCTCGCGAGCGCCGACCTCGATCGACACATCCTCGGCGCGCGCGGACTCCTCGCACTCGGCCGGTTGAACGAGGGCGATCCCGAGCGCGCCACGGCCGCTCTCAAGACGATCCGCGAGTTCCTCGCCTACGTCGAAACCATCGATCGCGACCACGGCGCGGTGCGCACGAGCCACTGGGACGAACTCATCGAGGACGCCGCGACCGCCACCGTCGTGGTCATCGGCGAAGCACACGCCTCCGCATCGGGTAGCGAGGTGCAGAGTCGGCTGCTCATGGCGCTCGCGTCTCGCTGGGGGGTGGACGCGACGACGCTCGGGTTCGAACGCTCCGTCCAGGAGTTCCAGGCACTGCCGATCACGACCGCTCGCGAACGCGGCGTCGCTGCGGTCGCGCTCGAGAGCGAAGAAGAGGCGCAGCGGTCGGTGTTCGAACGCGACGAGAGTGCTCGCGCCAACCTGTTGGCGGCGATTCGCAACGATCCGAACGAACGCTGGGTCGTCATCTACGGCGATTCCCATCGCGCTAGCTTCGTGCATGCTCTGCGCGCGGCCGGCGTGCGCGTCGTGAGCGTCACGACCTCGGGAAAACCGACGATGCTTCGCGCCGCGTGGAACCACCTGGGCACGCTGAGGATCAGCGGCAGGGTGTTCCACTTCGACGACGGAACGTATTTCGTCGCGAACGGACCCGACCTTGGCGATCCCTGACGGCGCGTGACTGAATCGGGGGCAACCCCCGACCTGTTCTCGTCCTCGCCAGGTGTTGCTCGGCGACGGCAGTCGCCGAATCCACGGGTGAATGACGTCGAATGATGTGAACGACGATCTTCGCATCGACGGCCAAATGGTTTCGGAGCTCCCGCAGGGCGTCTGCTAAGAACGGGCGCCGCTCGAGCTGGCCGCACCGCGGTCCAGCGTGAAAGGGAAAACCAATGACGTCGAAACCCACGCAACCCTCGAGTCCACCGTGGAACGGCCGCTTCGTCTGGCACGACTTGATGACGAAGGACGCCGCGCGTGCGAAGGAGTTCTACTCTGCACTCTTCCAGTGGTCTTTCGAGACCGTGCCGATGGGGACGTGTGACTACCACATGATCCTGGCCGGGCCCGGGCCGATCGGCGGGATCGTCGAGACCCAAGAGATCCCCGTGCCGCATTGGATGCCGTATTGCGCAGTTCCCGACGTCGACGCGACGGCAGCGCGATGCACGACGCTCGGCGGGAAGATCTACATGCCGCCGTCGGACATCCCGGAGACGGGCCGCTTCGCGGTCGTCGCCGATCCGCAAGGTGGTTGCTTCTCGATCTACAAGGGACTCCCGCAGTCCGCGGGCGCGGACCCCGACGCCGGGATCCCCGGACGTGTCTGCTGGAACGAACTGATGACCAGCGACCCCGATGCCGCGGCGCAGTTCTACGGCAAGCTGCTCGGCTGGGTCGACAAGACCGAAGACATGGGGCCGATCGGGATCTACCACTTGCAGATGCAAGGTGAGGTCCACGCGGGCGGCATCATGCGCTCCCCCGCGCCGATGCCGCCGGCTTGGTTGGTCTACTTCCTCGTGGAAGACCTCGCCGCGTCGACGAAGAAGGCGAAGAGCCTCGGCGCGCAAGCGCTGATGGAGAACACGCCGATCCCCGGAGTGGGCACGTTCTCGCTGATCGTCGACCCCACCGGCGCGCATCTCGCGCTGTTCCAGGGCAAGTAATCGCGGCGGTGGCGCGACCGGGCCGTGGAAATCGACTTTGACGGGCTCGACCCGCATGCCGATACTCCACGGCCCGGCGAGCTCGATCGAGCGCCGCCCCACCGCACCGTTCGACGAGGCCCGCCATGCTGCTGCGCTCCGCCTTCGTGATCCTGCTGGCATCCACCATGTGCGCGTCGCAAGCCGCGTGGGCGCAAGCTCCCGCGCCCGCGCCGGCGAAGAAATCCCCGCCGCAGACGATCCCGGCCGAGAAGATCCGCGAGCTACCCGTCGTGGCGCTGCCGGACACGCTCGCGGACGAGTCGTTCGAACTCGAGCTCAAGTTGCCGGCGGGATTCAGCCCGAACCCGAACCTCGAGACCATGCGGGCGGTCGCTCGTCAGGAGTTCGAGCGGCAAGAAGTGCCGAAGGAAGCGAACGCGACGCCTCGCACGCAACTGTGGTCCTACGCGAGCGAGACTGGCGCCGGCATCGTGGTGTGGGTCAATGAAGTTCTGCTCACGCCGATCGCGTCGCCCGATGGGTTCGCGACGAAGTTCGACAACGAACGCCAAGCGCAAGGCATGACGGTGAAGCGCGTCGACGAGCCGAAGTTCTTCAAGGCACGTGACGCGCACGTCGGCTTCACCTTCGAGCGCGAGGTCAGCGTGCAGCGCGGCGGACCGCTCGAGCGGCGCGAGCTGTGGGGCTACGTGCGTGCGGGAGCCCGCGAAGTGTTCGTCTTCGTCAGCGCGCCGATGCAAGACTTCCAGGCCCGCGCGAACGAATACCTGGCGATGTTCGCGACCATCCAGCTGCGCGATTCAGCCAGCGCGCCGGTCGCGATCAGCGCGTCGGACGTGACCACGCCGAAGGAAGCGCCCGGCCTGGGCAGCCCGTTCACGATCGGTGCGCTCGTGCTGTGCGCGGCCGCCGGGTATCTGCTCGTGAAGCTCATGAAGACGCCGGCCGGAGCGACCTGAGCGCGGCGCGCGCCGACGGGGATTGAGGCGCGACGCCGCGGACACGCGGTGACGGACGCGCTTTCGCGCGCCCGGAACTACACTCCGCACGCCACATCCAGGAGATGACGTCGATGCGCCTCGTGAGCCATGTCGGGCGGGCGATCCGCAAATCGGGTCTGAACACCACCGAGTTCGCCCGTGAATCGGGGATCGCGCGCAGCACGCTCGAGAAGTTGATCGGCGGGCACTTCTCCGAGATCCGTCGCGACACGATCGAGCGCATCGCCGCGCGCTTGAAGATCACCGACATCGCCGAGCTGTTCTCGCTGCAGGCCGAAGAGCAGGACTTCCTCGCGCCATACAAGGCGCGCAAGTCGGTGACGTTCCTATTCGGAACGCACGACGTGACCGACGCGCATCGCTCGGACAAGACACCGCTGCGCACGACCGTGGACCTGTGGGACTTCCGCACACAGGCCGAGCTGCTGAGCTTCTTGCGCTCGCACGAGCCGCAGCTGCGCGACGAACTGCGCTTCTATTCGAAGGCCGGGTTCGGCGCGCACGAGAGGCAGGAAGTGCTGGACCTCGTGCGACGACACAACACGGTCATCGTCGGTTCGCCCAAGGTCAACCCGGCGTGCGAGGCCGTGCTGTGCTCGGTGTTCCGCGGTGGCCAGGGGTACAAGCCGCGGCGCAAGGATGGTCCACGCCTGAAGCTGTCCGAAGGCGGCAAGCTGAAGGGCAGCATCCTCGACGCCGGCGGCTCGCACGCGCTCGGCATCGTCGACACGCAGGAATCGCGCCTCGTCGTGCCGTGCGAGTACAAGCCGGCCGGCGAGACTTCGCACGACGCGGGATTGGCGTACGTGGTCTATCGCCCGCTGGGAACGGCGGAAGAGGTCTGCTGCGTGATCCTCGCCGGGATCTCCGGCTGCGGGACGTACGGCGCGGCGCGCTCGCTCGTCGACCAGCCGCCGACGCAGCAGGATCTGCAGCCCGGCGTCGCACACGAGCGCGCGACACAGACGACCTACAAGAAGCCCACCGACTCGACGCGCGACGACCGCCAAGTCGTGAAGGTCGGGACGGTGATGGCGGTTTGACACTCGGGCCGCTGGGCCGGATCGCCGCGGGCGATCCACCCCGGCAGGGGCCAACGGCCCCTG
>JBPOIU010000047.1:0-17400 GCA_052034255.1 Planctomycetota bacterium | reverse complement strand
ACTTCCTTTTGGGGATGCGGCCGGCTAGCGGCCGCTTGCCTTCGTTGGGAATTCGCGGGCTGACGCCCGCGTTCTTCTTTGAGTAAGAGGAGCCGCCGCGACCTTTAGGTCGCGTCGGACCGTGGGTTGGGTGCAGCGACGACGGCCAGCATGACGGGGACGGAGGCGGGTCTGTCCCCGATGTGTCCCCCGACGACGACGGGCAGCGACGGGGACGGAGGCGCACCTGTCCCCGTGTCCGTCCGGGCACATGGGTGACAGTGCCCGTCCGGGCATGTGGGTGACACTTTGATGCGCCACGGTCGCCGACGATGGCGATCGGGACGGGGCCTTCGCTCAGAAGTGCTCTTCGATTGCCGGACGGGTTGGAACGGAGCCGCCGCTGCCTTTCGATCGCTACGGACCTTGGGTTTGGTTTGGGGTCCGATCGTTGTCGACGGCTCGAAGAGCGATCGGTCTGCCTCAATACTCCACGTTTCCGAACAGCAGGAAGCGCACGTTGCTCGTCTCGCCCTCGCGCTCGTACGCGAACAGGATCGGACGGTCGAACAGTGATGGCAGGAGCTGCCAGCTCACCGCGTCCTTCCTCACGTTCTGACCCCACGAGAACGCCAAGTCCCATAGCAGCGAGAACTGGTCGTCGTGGTCCGGCGCGTGCTCCCACACGATCGAATGGAACAGCATCGACAGCGACCACGCCGCATCGAGCTTCCTGACCTGCAGCGCGAACGGGACATAGAAGTCGAACGGCGTGTCTTCGTCCTCCGGCGTCACCCCGTCGTGCAGCTTCTTCACCTTCACCGCCAAGCGCCACTGCGCCGCCGTCTGCACATACCCCTTTGCGAGCAGCTCCTTCTCCACGCCCGGCATGTGCGCACCACCCCACGGCAACACGATGCGTTGGCCCTTGCGCTCGGCCGCGACCTCGTCGACCCGCTTCAACAAGTGCTCGTTGCGGGCCTCGAGGACTCCCGGCAACAGGATCTCCGGACTCGCCTCCTCTTCTTCCTGCTCGGCGTCATCCTTGCCCTCGACCTCCGCCTTCGCGGTTTCGTTCGGTTCCGACTTCGCTTCGTCGCCCTTCGCTGTTTCCTCGGTGCCGGCGTTCGACTCCTCATCCTCGCCCTTCGACTTCTTCCGTTTCCCGTCGTGCTCCACCAATGACGACACGAACACGTGGCGGAAGCCCGCCTCGTAGCCATCGTGCGCGAACAGCGGCAACGACAGCGTCTCGAACACGTAGCTGACCGCGTTCATCGTCTCCATGCCGACGACCGTGAACGGGAACAGGCCGAGTTGGACCACCGGCGTGTACCACGGCATCTGGTCCTTGAACGCCTCCAGCGTGAGATCGCCACTGCGGGCGTTCTTGCCCGCAATGATCACTTCACCCTGTTGCGCGAAGCCACCGAGTGATGCCCACCGCGGGTAGTTCGAGAACAGGTACGTCGTCAGCAGCTTCATCGGGCCCAAGCTCGACGAACCGCCGATGCCCTCGAGCAGCACCACGTCCGCCTTGTCCATCTCGGCTTGGACGGCGCGGTAATACTGCGCCTCCGCGATGTGGATCATCGGCACCAACACGATCGTCGTGCCGGTGTCCGGATGCGTGAGTTCGACTTGGCGCAGATATGCGTCGCCCTGGCCTTCCTCGTTGCCGGTGTAGAAGTCGTAGCCCGTGTCGGGCAGCGGAACTTCGGTCTCGATCGCCGTGCAGGCGGACGACGTGGCGACGCAGATCGCGGCCAACAACGAACGTGGGCGCATGGTGTCTCCGTGAGGCGACCCGTTTTGGATGGGCCGGAGGATGGCGACGCCGCTCCACCGTTGCAACCCGGCCGTCCGCGAGTCGACGACGAAAGGTGCTCCGCCGACGCCTCGATCGTGTCTCTGGGCGCCTCGAGAAGTCGGGATCGAGGCCTTCCGGGGCTCGTGGCTGCGGCGTTCGCCCGTTACGCTGCCCCCGCTCCCCATGGACGACCCGACACCCGCGAACTCCAGCCGCTCCGCCTCGCGCGACCAGCTCTCCGAGTTGGTCGTGCGTTGCCTCGAACGCATGGAGAAAGAAGGGTCGAAGGCGATCGAGTCGATCTGCGAAGAGCACCCCGAGCACGCCGACGCACTGCGCGCGCAGCTCGAGAACCTCGCGCGGATGGGGCTGCTCGACGATCCCGAGGCCGAGCCACCGGACGGTGAACTCCCCGAACGCCTCGGCGAGTTCAAGCTGCAGCGTCGCCTCGGCGGCGGCGGCATGGGCGTCGTCTACCTCGCCGAGCAGGAATCGCTGAAGCGCCAAGTCGCGCTGAAGCTGATCCGCCCCGAGCACCTGTACTTCCCGAAAGCCCGCGCGCGCTTCGTGCGCGAGATCGAAGCGATCGCACGCCTTTCGCATCCCGGCATCGTCCAGGTCTACGCCGCCGGCGAAGCGCAGAAGATCCCGTACTTCGCGATGGAAGTCGTCGACGGCGTCTCGATGCAGCAGCTCTTCGACGCGTTCGCGGGCCAAGACCCGCGGTCGCTGACGGGCACCGACGTCGTGCGGCTCGTGCTCGGCGCTGGCGCGACGCAAGAGCAGATCGACCGGCATCCGTGGAGCGGCAAGACCTGGATCGTCACCGCGTTGACGATCGCGAAGGGCATCGCCGACGCGCTCGCCCATGCGCATTCGCACGACATCGTGCATCGCGACATCAAGCCGTCGAACGTCATGCTGACGAAGGACGGCCGCACGGTGCTGCTCGACTTCGGTCTGGCGACGACGACCACGGCGTCGCGACTGACGGCCACCGGGTCCGTGCTCGGCTCGGTCTACTACATGCCGCCCGAGCAGATCTCCGGTCGCGTCGAAGCACTCGACGTCCGGGGCGACGTGTGGGGCCTCGGCGTCGTGCTCTACGAGATGTTGACGTTGTCGCTGCCGTTCCCGGGCGACGACGTCGAGACCGTGCGTTCCCGCATCCTGTTCGATGAACCGAAAGCGCCGCGCGAACTCAACGTCGCGTTGTCGTGGGACGCCGAGACGGTCTGCATGGCCGCGCTCGAAAAGGACGCCACGCGCCGTTATCCGTCGATGGTCGCGTTCGCGCGCGACCTGAAGAACGTGCTCGAGATGCGCCCGATCGAAGCGAAGCGCGCCAGCCTGCCGCGGCGCGTGTTGCGCTGGGTCCAGCGCCACAAGGCCCAAGCGTTCGGCGCCGCTCTCGCGTTGGTCGTGTTCGTACTCGGTCCGCTCGTGGTCACCCTGGTCGTGCTGAAGAAGAACGCCGAGATCGAGCTCGAGCGCAACGACGCCGTGCTCGCGAGGGACGAGGCCAACGCCCGCGCATTGGAGATCGACCAGGTCTTCGAGTTCCAGAAGCGCATGCTGACGTCGGTGCAGCCCGGGGAGTCCGGCCGCGACGTCAAGGTCGCGACGATCCTCGAGGACGCGTCGAAGACCGTTGGCACGTCGTTCCCCGGCAAGCCGCTGATCGAAGCGTCGGTGCGCGGGATGCTCGGCGAGACGTGGCTCGCTCTGGGTTTGCTCGACGAGGCCGATCCGCACCTGACGCGCGCGGTCGAACTATTCGACGAAGCCGGCGTCGGCGATTCCGAGAACGCGGCGATCGCGAAGGCGCGTCTCGCCACGCTGCGCTCGGAGCAAGGTCGATTGGCCGAAGCGCACACGTTGCTCGAGAGCGCCGCGGCGGCGCTCGACGTGCGCATCGGCGGCAAGCGCGACGCGCGCGTCGGCTCGGTGCTCATCGAACTCGCGAACGTCTGCCGCGCCGAGGGCAAGCTCGACGATGCCGAGCTCCACGCGAAACGTGCACTCGAGAACTTGCTCGAGGCACGTGGTCCGACCGATCGGCTGACGCTCGGCGCGCGCGGCGTGCTGGTGCAGCTCATGTACTACCGCGGCGACTACGAGCACGCCGAAGAGGAGAGCCGCGCGCTCGTCGACGCGAAGAGTGCAGCCATCGGCATCAACCATCCCGAGACGTTGATCACGCGCCAGACGCTGAGCGTCATCATCGAAGCGAACGGCAAGAGCGAGGAAGCGATCGAGATCGCACGAGCGGTCGCGGACGAACAGGAGCGGCAGCTCGGGCACGATCACGCCGACCTCTTGGCGACGCTGAACTCGTTGGCGTCGTTCTGCGACCGCGCCGCAAAGCCCGAAGAGGCGACGGCGATCCGCGAGCGCGTCCTCGAAGCCCGACGGCGAACCCTCGGCAACGAGCATCCCGACACGATCCGCGCGATCGGCAACCTCGCGCACGACTTCCTGCGCCGCGGGGACGTCGTGCACGCCCGGCCGTTGGCCGACGAAGCCGTCACGTTGGCGAAGCAAGTGCTCGGCTTGCGTCACGTCGACACGCTGTCGGCGATCGCGCGGTTCGGCAACGTGCTGCGCAACGAGAACGACTTCGACGGAGCGCTGGTCTGGCTGGAGCAGGCGACGACGGGCGCGATCGACTATCTCGGCGCCGAACATCCGACGACCTGTGAGTTCCGGATCCTGCGCGCGGCGACGCTCGCGAAACTGAAGCGTGAGCAAGAGGCCGAGGAGGAACTCCTCGCCGTCCACGCGATCCTGACCGGGCGATTCGGCGAGAAGGGGCGGCGCACGCAGGAAGCGGTCCGGCGCTTGATCGACGTCTACGACGACTGGGGCAAGCCGGAACTCGCGGACCAGTGGCGGGCGAAGCTCGTCAAGGAGTGACGGACGAAGCGGCGTGCTCGCGCTGCGGCGGTGCGTTGCGCTCGCCGCGCGGAAGGTCCGTGCTACTGCACCGCGACGGTCACGGCGTTCGACGCGGCGAATCCCGTCGGTGAGGCGGCGTCGACGACGAACGCTTGGGCGTAGACGGTCGTCGGAAGCACCGCCTGCGGAATGGTCGCGGGCAACGACAGTGTGCCGGTGCCAGGACCCGCGCCGGGCAGCGCGAACGGACCGATCGGTTGCGGGAAGAGCGGGGCGGTCAGTAGCGCGCAGGAGCCACCGAGCCCCAGCGACGCGGGCTGTGTGCCGACGAGGAAGAACGTCGGTGAGCCGCCGCATCCGCCGTACAGCGCGAGGGCGATCGAAGCACCGGACTTCGCGCAGCCGATCAGGGTCAGCGACGGTGTGAAGCCTCCGGTGCCCGGACACCCCTTGCCGAACACCGGACCGGGTTCGCCGGCGAGCCACGCGAACAGATTGCGCGCCAGTTGCGCGTTGTCGAGCACATGCAGCGACGTGCCCGCGCCGTTCAAATTGAAGAACGTGTTGCGGTCGAAGTGGCACGCGACGCGGCCGGCGCCGTACTCGGCGACGACCAGCGCCGCGTCGTCGATCGTCGCCGGCGAGAACGAGCCGTTGCCGAGCGAGTCGTTGCGATGCACTTGGCCCTTCGCGCCGGCGAGCACGATCGGCTCGACGCCGGGAAAGAAGTGCGTCACCGTCGCCGGGGAGACGCCCTCGCCGTCGAACCCGTTGACGTCGTCGCCGGTGCCGACGATGCCGTCCGGGCCCGCGAGCACGGGATGCATGCCGCGATCGACGCCTCCGACGACGAAGTCACCCGCGGCGCGCGACAGCGCGTACGTGCCGCCGTCTTGGTTCATGCGCAGGTCGAAGCCACGCAGGAACGTCTGGTCGGAGTTCGGAGCATCGCTCCAGCTCGAGCCCCAGTTCGCGTCGCTGATGAACAACGCACTGCCGCCGGCGCACACGTACTGCAGCACGCGGTCCGCGGCGAGCGCGTCGTACATCGCGTTGTTCGACGCGAACACGATGACGTCGTACTGCGCGAGATCGAGTCCGAGCAGCGGGATCGGAACCCCGCCGCCGCCGGAGCCCTCGACGATCTGTTGGACCGCGTAGCCATCGGCAGCGAGCAGCATGCCGAGTTCGCCGTAGCCGGAATTGCCGAGCCCGAAATTGAAGTCGAACAGGTCCGACAAATTGCCGTCCCCGCCACCGTTGATGAAACCGCCGGTCCCCGAGCCGCCGCGCACGAACAAGACGCGCGTGGGCGTGGACGCCTGGGTCGCGGCGAGCGGACCGAACATGGCGACGAACGCGGTGGCGAGCGTGATCGTGAACGTTGGGGAGCGCATGATTCGGCTCATTGTGCTCCATGGGACGGCGGTGCGGCGACCGCGGATCCGCCGATTTTTCGGATCTTCACCAGCGCCACGCCGGTGGGGCTTCGACATGGCTCTCGTCGCGAAGACGCGCTTTGCGCAAGAACAGCGTCAGCGCGTCGAGTCCCGCGGCCGCGCGCAGCGCATCCCGCGCGAGGTCCTTCGGCAAGCTCACGTGCCACGGTCCCATGTTGAGGAAGCGATTCAATTCGCGCCCGGTCCGCGCGACGAAACGGTCCACCGCGGCGTCGTTGACCGGCGATGGCACGCGTTCGATGCCGCGCGGCAGCAGCAAGTGGATCGGGCTGGTCTCGAGGATGCGCATGCCGTACTCCTCCTCGATCAACCAGCGCAGGAAGCGCGCGCCGGCCGTCCCCGTGCAGTGGAGGAACAACACGTCGTGCCCCATGCGCCGTTGTGCGCATTCGTCGGCGGCCAAGCCGTGGTGCTCCGCGACCGCCCGCGCCAACGCGAACGAGAACGGCGGCGCACCGCGACCGGCGAACACCGGAGCGTCGCCCTTGCCCGCGCTCTCGACGACGAGCCGATCGCGCTCGCGACCGACCAGACGGAATCCACGGCCCGACAACCGCAGGTGCGTGCGTTCCGCGTTCTCGGCCGACACGTGGCCGAGGATCGCGCCGGTCAAGCGATCGACCACGGGCACGTCGGTTTGCGCTTCGATGTTGCCGTGGATGCGCGCGCGCTCGTAGAGGTTCTCCGTGCTCGGAGCGAGCACGTAGCGCCCATGGCCCGTGTGTTCGAGCTTCTCGCGATGCACGAGCTCTTCGAGGATCCGCGCGCAGACGTCGTGCGGAAGTTCGTCGCGCAACACGTCGGGCAGGACGGCGCGGAGACGCTCCGCGGTCACCAAGCTCTCGCTGCCCGCCAACACCACGGCCTGCTGCGCGATCACCGACGGGCGGAATGCGTACGGACGCGCGCACAGATCGCCCTGCGCCGCGCGTTCGAACTGCACGTGGAAGACGGCCTTCTCGGCGGCGGTGGCGTACACGTAACCGGCGCGCAGCTCGCCCTTGCGTCGGGAACCACGACCGATGCGCTGCAGCAGGTGGTCGACGCCGGGAGGCGGCTCGGCGAGCAAGACGTAGTCGACCGACCCGATGTCGATGCCGAGTTCGAGCGTCAGCGTCGCGGCGCACACGCCCGCCGGCGACTCGAGGAAGCGCTTCTCGACCGACTCGCGCAAGCTCTTCGCGATCGAGCCGTGGTGCGCGAACACGTTGGCGCCGTAGGCCGTCTTGCCGTGGCACGCGCGCACGAACTCTTCGACGGCCTGGCGACTGTTCCAGAACACGAGGATCTTCTTGAAGCCCGCTCGAGCCAGATGATCGAGGTGCGCGGCCATCGCTTCGGGCCCACGCCCTTCGAAGCCCTTCGCGCGGATCTGCCGTCGCGTGCGTGCGACGACGCAGACCGCGTCCCGCAGGTAGCGCGCGGCGAATTGCTCGGGGCGCGCGACGGTCGCGGACACGGCGATGCGTTGCGGCGGCTCCGGCGTCAGGCGATCGAGCCGCTCGAGCAACAACCGCAGTTGGTCGCCGCGCGGCGTGCCGTCGAGCACGTGGATCTCGTCGAGCACGACCATGCGCACGCCGAGCAGCGTGTCCGGATGGCGCGCGAGCGCGGCGTCGAGCGATTCCGGCGTCAGGATCGCGAACTCGGCGGGCTTGCCGCCGCGGCGCTCCTTGTGCTCGCCGGTGTGCCGGCCGAAGCCGATCTGCAGTTGCCGCATGCGCGGATCGAGTCGCCGGTGCAAGTCGTTCGCCAGCGCGCGCGTCGGCGAGACGACCAACACGGCGAACGGAGCGCGCGGGCCGGCGAGCAAGCGTTCCGCGGTCGGCGCGGCGTAGGCCTCGGTCTTGCCCGACGCGGTCGGCGCGCACAACAGCACGTCGCGGCCGGCGAGGATCGCGGGGATGCCTTCGCGCTGGATGTCGGTCAGCGTCGGGAAGCGCGAAAAGAAGCCCTGGAACGTGCGCGTGAGGCCGAGCGTGGAATCGGTCATCGTGTCCGTCCGCGCCGACGCGGTCAGGCCAGGGCCCGCTCGAAGCGCTCGGGCACCAGGCGCGCGACGTCGAGCAGGCAGACGACCGCGGCGACGACGTGGCGCGCGGCATCGACGCCGCGGCGCGCCTGGCCGTCGACGAACGCGCGAATGCGCTCGCGCACGTCGGGACTCGAGACGAAACCCGGATGCGCGTTCTCGTACAGCGCCGTCAATTTCTCGACCAGCGTCGCGTGCTCGGAGGGGCCGAAGCCCGCGAGATCCTGGCGCAGTCCGCGATCGGTGACGATCGTGTCGCAGATCTGCAGGATGCCGTCGAGCGGCGTCAGCGCCATCACCACGGACAGTGGTTGCGTCGCCGCGTACTTGATCGCGAACGAGCGGTGCACCGAATGCCCGCCCTTGTAGAGCTGCTCGGGTTGGAAGCAGAGCACGCCGTCGGGAAGCGTCGCGGCGGCGAAGTGCGCCAGGACTTCGCGCGCGAGCTCTTGTTGTTCTTTCGTCAGCACGTCGACGCGTTCGACTTCGTCGAGCAACAGCACCAGGCCCTTGAAGCCCGCGTCCGCCGCCCAGTCGGCGAGCGTGCCCAGCATGTGCGTGTACATGCGGCCGTAGGTGCGGAAGTCCGACAGCGCGAGCATGCGCTGCCCGCGCCAACCCTTCTTCGCCAGCTCACGGCTGACGTCGTCGGGGTCGATGTTGAAGCCCTCGATGTAGTCCTGCATCCAATCGCGCAGTTCGTCGTCGCCGCTGCGGCGCGCGAACAGCACGGGCGAGAAGAACCGCGAGTAGCGGTCGCTGCCGGGCAGCGCGTGCGCATCGCTGTGCTCGAGTCTTCGCAACAGCGGATCGAGCCCGAGCGTGGTCTCGCCGGGGTACGACAACCGCGACAGCACGGCGCGATAGAGCCGCTGCGGATGCGACGGCGGCGTCGCTTTCGGGTTCAACACGACGCGCGCGGTGACGAAGCCCTGCTCTTGGGCGAGCTGTTCGTAGAGCTCGAGCAAATGCGTCTTGCCGCGGCCGTAGTCGCCGAACACGAGGCGCAGGCCTTGGCGACCGCCGAGTAGATCGCGGAAACTCGCGAGTTCCTTGTCGCGTCCGACCGTGTAGTCGAGCACGTGCTTCGCCGGCACGACGCCGAGGCGCAACGCCTCGATCGCCTGCCGCATGTCCGCGATGTCGTCCGCCGCGATGGGCGCGCCGCCAGTCATCAGAACACGTCCTCGTCGTCGAGGTCCGGCTCGCCGTCGTCCGCGTCGTCCGCGTCCAGCGCGCCGGGCGCGAGTTCATGGCCCGAAGGCGTGTCCTCGTCGCGGCTGCGCGCCGTCGTCGGTGCGCGCAGCGGTGCCGCGGTCGGAGCGCCGCACAACTCCGCGATCTCCTTGTCCGTCAGCTTGCGCTGCTCGGCCAGGCGCTGCGCGCAGAGCATCTGCACCACGGCTTTCACGAAACTGCGGCGCGTGCCCGATTCGAGCTGCGTGGCCCCCAAGCGCTTCGCCAGCGCCTTGATGTTCGTCTGCTGGGTCTCCCGGTCGAGATTGGCCGAGAACGCTTCCTCGTGGATGTCGTAGAGCCGCATCCCGATCTCTTCGAGGAACCGCACCGGATCCGCGCCGAGGTGGTCGAGGTCGATGATCGGCGCCAGCGGATTGACGTTCGAGAAGCGCGCGGCGCCGCGCAGACGCTGTTCGAGCGCCGGATACTCGGGCACGACGTTCGTGACGAACTCGGGCGGTACCGCGTAGACCCACAGCATGCCGGGCAACCGCGACTGACCGGTCGAATCGATCAGCTCGCGCAAGTTGTCGGCGAGGATCATGCGGCGCTTCGCCGTCAGGCTCATCACGCGGTCCATCTCGTCGAACAGCACGAGCAAGCCGGGGAGCCCGGCGGCGCGCAGGAACTGCACCAGGCTCAGCAGGAAGCGCAGCGCGGACTTGCTCTCGAGCGTCTCGCGAACGCCCATGCCCTTCACTTCGGACAGCTCGACGTCCTCTCCGCGCAGGTAGCTGCCGAGCAGGTCTTCGTGGTCGCGGTCGCGGTCGAGCACGGCTTCCATGAAACGCACGCCGGCGCGGCGGAACGCGTGGCTCTCGACGCGCGCGCGGTCGACTTCGTCATGCAGCCATTTGCGGACCTGGTCCTTGTGCTCGACCGTCGCGAGCTTGCGTTCGACGACGGTGCGCAGCACGGCGTCGATGCCGCGGTCCGGCATCGCGTGCGGGTCGTCGGGCGCGAGTTCGACCGCCTGCGCGACGTTCTTGTAGATCGTCGCCAGATCGTCGAACGGGCAATGCTGCGGCGACAGGCCGACCAACGACACGGCCAGGCCCTTGTCCCACGCGATCTCGCGCAGGCAATGCAGGAACTGCGTCTTGCCGCCGCCGTACGTCGCCTGCACCAGCTTGAACGCCGAATTGCGGCCGTAGGCGCGGATCGGATCGAGCACTTCCTTGTCGAGCGTCGCCAGCAACTTGTCGGTGCCGACGTTCACGCGCATCGCGCCCCGTTCCGGCGGCTGGCCGGTCTGGCCCATGCGCAGCAGGAGGTTGCGGAGGTCTTCGACGTCGATCGATGCGGTCATGCGAGGGATCCGAGAAAGGGCCGACGATCACGTCGTGGTGAAGAACAGGGACAGCTTGTATTCGCCGACGCCGACGCCGTCCTCGACGTAGACGACGCGGTTCTTGTGCGCGGTCGAGTTGCCGGTCGCGACGCCGAGATTCAGGCGCGCGCCATCCTGGTCGAGCGCTTGCGCTTCGCGCAGGCGCATGATGTCGAACGCGAAGTGCGCACGCGTGTAGCGAACGAATGCGTCTTTTTCGGGCTTCTCGAGGAAGCCCTTCGATTGCCGCAACAGCGCGACGAACGGCAAGACGTCGACGATGTCGACGCGGTCGCCCGGCGACTTGCCCGCGCGCACGAGCGCCAGCGCGTACGCGTCGCGCAATTGCGCGAAGTACGCCTTCGGATCGAACGGGCCACCGAGCTCGCGCTCCAGCGCGCGGTAGGTGTCGACGATCGCGGCGACGTCGAGCGGCGCGCTGGCGAGCACCTCGCGCGCGAACTTGAACTGGGCCAGGCCCTTCTCGAAGTCGAGCGTCACGGACAACGGCACCAGGCGGACTTCGATCGGGTGTTCCTTCGACACGACGCGGAAGTCGATGCGTTCGGCATCGCAGCGGGCCTTGAGTTCGCGGCCGGTGCGCTTGCGCAGTTCTTCCGTGAGCGTGGCGCAGCCGGTCTCGAGCGCGGCGATCGTCTCGTCGAGCCCGAGCGCCTTGCGCTGGAGGTCGGTGAGGCGCGACGTGAGGGCGCGGACCTGGTCCTCGAACTTCTTCGGGCGCAGCAGCAAGTCGGGCTTCGTCAACGGAGCGAGCAACCGCGCCGCGTCCTGGAACACGGCGATCTGCGCGTCGAGGCGCGTCTTGGCGTCTTGCGCGAGCTTCGCCAACGGATGCTGGGGCGCTTCCGTCGCGGGGACGGGAGCGTCGGTGGGTTCGGACGAGGACACGAGCAGGCTCCCGTGAACGAAGCCGGGGATGTTAGCAGGCCGTCGTCGATTCGCGAGGCAGCACGTCCTACGCCTGCTTGCCGCGCAGCCATTCCTTGAGCTCGGCGTGCGTCTCGATCGCGGGCATCAGCATGCGCAGCGCCATGAATGCATCGCCTTGGTCCGTCCGCGCCTGGGCGATCGACAGATCTTCGGGCGCGGCTTCTTTTTCGAGCATCCAGCGCTCGAGCAGCGGCGCCCATTGCCGCGCGTTCTCGAGGCGCGTCTTCGCGCCGTCCTCGTCGCCGGCCAGGATGCGTTCGAACACGCGACCCCACAGGAACGTGGCGGCCGTGCTGTCCGGATCCGAGCGCAGCACGTCGCGCGCGAGCTCGAGATCGCGCCGTTGCAGGTGGATGCCGACCAGGAAGAACCGCGCGCCCTGGTGGTCGTCGGGGTTCAGTTCGATCATGTCCTCGAACACGGCGACCGCCTCTTCGAGGTCGGCCTGCTCCCACAGCGTGGTGCCGTAGACGAGCATCGAACGCATGTACGGCCGCGTGGTCGCGACGTGCCAGAAGCGGCCGATGTGATCGTCGTAGAAGTCGTCGCCGAGCCAGCGTTCACCGGCGAGCACCGTGCGATAGACGAGCGTGACGTACTCGTCGGGATCGGTCGTGGCTTCGGTCGCGAGGATCAGGCGCGCGTCGACGCAATCGGGGTCGAGCGCGAGCGCTTCCTTGGCCAACGCGATCGCCTTCTCGCGCTCGGTGGCTTCCATGGCTTCGAACGCGAGGTCCTGAGCCTTCTCTTCGACGCCGAGTTGGGTGTCGAGCGACGCCAACTCGTCCTTGAACTCGTCGGACTTCAGGAACTCGGCGCGCTCGGCGTCGTCGGTGAACTCGTGTTGGCCGAGGACGATCTCGGTGCGGCGCGCGCGGCGCTCCTCGATGATCGAGCCCACGACCATGAGCCGTTCTTCCAGCCCGTCGTCGGTCTCCTTCGACGCATCCTTGGCGGCACCCGCGTCGGCCGGCGTCCCGTCCTTGTCGTCCTTCGAGCGACGCTGGCGGTCACGACGCTGGTCGCGCCGGCGTCGGCGTCGTTCTTCACCTCGGCTCATGTCTCTGGACTCCACTGGACTCGGGGCGGCTCGCACGAACGGGCCATGCTGCCGAGGGCCGGGCGGATCGTCAAAGGTGGAAAGTCCCTGGGTGGTCGAGGATCATCGCCCCTCGGGCCGCGCGAACCGCCGAGGCCGTGTTCTTCGCGCCGCTCCGTGCCGCAGCGGCCTCCGATCGCGCCCGAACGCGCCGAGGAGCCAAGACAGGAAAGGACTCGATGCATCTGCCGGGCGCCGGTACTCAACACGCCATGAAATCTCTCCCGTTCCTCGTGGTCTTCGTTCTCCCCTTGCTGCCCGTTGCATCCTGCAAGAGGCAAGCTCCCGTCGACTCCGAGCCCGAAACGCGGGTCCGCGACTCTGCGCAAATCGATGCCTACGTCGTGGCGGCCTTCGAGGACGAGAAGGGCGGCTTGTGGTTCGGAACGAACGGCCAGGGCGTCGCTCGTTGGAACGGTGAGGCGCTCACGTACTTCTCGATCGGCGAAGGCCTGATCGACGACGTGGTCACGGGCATCGCCGAGGATCGTTCGGGACAGCTGTGGTTCGGCACGCAAGCCGGCGCTTCCCGTTTCGATGGCAAAACGTTCACCGGGTTCGGTCCTGAGCAAGGTCTGCCGGGTGCCGGCTGCAAACTGCTGGTCGATCGCAACGGCGGTGTTTGGGCCGGTACAAGTGCGGGAGTCTTCCGTCTCGCCGGTGATCGTTTCGTTCCGTTCGCGCTCCCCACACCGTCGATCGAGGCGCTTTCGTACAAGATCGCGCCCGGCAAGGTGTGGGATCTCCTCGAGGACCGCAGCGGCAACCTATGGTTCGGCCGCGATGGCTACGGCGCGTGCAAGTTCGACGGCACGACCTTCACGCACTTCACGAAGAAGGATGGGCTCTGCAGCGACAACGTCGCGAGCATCGCGGAGGACGCTCGAGGGAACATCTGGTTCGGGTCCATCACCTCGGATCACCCGCGGTACCTCCGTGAGGGTGGCGTGTGCCGTTACGACGGCACTACGTTCACGCGCTTCCCCGAGGTGGTGGGGCTCACGGCGAACGACGTCTACAACATCTTCACGGACCGGGCGGGTAACGTCTGGATCGGGGCCATCGGCGTGGGTGCGTACCGGGTCGACGGTGCGTCGTTCACGCTCTTCGACCAGACCGACCGACCCGATCTGACGAAGACCTACGGTATCCAAAGTTTCGTCGAGGATCGCCGGGGCACGCTGTGGTTCGGCTTCAGCGGCGGGCTGTTCCGCTTCAACGGAAGCGGGTTCACGAATGTGACCCGAGGGGGGCCGTGGTCAGGCCCTTGAAGAGGCCGAACCCTCGCCCCGACCACCTCGACGCGATGCAGGTTTGCCTGCGCACGGACGACGAGTTCGCGCTCTAGCGGTCGAACGGCCGACCGCCACGAGCCGACCTTCACCAGGTGGCGGCCGATCAGGGTGAGGTCGCGAGTCATGTCGTCGCGAACGCGCGCGGGCAAATTCTCGCGGCGTCGGTTACCGTCCGCGCCGCGTCGGATCTTGATGCGATCTTGATCCGCCGTTCGGAGTGCGAGCGGCGGCACGCGATCGGTGTCGTCTCGCGTCGTCCGTCGTCCCGGTCCCGCACCCTGCGCTTCATCCCGAATGGGGGTCCCATGCTCCTTCGCTGTCTCCGTGGCGTGTTCAGCGCCGTCGCCGCCCTTTCCCTCGGCGTGTTCGCGACGCCAGCGCTCGCGCAGGACTTCTACGACGAGACGATCGTGCGCACGATCCAACTGAACTTCACGCAGCCGAACTGGCAGACCCTGCTGACGCAGAACAAGGCCGCGGGGCTCGAGGCCGTGATCCCGGCGGACCTGATCGTGGATGGCGTCACGTATCCGGGCGTCGGCGTTCGCTACAAGGGCAACTCGAGCTACTGGCTCGCGCCCGCGAACGCGAAGAAGCCGTTCAACATCGACGTCGACTTCACGGTCTCCGGCCAGGACGTGATGGGTCACGACAAGATCATCCTGAACAACTGCTGGGGTGATCCGAGCTTCCTGCGCGAGGTCGTCGCTTATCGCATCTTCCGTAAGTACGTGCCGGCGTCGCGCGCGAACTACGTCAAGCTGCTGATCAACGGCGTGAACTATGGCATCTACGTCAACGTCGAGCAGGTCGGCGGCGAGTTCATCGACAAGTTCTTCCGCGACGGTGACGGCAATCGATACAAGACGAAGGACCAGGGCTCGTGGCCGGACACGATCGGCTCGCCACCGCCGACGAACGACATGGCGCTGCGCTACCTCGGCACGAACCCGACGACGTACCAGGCCGCGTACGAATGGAAGGGCGGCAACACGCCGGCGCCGTGGAACGACCTGATCCAGTTGACAAACGTGCTGAACAACACGGCGCCCGCGAGCTTGAAGGCCGCGCTCGAGGACGAACTCGACGTCCAGTGCGCCCTGTACATGGTCGCGTTGAACAGCGTGCTCGCGAACCTCGACAGCTACACCGGCTACGGCCAGAACTACTACGTCTACAACGATCCGTACCACGGCCTCTGCAGCACGATTCCGTGGGACCTCAACATGAGCTTCGGCGCGTTCGTCTGGCAGTTCAGCGGCAGCCCGGGCGCGTCGAATTACGTCGGCAAGATGGCGGCGACGTATCAAGACACGAACGTGAATCGCCCGCTGCTGTCGAAGCTCGTCGTGCCGACGCAGTACCGCGAAGACTTCTACGCCCACGTGCGCGCGATCCTGAACGAGGAGTTCAGTTGGACGAAGCTGCAGCCGCAATTCGTCGCGCTGCGCGCGTTGATCGACTCCGAGATCCAGGTCGACACCAAGCTCGTTTATACGTATTCGAGCTTCTTGAACAACCTGACGGCCACCGCGAATACCTACACCGGCTTGCAACCCCTGATCGCGGCACGCGAAACCACGCTGTGGAACGACGCGAACATCAACAAGGTCGCCCCGGTCGTCACGGGACTCGCGCACGCGCCGGTCACGCCGACGCTGAACGACGCGGTGACGTTCACCGCGACCGTGACGTCGGCGCAGGCTCCGCTCGCGAGCGTGACGTTGCGTTACCGGACGGTCGGCAAATACCTCGCCGCGCCGATGTTCGACGACGGCGCGCACGGCGACGGCCTCGCCGGCGATGCGATCTACGGGGTCGTGCTGCCGGCGTTCCCCGCGGCGGCGACGGTCCAGTATTACGTCGAAGCGCAATGCGCCGCGCCGAATGGCTCGAAGACGTTCGCGCCGACCGACTTCGTGGTCGACGCGCCGTCCTTCAAGGTCCCGAATGCCGCCGTGCCGTCCGATCTGCGCATCAACGAGTTCATGGCCAGCAACACCAACGGTGCGCTGGACGAAACTGGCACGCTCGAGGACTGGGTCGAGATCTACAACGCCGGCGGCTCGACGCTGGACCTCACCGGGTTGTTCCTGACCGACGACGTCGACGGCGCCTCGCCGTGGGCGTTCCCGGCCGGAACGCTGCTGCCCGCGGGGCAGACCTTGCTGGTCTGGGCCGACGAAGATCCGCTCGATGGCCCGCTGCACGCGAGCTTCAAGCTGTCGAAGGGCGGCGAAGAAGTCGCGCTGCTCGGCAGCAACGGCACGGACATCCTCGACCACGTTGTGTTCGGTGCGCAGAAGGACAACGTCTCGACGGGTCGGCTGTTCGACGGCCAGGCGCAGCTCGTGACGTTCGTCGCGTCGACGCCCGGTACGTTGAACGCGGGTGGATGCGGCGCGCGCCGCTACGACCAGCCGGTCGCGAACGCCCATTCGATCGCGCTCACGGCGACGGGCGCCGTCCAAGTCGGCGGCTCGCTGACGGTGTCGATCACGAACGCTCCGGCGTCCGCGCCGGCCGTGCTGATGATCGGCACCGGTGCGCAGCACCTGCCGATCCCGGCGACGACGAACGTGCTGCTCGTGAACTCGATCCTGCTGACGGCGAACCTCGCCACCGACGTCGCGGGCACGATCACGCTGCCGGGCACGTTGCCGGCGGATCCGGGCATCGCGGGCGCGAAGATCTACCTCCAGGCGTTGAGCCAGGATGGCCTCGGGATCATGAAGGCGTCGAACGGATTGGAGCTCGACGTCTGCCCGTGAGGCGCCACCGGGCCGAACCACGGGAGCGTGAACGGGACAATGGAAAACGCCGACGGTGCTGCGTGATCCGTGTGACGCGGCGGCAACGGCGGAGCGGCTGAACCAACCGACGAGCCGCCGCATGCGCCGTCGCCCGCCGTTGCCCCCGGACTCCGCGCCACCGTCGGCGTTTTCCAGAGTCCCGGCCACGTTCCCGTCCTTCGATTCGGGTCCGTGCGCATGCGCCAGTGGGTGCGACGCACAGTTGAGTCGCAAGCGTGTGAGTGCGATTCGCCCGTTGGAGTGTGCACGGTTCGTCGACATGGCGACGCCACCGGGCCGAACCACGAGAACGTGAACGGGACAATGGAAAACGCTGACGGTGCTGCGTGATCCGGATGACGCGGCGGCAACGGTGGAGTGGTTGAACCGGGGGTGTCAGACGAAGTGTGGACTTGGGTCGGTCGCGGCGGGCTCCGGTACAACCACAACGGAGTCAATGCGATGACCAAGAAACGAACGAAGCAACCCACTGACTTTGACGCGATTCCGGAAGA
>JBPOIU010000212.1:0-18929 GCA_052034255.1 Planctomycetota bacterium | reverse complement strand
CGGACTTCACGTCGCTGAGCGCCGCGATCGCGGCCGCGAAGAACGGCGACGTCCTGCTCATGCGCTCCGGCACGTATGACGGCATCTTCAGCATCGTCGACAAAGCCATCGCGATCATCGCCGATGACGGCGCCGATGTCGTCGTGACGAGCACTGCGCTCACGCAGGTCATCGACGCGACGATCCAGGTCAGCGGAACACCACCCGGGACGGTGCTCCTACGCGGCCTCACGCTGGCGTCCGACCCGCCCGCGAGCACGGCCTTCGCTCGACCCGCGTTGACCGTCCAGCACAACGGCGATCCCGCGCACGTCTTCCTCGAGGGCTGCATCGTCACGGCGTCGACCGGAGGTGGTCTCCTGATCGACGGCGGCGCTCCCACCACGATCACGCATTGTTCGGGACAAGGACCGGACGGCAGGCTCTCGACGCTCGGCGCGGATGTCCCACCCGTCGCCGGCGTCCGATTGAACGACTACAAGACCGCGATCTTCGCGAGTTCATTCCGAGGCGGCGACGGTCGCGACGGCGTGCTTACCAGCAGCGGTCTTCAACCCGCGACCCAAGGTGAAGCGGGCGTGCGCGTCGCGTCGGCGTTTTGGCCCTACGACGTGCTTTCGGACTCGACGTTCGAAGGCGGCAGCGGCGGAGACGGATTGAAGGTCGGAGCCACCTGCCTCGCCCCCGCGAAGGGTGGTCCTGGAATCCGCGTCGTCGCGGGCTCCGCACACTTCGCTCAAGCCGTGGGCAGCGGCGGCGCACCCGGGGCTCCGGTGCCGTCGTGCGGGCAAACCGCTGCCGCTGGAGACGCGGTCTCCGTCGGGTTCTTGGGCCAGACCCCGACGCCATTACCGGGTCAACCCGGGCGCGCGATCGCGTCGCCGCCGCGCCGCGAAGGCGAAGCGACGACGATCACGGTCGAGGGACCGCCGAGCCACGCGGCGTTCCTGCTCGTGGGCTACGCGCCCACGCGCGTGTTCTCGGGCCAGTTGTCCGGCGTGCTCGCGACGATCCCGAGCTCGATCCTGGCGCTCGGCAACCTGCCGCCCTCGGGTGCGATCCCTCTGCCGACCCACGCGCCGGCGCTCCCGGTCGGCGTCGAGTCGGCGATGGCGTTCCTTCAGCCGATCACGCAGGACCCATCGACCAGCCAAGCGACGCTCGGAGCGCCGAGCGTGCTCGTCGTGCTCGACGCGGGGCTCTGATCGGCTACGTCCGAGAATCGTCGATGAACGCGATGACTCGCGGACGTAGCCGATCAGCGGCGCGACGCCAGCGAGCCGCGCCTCACTCCCCGCCCGTCGGTACGGCCAGGAACCCCGCCTTCGTCGCGATCGCGCGGAACTCCGCCGACTCGCGGAGCCATTGCGTGAACTCGATGGCCGCCGCGGACGCGTCGCGGTGGGCGCCGACGACATAGACGACCCTCGGGCCCTCGCCATCCGCAGCGGTCCACGCGACCGTCGCCTCTTTGGCCGACTTGCCATCGGTGGCGTAGACCAGGCCGACGTCGGCGGCGCCGTGCTCGACCAATGCCAGCGCCGCGCGCACGTCGTCGGCATCGACCAGCTTCGGCGCGACGGTGTCGAGGATGCCGAGGTCGCGCAAAAGTGCCCGAGCGTGTTTCCCCGCCGGCACAGCCGCACCGGCGACGGCGATGCGACCCGGGAACGCGGCCAACGCCCGCGGGTCGGTCGGCGGAGCTTCGAGTCCGGGACGAACGACCATGCAAAGAACGTTGCCGAGCACCGGCCCGATCGTCCGCGAGTCCATCATCGGGGCCACGCGATCCATCGTCTCGCGATCGGCGGACACGAAGACGTCGACGCGCGCTCCGGCTTCGATCTGCCGCGCGATCGCGGACGACGCCGCGAACTCGAACGAGATCGCTCCAGGATGCTCGGCCTCGTAGGCGACCTCGGCCGCAGCCAACACGTCGCGCAACGAAGCCGCGGCACCGACGCGTACATCGACGTCGGAGTCGGCTCCGCACGAGGCCAACAACATCAGGCCGAGTGTGTACGAGAATCGCATCCGTCGAACTCCGGAGTCCCGCGGCGGCGCTTGGTTGCGCCCTGCCGCGACAATCCCGCGATCACACGCCGGCTCCGACCTGCACGTAGAGCGTCGCCGCTTCCAGCGTCGCGTTCGGGAGGACGGCGGACTGCAGCACGAGCACGACGCCGTCGAGTCCGGGCGGCAGCGGCGGCGCCGTCGTCGTCGTCACGAGATTCCCGCCGAACGGGATCGTGCCGAGCACGATCGGACCGAGGAACGTGGAGACGTTGAACAGGAACGTCCCCTCGTACGCCGGAGCGGCGAGCGCGGGCCCGGCTGTTCCGACGAACAGGAGGCCGAGTCCACCCACCGGCCCGCGCGAGAACAGCTTCAGCGTCTGGCCCGAGCGCACGACCGGCGCGATCTGCAGCGAGTACGCCGGCGTCGCCGAAGTCATGATCGTCGCTTGCGCCGAGAACACGGCGGGAGTCGTGACGCCCGGCGGTCCCACGCCGGCGTCGATCGTCGTGTCGCGCACACGAACCGACGAACCCGCCGCGATCAACCCGTAGCCCGGAATCGTGTTGGCCGGCCATCCGATCGGCGCATCGCCGCCGCGGACGACGCACCCAGCCAGCAACGCGTCGACGCCCGAACACTCGACGCCATGACCGCCGAAGGTCGTGCCGACCAGCGTGAAGCCGATGCCCGCATCGCCGCCCTCGAACAAACACGTGTGCGCAGTGGCGCTCCCGTTCCACACACGCAATGCCGAACCGCCCGCGGTGACCGTGCCCAGCGCGACGTTGTAGGCGCCCTTGCCCCCGATCACGGTGCACCGCGTGACGACCACGCCGACGACGTCCATGCAGTCGATCGCGGTCCCGCCATCCCCGGCGGCTTGTGCGACCGAGTCGTACCAACCCGCCGCGGCCGAGATCGCGCAATCGTCGAGCCACACTCGACCGGCGCACAACCGCGCCGCGACCGCCGCCACGGGCGGCGTCAACGCGATCGACGGCGCGATGATCTGGAATCCACGCAACACGAACGTCGATCCCGCCGGGACGCCTTGGATCGAGAACGGTGCGACTTGCACCGCGGACGCGGTGTCACGCGCAATCGTGAGTCCCTTGCCCTGAACGACGAACGGTGTCGGCGCGAGATACGAACCGGCTCGGACGAGCACGATGTCGCCGTCGGACGCCGTATTCAGAGCCTGTTGCAGGAGCGGCGCGCCCGGCGCGCCAAGTGGATCGACGACGATGATCCCGGCGGAGGCTTGGGTGCCTCCGAGAGCCGCGATCGCCGCCCACACCCAACGGAAGCTCGCTGAAGCACGCATGCGGATCTCCACGTTCCGATCGAACAGTCCTCTCCGCACGCATCGGAGCGAAGGCTTTGGCGCACGATAACCGCCCGTCCGACGACTCGTGCAGGCCCAAGACTTGGCATTCCACGGTCGTCGGCGGGGACTTCGCATACGAACGGAATTCGTGTCGTTCGTGCCGACCGCGCCGAACGTGTGGAGATCAATCCGATTGATTCACGGCGGCTGAGCACGTGTTCAGCGCGGACCCCGTCGGATGTCTCGCGTTCCCGGCGAACGGCGAGGACCCAGAGCGCGCAGCGCCGCCAGCGCACGCGCCGCCTCGTTCGGCGATCCGATCGAGCGCTCGAGCGCCACGAGCGCGCGGGGGAGTCGCTCGTCGACGAGCGTCGCCCACGTCGGATCGTCTTGAAGTTCCAAGGCGCGCAGGAGCCCCGCGCAGATCATGAGCTCGTCGACGGGCTCGGCGCGACCTTGCGGTTGGAACTCCGCGCCGAGTTCCTCGCCGAAGGCCACACGTTCGGCGAACGACCCATCCTTGCGTCGCGCATGGATCGCGAGGAATGCCGCCGCGCGGACGATCGCCTCGCGCACGTTCGCCTCGTCACCATCGAGCCGTCGCGCCTGCGCGAGCGCCGGGATCGTCAGGCCACCGGTGACCCACGGCGTGGTCGCGATCACGCTGCTGCTCGGGCTCGCGCGATCGATCGCGAAGTAGCCGGCTTCCGCCTGGCGTGCGACCAGCAATCGTTCCAGACGCACGCGCGCTGTGCGCAGCGCCGGGTTCGGACCGAGCAGCTCGAGGTCACACAACGCGAGCAGCAGCCACGCGTACGAGCGCTCTTCGTCGAAGCGGTCGGCGGTCGCGACCAAGTCGATCAGCGCGGACGACAGGGAGTGCGCGGCTTCCAGCGCCGCGCGATCCCCCGTCAGCAGCGCGCCGAGCACGACGCCGCCCGCCCACACGTGGCCTGGCTCGAACGTCAGCGACCGATGGTCGAGACCGTGCTGGAACGGCAGGCCGGCGCCGACGTCGCCGACTCCGTCCGAGACGTCGAAGCGCACCCAGTGATCGACCATCGCGCGTGCGGTCGCGGCGAACGCCGGGTCGCGCGTGCCGAGCCACGCACGAAGGAACGAGCGTGCGGGGTCGTACTCGAGGTTCGCGAAGCCGTCGCCGAGTCGATAGTCGCCGTAGTCCCGCGCGCCGACGCTGGCTTCGAGGGCCGCGTCGAGACGCGTCATCGCGCGCAGCGCGGCTGGAGTCAACGGATCGGCCGCGTCGGCCACGAACGGCTCGTCTCCCGCCAACGCTGCGGCCGCGGCCATCAAGCCGAACAGGGCGTCGGCGGGTTCGGTCTCGAGCGATCGTCGCCACGCGCGCGCGCGCGGGCCGATCGCGCCGAGCGCGCCCCGCACGAACCAATGGCACTCCCCATCGAGCCACAGCGGCCCCGAGTGCACCAACAGGCGCAGCACGCCGTCGGGAGTGAGTTCGATCGCGCGCGGTGCGTACGGCCGCATGCGCGACACGACGAGTCCGATGCCATCTCCCCGCGGGTCTTCGAGCGCGAGCCCGCACCGCCGTGCCGCGTCGAGCCGCGCGCGCAGCGTCCCCACCACCGCGCCGACGTGATGCCCATCGTCCGACGCGACGCGCGCGAGCCCGCGCTCCAGCGGCCCGCATGCATCCGCGCCCAGCACCTGCGCGCGCACGACACCGCGCGTCCGCAGCGGCAGCTCGAATGCCACGTCCTCGGCGACACCGACGTCGGCCCCGCCGTCCACCTGGAGTTCGAACCGCAACGGCTCGCGGCCCGCGAACGCTTCGACGCGCAACGACCACACCAGCACCGCGCGGTCGTCGGAGTCCATCACGAAGCCGCCGATCCGAATCCGCGCGCACAGCGGTCCCGAGCGCTCGACGACCACGGAGCGCGCCAGGTCGCGCTCACTGGTCGCGAGCCCGAAATCCGTCGACATGACGATGCGCGCCGGGCGTTCGTGCGCCCGACGCTCGGTGCCACGGTCTTCGAGACGGCGGATGAGGTCCTGGCCCTCAGCCGCGAATTCGACGGTCAGGCCACCCCCTTCGAGGATGGCGCCGTCCGCCGTCGGCGTTGCACGGACCGGTGCGGACGGCGGCGGCGAGCGCCCTCGGACCAGATGGAACGCACACCCGCCCCGCAGCAGTGCGGCCGGAACGAAGGCCAGCACGCGGGCCGCGCGCAGCGATCCATCCGCATAGGAGGCCGTGCCTTCCAGCTCGGTCGGCACCGCGGGACCGCGGCCGCGATCGGCGCGAAGGACGAGCCCCTCGCTCGAGCGCACGCGTCCGGGCTCGAACAACACCACTCCTTCGACACACGCCGGCCCATCGGCTACGGCGCCACGGACGCTCGCAGCCGCCAACTCGACGACGATGGGAGGTTCACCACCGACCAGCCGCGCGGTGGTCGCCCACGCGGAGCCGAAGAAAATGAGCGGAACGCAGACGGCGAGGGTCCAGGGCATGCCGGCAAGACGCTGCCGACGCACCGAGGTTGCACCCCGCGGCGACGTCCTCGTCGCTTGCCCGAGGCGGTTCCAGGGATAGAATCCCGGCTCCCAGCGGCTCGAGTCCGCGGCCTCCACGCCATCGGCTCGTCCGACTCGTCATTCGCTTGCTTCCCCGCCCCCCCTGATTCGAGGTACGGCACCATGGAAGACTTCTGGCGCTTCCTGATGGAAAACAAGGTCTGGTGGATCACCCCGACCGTCATCGTCTTCGTCGGCTTGATCGTTCTGGTGTGGGCGACCGAAGGCAACAACATCGCGCCGTTCATCTACTCGTTGTTCTGATCCGTCCGCGCCGTTGACCGGTCCGTCGCCGCCGCGCACGATCGTCCTCTACGGTGGTTCGTTCGATCCGATCCACTCCGGCCATTTGCATGTCGCTCGGGCGTGCCTCGAGCGGCCAGGAATCGACCAGGTCCGGTTCCTGATCACACCGCAGCCGCCGCACAAGCGCGGACGAACGCTGCTGCCACTCGCGGATCGAGTCGCACTCGTCGAAGCCGCCATCGCGGGCGAACCGCGATTCGCGGTCGATCTCACCGAAACCGAACTCGCGCCGCCTTGGTACACGTTCGACACGCTGCGAGCGGTGCGCGCGCGTGTCGGACCCGGCCATGACGTGTGCTTCGTGATCGGAGCCGACTCGCTGGCCGATTTGCCGAAATGGCACCGCGCGCGCGAACTCGTCCACGAGACCCAGTTCCTGACCGTCCCGCGCGACCCGCACGCCAGCCTCGATGCCGTGTTCGAACGACTCGGGCACGTGTTCCCGGCCGCCGATGTCGAACGGCTGCGCTCCGGCGTCCTCGCCGTCCGACCGCTGCCGATCTCGTCGACGCAGATCCGCGACGCCATTCGCACCGGCCAGTCGATCGAGGGACTGGTGCCGCCCGCGGTCGCCGCGACGATCGCCGCGCGCGGGCACTACCGCTCGTTCAGCGACGGATGACGACCGTGCGCGCCACGAGGTCTCCCAAGCGCTGACGTCGCCGCGTCAGCAGAGCCACCGTCGCGCCGAGCAAACCGAGGTTCAGGAACAGGTCGAACGTCAACAGCATCGCGCGAACGAGAGCTTGCCCCGGCG
Source organism: Planctomycetota bacterium (assembly GCA_052034255.1). Classification (GTDB taxonomy): domain Bacteria; phylum Planctomycetota; class B15-G4; order B15-G4; family JADJEK01; genus JADJEK01. The sequence goes on along the minus strand of JBPOIU010000212.1, from coordinate 11,961 downwards.
CGACCGTGCGGCCGTCGGTGCCGACGATGCGGAGTCGGAACAAGCGCTTGCCGATGGAGCAGCCGAATGCCGACTCGCTGATCGCGAAGTACGCGGTCAGAACGAAGACCCACGCGAGCTGCATGTCCTTGAACAGGCTCCCGGTCAGCGGATCGACGACGCCGCCGGCGATGACCGCGTCGTAGCGATCGAGGAAGAACCCGCGCACGGCGTCGCCGGTCGCCGTGAAGTAGACGATGCACGCGACCATCGTCCCCAGCACGAAGTCGACGAGGAACGCGCCGAGGCGCCGCAGCACCGGGGCGAGCGGCAGGATCGGCGCGTCGTCGAAACGCTCCAGCGGCCGCAACACCCAAGCCCCGAGCAGCAGCAACACGAAGTGCAGCAGCATCGGATGCAGGAAGTGCGGCCGGCTCGCGAGGTACGCACCGCACCAGTTCGGCAACGCGCTGGCGGCGCCGTCGAGCGCGCGTGCGACGAGGTCGTCGGAGGTCGCCCACAACGCGACGTCGCGCTCCTCTCCGGGAGCCACGGCGAGCAGGCGTTCGCGCTCGAGCCCGGTCGCGACGCGCCGCGGATCGTGCTGACGCAGTCCGGCATCGAACGCGACGGTCCACCATTCGCCGTCGTTCGATTGCGCGCTCAGCCGAATGCCGTCACCGTCGGCCGCGAACGCAAGAGCGATCGCTGGCGCCATCGCCACCCGATCGGCCAGCACGGCCGCAGTCGCGTCAGTGCCGACGCGCAACAGCGCGATCGTGTCGGATTGCGCCGCGGCCACGACGAACTCGCCATCCCCGTGCGCGGCCACCGCCGTCGCCAGGACGGCGCCGTCGAGCGGCAATGCGACGCTCGAGAACGCGATGCCGTCGAAGCGGCGCGCGTGAACGTGGCCCGCGCCGTCGATGCCGACCACCAACGCCGCGTTCGCGTTGGACGCGGCGCCGCCGATGTCGAAACCGAGTGGCTCGTCGACGAACGCCGCGGTCTCGAACGCGTCCGGGCCGAGGCGCTCGAGCGCGTGCTCGCGCAGTTCGGTCGCGCCGGCGGACGAGAACGCGAACAGCGAACCGCCGACGCGCGCCAAGCCATCGGCACGCGCGGCGACGACGGCGCACGCCTTCGGGGTGCCGTCGGCGCTCGCGCGCACGAGGATCGTCTCCTGGCTCGCGGGATCCGCGTCACGGAACGCGACGACCGCTCCGTCCGCATCGCGCACGGTGCGGACGGAGCGCGGCGCGCTCGGGCCGAGGGTGCCGGCGAGCAACAGCAGGCCGAACTCCGCGGCGACGAACAGCGCCAGCAGCCGGCGATCGTGGAACGACGACGACCGTGGAATCACTGGTCGTAGTGGACGCCGGAGCGGTCTTGCAGCTTCGGCTCGGGCATCGGCAGCATGCCGTATTCCTCGAGCAGCGTGCCCTGTGTCGCGCCGAGGATCGCGAGCGCGATTTGGTAATCGCGCTGGGCCTGGATCTCGGAGTCGACCGCGGCGCGCCATTCCTCCTGCGCGTCGAACACCTGGAACTGCGTCGAGAAGCCGACCTTCTTGCGCGTCTCCTCCGCATCCCAGCGTTCTTTCGCGAGACGCACCGCTTCACCGGCCGCGACGATCTGCTGCTCCTTGCTCTGGACTTCGCGCGCCGCATCGCGCACTTGCTGCACCACGTCGTTCTCGGCGTCTTGGTACTCGACCAGCGCCCGAATCTTCTGCAGGCGGGCCAGCGCGAGGCCATAGCGCGCCGTGCGATTGCCGATCGGCATCTCGAGCGAGAAGCCGCCACCGACCGAATAGAAGTCCTCGTCGAAGTTCAGCACTTGGCCCTTCGATGCCGCGAGCTGATTGAAGCGCAGCGAACCCGTGAGATCGAACTGCGGCAATACGGCGTTCTCGGCGACGACGATCTGCAGGTCGTTGTTCTTCAGCAGTTCGCGGCGTCGCATCAACTCCGGCCGGCGCTCGATCGCGGTGCGCGCGAGGTCGTGCCACGCGGCGATCGTGCGGGCCTCTTGGTTCGGTTCGGTCAACGGGACCAACTCCGCCGCCCATTCCTCGAGTCGATCGAACGGGAAGATCTGGCGCTTCAACGCGTCCGCGGTCTTGCCGATGTCGTTCTGCGCGATCAACAAGTCCAGCTTGCGCTGCGCGAGTTCCGACTCGGCCTCGACGACGTCGAGCCGCTTCATGTCGCCGACTTCCTTGCGGCGGGTGTTGATCGACAGCAGGCGCTCGGCTTGCGCGACGTTGAACCGGCGGGACTCGAGGGTCCGCCGCGCGAAGTAGTAGTTCCAGTACGCGACGATCACGGCGCGCGCTTGCTGCAGCCGTTGCTCTTCGAGCGCCTCGGCGTTGGATCGCATCGTGTTGCGCGCTTGCAGCAGCGCGGCCTTGTTGACCGTCGTGCCGAAGCCGCGCAAGAGGGGTTGCGTCACCGCGACGCCGACGTCGGCGCGATACGTCGGGTTGAACAAGCTGAACGGAGCGGGCGACTGCAGGCGCTTCGACCAGTTGATGTCGGCCTGGTAGGTCGCGCCATTCAGCAGCGTGCCACGGAAGCCACCGTTCAGCGTGGTGCTTTCGCTTTCGATGCCGACCACCGTGACGCTGCCGAAGCCGCCTTCGAGCGACGACGCCGACGGGTTGATGTCGCGTTCGTAGTTGTGATTGAGGAACAGCACGGTGTCGAACGTGCCGAGTTCCTGCCCGACGCGCGCCTTCGCGATCTGCACGTCGATCTCGGTGAGACGCTGCGTCAGCGAGTTCTTCTCGGCCATGTAGATGCACTGCTCGAGCGTGATCGGCAGCGCGGCGCCGCTGGCGGGCGGAGCGGCGGGCTTGGTCTCGTCCGCGGGCGGCACCAGCACGAAGCAGAGCGCGGCCGCCAGGTGCAGAACGATCATCCGCGACGCTCCTCGTTCATGGGAACCCCGAGATCGGACAGGACCTTTTTCAACTCCTCGCGGAACGACGCCGACGCTTCGGCGCGCCATGCGGCGACCAAGCGCGCGCGATGCGGCGCCGCGAAGCGCTGGGCGTGCGCCTTTGCGAAGGCGCGCAGCTCTTCGACCGCGTTCCACTTCACGAACACTCGCTCGGACGCGACGTTCAACAGCAGTCGATCACGCAATGCGTCGAGTTGTTCACCGACGTCCTTCAGTTCGAGGATCTCGAGGTACTGCTCGAGCACGCTGACCTTGTCGTCGAAGTCGCGCTCGGTCGCCGCGAAGCGGTTCACGAGTCGGAAACGGCCGCCTCGACCGAACGTCTCGACGAATACCACGTACCGGCTGCCCACCGCGAAATCACCGGGTGCCGCGAGCACCACGAGCTCCTTCGCGTCTCGATCGCCCTTCAGCACGGCCTCGACGGCGCAACGCGCGATGGCGACGCCTTGGCCGAGTTCGTGGAGCGACTTCACTTCGACCTTCGCGATCGTGTGCGAGCGCTGGAGGATCCGGCGCCCGAACGTCACGAACTCGTGCGGAGCCGGAGCGCGTTCGGCGGGCTTCGGCTCGGCCGCGGCGGCAGGCTTGCTCGTCGTGGGCGACGCCGCCGGCACGACGGCCGGTTCCGTCGGCGTTTGCGGCGCCGCGATCGTCAGCCAACAGATCAGGGCGATCGGGATGGACATGGCCGGGATTCTACGGATCGCCGCAGGCGGGACGCGCGGCCTTTTGGAGACCGGTCAAGGGCCAGTCGTCCGGGCCAGGCGGCCGCTCGAAGCCCCGGTGCACCGCGCCGCGGCCAGCGCCGAATCCTGCGTGCGTAGCGAGCGAGGGGTTGCGTCGGGGCCATGTCGCGTACCAGCGTGCCCAGCTCTCCCTGTTGCCACTGGTGCCACTGCTCTCCCTGCTTCGCTGCCCCCCTGCTTCCCTGCTTCCACTGCTTCCACTGCAAACTGCACCCCTCGTCCCCTGCCTCCCCCTTTCGTCGATCCGACGACCTCAGGCGCGCACTTCCTGCGCCGCGCCGGTCACCCCGACATGCGGCCGCGCGTTCGCGATCCGCAACGCCGACTCGACGTCGATGCGCCCAGCGAGCAACGCCGCGTACGCGCCGAGCACACGCTCGACCGTGTTGCCGTCCTCGCGCGTGAACTCGACGCGGAAGCGCCGGACGCCGCGCTTCACCAGGTCTTGCGCCAGCGCTCCGATGCTCAGCAATTCGGCGTGGAACACCGTATTGCGGCACCCGGCGTCGACCAGCACCGGATGCTCGAGTCCCTTGTCGTCCTCGAGCGCGATGCGGTGGCTCTCGCACGGGCGGCCGCACGAACGCCAATCGCGGCCGTTCGACAGCAGGTGCGCGTAGACGCAATGCTCGGTGTGGAACGCGGCGATGCGGTGATGGATCGTCGCGACGAAGCGCGACGCGGGGGCGTGGACGAGCAACGCGCGCAGTTGCCCCTCGTCGAGATCGTGACTGAACGTCAGCGTGCGCAATCCACGCGCGAGCACGAACGCCGCAGTCAGCGAGTTCGTGACGTTCAACGAGAAGTCACCGTCGAGCGCGAACGGGCCGCCGCGCAGCGCTTCGACCGCGGCAACATGGCGCACCAGGATCGAATCGGGTTCGAGCTGCGTGACGGCGTCGAGGAAGCGCTCCTCGCCGGGTTTCTGGACGCGCAACGTGGCGATGCCGACCCGCAGTCCGAGATCTCGCGCGCGGCGCACCGCGAGCTTCAAGCCGACGAGTTCCATCCAATCGAGTTCGACGTGGCGGATGCCGGCGCGCGCGACCGCGTCGAGCTGCGCTTCGTCGCGGACCAACGCCACGAGTTCCGGTTGCGCGGGCGCATCCTCGTCCGGCACGGCCCGCAAACGCTCGGCGCGCAGTTGCGCGACGTCGACGTCGGCGTGGACCAGGCGCTCTTGCGGCCGATCGAGCGCGCCTTCGAGCGCGGCGACCAACGCACGCCGCAAGTCCTTCAACGCCGACGGCGGCAGGAACACGTCGTTCGCAAGCGCGGCGACGTCGACCTGTGCAAGGACGAACGGCGTGCCACCGAACGCCAACGCCTTGTCGCGCAGCAGCGCTTCGTCCAAACCCCGCGACTGGGCGCGCTGACCGCGTTCGGCGGTGCTGACCGTCACGGCCTGATCGGCGAGTCGCGCGGTGATCGTCAGTGGTTCGCCGATGCGACCGGAGACTTCCGCAACGACCGGAATACGGCCCTGCGGCGGCGGTGCGTCGACCGCGCGGGTCGCGCGCTTCTGGACCTCGGGGTCGCTCGACAACCACACGCGTTGTCCGGGCTCGACGCGCCGCAGGTTCGGTCCTGGTCGACCGAACCCGAGCCACCATCCCGTCCCGTCCGCGGCGACGCGGAACAGCGGTCCGCCCGGTTCGGCTTCGTCCTCCGAATCGCCGGCGTCGAAACCGACACCCATGCCGGGCCGCGGCTCGACGTGCGGCACCGCGGGGCCGACCGCGGCGTCGGTGCGCGCACCCATCGCTTCGAGTGGGCTCGAGACCACGGCGGTCGGCGGCTCGCGCCGCCCGTCGACGGCGAGTTGTCCGGTCCACGGCCGGCCGTCGGGAAACGGCTCGACGCGCACATCGTCCCCGCGCACTTCGACGACGCGACCGAGCAGCACGCCGCGGTGCTTCGGGAAGCGACCTTCGACGAGCGTTTGGTGATCGGAGCCCGCGAGGAACCCGTCGGAGAAGCCACGCGTGTACGCCAACGCCATCGATGCCAGGTGTCGCGGCATCTCGGCGGCGAGCGCCGTGCGATCCCCGCGCGCCACCGCGTCGACCAGCGCGCGATAGCCCTGCGTGGCCGTCGCGACGTACGCCGGGCCCTTCTGCCGCCCCTCGATCTTCAAACCGTGGACGCCGAGTTCGACCAACGCCGGGATCGCGCGCATGCCGGCGAGGTCCTTCGGCGACAGCAGGTACTTCACGTCACCGAGATCGCGACGCTCGCCGTCGAGCACCAGCCGGTACGGCAGGCGACACGATTGCGCGCATTGGCCACGATTCGCCGAGCGGCCGCTCCAGGTCTCCGACGTCAAGCACTGACCGCTCCACGACACGCAAAGCGCGCCGTGGACGAACACCTCGAGTTCGAGCTCGGTCGCCGCGGCGAAACGCCGGATCTCGTCGACCGAGAGCTCGCGCGGGACCACGATCCGCGTGATGCCGAGATCGCGCGCGAACGCCGCGGCCTCCGGCGACGCGATCGTCATCTGCGTCGACGCATGCAGCTCGAGTCCCGGGCAGATCGCGCGCGCGAGCAACGCGACCGCCGGATCCTGCACGATCAACGCGTCGACGCCGGCCGCGGCCGCGCGTGCGAGCACGTGCGCGAGGCGATGCAGCTCGGGTTCGAACACCAGCGTGTTCATCGTCAGGTACGCGCGCGCGCCGGCGCGGTGGATCGAGCGCACGACATCCGCCAGATCGTCCTGCGCGAAGTTGGCCGCGCGCGCGCGCGCGTTGAATCCTTCGTCGAGACCGAAGTACACGGCGTCGGCGCCGCTGTGCAACGCGGCCGCCAGGGCCTCGCGGCTGCCGGCGGGCGCGAGCACCTCTGGCAGTCGGGACTTCTCCGACGTTAGGTTCTGCGACGGCGTCGTCATGCGGCCTGGATTGTGGCAGGAATCGACGCCCGGCACACGCGACGATTCGCGGTGGAAGGATCCCGATGCGCTCCGAACCGAAAGACCCGAGGGCCGCCCTCGCCGCACTGCGCGCCGACGTCGACCGGATCAACGCCCGATTGGTGTCGGTGCTGCAACAGCGGGCGCGCCTCGTCGCTCGGATCGCGCGCCTGAAACGCCGAGCGAACCTGCCGATCGTCGACGTCACGCGCGAACGCGCGATGCTGCGCGCCGCGCTCGTCGGGGCTGGGGGCGGCTTCTCGCGCCCGGTCCTGGAGCGCATCCTGCGCGCGGTGTTCACCGCCTCGCGCGCATTGGCGACGCGGACGGCTACTTCGCGACGCGCACCGGCACGCCGAGCGTGAGCACGCCGAGCGCCGTCTCGTAGAGCACACCGCCCGCGCGACCGACGGCGTCGAAGGCGTAGTCGGCGCGGAACGAGCCGTTGCGCTGTTGGGTGCCGACCAATTCGGCCTCGAGCTTCCGCGCGAACGTCGTCCAACCGGTCCCCCCGCGCGCGTGGAGGTCGATCGTCGCGCAGAACAGCAGCGACGGCTCGCGGAGTTCGGGCCGCTCCAGCACCTGCATCACGGTCGGCACCGGCAACGTCGTCGCGCGCACCACCGGCGCGGCCGTGTAGTACGGGTCGATCGCGCCCGCCGTCACCGCCGCCTGCAGCTGCGGAATCGGCAGCGCGCCGCTCGCGATCAGACCGATGTCGATCGAGCCCTCGAACTCCGCGCGCGCCTGAGCGACCACGCGATCGAGGTCCAGCACGGTCGGCACGCCCGCGGCGCGAGCGGCTTCCAACGCCAATGCCGCGAAGCGAGCGGCGACGACGTCGCCATCCTTCGCCTCACGCCCTTGACGTTGCCGATTCAGGTCGTCGAGCCGCAACACGGCATCGGACAGCAGCGCCTCGTCGGCGCCGCCCGTCAGCACGTAGCGCTCCGCGAACGCCAGCGTCGCCGCGGCGTGGTTGAACAGCGTCGCCGCCTCCGCGCCCTTGACGCCGCCGAGCGTGCCGGCTCCGTCGCGGGTCGAGCGCAGCCAATCCATGCCGCGGCCGATGCGTTGCGCGAGCAAACCGGTCGGAACACCGCGGACGCCGCCGCGCTGCATCGCGAGCAGAGCCAACGCCGTCACGCCGACGCGCGCCTCGGGCTGACCTTCGAAGCGCGTCGGATCGAACGAACCGTCTTCGAACTGCTGATCGAGCAACCAACGCGTCGCGTCCCGCATCGCGGTTTCGGCGGCGGGAGTCAGCTCGGCGCTCGGCGTCTCCCCGCGCAAACGCGTGCGCAGCAGGTGCCGCGCCGTCGCGAAGCGGTTCAGCCGTTCGGTCGCGAGCTCGAGCCGGGACAGCACGTCCGGTGGCAGCGGCGGCTGCGGCTCGGTCGGTGTCTCGGCGAGCGCCTTGTCCTGGACTTCCTCGGGCGCGCCGAACGCGACGTCGGAAGGCGTGTTCGCACGCGGCGGCTGCGCGATCGGCGGCGAAGCGTCCGGCACCGCGACCGGGGCGTCGTCCGCCGGCGACGCGGAGTTCTCCACCGCCGGAGCCGCGCCCACCCACGCGTTCGGCTGTGGCTCGCGCTCACCGCGCGCCTTCCACGCCACGGCGGCGACGATGACGATCGCCGCGGCCGCGAGCAGCGACTTGACGGCGGCCGACGTCCGCACGCGGTAACGCACCCATGCCCAGCGCGCGGCGGCGCGGTCGAGCACCGGCGCGGCGCGCAGCAACTCGTCGTAGCCGAGTTCGCTCAGGCGTTCGCGCAGCTCCGCGCGGAACGACGCGCGCGTCGGCGGAGCGTCGTACGCATGGACGCGCTTCATGAGTTCGGCGAGGCGTGCCGCTTCGGCCCCGCAGGCGGAGCACTGCTTGCGATGCTCGTGCCACAGCGCCGTGGTCGCGGGCGACTCCTGACCGAGCAGCACGTGGACGGCGAGATCGACGCATTCGGTGCAGTTCATGGATGCTCCCCGTCGTTGTCCGCGTCGGCGGCAGGATCCACGCCGAGCAACTTGCGCAGGTTCAAGACCGCGGCGTGCACGCGCGATTTCACGGTGCCGACCGGGATCGACAGGATGTCCGCGATGCGCTCGTACTTCATGCTCTGACCCACCGCCAATGCCAACACCGCGCGCTGACCCTCGGGCAACTGCAGCAACGCCGCGCGCAGGCGCTGCTGATCCTCCTCGCGACCGAGGTCGTCGAGCGGGCTGCGCGCCGAACTCTCGAGGTTCGCCGCCCGGTCGTCGTCCCCGTCGTCGTCGGCGGCGTCGATGGACGTCGCCTCCGGCCGAGCGCGCTTCGAGCGGTACACGTCGATCCACAGATTCTTCGCGATCCGGAACACGAAGGTGTTCGGGGCCGCGTCCGGCGAGTACCGCGCGCGCGCTTTGAAGAGCCGCACGAACACCTCCTGCGCGCAGTCCTCCGCGAGCTGTGGATCACCACAGAGCGCGTGGAAGTAGCGCACGAGCGGGCGTTCGAAGCGGTCCACGATGCGATCGAAGACCTCGACCTCGCCCGCCGCGAGACGCAGAAGCAACTCGGCGTCGGGGTGCGTCATACGGCCCTTGCCGTCCGCTCGGAAGTTCGGCTCGCGGGCCACCGGTCGCGAAGGCTGCTCACGGCGGCGGAGGTCACGGGCGGGTTCGAAGCTGCCGCACCGGGTCGCCGCCGCGGAGCCTTCGCTCGGTCGGATCGCTCACCGAGCCGTCTCCACGGACTGCGTGCGGGTCGAACGGACCATTACGCCCCAAGGTTCGGCGGATTCTCGTTTTCCGGCGCAGTGGCCGACTCGGGGCCGACCCGGACGCAGGCGTCGCGGACCATCTGGTCGAGACACTGTCGGGTCGCGCGACCGAACTCCGAGTGCCAGAAGGCTCCGGTGGTAAGTGACGTCGCAGTCGGAAGTTCCAGCGGCTTGTCGGTGTCGCACAGCACGCTGCCGCGAGCCACGTTCGCCTGCAGCTCCTGGTTGCCGAGCCCGAACAGGGCGTAGTGGACTTCGACCACCGCGCGGCGCTTGCGGCCGTACGACTGCGCCTTCTCGAACACGATCGTCTCGTGGGCGTCGACGTCGTGGAACTCGATCAGCGTGGTCTTCAGCTGGTAGCGCGACGCCGTTCCCGGGTCCTGAACGATGCGGAAGCGTTCGCTGCGCGCGAGCAACGTGCGCAACATCGAGGTCGCCTCGACGGTGATCGCCGCGCCCTCGGGGCTCGGCGCCTCGTTCTTCATCTCGTCGACGTCGATCCACACCCGCTGCTGTTCCGGCCAGGGCTGGATCGGGCGCGGCGCGGTGATGTCCTCGCTGATGCAGCCGCCGGCCAAGCACACGAGCGCGAGCCACCCTCGCTTCACGACCCCACCTCCGTCGTCGGCAGACCCAGGCTCGCGAGGCGCGCACACGAGTGCTCACCGGTCGCGTGGAACTCCAAGCGGCGCGTCGATTCGCCGACCACCTCGAGGCGGACCTCGAGGACGTCGGAGCCGAATGCGCCTTCGAACCGATCGGCCCACTCGATGACCGCGACGTGGCCGTCGGCGAGGAACTCGAACAATCCGGTGCGGGCGAACTCGTCGACGTCGCGCACGAAGTAGGCGTCGTAGTGATCGAGCGGCACGCGGCCGCCAGCATAGCCATGCATCACGTTGTACGTCGGGCTCTTCACGACGCGGTCGGCGTGGCCAAGTCCACGCGCGAGGCCACGCACGAAGCAGGTCTTGCCGGCACCGAGCGTGCCGACGAGCAACACGACTTCGCCACCGACACACGCGCGACCGAGTCGCACCGCGAGTTCTTCGGTGGCTTCCGCGGACTGGGTCTCGACGATCGCTCGCACCGCCGTGCGGGTCATGGCGCACCACCGAAGTCGTGTTCGAAGCCGCGCGGGACCAAAGGGAACGCCAGGCAGCCGTCCAACTCGAGCAAGTCGCGCGCGCGCGTGAAGTGACCGATGCGGGTGAGCGACGTGCCCAACTCGGGATCGCGGATCGCCGCCTCGACCGCGTCCTCCGGCAGGGCGACGATCAACTCGTAGTCCTCCCCGTCGTGATATGCGTGCTGGAGCGCACTCACGCCGTCGCGCCGCGCGAGTTCTTCCGCCGCGGCACTCACCGGCAGCTCGCGCGGATCGAGCAGGAACCCGACGCCGCTCGCGGATGCGACCCGCGCGAGATCGAGCACGAGCCCGTCGGAGACGTCGATCGCCGCGTGCGCACCGTGCACGCGATTCAACCGCAACCCCGCGCGCACACGCGGTTCGAACGTCAGATGGTGACCGAGGATCGAGCCACCGAATGAGCCCGTCACGCAGATCGCGTCGTCGGCGCGAGCGCCGGAGCGCGTCAGCGGCGGTCGATCCGTGGCGCGACCGATCACCGTCACATTGACGACGAGTGGCCCGCTCGATCGTTTCGTGTCGCCACCGGCGACGCGACAACCGAAATGCGCGGCCGTGGCGGTCAACGCGTCGAACAACGCCGCCGCGTCGTCCCGAGCGATCCCCGCCGGCAACGCAGTCGACGTGAACGCCAACCACGGCTCGCACCCCATCGCCGCGATGTCGGACAGGTTCTTCGCCATCGCCTTGCGCCCGGCGGCGGCGTAACCGCAGTGCCCGAGTTCGAAGTCGATCCCGTCCAGCAGCATGTCCGTCGTCACCACGAGCGTGCGCCCCTGCGCATCGGCAATGGCAGCATCGTCGCCGATGCCGAGCACCAAACCGTCCACGGCCGGAAACCGGTCGGACAGTGAACGCACCAGTTCCAGCACATCACGCTCACGGAACGACATCGAAGCGTCGAGACCTCCCGGCGACGAACCAAGGGGGCAGCTTAGAAGTTGACGACGGTTGAAACCCACGACTTCAAGCGTCGCGCCGGAGCGATGATGGGGATCGCCGTGAATTCGGGAGTGAACGGGAATGCGCGGGAATGAACGGGAATGCGCGGGAGTGAACGGGAGTGCGCGGGAATGAACGGGAATGAACGGGAATGCGCGGGAATGCGCGGGAATGAACGGGAGTGCGCGGGAATGAACGGGAGTGAACGGGAATGCGCGGGAGTGCGCGGGAGTGAACGGGATTGCCGGTTGCGGTTACTTCGCGGGTGGTTGATCGACGTAGCGCGGGAACACGCCCTCGGGCTTGTTCAGAGCTTGGCCCGGACGCATCGCGTGCTCCGGCTCGAGACGCGTGAAGTCGCGCGCGTCGGATGCGATCGCGAGTTGATCGAGCATTCTCGCGCCCGCGTCTGGCATGAACGGTTGCGCCAGGATCGCGAGGTGGCGCACGACTTCCGCCAGTACGTACAAGACGGTGAGTCCGCGCGCGGGATCCGTC
>JBPOIU010000144.1:0-9667 GCA_052034255.1 Planctomycetota bacterium | reverse complement strand
GAACGCGATTGCCGGCGGCAATCGCGTTCGGGCTTGGTCGTGGATGAGACTTGGGTTACGGCGGGTCGTCCGAAATGTGGAAGCGGTCCGCCGCGGGTCGATTACGGGAAGTCGTTCGTGAGGCCCGAGCCCGAGACCTTGTTGGCTCGCCCCGCGTTCTGCGTGCCGAGGTCGACGAAGCTGTCGCCCGTCGCCTTGTTCGACTCGAGCCAGTTGTTGTCGCCGAGCACTTGGATGGCGTCGCCGCCGTTGCTCTTGAACTTGTTCCCGACCAACGCCGAGCGTTCGACACCCGCCGTGACGCGGATGCCCTGACCGAGATTCGAGTTCAGCGTCGCGTTGCGGACGCTCATGCCGTTCTGCGTCAGTTCGACGCCATGCACCGTGTTGTCCGAGAACGAGCCGCCGAGGATCAAGCCACCCTCGGCTCCACCCTGGAAGCCGTAGGTATTGAGTCGGCTGGTGCAGCTCTCGAGCAAGACCTGCGTGCCGAGCGCGATGAAGCCGACGTCGCAATCCTGCGCGACGCACTTCACGGCCCGATGCGCCGCCCCATCGAAGAAGAACCCGTGCGACGCCGCCGCCTTCACGGTGCACTTCTCGAGTCGATGGCCGGTCCCGCGAATCGTGAACAGCCCCGGATGCGAGACGTCGGACGCCGTCAGTGCGTCGGACGAACAATTGAGGAGCAGGCAGTTCGTCGACGTCCCGGACAGCAGGAACGCGTTGCCGCCGACGTCGTCGGCGACGCATCCGTCGAGCGTGTGGGCATTCCCATCGATCGAGAACGCCACCTTCGTCATGCCGGAGAAGTTGCACTTCTTCAGCAGCACGCCGGCCGTCGTGGTTCCCGAAACGACGACGCCGACGTCGTCCCCGGCGACGCCGGAGACCCCGTCGAGCACGACGTTCGACGTCACGCCGCCGATCTCCACCGCCGGCTCGTCACCATCGGCGGCGGAGAAGCTCTGGACGGTCAGGTTCTTCAGCGTGATGCCGTGCGCGTCCTGGATCCGCACCGCGTTCTTGTCGGCGGACGTCCCGACGATCTGGACCAAGCCCTTGCCGCTGCGCTGGAGAGCGAGCGACGCCTGAGTCGGCGTCCCCGTCAGCGAGATGTACACACTCTCCGCGTAGATCCCGGACGGGATGTTGATCGTGTCGGAGGTGTCGGCGTTCGCCAACGCGGCGTCGATCGCCTGTTGAATGGTCGTGATTCCCCCGTTGCCGACGGTGATCGTCCCCGCCTCGACCACGCCTCCCCCGCAGGCAAGCGCCAAGACCGCGCTGTAGAGCCACCGACGGGATGGGAGCATGGGCACCTCCAAAGACGTTCCGACGCTTGATGTCGACCGCGGAAAGGGCCGAAGTAAGTCGATTCTGACCCTGACTTGATCGAACAGCCAGTGATGCAGCAGGAATGCGCCGAATCGATCCGCGAATTCCGATCATGTCTGACCGTCACTACGGAAGGTCACCTTCCCGCTTCCAGACGATTCGTTGCGGGCGTTGCCCTCCACCTCTCTAATGCCCCGACCTTCTTGCCAGGAGCGAATTTCGGATGCCTCGCGACCTCCTCGAATACCACGCGCTCGAAGACGGCGAACTCAACCGGCTCTGGTACGAGGAGCAGGATCCCCGGGCCCGCGACGCATTCCAACTGCGTTGGTGGCTCGGCGGTGACCCGATCGGCGGCAAGGACCTCGTCTCGAACTATCACACGCTGATCCTCCACCGCTGCTTCGAGGCCGGCCTGTTGCTCGAGTCGCAGGTCGTCGAGGTCGTGAAGCTCGCGGTCCCGCCGCTGGTCGCGAACTTCCCCGGCGACGCGATTGCGCGCTTCGAGGACGTGCTGATGCCGCACGTCGAAAAGGCGATCGCGACGGTCCGCGGCGCCCACCCCGCGATGCAAGGCGCCAACGGTGCGGACTTCCGGGCGCGCGTCGAACAAGCGCTGTCCAGCGGCGGCGCCGGCGGCAAGACGGTCCACGACTGGATCAACCACGGTGCCGAAGATCGTTCGGATGCCGACTGGGCCACGGCGTTGGACGCGTTGCGTGCCGCATTGCCGACCATCTACGGACCGGCGGCCGCCACGCAGCATCCGCTGGCCGTCACGGAAGTGCCGAAGAAGAAGGCCGTCGACGCCTCCGTGACGACCCAGCATTTGACGCCGCGCCAGATCTTCAACTGGGCGCAGCGTTCGGGCGACGTCTCCGCGGCCGAGAAGAAAGAGCTGGAGTGGTGCCGTCCCTGCCGTGAACTCAGTCAGGGCGCGTTGCTGTTCCTGCGCGACGTGCGCCGCTCGTTCGGCGGCACGCTGCCCGACCTCCCCGCGGTGTCCCCGCAACAGGACGCCGACATGTCCGCCGCGTTCCAAGCCGTCGCGCCCGAAGTGCCGAAGCCGGTCGCGACCGCCACGTCCACCGGCGGCGGTGGCGGCGGCAAGGGCATGTGGATCGTGTTCGCGCTGATGGGCGCCGCGGTCGCCGCCGCCGCGTTCTTCATGAGCCGTTGACGCCGTCTGGACAAGGAATCCCATGAAGCGACTCCAAGACCGCGTGGCGTTCATCACCGGGGGCGGTTCGGGCATCGGCCGTGCGATCGCCGAGCGCTTCGCCGCAGAAGGCGCGCGCGTCGCGATCTCGGGCCGCCGCACCGACAAGCTCGCGGACACCGTGAACGCGATCCAAAAGGCCGGTGGCCACGCGCGCGCGTACGCGCTCGACGTCCGTGACGTCGCAGCGATCGACCGCGTCGTGGCCGAGGTCGCGCGCGACCATGGCGGCCTCGACGTCCTGGTCAACAACGCCGGCATCAGCGGCCCGACGCCGGTAGAAAGCGTCACGTACGAACGCTGGCGCGACATCCTGACCACCAACCTCGACGGCGCGTACTTCTGCGCGCGCGCGGCGCTGCGTCACATGAAGGACCACGCGGACGCGCGCGTGATCAACATCGCGACGATCGGCGCCGCGGTGCCGTTTCCGGGCTGGACCGCGTATTGCGCGTCGAAGTCCGGGCTCGTCGGCGTCACGCGCTGCCTCGCGATGGAAGTCGCCCCGCGCGGCATCACGGTGAACGCGATCCTGCCGGGCTGGGTCGAGAGCGACATGCAAGACGCCGGCGTGAAGTACATCGCCAGCGCCATGGGCAAGAGCGTGGACGACGCGATGCCGATCATCCTGTCGCAGGTCCCGCTCGGCCGCATGAGTCAGCCCGAAGAGATCGCCGCGCTCGCCGCGCACATCGCGTCGCGCGAGGGCCGTGGCATGACCGGCAGTTCGACCGTGGTCTCCAACGGCGCGTTCATGAACTGATGAGCGCACCCGCCGGCCGCGACTCCCCCGCCATCGACTTGCGCACGTTCGTGTACCTCGACGTGCTGCAGCCGCAGCTCGCGTCGTTCCTCGCGACCGTGAGCCAGGGCTACTTGCCGCGCGAACGCCAGGCCTCGCTGATCGTCGAGATCGCGCCCGGGATCGCGATCAATCGCGTCACCGACATCGCGCTGAAAGCGACCGGCGTCGTCCCCGGCATGCAGATCGTCGAGCGCGCGTTCGGCATCCTCGAACTCCACGACGACGACCAAGGTCGCGTGCGCGCGGCGGGCCAGGCGATCCTCGGGTACCTCGGAGTGAACGAGCACGACCGCGCCAAACCGCGCGTCGTCTCGAACGAGATCATCACGGGCGTCTCCGGCTACCAGACGATGCTGGTCAACCGCATGCGCCACGGCGACATGATCCTCGACTACGAAACGCTGTGGATCCTCGAGACGCAGCCCGCGGCCTACGCGCTGTTCGCGGCCAACGAGGCCGAGAAGACCGCGAACGTGAAGCTGCTCGAGGTGAATGGCGTCGGCGCGTTCGGACGTCTGTTCATGGGCGGCGACGAGACGTCGATCCACGAAGCCGCGCGCGCGGCGACCGCCGCGATCGAGGGCATGGCGGGCCGCTCGGCGTTCGATCGACGCACGCACTGACCTCGGGAAAGTCGCGCGCTGGCGGCTCCCGACCGTCGCGCTACAGTTGCCACGCTTTTCGGCGAAACGCGGTACTCGGAAGATCCACGATGGCGAAGTCGCAGAAGTACTTCCTGCCCGAGCAGTACGGCCTGTTCGAGCGCCTCAAGGTCCAGCTCTTCGACGGCAAGAGGCCGATCCCGACCTTCCCGATCCGCGCGCAGATCCAAACCCGAACGGCGTGCAACGCCGAGTGCTCGTTCTGCCCGAACACCACGGTCGGCGACGCGCTGTCGCAAGGCACGATGGACTGGGATCTGTTCACGAAGATCGTCGACGAGATGGCCGAGCACGAGATGGACGAGATCCATCCGTTCCTGATGAACGAGCCGCTGTGGGACAAGGATCTGCCGAAGAAGATCCGCTACATCGCCGACAAGCGGAAGCCGGGCTCGAAGCTCCAACTGAAGATCAACACCAACGCGTCGCTGATGACCGACGACATGGCGAAGCAGTTGATCGAATCGGGCCTCGACAAGCTCAACATCTCGTTCCACGGCATTCGGCCGGAGGTCTACGAGTTCAACATGGGCAACTTGAAGTTCGAGCCCATGGTGAAGAAGGTGCTGCGCTTCAAGGAAATGCTCGACAAGGCGAGCAGGCCCAAGCCGAAGCTGCAGATCACGATGGTCAAGACCAAGGACATCGTCGCGGACAAGAAGAACATCCGCGCGTTCTGGAAGTCGCACGGCATCGGCTGCAACTTCCGCCCCCTCGGCAACCGCAACAACAAAGAAGTCGAGATGAAGGGGATCAACTGGGACGACTGGCACGCGTATACGTGGTGCCGGCGCCCGTTCACGCAGATCTACATCCTCTACAACGGCGACTGCGTGCTGTGCTGCTGCGACTGGAACCGCACGACGACGCTCGGCAATTTGCGCCACAAGTCGATCGAAGAGGTCTGGAACAGCCCGGCGTACAAGCGCGTCCGTGAGAACTTCCTGCTGAAGGACCGCAAGGACCTGCTGTGCGGGACGTGTCTCTACACCCGCTGAAGCTCACGAGCGGCGTCAGTAGCTCTCGCTGATGAAGAACAACCGCGTCGGGGGCGTGCCCTCGGCCAGTCGACCGAGCCGTGGCAACGTGAACTCGAGGCCGGTCGCGGTCGGCGGGACGTCGAGCGGCGCGAAGCAGTCGAGCGTACGGAACGAGTTCGGCACGTCGCGACTCCGAATCGCGTACGCCTCTCCGTGGCGCGAACATTCGAGGACGAACGAGCCCTGTTCGTGCTCGAACACGAGGTTGAACTGCGCCGGCAATGGCGCGCGGACGCGGATCCGTAGTTCGTCGTCGATGGTGGCCACGGTCGCGGTGGCGCCATCCGAGGTCGTGAGCCCGTCGGTCCATGGCGCGAGTTCACGCCCGCCGACGCTCGTCGCGGCGTGCGTGCTGCGTCCCGATTCGAACAACCAGGTGCGCGCGGCCGCTTCGTTCGCACCGAACGACCGCCCCGTCAGTCGCTCGAGAGCCGCATCCGCGGCGAGGCGCATCTCCTGCAGGTTGCGCTCGTCGAGCATCGCGACCAGATCGGGCACGACCGACTCGTCCCCGTGCTCCGCGAGGCCGAGCACCGCCTCCTCGCGCAGGTAGAGCGCTGGGGCGTCGTTCGCGAGTTCGCGCAGGTTCGTCGCCTCGTCCGCACCCCCCAGTTTGTGGGCGAGAACGGCCAGCGCCGCCAGCCCGACGGTCAAGCCGAGAGCTGGACCGCTGGTCATCCGCGGTGGCGAACGATTCGACGACGGGCGGATCGGGACGATGCGACTCACGGCGGGTGGATCGACATTTCGCGCCGTTTCGCTCCAGTTCTTTCGGCTTCCGGTCGGAAGTTCGGACGGGAGCGTGACCCGGAGGCGTGCCTGGAGTCCGTCCGGTCTCGGAGCACCGTCGACGCGGTGGGGTCTACTTCGCGGCGGATTCCGCCAGCTGTGGCGCGAAGCGCTGCAGCAGTTCCGCGGCTTGTTCCGCGACTCGCGCTGGGTGGGCGAGGTCGGCTGCCGCCAACGCACCGATGACGCCGCCGATCCAGGCGTCCGAGGCGTCCGTCTCGACCCGCCGCGACCCCTCCGCCGTGGCGAGTTCGATCGCGCGCGGTCCTCTCCGGATCGCAAACAGGCGCATGGACTCCGAGAACGACCGCGCGAGAGTCTCCTCCATCGTCTCGGTCGCCGATGTCCGCGGCATCGCGCAAATCGAGCGCGCGTCCTCCGCACGCAACACGATGCCATAGGGATACGTGTGGTACGCCTGCTTCAGGGATGGCGTGGACGTCGCGACCAATGTCTTCGTCCCGAGCCCCCACGCCCGACCGACGACGCGTTCGGCGTAATCCGGCCTGCGCGCGCCGTCGAGATCCCCCGCGACCACGACGAAGGCCGGCGCTCGCAGTAGGTCGTCGGCGAGATCATCTTGCAGACGATCCACGTCGGCGAGCTCGGGTAGCCGCGACTCACCGACGATGAAGCGCGGTTCACCCGAGTTCGACTCGAAGCGCGTCACTCCCGCGCTCGCTGCGCCGACGATGCGTAGGCGGCAGGAGACGCCGCGCGCTTCGAGGCTTGCGCGCAGCGCTTTCTCCAGCGCCGCTTCGCACAGCGCGAAGAACGTCACGTCGGCGCCGGCGGCGCGCGCCCCCAGGGCTGCCGCGCAATTCCCCTGATCCAGTTCGAGCGACTCCCGCACCACGCGGGCGGGCGCATCCACGCTCGTGCCGTCGCCGTCGACGACCACTCTGCGCAACGCGCGAACCAACGGCGCAGTGACGATCACGCGGGCCATGAGGAACTCCCATGCCGAACCGAAGGGTCGATTGTAGAAGTCGCCGCACGCTGCATGGCGGCGACACCCGGCCATCCTGAGTCAGCTTTGCTGTTTTTTCCTGCTCAAGAACGAGGCTCGCGGTCGAAGAAGTCTTTGGTCCAACTCCGCGGCGCGCTCCGCGCCGACCGGAACGAGCAAGGAAAACGGAGGCTGACATGATGCCCGCCATTGCCCTGCTCGCCCTGGCCGTCTTCGCGTTCGTCCTGCAGGCGTTCCTGCCTGCGATCGACCCTCGCTGACGCCAGGAGCAGCACGACTACCGCCCGGTTGGAGCACAACTCCAGCCGGGCGGTGTCGTTTCTGGACGGATCGCCCGCCCCCCCACCAAGCTGCCGACGGTCCGCGCGGAGCGCGGACTTGGAACCGTCGCGCGACCACCAAGCCCTTGTGCGCGGGGCGAGCGCCACCAAACTGGCGCCCCAGTTTTCGGCCGGGACCGTGTCGAGCAGTCACCGCCGCGCGACGCGACTCTAGCTGAAGCCTCATCGACGGCATCTCGGGCCTGTGGCGGGCCCGTTTCAGGGTCGAGCCACGACCCGGGGGGCTCTTGTGTCCGAATTCGGCCTCGAACGTGAACCCGTCCGGAAGAAAACGCCGCGCGCGCTAAGCTCGCCGCCTTCGATCGCGCCGGCGGAAGCGCCGGACGGGGATCAGACGGTCGCTCCCGAACTCCTCACTCCGGATCCATCCATGCAGCCGAGCTTTCCCCCTGTCTCCACCGCCGTCGGTCACGACCAGGTTTGGCTGTCGATGTTGTCCGGCTTCAAGCGCCACCTGCCCGACCTCGATCCGGAGGAGACGCGGGAGTGGCTCGAATCCCTCGACGCGCTGGTCGCGACGGCCGGAAAGGAACGCGCGGACTTCCTACTGCGCAAGCTGCTGAAGCGGGCTCGCCAACTGGACGTCGGCCTGCCCGGCCTCGTCCAGTCGCGCTACATCAACACGATCTCGCCGGAGCAGGAACCGCCGTTCCCCGGCGACGAGGACATGGAATTGCGCATCCGTCGCATCGTGCGCTGGAACGCGGCGGTCATGGTCGTGAAGGCGAACAAGCACTTCGCGGGGCTCGGCGGCCACCTGTCGACGTATGCCTCGAGCGCGTCGCTCTACGAAGTCGGCTTCAACCACTTCTTCCGGGGCAAGGACGAGACCGGCCGCGGCGACCAAGTCTTCTTCCAAGGCCACGCGGCTCCGGGCGTCTACTCGCGCGCGTTCCTCGAGGGTCGTCTGACCGAGGACCAGCTGCAGCATTTCCGCCGTGAAGCGGGCGGCAAGGGCCTGTCGTCGTATCCGCACCCGCGACTGATGCCGGAGCTGTGGGAGTTCCCCACGGTGTCGATGGGCCTCGGTCCGATGGCCGCGATCCACCAGGCGCGCTTCAATCGCTACCTCCAGGCGCGCGGACTCGCCGACACGCGCAACAGCCGCGTGTGGGCGTTCCTCGGCGACGGCGAGACGGACGAGCCAGAAGCGCTCGGCGCGCTGCGTCTCGCGGCCCGCGAAGGCCTCGACAACCTGGTGTTCGTCGTGAACTGCAACCTGCAGCGCCTCGACGGCCCCGTGCGCGGCAACGGCAAGATCATCCAGGAGCTCGAAGCAGCGTTCACCGGCGCGGGCTGGGAAGTCATCAAGGTCGTTTGGGCCCGCGAATGGGACGACCTGCTGGCGAAGGACTTCGAGGGCTTGCTCGTCGACCGCATGAACGACGCTTGCGACGGGGAGTATCAAAAGTACGCCTCGGAGTCCGGCGCCTACATCCGCGAGCACTTCTTCGGCCGCGACCCGCGCCTCAAGGCGATGGTCGAGCATTTGTCGGACGACGACATCAAGCGCTTGCGGCGCGGTGGGCACGACTATCGAAAGGTCTATGCCGCGTATTCGCATGCCGTCAACGTCAAGGGCCGCCCGGTCGTCATCCTCGCGAAAACGGTGAAGGGCTGGACGCTGGGCGAGAACATCGAATCGAGCAACGTCACGCACCAGACCAAGAAGATGAGTCTGGACGAGCTGAAGAAGTTCCGGGATCGCGTCGGTCTGCCGATCCCGGACGCGAAGCTCGAGGATGCGCCCTTCTACCACCCGGGCGCGAGCAGCCCGGAAGTGAAGTACTTGCTCGAACGGCGGCGTCTGCTCGGCGGAACGGTGCCGAAGCGTCGCACCGTCGCCGTGTCGCTGCCGTTGCCGCAACCGAGCGTCTACGCCGAGTTCGATCAAGGCACGGGCGCCGATCAGCCGGTCTCGACGACGATGGTGTTCGCGCGCATGTTCGCGAAGCTGTTGCGCGAGAAGGGTATCGGCAAGAACCTCGTGCCGATCATCCCCGATGAAGCGCGCACGTTCGGTATGGAGGCGCTGTTCAAGACGATCGGCATCTACCAGCCGTTCGGTCAGCGTTATGAGCCGGTCGACTCGAAGTTCGTGCTGTCCTACACCGAGAAGCCGGACGGCCAACTGCTGGAAGAAGGCATCACCGAGGCCGGCTCGATGTCGTCGTTCCAGGCCGCCGCGACGTCGTATGCGACGCACGGCGTACCGATGGTGCCGTTCTACATCTTCTATTCGATGTTCGGCTTCCAGCGGACGATGGACCAGATCTGGGCGAGCGCCGACGCGCGCGGTCGCGGTTTCCTGCTCGGTGCGACGGCGGGGCGCACGACGCTGAACGGCGAAGGCCTGCAGCACCAGGATGGGCACAGCGTGCTGCTCGCGTCCGCAATCCCGTCGGTGCGCGCGTACGACCCCGCGAATGCATATGAGCTCGCGACGGTCATCCAGGACGGCCTGCGCCGCATGCTCGAGGCCAACGAGGACTGGATTTACTAC
>JBPOIU010000019.1:0-72508 GCA_052034255.1 Planctomycetota bacterium | reverse complement strand
GTCTCCCCCGGGGCCGCCCCGCTCGCTGGTGGGCCCGCCCTGGGGGTGGTCCGCCCGCCCCGGGCCCCAACGAGGGGGCGCGGGGGCCTTCGGCCCCCGCCTTGGCCTACGGAGGCAGAGCCTCCGTACCGCAGCCGAAGGCCGACGCCCGAGCAGGCGTCGGGCCTAGCGGCCCGAGCGTTTCACTTCTTTCGCCACCTCACGCCCTCGGGCGAGTCCATCAGGACGATTCCCTTCGCGAGCAGTTCGTCGCGGATGCGGTCGGACGCCTTGAAGTCCTTGCGCCTCCGCGCGGCCTCGCGCTCCTGGATCTTCCGTTCGACTTCGACCTCTAGCGACTCCTCCGTCGCCGGCAGGATCCCGAGCACCTGATCGACGTCCGTGAGGAAGCCGAGCACGGCCGCCGCGTCGCCACGCGTGAGGTCCATCGCGTTCAGCGCGCGCATGAGGTCGAACAGCACGGCGTTCGCCTCGGCGACGTTCAAGTCCTCGTCGAGCGCCGCGACGTACCGCACCCTCGCCTCGTCGAGCGACTCGACGACGTTGACCGCCGCGACCCCCTCGGGGCCCTTGTCCGCGCGATGCTTCAGCGAGTCGTGGAAGTTCAACAAGCGTTCGACGCCGGCGCTCGCAGCCTTCAGCGCTTCGCGCGTGAAGTTCATCGGCTGCCGGTAATGCACCGACTGCAAGTACCAACGGATCGCGACCGGCGACACGCCCTGCGCGACCAAGTCCTTCGGGTACAGCACGTTGCCCTCGGACTTCGCCATCTTCTCGCCCTCGAGATTGAGGTGCGCGGCGTGCAACCAGACGTTCACGAAGCGCTTGCCCGTGAAGCCCTCGCTCTGCGCGATCTCGCATTCGTGGTGCGGGAAGATGTTGTTCTCGCCGCCGGTGTGGATGTCGAACGTGTCGCCGAGGTACGTACGCGACATCGCCGAGCACTCGATGTGCCAGCCCGGGAAGCCTCGACCCCACGGCGCATCCCATTGCTGGATGTGGTGCGGATCGGACTTCCACAACGCGAAATCGCGTGGATGGCGCTTCTTCGCCATGACCTCGTCGGCGACGCGTTCCGACGCGCCGGCCTCGAGTTCGTCGCCGCGATTGCCCGACAGCGCGCCGTAGTTCGGGAAGCGCGCGACGTCGTAGTAGACCTCGTCGCCGACGCGGTACGCGATGCCCTTGTCGAGCAGCCCTTGGATGATCTCGATCATCTGCGGCACGTGCTGCGTCGCGCGCGGGTAGTGATGCGCGCGCTTCACGCGCAGCAGGTCGAGTCCGTCGAAGAACTCCTGCGTGTACATCGCCGCGAGTTGTTGCGGATCGACCTTCGCCTTGCGCGCCGCGGCCTCGAGCTTGTCCTCGCCGGCGTCGTGGACCTCGTCGCGCAGATGGCCGACGTCGGTGATGTTCATCACCTGCGTCACCTGGAACCCGCGCAGATCGAGGAACCGCCGCAACAGATCCGTGAAACCGTACGCGCGGTAGTTGCCGATGTGCTGGCTCGAGTAGACGGTCGGGCCGCAGTTGTACATGCCGGCCTTGCCGGCCACGATCGGCACGAAGTCCTCGAGCTTGCGCGACAGCGTGTTGTGGAAGCGGATCACGGCGGGCCCCTCGGACGGACACCGGGCATCGGAATGCCCGGCGTCATCGGCCAGCGCGCGATGTGCGCGCCAGCGGCATCGCGTCCCTCACGACGCGACGCTCGCGAGACCATTCGCGAGACGAAAGGAGCGGAAGGAGCGCGAAGCGGGCGGACTATAATCCCGCCTTTTCCGACCCGCAAGGAACGCGGGTGCGCGCAGGAGCCATGACGACCGCCTTCCAGGACCGCCAAATCGGCAATTACCGGGTGATCGAGAAGCTCGGTGAAGGCGGCATGGGCACCGTCTATTTGGCGCGCGTGGTGAAGGCGAAGCGCGGCTTGCGCGCCGACGCCGAGGTCGCGCTGAAGATCCTCCATCCGCATCTCGCGAATCCGGACCTCGTGAAGCGCTTCGAGCGCGAGGGCGGAATCGGTCAGAAGTTGCGTCACCCGCGCGTCATGCGCATCCACGACGTCGGCGCCGAGACCCACAGCGGCGTCGAGGTGCATTTCATGGCGATGCAGCGCCTGCGCGGCAAGACGCTGCGCAGCGTGCTCGACGAAGCCAAGACGCTGCCGATCGAGCGCGTGCTGCAGCTCGGCCACGAGATCGCCGATGGCTTGGCGGCGATCCACGACGCCGGAGCCGTGCATCGCGACATCAAGCCCGCGAACGTCTTCGTCGAGGACGACGGCCACGCCGTGATCGCCGATCTCGGGCTTTCGCGTCTCCTCGAGCCGAGGACCGAGATCTCGCTGCCGGGCACGTTCCTCGGCAGCATCGCGTACGCCGCGCCCGAGCAGCTCGAAGGCTTCGACGTCGGCCCCGAAGCCGATCTCTACGCGCTCGGCGTGCTCCTCTACGAGATGGCGAGCGGCAAGAACCCGTTCCACGGCGACGACCTGAAGACGACGATGCACGCGCACGCGAACCTCGTCGCGCCGCCGTTGTCGCGCACCGCGCCCGGCGTGACGTACCTCTTGGAGCGCGTGGTCTCGGCTCTGCTCGAGAAGAAACCCGAGTTCCGGTTGAGGCCCGCGCGCCGCGTCGCCGACATCCTGACCGAACGCGAGCGCTCCGAGTGGTGGCGCCAATACGTCGCCGGGGAGACCGGCATCGAGCGGCTGTCCAAGGCGCGCCGTCAACTGAAGGTCACGCGCGTCACGCGCGTCCACGGCCGCGAGCGCGAGCTGGAGACGATCGTCGACGCATTGCGCACGGCGACGATCGGCCGCAGCGGGCGCGTCGTCGTCGTCGCCGGCGAGGCCGGAGCGGGGAAGACGCGCCTCGTCGACGCCGCGCTCGAAGAAGCCGAAGTCGGCGCGTTCCCGACCAATGCGGTCGTCTCGCGCTTCCTCGACGTCGCGACGCCGCTGCCGTACTTCGCGTTGAACGAAGCGTTGCTGTTCGCGTTCGAGCTCAAGACGCTTCCGCGCGAGCAGCGCCGGGAGAAGCTCATCGAGTCGTTGCGCGAGCACTTGATCGAGCGCCGCGTGTTCGCCGAAGCGTTCGCCGCGCTGATCGACGATCGCGAGCCCGAGCAGGCGTTGTCGCAACTGCCGAAGGACGCGATCCCGGCGCTGTACGCCGAAGTCATCCGCACGTTGTCGATCAAAACCGCGCTGATCCTGGTGCTCGAGAACCTGCAGTTCGCGGACGCCGCGGCGTTGAAGGTCCTCGAATCGCTGGTGCGCTCGGTCGCGATGTTCCCGATCGCGTTGGTGTTCACGGTGCGCACGTCGGGAGCCGACGTGGTCGATCCGACGCATCCCCACACCGAGTTCCTGAAGGTCGTGCAGGGAGTACGGGAAGCGGTGTGGGTCGGGCTCGATCGCCTGAGCGGTCCCGCGGTCGCCGGCATCGTGCGCGACCTCGGTGTCCCGCGTCGGGTCGAGAAACCGCTCGCCGAACGCCTCCATTCGGCCAGTGAAGGCAATCCGGCGTTCCTGTTCGCGCTGATCGAGGACCTCGAACGCCGCGGCCGCCTGCACGATCCGCAACCGTCGCATCTGCGGCAGCTGCCGATCCCGAACTCGATCGCGGAACTGCTGTCCCGGCGCCTCGAGGACGTCGATCCGCAAGCCCGCGCCTTCCTCGAGTTCGCGTCGGTGTTCGGACCGCGCTTCAAGATCGAGCCGGTCGTCGAGGGACTCGGCCTCGATTTCACGGCGGCGTCGCAGATCGTGTCG
The DNA here is from genome assembly GCA_052034255.1 of Planctomycetota bacterium. Lineage (GTDB taxonomy): Bacteria > Planctomycetota > B15-G4 > B15-G4 > JADJEK01 > JADJEK01. The sequence continues at coordinate 68,727 of JBPOIU010000019.1, read as the reverse complement.
CGCCTCGTCGATCGCTATCGCATGATCCGCGCGTTCGACCAGGCATACCGCTTCGATCACCACATGTTGCGCGAACAGGTCTACGCGCGCCTGCAGCCCGCGGCGAAGCAGAAGCACCACCTCCGCGTCGCGCAGATGTTGGCGAAAGAGGCCGCGCATGCGCACGAGGCGACACGGGCCGCCTACGAAGCGGGTGTGCACTATTCCATCGCCGAAGAGCACGGCCCGGCGGCGCGCTACCTCGTCGGCGCGGCGAAGTTCCTCGTCGCGCGCAACCAGCACGAGCGCGCCGAGCGGCTCGCGAACACCGCCGTGCAGCACGCCGAGAAAGCCGCGGCAAGCGGAGCGCCATTGGCTCCGGAGGACGTGTTCGCGCTGCATCAGGTGCGCGCGTCGATCGCGGGTCACCTCGGGCATCGGGAGGCGCAGGGCGACAGTCTGGTGGTCGCGGCGCGCGCGGCGCACGACCTCGGCCGTGCCGCGGAGATCGCCGAATCCGAAGTGATGCTCGCGCGCTTCAACGCCGTGACGGCGCGCACGTTCGCCGCGGTCCATCACGCCGAGCGCGCGCGCATGGCCGCGATCGAATCCGGCGATCCGTCGCTCGAAGCCGCGGCGTTGCGCGTGAAGGCCGAAGTCCAGCGCTTCCTCGGCGACCCGGACTGCGAGAACGTGCTGCGCCAGGCGGACGAACTCGCGCGCAAGGCCGGCGACGAAACCGGCCGCGCGTTCGGCATGCTGCTGCTCGGTCAATACCTGCTGTCGACGGACCGCGCGCAGGAAGCGCTACGAACGTTCAAGGAAGCGTTGAAGTCGTTCGAGGAACTCGAGGACGATCGCGGGCGCAGTCGCGCGTTCTTCCACATCGCGCGTGCGTACCGCGAGATCGGCGACGTCGCGCGCGGCGCGAAAGCCGTCGACGTCGCCGAGCACGTCGCGACCGCATGCTCGGACCAAGTCCAACTCGCGCGCTGCCAATACCTGCAGGGAGACCTCGCGCTGCGGCGCCGCGAGTACGACGTCGCGATCACGCGCCTCGAACAAGCCATCGCCGGACTGGCGGGGGACGACGATCCGGCGTACGAGGTCTACTCGCACATCGCGTTGGCGCTGACCTACTCGGCTCGGCAATGGAGTGCGCGCGATCCCGCGAAGGCCGTCGTGCACGCCAGTGCCGCGGTCAAGCGCGCGCAGCAACTCGGCCTCGAACGCCAGGAGGCGTACGCGTACACCGTGCTCGCCTTCGCGCACCTGGCCGCCGATGCGCCGCAGTTCGCGCTGGCGGTCAGCCGCAAGGGATTGAAGTTCGTCGAGTCCGGTCGCGCCGGCAAGAAGCGCGCCGCGGAGACCCTGTTCGTCCACTACCGCTGCTTGAAGAAGCTGAAGCGCAAGGAAGAGGCGGCGGAGTACCTGGCGCGCGCATTCGACCTCGTGCTCGAGCGCGCCGCGGAGTTCGAGGATTCCGAGAAGCGTCGGCTGTTCCTCGATGTCGACATGTTCAACGCCGCGGTGGTTCGGGAAGCACGCAAGGTGTTGAAGGCACAGATGTAGCGCGAACGCGCGCTGCGCCGCCGCCGGTCGCCATCCAGTCTTGATGCCGCCTTGAGGTCGATCGGCCTAGAACTCCTCCCGCGTCGCACGCGGAGGATTCGATGGACCTGCTCTGTCTCGCATTGCTGATCGGACTGTTCGGGGCGCTCGCACTGCTCGTCGCGCGACCCGCGAAGCGGAGTCAGCCATGAACGTCGACGCCGTGATCGCCCTGGTGCTCGTCGTGGCACTGACCGCATACCTCGTCGTCGCGATCGTCGACCCGGAGCGTTTCGCATGAGCGGCATGGACGTCATTCGCCTCCTCGTTCCCGTGCTCGCGTTGTTCGCGCTCGCGGCGCCCGTCGGACATTGGATCGCGCGCATCTTCGGCGACGAACCGACGTGGACGTCGCGCATCTTCGGCCCACTCGAACGCGCGCTCCTGCGGCTGTTGCGGATCCACCCGCTGCAAGAAAGCGGCTGGCGCCGCTACGCGCTCGACGCGCTGGCGTTCCACGCGGTCGGGGCGCTGGTGCTCTACGGACTGCTGCGGCTGCAACACGTGCTGCCGTGGAACGACCGCGGCTTCGCCGCCGTCGCGCCCGAGCTCGCGTTCAACACGGCATTGAGCTTCATCACCAACACGAACTGGCAGGCCTACGGCGGCGAGAGCTCCTTGACCAACTTCGTGCAGGCGGTCGGGCTCGGAACGCAGAACTTCCTGTCCGCCGCGGTCGGCATCGCGGTCGCGATCGCGTTGTTCCGCGCGCTCGAGCGGCGCGGAGCGAAGTCGATCGGCAACTTCTACGCCGACGTCATTCGAGCGAGCGTGCAGGTCTTGCTGCCGCTCTCGCTCGTGCTCGGCGTCGCGTTGGTCGCGCAGGGCGTGCCGCAGACGCTGGAGTCGGGCTTCGTCGCGGCCCCGCTCGAAGGGGACTCCGCGGGCGCGTTCATCCCGGTCGGCCCGGTGGCGTCCCAAGTCGCGATCAAGCAACTCGGCACCAACGGCGGCGGCTTCTTCAACGCGAACTCCGCCCATCCGCTCGAGAACCCGACTCCGCTGTCGAACTTGCTCGAGTGGCTGTCGATCCTGCTGCTGCCGGCGGCGCTGTGTTTCACGTTCGGCCGCATGGTGCGCGATCCCCGGCAAGGCCGGACGCTGTTCGCGGCCATGGCGATCCCGTTCTTGCTCGCGCTGTTCGCGACGGTCATCGCCGAGAATCGCGCCAACCCGCGTTTCGACACCACGCGGATCGACGCGCGCGCCACGGACCGCCAACCCGGGGGGAACCCTGAAGGGAAGGAGACGCGCTTCGGCACGATCGACACGGCTGCGTGGGCGGTGGCGACCACGGCTGCGAGCAACGGCTCGGTGAACGGCATGCACGACTCGCTGTTGCCGCTCGCGGGAGCGATCCCGCTGATGCTGATCCAGCTCGGTGAAATCGTGTTCGGCGGCGTCGGCTCCGGCATCTACGGGATGTTGTTGTTCGTGATCCTCGCCGTGTTCGTCGCCGGCCTGATGGTGGGGCGAACGCCCGAGTACCTGGGCAAGAAGATCGAGGCGTTCGAAACCAAAGTGGCGATCCTCGGCATCCTGTTGCCGTCCGCGGCGATTCTGGTCGGGACCGCGTGCGCGACGTCGTTGGACGCCGGCAGGCAGGGCGTCGCCAATCCTGGAGCGCATGGCTTCAGCGAGATCCTCTACGCGTTCTCGTCGGCCTCCGGCAACAACGGCAGCGCGTTCGGCGGACTCGCCGCGAACACGCCGTTCTTCGATCTCGCGCTCGGCATCTGCATGTGGATCGGTCGCTTCGGCGTCTTGATCCCGGTGCTGGCGCTCGCCGGCGCCCTGGCGGCGAAGAAGCCGAGCGCTCCGGGTCCGGGCACGCTGCCGACGCACGGCCCGCTGTTCACGTCGTTCTTGATCGCGATCGTAGTGCTCGTCGGAGCGCTGACGTTCGTGCCGGCATTGATGCTCGGCCCGATCGCCGAGCACTTCCAGTTGTTCACCCGTTGACCGGATCGCTCCCCGCCGTCGTGCGTCGACGTGTGTCGACGAGCGACGCGTGCGCGGAGCTCGAACGCAATCGCCGAGGAGTACGCCATGTCGCATGCGGCCGTTGATCGCAAGCGCCCGTCCATGTGGGGATCCGGGTTGCGTCCCGTCCTCGCGGATTCCCTACGCAAGCTGGATCCGCGCCGCGTCGCACGCAATCCGGTGATGTTCGTGGTGTGGGTCGGCAGCGCGTTCACGACGTGGTTGTGGATCGAAGCGACGTGGCAGAAGGGCGCGACCGCCGCTTGGTTCGAAGGCACCATCGCGGCGTGTCTGTGGGTGACCGTATGGTTCGCGGCGCTCGCCGAGGCGTTCGCCGAAGGCCGCGGCAAGGCGCAGGCGGCGTCGTTGCGCGCGACGCGGCGCGAACTCGTCGCGCGCCGACTGACGCAGCCGAGACCCGACGCCGAGGTCGCCGAAATCTCCGCCGCGCAACTGCGCATCGGCGAGCACGTGTTGGTGCGCGCCGGAGACGTGATCCCATCGGATGGCGAAGTCGTCGAAGGCGTCGCCTCGGTCGACGAGAGCGCGATCACGGGCGAGAGCGCTCCCGTCATCCGCGAGAGCGGCGGGGATCGCAGCTCCGTGACCGGCGGAACGCGCGTGCTGTCGGATTGGATCGTCGTCCGCATCACCGCGGTCGCCGGCGGGACGTTCCTCGACCGCATGATCGCGCTCGTCGAGGGTTCGACGCGGCGCAAGACGCCGAACGAGATCGCGCTGGACGTGCTGCTCGCCGGACTGACGCTCGTGTTCCTGCTCGCGACCGCGACGCTGGAACCGTTCTCGCGCTACGCGGCGGACGTCGCGGGTGCGGGATCCGCGGTGCCGCTGGCGACGCTGGTCGCGCTGCTCGTCTGTCTGATCCCGACGACCATCGGCGGGCTGTTGTCGGCGATCGGCATCGCCGGCATGGATCGCTTGCTGCGCGTGAACGTCATCGCGACGTCGGGCAAGGCGGTCGAGGCCGCCGGCGACATCGATGTGCTGCTGCTCGACAAGACCGGAACGATCACGTTCGGCAATCGGCAGGCCGTCGACCTGCTGCCGGGACCGGGCGTGGATGCCGCGCGACTGGCGGACGCGGCGCAGTTGGCGTCGCTCGCCGACGAAACCCCGGAGGGTCGCAGCATCGTCGTGCTCGCGAAGGAGCGATTCGGGCTGCGGCAGCGTGACGTCGCCGCGCTCGGAGCGCGCTTCATCCCGTTCTCCGCGACGACACGCGTCAGCGGAGTCGACGTCGATGGCCGCTCGATCCGCAAGGGTGCCGCCGACGCGATCGAAGCTCTGGTCGCCGCGAACGGCGGTTCGTTCGGTGCGCCGATTCGCGACACGGTGACGCGCATCGCGCGCTCGGGTGGGACTCCGCTCGTCGTCGCCGAAGGCGCGCGCGCGCTCGGCGTCGTGCATCTGAAGGACGTCGTCAAAGGCGGCATCCGCGAACGCTTCGCCGCGATGCGCGGCATCGGCATCAAGACCGTCATGGTCACGGGGGATAATCCGCTGACCGCCGCCGCGATCGCGGCCGAAGCCGGCGTCGACGATTTCCTGGCGCAGGCGACTCCGGAGGCGAAGCTCGATCTGATCCGCAGGTACCAGGATGCCGGCAATCTGGTCGCGATGACCGGGGACGGCACGAACGACGCGCCCGCGCTGGCGCGGGCGGACGTGGCCGTCGCGATGAACACCGGTACGCAGGCCGCCAAGGAAGCCGGCAACATGGTCGATCTCGATTCGGATCCGACCAAGCTGCTCGACGTGGTCGAGATCGGCAAACAACTGCTGATGACGCGTGGAGCGCTGACGACGTTCTCGATCGCGAACGACGTCGCGAAGTACTTCGCGATCCTGCCCGCGGCATTCGCGACCACATACCCGCAACTGGGCGTGCTCGACGTGATGCAGCTCGGATCGCCGCACAGCGCGATCCTGTCGGCCGTCGTGTTCAACGCGCTGATCCTGATCGCGCTGATTCCGCTGGCTCTGCGCGGAGTCGCGTACAAGGCGCGTCCCGCCGCTGCGACGTTGTCGCACCACCTGCTCGTGTACGGCGTGGGTGGGCTGATCGCGCCGTTCCTCGGCATCAAGCTGATCGATCTACTGCTCGCCGCGTTGGGCTTCGATGGAGGGAGCGCGCCATGAACACGATCCGTCGTGCGTTCGCCGTGCTGTTGGTGTCGACGGCGCTGTTCGGAATCGCTTATCCGCTCACGGTCACGGCGATCGCGCGCCTGCTGTTCCCGACGCGCGCCGCGGGAAGTCCGCTCGCGCACGACGGCGTCGTCGTGGGGTCGGAGTGGATCGCGCAATCGTTCACGCAGCCGCAGTGGTTCTGGCCGCGACCGTCGGCGACGAGTCCGCCGTGGAACGCGGCCTCCTCGTCGGGATCGAACCTCGGACCGCGCAATCCGGCGTTGCTCGAGCAAGTGCTCGCTCGTGCGGGGCGCCTCGAACTGCGGACGCCCGCGCCCGTGGACCTCGTGACGGCGTCGGGCAGTGGCCTCGACCCGCACGTGACCCCGGCCGGAGCGTTGGCGCAGGTCGAGCGCGTGGCGCGCGCGCGCGGGATCGACGCGTCGAAGCTCGCGGCGCTGGTCGTCGAACACATCGAGCCGCGCACGTTCGGATGGCTCGGTGAGCCGCGTGTGAACGTGCTGAAGCTCAATCTCGCGTTGGAGAGCATGCAATGAAGACGGTGGGTGGGGTCCTGATCGCGGGGCTGGTTCTCGGTATGTCGGTCGCGGCGGAGGCACGCCAGGAGCCCGCGACCATCGATCCCGAAGTGCGCGTCCACGTCCCGACGGCACCGGGCACGAGCGAGGACATCCTGCTGCGACGCGCCGAGGACCTGCGCGCGCGCAATCCGAATCCGAACGGCTCGAACGCCGGTACGACGCCCGGTCTGGCGAAGAACGATTACGTGCTGCGGACGTACGCGCTGCGGCACGCCAATGCGATCGACGTGCAGTCGTACTTGCTGCGCGCGCTCGCATACGAAGGCGGCATCGTCGAAGTGATGGGGCGCCAGGACTTGAAAGACGGAGCGGGATCGCCCGTTCAGTTCGTGTTCGTGACGGCGCCGAACTTCATGATTCCGGGCATCGACGCGACGATCGCGCAAATCGACATCCCTGGTTTCCAGTTCCACGATGGCACCGGGAACGCGAATGCGGCGGGCCAGCTGGCCGCGACGCGCTACGTCGGCAAACACCGGACCGCCGGAGAGCTGAAGGCCATCCTGATCGGCACCGAGCTCGGGAACGTCGGCCAGTTCTACGTCGCGCCGTTCGCCGATCCGGCGCTGAACACGATCTACATGTCGGAGAATCCGTCCGACATCGCCGACGACCTCGCCGCGCTCGAGTCGTTCGATCGGCCGCCGCTGCAAGCCGAGTTCGAACTGGCGATCTACGAAGTCGACGACGAAGTCGGCTCGGATCTGGGCGTGGACTGGGAGGCGTGGAAGCGCGGGATCTCGGGCTCGTTCACGCTGTTCGACGTCGCCGGGGACGGGCAAGGGACGACCATCGACTCGGTGGTACGGCTCGACGCGGCCGTCCTGGCGGATTTCTTGTCGTACCTCGCGCGAGAGGGCAAGGCGGAGGTGGTCACGCAATCGCGGATCCTCTCGATCAACGCGGAGGACAACCCGGGCGCGCTGTCGAACGGAGCCAAAGCCGCGGCCACCGCGACGCCCGCCGTGTTCCGAGCCGTGCGCACCGTGCCGGCGTCGCCGATCGAAACGCCCACGGGCGATCTCACGGACCGCCGCGTCGTGGAGCAGAATGCTGCGGAACGGGTGATCGAAGGGATCGAACTCATGATCCGCCCGTTCATCGCGACGCAGTCGATCACGGCCGACGTCGACGTGATCGTCACCAGCGTCGTCGATCTCGCCGGGGACGCGCGGACGCCGGTCGTGGCGACCTCGCAGACGCGGTCGGTCGTGAACTTGGCGTCCGACAGAACCGTCCTGCTCGGGACGTACGAGCGCTGCCGGACGCTGCGCGAAGAGACCGGCGTCTTCCTGCTACGCAGCATCCCGCTGCTCGGCGGGTTGTTCCGGCGCGAGGTGACGACGCAGCGCACGAGCCGCGTGATCGTCCTGGTGACGCCGCGACTGCGTGACGCGAGGGACACGAGCACCTGGCGTACACTGGTCCCGCCCGCACTGCACGATCGCATCGAAAGCGGCCCCGCGCCGGTGGGTGACGGAAACACGCGATGACCGAACCGACTTCGGCCCCGGGCGAAGAGCCGCGCGATGCGGTCCTCGAAGACGCGCGCGCCGAGGTGGAGCGTTCCCATCGCGGGCGGCTGAAGATCTTCCTCGGTGCTGCTCCGGGGGTCGGCAAGACCTACGCGATGCTGGCGGCGGCCCGGCGCGCGCGCGCCGAGGGACGCGACGTCGTCGCCGGCGTGATCGAGACGCACGGACGCGCGGAGACCGGCGCCCAACTCGAAGGCATCGAGTTGCTCGCACGCCGCCGCGTCGCGCATCGCGACCACGTGCTCGACGAGTTCGATCTCGATCGAGCGCTCGCGCGCGCTCCGGACGTCGTGTTGGTCGACGAACTCGCGCACACCAACGCACCGGATGCGCGCCATCTCAAGCGCTGGCAGGACGTGCTCGAGCTGCTCGAGGCCGGCATCGACGTCTGGACCACGCTGAACGTCCAGCACGTGGAGAGCTTGAACGACGTCGTCACGCAGATCACGGGCGTGCGCGTGCGCGAGACCGTTCCCGACCACGTGCTGCAACGTGCCGATGAGGTCGAGCTCGTGGATCTGCCACCCGACGCGCTGCTGACGCGCCTGCGCGAGGGACGCGTGTATCCGCGCGAGCAGGCGGCGCGCGCGGAGACGAACTTCTTCAAGCGCGGCAACCTGTTGGCGTTGCGCGAACTCGCGTTGCGGCGGACGGCCGAGCACGTCGATGCCGACGTCCTCGAATGGCGCCGCGACCAAGGCATCGAACGCGCGTGGCCAGCGGCGGAGCACGTGCTCGTCGCGATCGGAGGCGGAGCGTTCGCGAAGGACCTCGTGCGCGGCGGAGCTCGCCTCGCCGCAGGACTCAAGGCGCGCTTCACGGTCGTGCATGTCGAAGTGTTGGGCGCGCCGCTCTCCGAGCGCGACCGCGCGCGCGTCGCCGAACCGCTGCGGCTCGCCGAACGGCTCGGAGCGGAAGTCGTGCGGCTCACCGGCGACGACGTCGCCGCCGTCGTGCTCGACCACGCGCGCGCGGAGAACGTCACGCGTTTGGTGATGGGCAAGCCGGCGCATGCGCGGTGGCGCGACGTCGTGTTCGGATCGTTGCTCGATCGGATCGTGCGCGGCAGCGGAGCCATCGACGTCCTCGCGATCGCCGGCGATTCCGAGGAGCAGCAGCGCCGCTCGCGCGCCCGGCCGCATTCCCGGCGCGCGGCGACGCCGGCGGGGTCGTGGATCGCCGCGCTCGGAGCCGTGGGCGTAGTCACGGCGGTCGATTTCGGATTGCGCTCCGTGCTCGAGCCGTCCGATCTCGCGATGCTGTTCCTGGTGGCGATCGTCGGCGTGGCGATGCGCTACGGCCGCAATCCCGCATTGCTCGCGTCCGTCGCGTCGGTCGCGGCGTTCGACTTCTGTTTCGTGCCGCCGTACTTCACGTTCGCGGTCGACGACGCGAAGTACGTGGTGACGTTTTGCGTGATGTTCGGCGCAGCGCTCGTCGTCAGTGGGCTCGCCGACTCGGTCCGGGCGCAGGCCGAGGACGCGCGCGTTCGCGAGCGGCGCACGGCTGCCCTGTATTCCTTGACGCGCGCGCTCGCCGAAGCTCCGGATCGCGACGCGATCGCGGACGTCGCCGCGCGTCATCTCGCGTCGGCGTTCGACGTCCGCGTGTGCCTGTTGCTCGCCGACGCGGAGCGCAAGCTCGTCGCGCTGCGGCACCCTCATGCGTTCGACCTCGACGAGCGCGATGCGAGCGTCGCGGCCTGGGTACTCGATCTGGAGCAGCGCGCGGGAATCGGGGCGGACACGCTGCCCGGCGCGCGGGCGTCGTTCCATCCGTTGGCGACGGCGGGGCGCGCGCTCGGCGTGGTGGCGCTGTTGCCGGCCGATCCCTCGCGGATGCGCGACCTCGCGCTCGAGAAGGAGCTCGACGCCTTCATCCATCCGATCGCGACGGCGTTCGGGCGGGCCGTGCTCGCAGAGGATGCCGCGAATGCGCTGCGCCGTGCCGATCGTGAAGAAGTGCGCAATGCGTTGCTGAGTTCGGTGTCCCACGACCTGCGGACTCCGCTCGCCGCGATCACGGGCGCCGCGACGTCGCTGATCGACGGCAACGCGTTGCGCGAGGATGCGCGCGCGGAGCTCTTGCGGTTGATCCACGAGGAGGCGGAGCGACTGAATCGGTTGGTCGGCAACCTGCTGCACATGACGCGGCTCGAGTCGGGGACGCTCGAGCTGCATCGCGAGTGGTCGTCGATCGAGGAAGTGATCGGCTGCGCGCTGACGCGGTTCGAGCGCTTCGCTCCGGGAGTCCTGGTGGAGGTCGATGTCGCGGAGGCCCTGCCGCTCGTGTCGATGGACGTGTTGCTGATCGAGCAAGTGCTGACGAACCTGTTGGAAAACGCTTCGCGGCACGGCGCGTCGCGCGATCCGATCGAGGTCTCGGCATGGCGGAGGGACGCGGAGCTCGTCGTCGAGGTGCGGGATCGCGGGCCGGGGATCGCCGCGGACGTGGCGCCGCGCGTGTTCGACAAGTTCGTGCGTGGCGACGCGTCGCGAAGCGGGAGCGGGCTCGGGCTCACGATCTGCCGGGGCATCGTGCACGCGCATGGCGGCGCCATCGAAGCGCGTGCGCGCGACGGCGGCGGGGCCATTCTCGCCTTCACGTTGCCGCTGCCGGCGACGCCGCCGCAGGTGATCGCCGAAGGTGCGGCGGAGCGTGCTCCGTGAGCCCGCCCGGCGCGCTGGCGTTGATCGTGGAGGACGACGCGCCGCTTCGGCAGCTGTTACGCACGACGCTGGTCGCGGAGGGACTACGGATCGTCGAGGCCGGCGGCGTCCGCGATGCACTCGCGCTCGCGCGGTCGTGGAATCCGGACGTCGTGCTGTTGGACTTGGGGTTGCCCGACGGAGATGGCATCGACGTCGTCCGCGGGTTACGGGAGTGGAGCCGCGCGCCAATCGTCGTGCTGTCCGCGCGCGGGCGTGAAGACGAGAAGGTCGTGCTGCTCGATGCCGGCGCCGATGATTACGTCACCAAGCCGTTCGCGACCGGCGAGTTGCTCGCGCGCATTCGGGTCGCGCTGCGGCACGCGGCTGCGCCGGCCGCGGTCGCGCCGATCGTGCGGTGCGGCGACGTCGTGATCGATCTCGAACATCACAGGGTGACGCGAGCGGAAGCGGACGTGCAGTTGACGCCGACCGAGTTCAAGCTGCTCGCCGCACTCGCGCGCATTCCCGGCAAGGTCGCGACGCATCGGCAGCTGCTGAAGGAAGTGTGGGGCCCGGCGGCGGCCGGGGAAACGCATTACCTACGCGTCTACATGGCGCAGTTGAGGCACAAGTTGGAGCACGACCCGGCACGGCCGAAGGTGCTGCGCACGGAGCCGGGGGTGGGGTACCGATTGATGGGGGATGCGGAGCGGTAAGGAACCTCGAGTCAGGCTCGAGCGGCCGAGACCGCGCGAGGCCTGACGTCGTGAATCCCTGTTTCCACTGCGCGCTGCATCCCTCGTCCCCTGCCTCCCGGCAGACCTGGTTGGATGAACGAAACAGGGAGGCAGGGGACGAGGGGTGCAGGGTGCAGGGAGAGCAGGGTGCAGGGAGAGCAGGTGGGCGGGGGGCTGGAAGAGCTCCTGAGCGCGGGATGCAAACTTCTCGGCGCGCTTGGACCTGACGACGCTGCGGCGCGGAGACTCGCGATGTTCGGCGCACACGTCCTGGACTCGTCTCCCGCGACCCGCGCTTCGTGTTTCGATCCCGGCACGCGCACGGCTCGCGCGACGCGCTGATTCAAAAACTTCCGTCGACCTCGCTCTCGCGCACCGATCTGAAGTCGGGGCGGATTTCCCGTTGCCTTTGGGAACGAACACGCGCTGGCTGCGGGAACCTGCGACATCGCGCCGCGATTTCGAGCCGCGAACGGCCCAATGGAGGCCGTCTGCGGCATCCTCCGCACCGGGCATGGAGGTTGCTCGACCCGGTTCTCTTCTCGTTCCTCCACCGTTTCGGGATCGGAGCATGCCGGTGTCCACAGCGTCCGCCAGCCGGATGGAGTCGTTCCGCTACGACGACGACATCGTTCGAAAGTTCGTCTTCGCGACCGCGGTCTGGGGAGTCGTCGGCATGCTCGCCGGCGTCTTCATCGCCCTGCAGCTCGCAGTACCCGCGCTCAACTTCGACACTCCTTGGTTGAGCTTCGGCCGCCTTCGTCCGCTGCACACGAACGCGGTGATCTTCGCGTTCGCGGGCAACGCGATCTTCGCGGCCATGTACTACTCGTCGCAGCGTCTGCTGAAGGCGCGCATGTTCAGCGACATGCTCGGGCGCGTGCACTTCTGGGGCTGGCAACTGATCATCGTGGCCGCCGCGATCACACTGCCGGCCGGCATCACGTCCTCGAAGGAATACGCCGAACTCGAGTGGCCGATCGACATCGCGATCGCGCTGGTTTGGGTGGCGTTCGCGATCAACTACTTCGGCACGGTCGCGAAGCGGCGCGAGCAGCACCTCTACGTCGCCGTGTGGTTCTACATCGCGACGCTGATCGCGATCGCCGTGCTGCACATCTTCAACAGCCTCGCGATCCCCGTGACCTGGACGAAGAGCTACTCGATCTACAGCGGCGTCCAGGACGCCTTCATGCAGTGGTGGTACGGCCACAACGCCGTGGCGTTCTTCCTGACCACACCGTTCCTCGGCCTCATGTACTACTTCCTGCCGAAGGCCGCCGAGCGCCCGGTGTTCTCCTACAAGCTGTCGATCCTGCACTTCTGGTCGCTGGTCTTCATCTACATCTTCGCCGGCCCGCACCACCTGCACTACACGTCGTGCCCGGCGTGGCTCAGCACGCTCGGCATGCTGTTCTCGGTGATGCTGTGGATGCCGTCGTGGGGCGGCATGCTGAACGGCCTGCTGACGCTGCGCGGCGCGTGGCACAAGGTCGCGCAGGACCCGATCCTGAAGTTCTACGTGGTCGCGATCACCTTCTACGGCATGTCGACCTTCGAGGGTCCGATGATGTCGGTGAAGAGCGTGAACTCGCTGTCGCACTACACCGACTGGACCATCGCGCACGTGCACGGCGGCGCGCTCGGCTGGGTCGGGTTCATGTCGTTCGGCATGCTGTACTGGCTCGCGCCGCGGCTGTTCCAGACGCAGACCGTCGCCAAGCCAGGTTGGGTCAACGCCCACTTCTGGCTCGGCACGATCGGCATCGTCTTCTATCTGATCCCGATCTACGTCGCGGGTTTGACGCAGGGTCTGATGTGGCGCGCATTCGACGCGTCGGGCTCGTTGATGTACCCCGACTTCATCGAGACCGTGCGCAAGCTGATGCCGATGTACTGGCTGCGCGCGTTCGGCGGTTCGCTGTACGTGGTCGGCGCGGTGATGTGCCTCGTGAACCTGCTGATGACGTGGGCGCGTCGCCCGGCGACGTACACGGAGCAGGAGCATCAGGCTCCGGCCCTCGATCGCGCGTGGCGACCGGCGCCGACGCCCGCATCGGATCTGACCGCGGTCGCGGACGTCGCGAAGTCGCTCGACGTGCTGTTCCAGGCCAAGTGGCACCGCTCGTTCGAAGGCTTGCCGCTGAAGTTCACGATCTGGGTCGTGATCTCGGTCGTCACCGCCTCGTTGTTCGAGATCATCCCGACGTTCATCGTGAAGTCGAACGTGCCGACGATCGCCACGGTGACGCCGTGGACGCCGCTCGAACTCGCGGGCCGCGATGTCTACATCGCAGAAGGTTGCGTGTCGTGCCACTCGCAGATGGTGCGGCCGATGCGCCACGAAACCGAACGCTACGGCGAATACAGCAAGGCCGGTGAGTCGGTCTACGACCACCCGTTCCTGTGGGGTTCGCGCCGCATCGGTCCCGACCTCGCGCGCATCGGCCAAACGAACTCGTCCGTGTCGTGGCACGTGCGTCACTTGAATCGACCCTCGGACACGAGCCCGGGCACGATCATGCCGGCGTATCCGTGGCTGCTGCGAGACGAGCTCGACTTCGCCGCGATCGAGGGCAAGGTCGTCGCGATGTCGAAGATCGGCGTGCCCTACGCCGACGTGATCGGCAAGGCCGAAGTCAGCGCGCGCGCGCAGGCGAAGGCCGTGTTCGACAAGCTCGTCGCCGAGGACGCGACGTTCAAGGACAGCGGCATCGAGCACAAGAAGATCATCGCTCTCGTCGCCTACCTGTTGCGCCTCGGCACGGACATCGCGAAGCCGCTGCCCGCCGACGCATCGCAGGCGCAGAGCACGGACGCCAAGCCGGAGGCCGACCATGGTTCTCGCTGAGATCCAGTTCTCCGAGTCGGTGCTCGCGCTGAAGCAGGTCGCGCTGTTCGTGTTCCTCGCGCTGTTCCTCGGCGTGCTCGTGCGGCTGATGCTCGGGCGGCGTGAGCTCTACGAGACGCGCGGAAACATGCCGTTGGACGACGATCGAGTGTTCGAGCCGCGCTCCCCGTCGCGGCAGCCTGGAGAGACGTCATGAGCGAAGTTCATGGTTCCGATCCGTCGTCGGTCCTCGACCACAACTACGACGGCATCCAGGAGTACGACAACCCGCTGCCCGGTTGGTGGGTGTGGACGTTCTGGCTGACCATCCTGTTCGCGTTCCCGTACACGGTCTACTACCACTTCGGTGAAGGACCTTCGCTCGACCAGGCGTACGAAGCCGAGGTCGCCGATCACGCGAACCAGCTGCTCGCGACCTACGGCAAGCTCGCGCCGGACGCGCCGACGATTCTGAAGTACCGCGACGACGCGGTGGCAATGGCCGGGATGGCGAGCCTATTCCGGTCCAAGTGCGCGCAATGCCATCGCGCGGACGGCACGGGCATGGTCGGGCCGAACTTGACCGACGATCGCTGGATCAACGTCAAGGCCGTCACCGACATCGCGAAGGTCATTCAAGACGGCGTCGTGCTGAAGGGCATGCCGACCTGGAAGGACCAACTGACGGACACGCAGATCGTGCTGCTGGCGTCGTACGTGACGAAGCTCGCGCAATCGCCGAAGCCCGGCAAGGAACCGCAGGGCGACGCGATCGCGCCGTTCGCCGCCAATCCCTGACCGCCAAGGTCGACGACCGATGAACATGGCGCCACAACCCCCGCACATGCTGCCGACGCCCGAACGGGTGTTGTCCACGCTGAACCAGGACGGTTCGCGGCGCTGGATCGACCCGAAGCTGTCACCCGGTCGGTTCCTGAACCGCCGTCGCGTGATCGGTTGGGCGTTGATCGCATTGTTCGCGGCGCTGCCGTTCGTGCGGATCGGGGGCAAGCCGGCGCTGTTCCTCGACCTGATGAACCGTGAATTCACGTTCTTCGGGACGACGTTCTTCGCGACCGAGACGCTGCTGCTCGCGCTGCTGGTCGTCGGCATCTTCCTCGGGATCTTCTGGTTCACGGCGCTGCTCGGTCGGGTGTGGTGCGGCTACGCGTGCCCGCAGACCGTGTACCTCGAGTTGATCTATCGACCGCTGCAGCGGCTGATCGAGGGCAAGCATGGGCGCGAAGGCGCGCCGGCATGGCGCCGCGTGCTGCGCTTCGTCGTCTACCTCGCGCTGTCGTTCGTGATCGCGAACGTGTTCCTGGCGTACTTCGTCGGTACCGAGCGCCTGTCGCGCTGGATCACGACGTCGCCGGCGGAACATCCGGCGGCGTTCGCGGTGGTCGCGATCACCACGTTGGCGATGTTCATCGACTTCGCGTACGTGCGCGAACAAATGTGCACGCTGATGTGCCCGTACGGTCGGCTCCAATCGGTGCTGCTCGACGAGCACTCGCTGGTCATCGGTTACGACGTCGCGCGTGGTGAACCGCGAGGCAAGCTCGAGACCGGCGCGACGCGAACGCATGGCGACTGCATCGACTGCAAGCTGTGTGTGCAGACTTGTCCGACCGGCATCGACATCCGCGCCGGTCTGCAAATGGAATGCGTGGGCTGCGCGCAGTGCATCGACGCGTGCGACGCCGTGATGGACAAGATCGAGCGGCCGCGCGGCCTGATCCGTTACGCGACCCAAGCGACGCTTGCCGGTAAGCCGAAGAGAACGCTGCGCCCGCGCATCGTGCTCTATCCGTTGCTGATCGCGATCGTGCTGAGCGGTCTGGTCACGGCGCTGGCGAAGCGCTCGACGCTCGCGGTCGAGTTCCTGCGCACGCGCGGTGCGCAGTTCACGGTGTTGGCGGACGGCTCGATCTCGACTCCGGCGACGATCCGGATCGAGAACCGCGCCGATGCGGCGATCGACCTCGTGCTGCAGCCCGAGCCGGGTGTGTCGCTGCTCACCGCCGACGGCACCCAACACATCGCGGGTCGCGGGTACGTCGAAGTCAATGCCACGCTGATCGTGCCGCGCGAACGCTTCGACAACGGTCGAGCGCTGGTGCGCGTGAGCGCGAAGCACGGCGACGCGGTGGTGTTCGACGCCGTGCACACGGTGCTCGGCCCGCTGTTCGCCGGTGGTTCGGAGAAGAAGCCATGAAGCCCGTCGTCGCGCGTCGCGTTTGGGTGGGTGTCGTGGTCGGGATGCTCGTGTTCTGCATCACGATGCAAGTGATCCTGTTGGCCTACGCGACCGGCGATCCGTCGTTCTCCGTCGAGCGCGACTACGAGCGCAAGGCCGCGCAATGGAACGACGTCGCGCGCCAGCGCGCCGACAACGAACGTCTCGGTTGGAGCGCGGACGCCGAGTTGGTCGCACCGGTCCTTGGCGGCGCGAGCGGCCAACTGAAGGTGGTGCTGAAGGACCGCGGCGGCCAACCGATCGACGACGCGGCGATCTCGTTCGAGGCCTGCGCGATCGCTCGCGCGAGCCGCATCGAGACCGGCGAGGCGACGCGCACCACGACCGGTGACTACGTCGCCGCGCTGCATGAGCCGCGGCCGGGACTGTGGGAAGTGCGGCTCGTCGCGGAGCGCTCCGGCGAGCGTTTCACCGCGACCTTGCGCCGAGAGCTCGGTGCCGCGCGAGGCGATCGATGAACGCGTTGCTGTTGTCGACGCTCGGTGCTGGTTTCGCGGGCTCGCTGCATTGCGCGGCGATGTGCGGCCCGTTGGTCTGGGTGTCGGCGTCGAAACGCAAGGGACGGATCGCCCTCTACCAGCTCGGTCGCCTCGTCAGCTACGCCTCGCTCGGAGCACTCGCCGGAGCCCTCGGCAACGCCGTCGATGCCGGTGCGTGGAGCATCGGCATCCAGCGCGGCGCTCTGTGGTTCGCGGTCGGACTGCTCGTCGCCACGGTGCTGGCGAAGGGTGCGCTGCAAGTCGGGTTGCGCTTCGATCCGATGCGACGGCTGCTGGCTCCGCTCGAACATCTCGTCGCGCCGCTGCGTGAAGAGCTCGCGCGGATGTCGCTGAACGCGCGTGCATTCGGGTTCGGCGCGCTCTCGGCGCTGTTGCCGTGCGGCTTCCTGTGGGCGTTCGTCGTCGTCGCTGCCGGTACCGGCTCGCCGCTGGCGGCGGCCGGCGTGATGGTCGCGTTCTTCGCCGGCACGTTGCCCGCGCTCGTCGCCGCTGGGATCTGCGCGGGCTCGTTGCGCTCGCGCCTCGATCAGCGTGTGCCGCGCATCGCGGTCGCGATCCTCGCGGTCGTCAGCTTGTGGGGCGTGTTGCGTCGCGCCGAGGCACTCGAGGCCACGACGCAGACAGCGCCTTCGGCCGTGGCTCCCGAGCACGTGGTTCCAGCGTGCTGCCATGGCCATTGATCGTGGCGCGACGCTGACTCCGCCGGCGACCGTCGCCTGCGCGCACTGTGGACTCGACGTGCCCCGCGCTCGCATCGCGGGCGACGGCAAGCCGTCCTTCTGTTGCCCCGGCTGCGCGACGGTGTTCGCGACGATCCATGCGTTGGAGCTCGATCGCTACTACGAGCTGCAAGGCGATGAGCAGGCGCGACGCCCGGCGATCGTGAGCGGCAAGAGCTTCGAAAACCTCGATCACGAGACGTTCGCCGCGGAGCACGTGACGCGTTGCGCCGACGGTAGCCGTGAAGTCGTCCTCGCTCTCGAGGGCGTCCATTGCGCGGCGTGCGTGTGGCTCGTGGAGCGCTTGCCCCGGATCCTGCCCGGGGTGCTCGATGCTCGCCTGGATCGCGTGTCCGGCCGCGCGACCTTGCGCTACGACGGCGACGGCGTCGCGCTGTCGACGATTGCTCGGACGCTGGACGGCCTCGGCTATCCGCCGCACGCGAATCGTGGCGCCGCGCGGCAAACCGCGCGGCGGGCGCGTGCCCGGAAGCACGTGATCGATCTCGGCGTCGCCGGCGCGTGCGCGGGCAACACGATGCTGTTCGCGTTCGCGCTGTACGGCGGTCATCTCGAGGGCATGGACTCGACGACGCGCCTCCTGCTGCGCGCGGTGTCGCTCGGCTTCACGTTGCTGGCGCTGGCTTGGCCCGGACGCGTGTTCTTCCAGGGCGCGTGGACGTCCATCCGCACGCGCGTGCCGCACATGGATTTGCCGGTCGCGCTCGCGTTGACGATCGGCACCGCGTTCGGCGCCTGGAACACGATCCAAGACCGTGGCGACACCTACTTCGAGTCGTTGACGGTCGTCGTGTTCTTGTTGCTCGTCGGACGCTTCTTGCAGGAGAAGCGCTCGCGCGATGCGCTCGATGCCGTCGATCTGTTGTTCTCCGTCACCGACGCGACCGCACGCAAGCTCGATGGCGATGTCGAGCGCGACACGCCGATCGAAGCGCTGGTGCGCGGAGATCGCATCCGCGTGCGTCACGGCGAGACCGTCGCCGTCGATGGCATGATCGCGCGCGGCAGCGGCTCGTTCGACGTCGCGTTCCTGACCGGCGAATCGAAGCCGCGGACACTCGGCGTCGGCGATCGTGTGCTGGCGGGATCGCGGAATCAGGGCGGCGAAGTCGACGTCGTCGTCGAAGCGTCGGGCACGCAGACGCGCGTCGGTCGCTTGATGGAGACCGTGCGCGCCGCGGCCGAGACCAAGTCGCCGATCGTGCGCACCGTCGACCGCATGGCGCGTCGATTCACGCTGGTCGTCTTGTTGCTCGCGGGGATCACGGCGGCGCTGTGGTGGAGCCAGTCCCCGGAACGGGCCGTCGAACATGCGGTCGCGCTACTGATCGTCACTTGCCCGTGTGCGCTGGGCCTGGCGACTCCGCTCGCCGTGACGGTAGCTCTCGGCCGCGCGGCCAAGCGCGGAGTGTTGATCCGAGGCGCCGACGTCGCCGAAGCGCTGTGCGCGCCGGCGCTGGTCGTGTTGGACAAGACCGGCACGGTGACCACGGGCTCGATGCAGTTGTGCGAATGGACCGGACCGGCCGCCCTGCTGGAGCGCACGGCCGCATTGGAAGCCGGCGTCGAGCATCCGATCGCCGTCGCGCTGCGCCAGGCAGTGCGCGATGCGAACGGTGTCGTGACGCGCCGTGAGGTCGAAACCGGTTTCGGTGTCGCGGGCACGGTCGACGGCGTGGAGTTGCGTGTCGGCTCGCCGCGCTACGTCCGACAGGCGATGGGCGCGTTGCCGCCGGCGATCGAAGCAGCGATCGAGCGCGTGCGGGTGCGTGGCTTGACACCCGTGGTCTGCGCGCAGGACGGCAAGGCCGAAGCCGTCGGTGGCCTCGGCGATGCTTTGCGGCCGGACGCGAAGTCCGCGGTCACCGCGCTGCGCCGCATGGGCCACGAAGTGCTGCTGCTCTCGGGCGACGAACCGACGGTCGCGCTCGCGATCGGCCGCGACCTCGGGCTCGACGAGCGCGCGATCGAGGGTTTGGCCTCGCCCGAACGCAAATTGGAACGCGTGCGCTCCGCCTTGGCGGACGGTCGCCGGGTGTTCATGGTCGGCGACGGCGTCAACGATGCGGCGGCGCTCGCCGCGGCGACGGTCGGCATCGCGGTCAGCGGTGGGGCCGAGGCGAGCCTGGAGGCCGCCGACGTCTATCTCGCGAAGCCCGGCCTCGAGCCGCTGCTCGAGTTGCTACATGGTTCCCGGCGGACGCTCGCCGCCATCCGGCGCTGCTTGCGCGCGTCGCTCGTGTACAACGCCGTCAACGTCGCGTTGGCGATGAGCGGAGTCCTCAATCCACTGGTCGCGGCGGTGTTGATGCCGTTGTCGTCGTTGACGGTGGTGACGCTGGCGTTCCGCGCGCGCACGTTCGGAGACGAGCCATGATGATCCTGTGGGTCGTCGTTCCCGTGGCCCTGTGCTTCGTCGCGGCCGCGCTCGTCGCCTACGTGCGCGCGGCGCGAGCTGGCCAGTTCGACGACCTCGAGACCCCGGCGATCCGCATGTTGTTCGACGACGAGCCGGACCGAGCCCGGTCCTCCGAGGTCGCGAATCGATCACCTTCGACGCGCAAAGGGGCGCCGGACGGAGCGCGCTGAACGCGGCGACTGCCGGCGCCCTGCACCACCGGGTGACGCCGAGAACGTGAGTCCATCGAGTTGATTCACGTTCTCCGAGCGGAGCGACAGGCCACCCGAAACGCCGCGGATGACGCGACTCGCCGGTAGCCGTCGGCCGGCTCGTTCTCCATGATCTGCGGGCGAAGTGGTCCCGGAGAAGCTCCATGGATCCGCGCAATCCGCTCGCTCGCATCCTCGCGTTGTCGCGTTCGCCGGTCGTCGCCCGGTTCGCGTTCGTGCTCGAACCGTTCCATGACACCTTGGCGCGCCGCGTCGACGTCGAATTGAAGGACGGTCGCAAGCGCATCTTCGTCGCGCCGCCGCGCATGAGTTTGATGGAGCTGCTCGACGACGTCTCGCGGTATCTCTCGAGCGCCGAACGCGTCCAATCCCGCGGGGCTCGCGTCGCGCGGTCGCCCTCGCCACATCGACAGGAGGCTTCCGGGTGAGATCGCTGGTGTCGTGCGCGTGGGCCATGGCCTGCGCGGTGGGGTTCTCGTTGGGTTTCTCGCAGAGTCCGGGTTCGACGTGCGTGGCGGGCGAAGTTCCGCCGGCACTGAAGAAGGACCTCAAGGCGAACGACGACGACGCGCGCGCCGATGCCGCCAAAGCGGCGGTCGAGCAATGCGGCGCGGATGCGGTTGCGCTGGTCTTGCCGATCGCCGCTCGCGATCCGCGCACGCGCGTGCGCGACATCGCGTTCACCGCGATCAGTCGATCGAAGGATGCGGCCGTGACCGCCGCCGTCGTGGACCACGGACTCGGCGCGAAGGACGCGACCGTGCGCGCGACGGCGTGCGAGATCCTGCGCGAACGAGGCGATGCGGCCGCCGGGGACGCGATCGAACGCGCGCTCGCCGATCGCGATGCCAGCGTCGTGCTCGCTGCGGTGGAGGCCGCGGGCTTCGTCAAGCCGGTGAACGCGCGCCCCGCACTCGAAGCGATCGCGCGCACCGGTGGTGATTCGCTGCTGCGTGCGGCCGCGGCGGAAGCCCTGTCGCGCGCGTACCGCGCCGACGCGGTCCCGATCCTCACGGAGTTGGTCGGGGATGCCGATGGGGCGGTCGCGGCCGAGGCACTGCATTCGCTCGGCTTCAACGACCGTGAGCTCGCCGCCGAGCACGTGGCCGACGTGCTGCGTGCGCACGTGGACGGCGAGACGATCGACGTACGGCTCGCGAGCGCGCTGCGGGACGCGTCGCGCCTGCGGCAGGCGGTCGTCCTCGAACCGCTCGTGCGCTTGCTCGCGCACCGGCGCGAACGCGTGCGCTCCGCGGCTTTCGTCGCGCTGTCGGAGCTCACCGGACTCGAGATCCCGCCCGACGTCAAAGCCTGGAGCGAGTGGTGGACCCACCACGGCGCGACGTTCGCGATCCCGGCGAAGGGCGGCAAGTCGATCGAGCCGCGCTCCGCCGTGAAGTTCTACGGCTTGCCGGTCGCCAGCGATCGCGTCGTCTTCGTGCTCGACCTCTCAGGGTCGATGCGCGAGGTGGATCGCAGCGGCAAGCCGCGTCTCGACACCGCGCGTGCGGCATTCGCCACCGCGGTCGCCGCATTGCCGCCGACCGCGCGATTCTCGATCGTCGTGTTCGGTGATGCGGCGACGGCGTGGACCAAGGAACTCGTCCCTGCTACGCCGGCGAAGCTCGAGGACGCGAACAAGTTCCTCGCGCGGCAGCAGGCGCGCGGCAAGACCAATCTCTTCGATGGCCTGCGCGCGGCGTATGCGTTCGACGACGTGGACACGATCGTCGTGTTGTCGGACGGGGCGCCGTCGACCGGCGAGTTCCAATACTTCCAGCGCATCAGGCACCACGTCGGCCGCATGAATCGCACGCGCGGGATCGCCGTATCGACGGTGGCGTTGGCCGAGAAGGACGATGCGCGCGCGTTCCTGCGCGAGCTGTCGGAGGCGACCGGAGGCGTGTTCAGCGCGCCGTGATCCGACATCGCGGGGACGACGTCGGTCGGCGTGCTCCGCGACTCGAATCGGGTCGGACTCCGACCTCGGGCTGCTAGGATCCGCGCCCTTCGCGCGGGTACTGCAGAGCGGTTGCCGCCACTTCGAGCGCGACGATCGAGATCAAGCCTGGAGAGCAAATCATGGGCGACGGCCCCGTCACTGCGAATCTCGTACTCGGTATCGGGTCGGATCGCATCGCGAACAAGGAACCCATGACGCCCGGAACCCCGGTCGTCCACAAAGGAATCTCGGATCCGAAGATCGGCCTGGTGCGCCTCGAAGGCGCGTGGATCCACGGCGACGGCTACATCGAGAGCGCCGCGGCCGAGGGTTCGTCATGCACGATCACGAACACGGCCGCGCGTGTCGAAGTGACGTTCTCGACCGCGGACGGTTCGACGGTTCGCGTGGCCGTCAACGAGGACGGCCCGCCGCTCGATCGCGAGTGGTGCGGCGCCGACTGTCTCGAAGACGGTGAGCTCGGAGCGTCGGTCACGGTGGCTGGCAAGCGCGACTACTGGATCACGAAGCGCGACGAAGCCGAGATGCACGAGTTGACGTTCGTCGCGACCTCGAAGGGGCTTCGCATCCACGCGATGCGCTTCGCGGAGTAGGGCTACCGCGCGCACGTCTCCGCGCGGCCGCCATCGATCGGCATCGTCGCCGCGGTGATCCAGCCGGCCTGGTCCGACGCCAGGAACGCGATCAGTGCGGCGACGTCCTCCGGCTCGCCGACGCGGCCGAGAGGATGCGTTTCCTTGCTGCGCTCGAGGAACGCGCGATACGCGTCCTCGCCCATGCCGCCGTTGCGATGCAGCCCGGTGCGCACGACGCCCGGGTTGACGGCGTTCACGCGGACGCCGCGCGGGGCCAGCTCGAGCGCCGCGCAGCGCGTGAGCTGATCGAGCGCCGCCTTCGACACGCAGTACGCGAGCACGCCGGGGAACGCCCGCGTGCCCGTGACGCTGGAGACGTTGACGACGTTGCCCTTGCGGTCGATGAGGTCCGGGAGCAGGCGCCGCATCAGGTCGAACGGGACGCGCAGGTTCACGTCCATGCTGTGGTCGAAGCGGGCGAGGTCGGTGGCTTCGAGCGAACCACCTTCCAAGATCCCGGCCGCGTTGACCAGGACGTCGATGCCGCCGAGCTCCTGGCGGCCACGGTCGACCGCGGCCGCGCGCGCCGCGTCGTGCGCGAGATCCGCGACGATCGGCACGACATGGGGGGAACCGGCTTCCGCGACCAGGGCCTCGAGCGCAGCGGCGTTGCGGCCGACCGCGGCGACGCGGGCGCCCTCCCGGACGAAGCGCAGGACGGTGGCGCGGCCGATGCCGCTGGTGGCTCCGGTGACGAACGCGAGCTTGTGGGGGAGGAGTTCGTTCATGGCGCTCGTCGTACCGGGTGCGGCGGACGGAGGCCAGCCGCCGATCGAACAAGTCCGCCACCGCCCGCGCGCGTCTCGCTCGGCCTCGCGGCAGAACGGAATCGTGAACTTCGATATAGACTCCTGGCCGTTCGTCTCCGTCCCGAGCATCCATGGCGAAGTCCGGTTTCCGCGAGTTCTCCGAGTTGCTGCGCGGCAACCGCGAGTTCCGCTACCTCTGGTACGGGCAGGTGATCAGCCAGGCCGGCGACTGGTTCAACCAGATCGCCGTGATGCGGCTGCTCGACCGGCTCGGAGCGTCCGGCACCGAGCAGGCGCTGTCGCTGATGCTGCGGATGCTGCCGCATCTGGTCATCGCGCCGTTGGCCGGCGTGTGGATCGATCGCGTCGATCGCCGCTTCGTCCTGCTGCTGTCGGACATCCTGCGGGCGGCGCTGGTGCCGGCCTTCCTGTGGGCCGACGACCGCGGCGACGTCATGGGGATCTATGCCCTGATCGCCGCGCAGGTCGCGCTGACCGCGTTGTTCGAGCCGGCGAAGACCGCATTGATCCCGAGCCTGGTACGCCCGGATCAGCTCGCGACCGCCAATGCCCTGTCCGCGGCGACGTGGTCCGTCATGCTGGCGATCGGCGCGGCGCTGGCCGGGATCGTGATCGAGTTCGCCGGACTCGCGCCGGCGTTCCTGATCGACTCGGCGAGCTTCCTGCTGTCCGCGCTGTGCGTGAGCCAAGTCGCCCGCCGCGTGCCGGCGCCCCGGGTCACCACCTCGGGGCGTGGCTGGACCAGCGGCTTCGTCGACCTGTTCGAGGGCTTCCGTTACATCACGGGCCATCGCGCCGTGCTGTCGTTGGTGCTGGTCAAAGCCGGTCTCGGTCTGTCCGGCGGCACGTTGCTGCTCCTTTACGTGTTCGCGAAGGACATCCTGCCGCCCGACGATCGCATCGATCTGTGGACCGGTTTGCTGTTCGTCGCCCGCGCCCTCGGCACCGGCGTCGGCCCCTTCGTGGGTCGCATGCTCTGCGGCCGCGACGGCGCCGCGATGCGTCGGGTCATCGCGTGGGGCTTCTTCGTCGCCGCGCTGTTCTTCACCGCATTCGCGCAGGCGGGCAATTTCTGGATCGGCTGCGCGCTGTTGGCGCTCGGCCATTTGGGTTCCAGCGTCAGCTGGGTCTTCAGCACGGTCTTGTTGCAGGGGAAGGTCGAGGATCGCTTCCGAGGCCGGGTTTTCTCGGCGGAGCTGTCGCTGTTCACCGTCACGTTCAGCCTCGCCATGCTCGCGACGGGACATGCCCTGGACGATTGGGGCTGGAACCCGCGATCGGTGGCGGTCGTTTCTGGCGCGTCGTTGCTGCTTCCAGGGGTGCTGTGGGTGTTGGCCCACCGTTCGCGTTGGACACCTCCGGAAGCACGCGGGACACCGTCGGAAACCGCATGAATCGCTGCCCTTGGGGCGATTCGTGGCCGATCCGGGGTCGAAGAACCGCAAATCGACCGCAAAAGAGGCGAACGGAAATCGCTCGAAGTGCGACCAAACGGGCGGCTGGCTGATTCGTTGAACGGACGAGGTCGGCGCTGCCCGGCGTAGGACCCATGAAACAGCTCGCGGACAAACAAGCGACGAAGTCGACGTTCAAGGACCTCACCGAGGTCCATGACGCCGCCGACGAGTCGCTGCCGTTCGCACTTCCGGAGACGATCGGCGGCTTCCGCATCGTCGGCCTGCTCGGCACCGGAGGCATGGGGACCGTGTTCGAAGCCGAGCAGGACCAGCCACGGCGCGCCGTGGCGTTGAAGGTCCTGCGCACCGGTCTCGCGTCCCGGTCCGTCCTCGCGCGCTTCGAGCGCGAAGCGACGCTGCTCGCCGATCTCGATCATCCGCACATCGCCCGCGTCCATCACGCGGGCACGCACCGGCCGACCGGCCTCGCGGGCGATCTCGGTCCGGTGCCGTTCTTCGTCATGGAGTTGGTCCGCGGCGGCCGTCCCATCACCGAGTTCGCGAAACTGCGGACCCTCGACGTGCGCGACCGCGTGCGCCTGTTCCTCGCTGCCTGCGACGCGGTCGGCTACGCGCACCGCAATGGCGTCATCCACCGTGATCTCAAGCCCGCGAACCTGCTCGTGGACGCGGACGGCCGCCTGAAGCTGATCGACTTCGGCGTCGCGCGCTCCGCCTTGCGGCAGAACGACGGCACGCAGACCGAGGTCGGGCAAGTGCTCGGGACGTTCCAGTACATGAGCCCGGAGCAGTGCGACGGCAAACCGGAAGACGTCGACGCACGCAGCGACCTCTATGCGCTCGGCGTCGTGCTGTTCGAGCTGCTGACCGGAGCACTGCCCTACGACGTCGGCGCGGTCTCGGTCCACGAGGCGGCGCAGGTCGTGCTGCATGCGAAGCCCCGGCGCATCGGCAGCTCCGATCCGAAGCTCCGCGGCGAACTCGAGCGGATCCTCGATCGAGCGTTGGCGAAGCGCAAGGCCGACCGCTACCCGAGCGTCGACGCGATGGCGACGGACTTGAAGCGGTGGCTCGACGGCAAACCGCTCGGATGGAGCCCGCCGACATTGGTCGGCCGGTGGCTGCGCGGCCTCTTCGAACATCGGGTCGCGGGCTGCGTCGCGTTGATCGTCGGCTCGGCGTTGACGTTGTGCGCCGCCGAGATCGTCCGCTTGCGCGGAGAAGTCGAGCGCCTGGAGCGCAAGGGCGGAGCCTGCGGCGAAGCGGCGGCCTACGAGTTCGATGCGGCAGGACGCCAACTCGACCCGCTGATCCTGGGCCGGGTGCTGCCCTCGCTGCCGGCGCGCACCGCGCCTGGCGCGGTCGTGCTGCGCATCGTCGACGTTTCACCGCAGGTCTGAACTTCCGCTCGCGGATCGCGCCGCGGTCGCTACCTTCCTCCGCCCTTGCGGATGAAGACGACGGAGCGGCGATGGCGAAGCGGACCAACCAAGCGCGTGTGCGCGTCGACAAGTACGCGCTGTACGAGGCGTCGGTGCAGTGCGTCGATGCCGACCTCGACTTCTGCGCCCGGGTGTTCGAGCGCAGCAACGGCCGGGCACTGCGCATCCTGCGCGAGGACTTCTGCGCGACTGCGGCGATCGCCTGCGCGTTCGCGCGGCGCGACCGCTCGCACCTCGCGATCGGCGTCGATCTGGATGCGCACGTGCTCGCCCAGGCCGTGAAGCGCAATGTGCGGCCGCTCGACGTCGCGACGCGCTCGCGCGTGCGTCTGCTGCACGCGAACGTGCTCGAGGTCACGGAGCCGCGCGTCGAGTGCATCGCGGCGCTGAACTTCTCCTATTGGGTGTTCAAGCGTCGCGCCGACCTCGTGGCGTACTTCCGCGCCGCGTTGCGTTCGCTGCAGCCAGGCGGCGTGTTCGTGCTCGACGCATTCGGCGGCACGGACGCGTTGAAGGAGTCCACCGACCGCCGGCCGATCGCCGCGACGACGTTGCTGGATGGGACGCGCGTCCCGCGCTTCACCTACCTGTGGCGCCAGGCGCGGTTCGACGCGATCTCGCACGATTTCCTGTGCCACATCGATTTCGAGTTGCGCGACGGCCGCACGTTCAAGCGCGCGTTCACGTACGACTGGCGGCTGTGGACCCTGGCCGAATTGCGCGATGCGCTCGCGGAAGCGGGATTCGCGGAGAGCGCGGTCTACACCGACGGTTGGGACGAGGAACAGAAGGAGGGCGACGGCGTCTATCGACGGCGCGCGCACTTCGAGAACGAGGGCGTCTGGATCGCCTACGTGGTCGCGCGCAAGGCGCCTTGAACCCGTCGCGCGACGGACGGCAGATCGAGTCCCTCGCGGCGCCGCATCGTTCGACTGCCCGTCACGGCACGTCGAAGAAGCGGAACTCCACGGTCGGAGTCGTCGCGAGTCCGCCGACCGCGCCGGCATCCACGACGATCCCGCGCAAGCGCAGCACCGTGCCGATCAGCGTCGGGTCGCGGGGAATCGCGGCAGTGAAGCTGATGTAGCCGCCAGAACCCGAACCGGCGAGCACCCCGAGCGGGAGCAGCGCCAACGGCGGAGATCCGGCGCTTCCGGTCGCGAACAAGAACGCCGGTGCCGCCGCGAGTCCTTCGGCGAGCGCCAGGGCGCACGACGGATTGCCGACGAACGGAGGCTCCAAGGCCACGAGGCGCGGCATCACTCCACCGGTCCCCGGTGTGCCGGCTGCGACGATCGACGGCACGCGATCGGTTTCGCTGTACAGCGTCGGCCGGTCGAACGGCGGCAGCCCGGTCGCGAGCCGCGGGTCCAGCGTGGCGGTCGTCAGGAACTGCGCCAGCGCGAGCTTCTGTTGCGCGGTCAGGCCGAGGGGTTCGATCAGCTCGCTCTGATGTTCGTGGAAGTCGCCACCGCGGTCGTAGAACTCGATGACGTCCATCAGCGTCGCGGCGCTGCCGTCGTGGAAGTACGGTGCGCGCAACGCCACGTTGCGCATCGTCGGCGACTTGAAGCGTCCGAAGTCGCTGGCGACTCCGGTCACGAGGAACCGGCCCGGATCCTCGACCGCGGGCCGCACGCCGATGTTGAAGAAGCCGTGATTCGTCAGTTGCGGCCCGGAGTGGCACAGGAAGCACTTGCCGGCGCCGTCGAACACCGCGAGGCCTTCGGACTCGAGCTCGGTCAGGGCTCCGTCCACGCCTTCGAGGTAGCGATCGAACGGCGAATCGGACGACGTCAACGTGCGCTCGTAGGCCGCCAGCGCGAACACGATGCGCTGCGGCGTGACGTCCGCGGACCCGAAGGCGTCGCGAAACAGGGCGGGGTACGTGCGATCCGCGATGAACCCCGCGAGCGGCGGCGGCACGTCGAGCGCGAGGGCCAACGGTTTCGCTGTCGCGATGCGCGCCGCGACATCGGCCCATGTGGTGCCGAAATGCGCCATCTCCTGCGCGTTCACCGGCGGCCCCGCGGCCTGCGATTCCAACGCCGCGAATCCGGTCGCGACGACGGCACCGCTCTGCGGATCCTCGAACGTCGCGTCGGCACGCCCGTCCCAGAACAAGGCGGGCGCGAACGCGGCGTCGATCACCGACGGTGCGCGCCGCTTCGTCACTTGTTCGGCGAACGGGAACGGCGCGGCGAGCTGGTAGACGCCGGTCGCATCGGTCGCCACGACCCCCGGCGAGCCGCGCACGTCGTCGGCGGTGCCGAACACTCCGTCGAAACCCGGGTGGATGCCGATGCGCGGATCCGCGCCACCGGCGTCGAAGCGGTGGCAGGTGCCGCAGGCCATCGTGCGCGTCGCCGACAGCTGCTCGTCCCAGAACAAGGCCTTGCCGAGCAGGGCTTTGGCGGCGGTCGTCGGGTTTTCGGGGGGAGCCGGCGCGGTGGCCTGCCCGTGCGCGACCGCGCCGCCCGCGGACGCGAACCATGCGGCGATCAGGGCGGAGCGGAGGCGATCCATGGGAGCTCGGCGGCAATAGGGGCCCGGAGTCTACCCCGCGAACGCGAGGTCGGCTTCGCTGCGGAGCGAGCAGTCTGGACCGGGGCTACGCCGTGGGACGGCGCGGCACGAAGCGCTCGAGCACCGCGATCGACTCGAGGTGCTCGGTCCGCGGGAAGAGGTCGACGGGGCGCAGTTCCGTGACGCGCAACTCGGGCGCGAGGGCTTCGAGATCGCGGACGAACGTCTCCGGGTTGCAAGACACGTAGACCATGCGCGCGAAGGCCAGGCTCTTCAGCGTGGCGATCAGCCCCGGCGCGAGCCCGCGGCGCGGCGGATCGACGACGACCGCATCGAGTCCGTCGGCATCGGTCGCGCGCAACCCGTGCTCGGCATCGGCCGCGAGGAACGACACGCGCTCGGCGAGCCCGTTGTCCGCCGCGGCCCGTTCGCCTTCGCGCGCCGCGACCGCATTGCGCTCGATCGCGACCACGCGCGCGCCGGCGTGAGCGAGGCGCAGTGCGATCGGCCCGAATCCCGAGTAGAGGTCGACGATGCGCTTGCCTTCCAACGGCGCGAGTCGGCGCGCGACTTCGCGATAGAGCGCGCTCGCTTGCGCGGCGTTCACTTGGACGAACGCCTCCAGTGGCGTGCGGGAACGCAGCGCGTCGGCGTGCTCTTCGAGATGGCCGCGACCTTGCAGCGTGTGCGTGACGTCGCCGAGGATCACGTTCGTGCGCGCGCCGTTGACGTTCTCGACGACGCCGACCAGGCCGCGGTCGCCCCACGCCTCCATCGTCGCCTGAGCCAACTCGCGAATCGCTTTGTCGCCGCCCACCCGGACCACGAATCCGCAGAGCAGCTCGCGCGTGCCCGAACCGACGCGCGCGAGGAAATGCCGCAGCACGCCGCGATGCGTGCTCTCGTCGTAGATCGGGACGCCGATCGCCGCGGCGAAGCGCTTCACGTCCAGCAACAGCGCCGTGAGCGTCGGATCCTGGATCGCGCAACCCGTGAGGTCGACGATCGCGTGCGTGCGGCGTTTGAAGAAGCCGGTGACGACGGCGCCGTCCTGGCGACCGAACGGGACTTTCAACGACGTGCGATAGAACAACGGCTCGCGCGCGCGCAGCAGCGGGAGGATCTTCGCTTTGCGCAACGCGTCGGAGCCGCGGACGAGCCGCGCGAACGCGGCTTCCTTCATCCCGACTTCCTCCGAGTAACGCACGTCGAGCAGCGAACAGCCGCCGCACGGCCCGAAATGCGGGCAGGCGACGGGCGCTTGGGTGGTGGCGGTGGCTCGGTCGAGCGGGAGTCCATGGCGCATGGCGGCGCGGACTCTACGCGACGCGTGGGCTCCGCGGGCGGCCGACGTCGCGGTTGTCGTTCCAGACGTCCAGAAGTCGATCGACGAGCCACTGCCGCACGCTCATGCGCGCGAAGCGCATCACCACGCGCGCGGCGCGCCAGGGCGTCCGCGTCGCCGTCGCGCGCGACTTGTCATCCGATCGCGCTTCCCTGACTTCGGGGCGCGGCGGACGCGGTGCTCGACGCCGCAGTCGGCGCCCCGCGAAGCACGCGATCGCGAAGGTCGTCCATACCGAACCCTCGGGATGCGCCCGGATCCACGGCGATGGGTCGATCGTGGAGCGCAACGCGTGACCGCTTTCGCGCAGCGCATCGCGCAACCGCTTCTTCGCGAGCGCGACGTGCAAGTCGAGGAGTTCGAGTTCGGCCTTGGACATGCGGATTCACTCCTTGGTCGATGGGAGCGTGCCGTCGTACTTCTCGCGCATGCGGCGCAGGTTCGCCTCGGACATGCTGCGGCGCACGCCGCGCAGGGCGAGGATCGCGATCCCGAGCCCGATGAGACCGCCTCCGAGGGAGCCGGCCCACGGCATCCCGAACCACTGCGTCAGTCCATCGCAGATCCCGGCCATGATCCGCACGATCGCGAGGACGACCAACGCCAGGATCGCCAGCGCGCTGACCGCGACCATTCCGAGGGTCCACATCGATTCCCGTGCCCACACACGTGCCCGATCCACTTGCAGCGAAGCGAGGACTGCTGCTTCGCGAATGGCGGTCGCGATGTCGCGTTCCAGCGCCTGGAGGTGGTCGAACACGGCTCGTTCATCCGCACGCGCGGAGTGGGAGAACTCCTGATGGTCAGGACTCGGCTCGTTCATGGTTGACCTCTCGTTGCGCGTCCGCAGGTGGGGGCGGCCGCGCCGGCGCGTCGCCGACACTCGGGCGTGGGCGGCCGCCGACGTATCCGTCCGCGGCTCGCTCCGCCGCGATCGAGTGTTCGAGGCCGTGAATCAATCCCGCGCTTCGAGGGATTGATTCACGGCCGAACGCACAAGGTGCCGCCGGCGGCGCCCCGGTCGCGCAGCGACCGACGTCTTGACCGCCGTATCCACAGGTTGTTCGCGTCATTCAACGCCGTACACCTGTGCCTGTTGAACGGGGCGGCGACTGCCGTCGCCTCGGACACCTGGTGCGGGATCGACTCCGTCCGAGAATCGTCGCTGTTCGCGACGATTCTCGGACGTGGTCGATCAGCCGCGCCGACCCAGGAACACGCCGAGCAACAAACCCGCACCCAACGCGACGAGGACCGACTTCACGGGCCGCTGTTCGACGTTCGCGACCACGCGGTCGCGCAGGGACGCGACTTCGGCCGACAAGCGTTCGAGTTGGCTGCGGGCCATGTCCTTGGCGGCGTCACGCATCTCGAGCACGTTCTCGCGTGCCGCAGTCGCGGCTCCGACGAAGTGCTCCTTCGGATCGACGACTCGGTTGCGATTCGTTCGGTGATTGCGCATGGCAGTTCTCCTTTGGCAGGTGGGGATGCCACGGCGATCGATTCGATCGGCAGGGCATCACCCGTGCTCGGAGAACCGTAGAGCGATTCGCGTGCCGTGCGCCGGCACCGTTTCGCGCCCGGAAATGCGTCCGAAGCGTGTCGTTCGCGCCCACTCGCCGCGTGCGCGTGTAGAAATTGCATCGCGGCGAGCGCGGTCGCGGGCGATGGCTCGGCCGCGAGCGCGAGTTCGGCGCGGAATCCGCGGATCAGCGCGGGGGCACGCGGTCGTGCGCGCGATCCTCGAGCAATTTCACGACCAGCGCGGTCCACCCGGTTTGATGACTCGCGCCGAGCCCCTCGCCGGTGTCGCCGTGGAAGTACTCGTGGAACAACACGAGGTCCTGCGCGGTCCCACCGCGTGCGTAACGCGGATCGCCGCCGTGGCATGGGCGAGCCCCGTGTTCGTCGGGCAGGAACAAGCGCGTCAGGCGACGTCCGAGTTCGCGGGACACCTCGAGCAGAGTCGCTTTACGACCCGAGCCCGTGGGGAACTCGACTTGCAAGTCGTCGCCGTAGAAATGGTGATGGCGCTCGAGCGCCTCGATCAGGAGGTAGTTCAGCGGGAACCAGATCGGTCCGCGCCAATTCGAGTTGCCGCCGAACAGGCCCGAGTTCGACTCGCCCGGTTGATAGTCGACGCGGTGTTGTTCGCCGTCGACGTCGAGGACGAACGGCTTGTCCGCGTGGACCTTCGACAGGGAGCGCACGCCGTACGGCGACAAGAACTCGTTCTCGTCGAGCAAGTACTTCAGCATGCGCTCGAGGCGCGCTCTCGGCACGACGGCCAACAGGCGACGCTTGCCCGAGCTGCGCTCATCGGCCTCCGCGAACGCGATGTGGCGCGCGAGGTCGGAACGATGGCGCAGGAACCACGCCATGCGTTTCTTGAAGCCGTGGAGGTTCGCGATGTGGTCCTCGTCGAGGATCTCGGCCGCGAACAACGGGATCAGTCCGACCATCGAACGCACGCGGATCGGAGTCGCGTGGCCGTCGCAATGCATGAGGTCGTAGTAGAAGCCGTCGGTCGAATCCCACAGCCCGGAGCCGTTCAGCGTGTTCATCGCGTCGACGATCGCGACGAAGTGCTCGAAGAACTTCGACGCCATGTCTTCGGCGGCCGGGTCTTCTTGCGCCAGTTCGAGCGCGATCGCGAGCATCGTCAGGCAATAGAACGCCATCCACGCCGTGCCGTCGGCCTGCTCGAGGTGCCCGCCTTTCGGCAACGGCTTGCTGCGATCGAACACGCCGATGTTGTCGAGACCGAGGAAGCCGCCGGCGAAGACGTGCTTGCCATGCAGGTCTTTGCGGTTCACCCACCAAGTGAAGTTGATCAGCAGTTTCTGGAACACGCGTGCGAGGAATGCGCGATCGCGCTCGCCGCGCTTCGCGGTCATCTTGTAGACGCGCCACGTGGCCCAAGCGTGGACCGGTGGATTGACGTCCGAGAAGTTCCACTCGTACGCGGGGATCTGGCCGTTCGGGTGCATGTACCACTCGCGCAGGAACAGCAGCAGCTGGTCCTTCGCGAACGCGGGATCGATGCGCGCGAACGGGATCGTGTGGAACGCGAGGTCCCACGCCGCATACCACGGGTACTCCCACTTGTCCGGCATCGAGATGACGTCGCGGTTGAACAGATGCGGCCAGTCGGCATTGCGTCCCGTGGACCGCTGCGGGGGAGGCTTCGGCTGCGCGGGATCGCCCGCCAACCAGTCCGCGACGACGTAGTGATAGAACTGCTTGCTCCACAGCAAGCCCGCGTACGCCTGCCGCGCCACGCGTCGTTCTTCCGGGCGTTCGTTCGCCGGCAGGATCGAGGCGAAGAAGTCGTCGGCCTCGGCTTCGCGCACGGCGAACGTGGTGTCGAAGTCCTCGTGGAACGCTTCGCAGCCACGCGCGTCGGCTGGCCGCAAGCGCATTCGGAGCACCTGGGTCGCCCCGGGCTCGAGATCGAGAACGAACCACGCGGCGCATTTCGTGCCCTGCGAGCGCGGGTTCGCCCGTTGATGCTCGCCATGGACGACGACGCCGTGGAACGCGTCCTTCACGTACGGCGAAGCGTTCTCGGTCGAGAACAACGCGCGCAGATTCGATTCGTTCTCGGTGAACAGCAGCGGCGCGGTCTTGCCGTCCTGCGTGGAGTCCACGCACCACTGGAACGTGCCGAGCGTCGGATGTTCGGCGAGCACGGTGTGCGCGCTCATCTTGCGCAGTGCGGGCTTCGTGCGCGTGTCGTCGTACGTGTCGCCCCAACTCCACGTGTTGCGGAACCACAATTGCGGCAGCACATGGATGCGTGCGCGCTCCGGGCCGCGGTTGACGACGTTCAATCGGATGAGCACGTCGTCCGGGCTCGCCTTCGCGTATTCGGCGATCACGTCGAAGTACCGCGACTCGGCGAACACGCCGGTGTCGGTGAGTTCGAACTCGCGCTGCTCCCGATCGCGCTTCGCGTTCTCGTCGATCAACCGCGCGTACGGGAACTCCGCGTGCGGGTACGAGTACTGCGCGCGCATGTACGAATGGGTCGGCGTCGAGTCGAGGTAGTAGTAGACCTCCTTGACGTCTTCGCCGTGGTTGCCCTGTTTGCCGTTCAGGCCGTAGAGACGCTCTTTGAGGATCGGGTCCTTGCCGTTCCACAGCGCGACCGCGAAGCACAGGCGACACTCCCGATCGGTGATGCCGAGCAGGCCGTCCTCACCCCACCGGTATGCGCGGGTGTGCGACTGTTCGAACGGGAAGTAGTCCCAACACTCGCCGTCCTTCGAGTAGTCCTCGCGGACCGTGCCCCATTGGCGCTCGGCCAAATAGGGCCCGAAGCGTTTCCAGTTCTTCGTGCGGGCCTCGTCCTCGGCGAGGCGGGCACGTTCGGCGTCGGCGTGTTCCGCCATCGGACGATCCTCGAGGTCGGCAGACGTGTTCGACATATCGGTCGGATCCGTGCCGAAACTCCTGTCGGGCCTTCAGCTACGAGCGATCTACTGCGCCCGTCACGGCGCGGCCAGCGCTTCCAGTTCGGCGATCGCCTCGGCGGGGGCCGCAATCGTGGCGGCATGCGCGAGGAGGGCTAGGCGTAGCGTCTTGCCGAGCTCTGGTGAATCGGAGCGTGCAACGACGCCGGCGAGCCGGGCCGCGAAGCGCGAGGTCGCGTCGACGGTCGAACCGAACGTGAACTCAGGAGCAGACGAACGGTCGACGGCCGTCCACGCGCGTGCGACAGCGACGAGCTCGTCGTCGTTCTCGGCGAGTTCGTCGATCGCGCCAAAGGCGCCGACCACGTCACCGAGGTCGAGGCAGGAGGCGGCATATTCGGCTCGCGCCGAACGACTCCATGGGCTGTCCCTACCGAACGCGCGCTCGCGGGAGACCATTGCTCGGGACAACAGCGGTCGCGCTTCTTCGAACCGCTCGACCCGTCTCAGCGACATCCCGAGCTCACCGGCCGCGTCATGAACCGCCGGGTGCTCGTCGCCGAACAGTCGTGTCGACAGCGCGAGCGCGTCCTCTTGCAACGGCAGCGCCGCGGTCCAGTCGCCGCGCCGACCGAGGATCGTTGCCAGCGTTTGGGTCGACACCAGGACCGCGACGTGGTCGCCGCCGTAGATCGCGCGGAATCCCGAGTGCGCGGATCGCGCGTACTGCGTCGCGACCTCGAGGTTCCCGGTCATCGCTTCGAGACCGGAGGCATTCAAGAATGCACGCAATGTGTCGAGTGCGCCGTCGCCGAGTGCGCGCCTGCGCGCGTCCAACACGTCGCGCATCAACGGGGCACCGTCGGCCGCGCGACCGGAATCGCGCAACACGAGCGCGAGGGTCTCCTTGATCGCGAGCATGCGGGGCGCCGTAGCGTGCTGGATCGCTTCCGGCGAGTCGAGCACGCGACGGAGGTCTGCTTCCGCGCCGTCGACGTCGCCGGAATCGAGTCGCGTCTGCGCGAGCCACGTCGCCAGCTGTAGCGTGATCGGATCGTCGGCGCCGAGCGCGGTCACCGCGAGCGCGTGCGCCTCGTTGAGTTCGCCGAGGGCTTCGTCGACTCGACCCAGTCGTGCGAGCGAGGTGCCTAGCACGCCGCGGTCTTGCAGCGTCCGGTAATGGGTGGCCCCGTCCTTGCGCGTCCGGCGCGCGATCACGTCGACGAACCGACGAGCCGCTTCGTCGGCGCGCGCGGAATGGCGCAGGGAGGTGAGTAGGCTCTCCTCGACGCGCAGCGTCATGTCGTGATCCGCTCCGAGTCGTTCGACGCTCGCCTTCAGGGCGTTCTCGAGCAGCGCGACGCCTTCGTCGACGCGCCCGCCATCGATCGACAGGCGGCCGAGTTGGTTGGCCGCGGACAACGAACGCGGGTGCGTTGGACCGAGGGCGGACCGCAAGCGTTCGTACGAAGCGCGCGCGAGTTCGATCGCGCCCCCGTCGTCGCCACGCGCTTCGAGGATCGAAGTCAGGGCTTGCTCGGCGTCGGATCGTCGCACATCGGCGGCCGAGACGAGACGCGCGAGCGCGTCTTTGGCCGCACGTGCTTCGCGCTCGGCGTTCGTCAAATCCCCACAGGCCTGGAGCACGACTGCGAAGTGGGCGCGTGCCTGCCAGGGATCTGGATGGTCCAAGCCGAGCACACGCGTGCCGCGTTCGACCAACTCCTCGAACAGCCGTCGAGCTTCCTGAGCGCGGCCCTGTCGGCTCCGCAGTGTCGCGAGGTCGCGCAACGAGTCCAGTGTCTCGGGATCGTCGGGGCCTAGTGTGCGTTCGCGCAGTTCATACGCCGCCACGAGGTGCGGCTCGGCGGCGTCGACGATGTCGAGTGCGAGCCACGATGCTCCGAGGGTCGCACGCGCGGCAGTCTCTACCTCCGGTGGACCATCGAAGCCGCGGGCGAGATCGAGGTCCGCGACCGACAACACGTCGCGGACGCGGACGTCGCGGCCGCTCTCGTCGGGGCGGGCCGCCGAGAAAATGCCGACCATGAACGCGTTCGCCGAGCGTGCGCGTCGCAACGCCGACTCGGCGCGCACACGTGCATCGAACTCGCTACTGCGCGCGCGCAGTGCGGCGACGAGTCCGCCCGCGAGGCCGAACATCGCGACAGCCGTCGCGATCAGTCCGATCCGATGCCGCCGCGTGAACACGGCAACGCGGTACGCCAGTCCGTCCGGCGCGGCGAGCACGGCTTCGCCGGCCAGATGCCGACGCAGGTCGGCCGCGAACTCGGATGCCGATGCGTAGCGTCGCTCCTTGTCCTTCGCGAGCGCGCGGGCGGCAATCCAATCGAGTTCACGGGGTCCGTCGTGGACCAAGGTCGACGGCGGCGCAGGGTCCTCGGTCTCGATGCGGCGCGCGGCTTCGACGATCGAAGCGCCCGCGAGGTCGATCGGCAGACGATCCGTCAGCAGTTGGTAGAGCATCACACCGAGTTGGTAGACGTCGGTGCGCACGTCCACCGCGTCGACCGCGGTGTCGAGTTGCTCGGGGGCCATCGACGACAACGTGCCGACGACTTCGCCGGTGCGCGTGAACGACGGCGCATCGACTGCGCCGACGTCGATCGCTCGGGCGATGCCGAAGTCGATCACCTTCGGAAATCCGGCGGAGTCGACGAGGACGTTTGCGGACTTCAGGTCCCGATGCACCACGCCGCGCTGGTGTCCGTGTGCGACGGCGTCGCAAATCGTCGCGAGCAGCGCCAAACGTCCGCTGCGCGGGAGCGCGTGCGACTTCACGTAGGCATGCAGCGGCGTGCCGCCGTCGACGTACTCGAGCGCGAAATAGGGCTGCCCGCCGTCGAGTTGGCCCGCCTCGTGGATCTGGGCGATGCTCGGATGGCGCAACCGTGCGAGCACTTCGGCTTCGAACCGGAATCGCGCCGCGTCCTCGGGTCGTGCGAGCGCGTGGTGCAAGACCTTCAACGCGACCAACCGATCGGGCGCGTCCTGCCTCGCGGCCCACACGGTTCCCATGCCGCCATGGCCGAGGACGCGTTCCAGTCGATACCGACCGACGCGATCGCCGATCGCGAGTGCGGCCGGTGCGCGCAAGGGTCCGGATTCGAGTGCAGCACTCAGACTCGAGTCGCGCGCCGCCGCGCGCAGCAACTCGACGACTTCTTCGACCAAGCCTGGATCGTCTCCGCATTGGCTCTTCACGAACGCTTCGCGCTCGGTGGCGGGGTGGTCGAGGGCTCGTTCGAACCACGTGCGGACGTCGTGCCAGCGATCGTTCATGCACGCGGCCCGTCGTCACGCGAGCGGGTTGCCGCGCGATCCAGCTCGCGCTGCATCCACGCCCGTGCCAATTGGAAGCGACGCTCGACCGTGTGTGGATGGACGCGTAGCGCGGACGCGATGTCCTCGTTCGTGAGTCCGGCCCAGAAACGCAGTTCGACGACCTGAGCCAATTCTGCGTCGACCGCGCGCAGCCGCTCGATCGTCTCGTCGACGACGAGCAAGTCGGCGGGTTCGACCGTGAGGCCAGAGTCGTCGGAGCGAACGACCCCGGTCGCATCGAGGGACAACGGCCGCGCCGAACTGCCGCGCTTTTGGGCTGCCTTCGCACGCGCGTGGTCGACGAGTACCGATCGCATCGCCTTCGCCATCAGTCCGACCAGATGCGATCGACCTTCGACGCCGGGGTTGCCGGTGTGGAACAGTTTGACCCAGGCTTCATGCACGAGCGCCGTGGGTTGCAGCGTGTGGCGGTTCGCCTCCGCGCCGAGCTGAGCGCGCGCGATCCTTCGCAACTCCTGCTGCAGGCGTGAGAACACGTCGTGTTCGGCGGCAGGGTCGCCGCCCGTCCACGCCTGGATGGCGCGCGTCAATCCCTCGAGGTCGGGTGATGGCTCGTCGCTCATGGCCCCGATCCTGCCCGGAGAACGAGGCACCGGCAACTGGGCCGAGAGTAGCGACTGCGCTCTGGACGGGTTCGAGGCGGCTTTGGGCGAAATCGGGCGAAATTCGTTGGGGGGCCAGGCTGCGTTCCTCGTGGCGACCTTTGTCCCGACCCCTGCCGCGAGTCCGCGGTCGAGCGTCGATGGCCACGCGAAGGAGGCTCCCATGCTTGGTTCGAAGTTCCGGTCGCAAGGTCTTGCTCTAACAGCGTTCGCGTTCATCGCGTCGGTGGGTGCGAGTGCCCGCGCTGCCGACGTCGAGGCGTTCGTGTCGAAGTCCGGTGACCTCGTCGTCAAGGGCTCGGAGGTCCGCGACGACATCGCGGTGTTCTATTCGCCGGGCGGGAACTACTGGGCGATCCAGTCGACGTTGTCGCCGACGACGATCAACGGCTTCACGGCCGACACGTTCTACGGAGTCGCGCGCGATGTCGTGTTCGACATGGGCGGAGGCGACGACCGCGTCGACTTCGCCGGCATCGCGCCACGTGACCTGCGCGTGAGGTTGGGGTCCGGCGAGGATTTCTTCGGCGTCAACAACGCGACGATCGGCCGGGACGTGCGCATCGAGAAGGGCGCGGATCGCGATTCTCTCGCGCTCGACGGGATGTCGGTCGGTCGCGACTTGCGAGTCAAGAGTGGCGCGGCCGGAGTCGCCTATCGGATCCGGACTTCGACGATCAAGCGCGACGCGGCCATCGGTTTCGGTACCGCCTCGGCATTGGGGACGTTCGGGTCGACACGACTCGAGGACAGCTCGATCGGTCGCAACCTCACGTTGGTCGGTGCGTCACCGAAGACGATCGAGGTGACGAACACGACCGTGGACGGCAAGGCCGACATTCGTGCGGT
Source organism: Planctomycetota bacterium (assembly GCA_052034255.1). Lineage (GTDB taxonomy): Bacteria > Planctomycetota > B15-G4 > B15-G4 > JADJEK01 > JADJEK01. The sequence continues at coordinate 29,186 of JBPOIU010000019.1, read as the reverse complement.
CGTGCCGTTCAGCGCGATCGCGATCGCGGGGTCGATGTTCCATGCGAACCTGGACGTTCGTGGCACGGGCGACGTGTCGGTTTCGCTCGTCGAGAGCAAGATCGAGGGACGCGCACGCGTCGTCGCGGGCAAGGGGCAGGTCGCGACGTTCGGCGTCATCCTGAGCGAGGTGTGGGGGGACTTGCTGTGGACGTCGAACGCGGCCGAGACGCTGACGTCGTTCATCCATCCGACTTGGATCCACGGCAATCTGCGCATGGATCTGCGTTCAGTGACTTCGACGTGGTCGTGGCTCAGCAAGCTCGACGTCAGTGGCGCGATCGTCGTTCGGACGAAGAATGGCGTCGACAGCCTGACGTACACGGAATCGTCCTGCGGTGGCGACGTTTCGTTCGATCTGCGCGGCGGCGACAACGAGTTCACTCTGTCCGCGGTCACCATCGACGGCGATCTCGCCGTTCGTGCCGGCAAGGGCAACGACGACGTCTACTTCTACAAGGTCGCACTTGGCGGCTCGCCGATCGTGAAGACCGGCATCGGAACCGACACCCTCACGGTGATCCCGTGATCTTCGCGTACTGGCGCCCTGAAGCACCGGTGCACTCGGCCATGGAGGCGGCGATGGATCGATCGACGGAACTTGGATGCGAGCGGCGCAGCCCCGCGCGGTACGCCTCGCTCGGACTGCTTCTTCTTGCGCTCGCGGCTCCCTTGAATGCCGGCGAGGTGAGCGCCGTGGTCAACAAGAGCGGCGACTTGTTGGTGACGGGAGGGGCCGACGCGGACTCCGTGCTCATGGTCCACGTCGCGAGTTCGAACGCGTGGTTCGTGACTGCGGGGGCGGCGACGACTTCGATCAACGGTGTCCACATGGTCGCGTTCCAAGGCGTCGGTCGAGACGTCGTGGTCGACCTCGGCGGTGGCGACGATCATCTCGATTGTGCCGGCGCCGTGGAGCGAAGTCTGCGCATGCGACTTGGAGCCGGTGCGGACTCCGCGAACGTTCACCACGCGACGATCGGCATGGACCTGCGTGTGCTGAAGAGTGCGGATCGGGACGAGATCGAGGTCACCAAATGCGACATCGGTCGAGACGTGCGAATGGACAGCGGCGCGGTCGGCTTGGACTTCGGAGTTCGGACCACGTCGGTCGGGCGCGACTTGGATCTGAGGTTCGGGAAATCACCCGCCGCGGCTGCGGTTGGGGAATCGGTCGTCGAGGCAGTGACGGTTGGCCGACACCTGAGACTCAAGGGCGCGTCACCAGCGCCGATCAAGATCGGCGAAGTGACCGTGGCTGGATCGACCGTGATCACGGCGACGGCCCCGAATGCGGTCGTCGCGATCGACCAGGCCGCGTTCGCTTCGGCGGTGGACCTGCGCGGCCCGGCAAACCTCAGCGTCTCGCTCCTGAACTCATCGGCGAGCCAGGCGATCCGCGTCAACGCAGCGAAAGGGCCGATCGCGAAACTGGATGTCGTGCATTGCGTGTTCGGTGACGACGTGCGTTTCACTTCGAACGCCGACGAGACGCTGACGTCGTTCATCCACCCAACCGAAGTGGGTGGCGACCTGCGGCTCGACATTCGGTCGAAGACGTCGACATGGTCGTGGTTGAGCCGACTCCATGTCGTCGGCGACGTCGTCGTCAAGTGCAAGGGAGCGCCGGACACCGTCGTGTTCACCGAGTCCAACGCGGAGGGCGGCGCGCTGTTTTCGCTCGGTGGTGGGGAGAACGACGTGTCGGTCTCCGCCGTCTCCGTCACGGGGAACCTGTCGATCAAGGCCGGCAAGGCCGACGACGAAGTCACGTTCTTCCAGGTAGTCGTCGGTGGTGAATCCACGGTCGCGACGGGCGCTGGCACCGACACCTTCGTCGAGATCCCCTGATTCGGGGAAAATTCGGCGGGGCGCGTGGGCTCGAATCGCTCGATCCGCGCACGGCGCGCGGGGCCGTGAGCATGGCACTCGGCTTCGATGGATCTGCGGTCGCAGATCGCCGCAGGAAACACATGGCGTGCGAGCGAACGGTCGGGCATCCTCCGAGAGGAATTCGTGGCGAACGGCCCGCACTCGACCCGCAGGCCGTTCGCTTCCAGTATCCCGCCCCTGGAGTTCCCCATGTCGTTCGGCCTGTCTGCCGGCAGGTCGGTTGCGGTCGCGGTGCTCGCGCTTTGCTGCGCGAGCGATTCGTGGGCCCAATCGTCCGCATCGTCGTTCTCGATCCGCTTCTTCGGCACCGGTACCGCGCAACGGGATCGCATCAAGATTCCGGTCGACGACGACGTCGCGGGCAGCGCGGGGAACACGCCGATCGACGTCGGCGCCGGGGACTTCACGATCGAGTTTTGGGTGAAGGGCAACCTCGCCGACAACCCGACCGCGAACGCAGGGGGCGACGTCGATCTGCTGACGAACGCGTGGATGAACGGCAACGTCGTCGTCGACCGCGACATCCTCGGCGGCAGCGACGCCGACTTCGGGGTGTCGATCGCCGGTGGCTTCGTGCGCTTCGGCACGGGGCGTGGCCAAACGGCGACGGACAACGAGCACACGTTGGAAGGCAACACGCTGGTGCTCGATGGCGCGTGGCACCACGTCGCCGTGGTCCGTGAGCGCGACAGTGGCGAGAAGGCGATCTACGTCGACGGCGCGCTCGACGTGCACAGCATGGCGGGAGCGTCGACCGCGGACCTCTCGTATCCGGACGGCGGCGTCGTCGGCGCGCAGGATGCTCTCGGGCGCTTCCTGGTCATCGGCGCGGCGAAACACGACCTGCCGCAGTTCCCGGCCTTCAACGGCTTCATCGACGAGATCCGCATCTGGAGCGTCGCGCGCTCGCATGTGCAAGTGCTCGAAGCTCTCGATCGCGTGCTGTTGCCGCTGACGCCGGGGCTCGTCGGTTCGTATCGCCTCGAAGAGGGTGTCGGCACCGTCGCGCACGACACGAGCGGCGCGAACGCACCCTCCGGCACGATCGCCAGCGGGCCGGCGATGGCGACGTGGATGTCCGGGGCGGTGAACGCGACGCATACTGCCGTCGTCTCGAACACCGGGTTGCCGCCGGGGTTCGAGCGCACGCAATTGGTGACGAACCTGAACGAGCCGACCGTACTCGAGTTCCTGCCCGACGGCCGGCTGCTGATCGGTGAACGCGGTGGAGCGATCAAGGTCTACGCGAACGGCCAACTGCAAGCGGCGCCGCTCGCGCAGATCGCCGTCGACACGACGAACGGCGAGCGCGGATTGGTCGGCCTCGCGGCGCATCCGCAGTTCGTGACGAACGGCTACCTCTACGCGTTCTACACGACCTCCGAACCGCGCGACCGGGTCGCGCGGTTCACGGTGCAGGGCGCGAGCGTCGATCCGCTCAGCGAGACGCTGATCTGGCAGAACGACCATCTGGCGTCGGATTTCCATCACGGCGGCGCGCTCGCGTTCGGCGCGGACGGCAAGCTCTACGTGACCGTCGGCGACAACTTCGTCGCCACGCGCGCACAGGATCTGACGGCGTTCGACGGCAAGCTGCTGCGCCTGAACGACGACGGGTCGGTTCCTTCGGACAATCCGTTCGTCGGAGCGTCGGGCGCGAAGCCGGCGATCTTCGCCTACGGTCTGCGCAATCCGTTTCGCTCGAGCGTCGATCCGCGGACCGGGCAGATGTGGATCGGCGACGTCGGCGGCAACAATCTCACGTCGTGGGAGGAAGCGAACCTGGTCCAGCCGGCCGCGAACTTCGGCTGGCCGGATTCCGAAGCCGACGAGTGCTTCCTCGCCGATTGCTCAGGATTCGCGAAGCCGCACTTCGCGTATCAGCACATCGATCCCGAGTACTACCTGCTCGTGCCGCAGGGCTCGATCACGATGGGGCCGCGCGTGCGCGCGGCGCAATTCCCTGCCGGCTACCGCGATTGCCTCTACGTCGGCGACTTCGTCAATCGCTGGATGCGCCGGCTCGTGTTCGACGCGAACGGCGACGTCGTCGCCGATCCGTTGTTCCTGTACCCGCCGTACGCCGGGACGATCGTCGACATGCGCGTCGGGCCGGATGGCGCGCTGTACTACCTGACGTTCGGCGGCGCGATCGGCAGTTGGAACGACGCCTCGGCGCTGTACCGCATCCGCGCGTTGGGCGGCGGCAACGCGGCTCCCGTCGTGTTCGCGTCCGCGGCGAGCGGCAGCGGGCCCGCACCGCAGGCCGTGCAATTCTCGAGCGCCGGGACGTTCGATCCCGACGCCGGCCCGCAACCGCTCAGCTATGCGTGGACGTTCGGGGACGGCGGCACGTCGAACCTGCCGCAGCCGCTGCACACCTACGCGGCGAACGGCCTGAAGATCGCGCAACTGGCGGTCAGCGACGGCAGCGCGACGACGCTGTCGGCTCCGATCGTCGTCGCGGTCGGGACACCGCCCGTACCGTCGATCGTCGCGCCGCTGCCGGGCCAGCCGTACGCTGCGGGTGACACGATCCGCTTCCTCGGAAGCGCGACCGACGCCGAGGACGGCACGCTGCCCGCGAGCGCGTTCTCGTGGAAGGTCATGCTGCATCACCACGAGCACGAGCATCCGTTCCTCGGGCCGCTGACCGGCGTGACGCAGGGTCAGTTCACCGTGCCGGCGACGGGGCATGGTCCCGATGACACCCATTACGTGATCCGGCTGACCGTCACCGACGCGGACGGACTCACGACGACCACCGAGGTCGAACTCGAGCCCGAACATTCGGCGTTGGGACTCCAGACCGAGCCATTCGGTCTGCCGCTGCTGGTCGACGCGGAGAACACGCCGACGCCGACCGCGCTCGAGAGCCTCGTCGGCTTCACGCACGTCGTCGAGGCCCCGGCGATCGCGATGGTCGGCGGGCAGGCGTACGCCTTCCAATGCTGGAGCGACGGTGGAGCGCGACAGCATGCGGTGACCGCGCCGCAGGGCGCTCTGCATTTGACCGCTCGGTATCAGCTGCTGCCGTCGACGACGCTGAACGTGCCGGTCGCGGCGATCGCCGATCTCGCGCAATACGAGAGCGCGAGCGGTGTCGTACACGCCGACGCCGCCGATCCGGCGACCGTGCGCGTCGGCAAGCAACCGACGCTCAGTCCGTTGCAGCTCGGCGCGCGGTTCGCGCTGAACGTGCCGAGCGGCGCGACGATCCTGTCGGCCAAGATCGAGTTCGTCGCGGGCGCACAGCAAGACGGAGCGCCGCAGGCGATCGTGCGCGCGTTCGATGTCGGTGACGCTCCGGCGTTCGTCGCCGGATCGAGTACGCCCCTCACGCAACTCGCGCCCTGGACCAGCGAGCAGATCAGTTACACGTTCCCGACGTGGCTGCCCGGTGCGACGTACGCGACACCCGACTTGGCGGCGTTGGTGCAAGCGGTCGTCGATCGACCCGACTGGCTCCCGGGCAATCATGTCGGCTTGGTATTCGACGGCTCACCGACGGTCTTCCCGCAATGGCGCAGCGCGCGCAACGTCGCGTCGGGGCAACCGCCGCGGTTGATCCTCACGTACGCGCAAGTGCCGACGGGCGGCGGATCGTGTCCGGCGGGATGCGGATTCACCACGTTCGGACTCGTGGCGGCGCCGAGCCATACGCTCGGCTTGGTCGGCAACGGGGATCCGCGCGTGGGTGGGTTGTTCGAGGTCGAGGCGTTCAACCTCGGCGGAGCGGCTGTGGCCGGCATGTTCTTGTCGACGACCGCGGGCGCCACGCCGTTCTACGGCGGGCAATTGCTGGTCGGGCCGGTCGGCTTCATCGGGCTCATCGTGTTGCCCGTGATCGAGGGCGAATCGGGGTTCGAGCTGCAGTTGCCGAACGACCCGGGCATCGCCGGTTTGTCGTTGTTCGTCCAGACCGCGGCGCCGGACGCGAATCAAGCCCAGGGCGTGGCGTTCTCGAACGGGCTCCAGCTCACGATCTGTCCACCATAGGCAACGCATATGGCGCCAAAAGAACCACGCCCGCTGGACGTTTTCTGAGGTAGTCTCCGGGACTTCGGCGACGCTCGAGCGGCGCTCGTTCGAGCGTCGGCAGCGTCGGAACCTGGAACGCCATGAGCCAAGCGCTGAAGCTGATGTTCGGCACGTTCACCGTGCTCGGTGGCCTCCTCGTCGCCCACGGCACGATGAACCTGGGCTGGTTCGAGAAGAAAGCCACGCAACGCACGGAATCGGCGAGCGGTGCGGTCGTCGAGACCGTCCGCGAGACCCTGACGGTCGCTCACCTTCCGGTGACGTGACACCTCACCTGTCCGGTGACCAGTTGGGTCACCAAGCACTCCAGCGGCGGCACCCTGTTCCAATCGAAGCGGTACACGAGCTTCCCGTCGGTCATCGAAGACATCAACGCGAAGAACCTCGACGCCGCGTTCATCCTCGCGCCCCTCGCGATGAAAGTCGCGCGCACCGGCAAGCGGCCGGTCAAGATCGTCCACCTGGGCCATCGTGACGGCACGACGATCATCGTGCGGACCGATTCGCCGTATCACACGTTCGCGGATCTGAAGGGCAAGAAGATCGCGATCCCGAGCCGGTTCTCGAATCAGCGCATCCTGATCCAGAAGCTGATCGAGCAATTCGGCATGAAGGACGACGACGTGACCCTCGTCGAATATCCGCCCCCCGAGCATCCCGGCGTGCTGAAGGCCGGTGAAGTCGACGCGTACATCATCGGCGAGCCGTTCGCGGCCAAGGCGCAAGTCGACGGTTTCGGGCGCGTGCTCTACTTCACGAAAGACGTGTGGCCGAACTTCATCTCGTGCGTGCTGGTGGTCACTCAGGACCTGATCGATACGAAGCCCGCGCTGGTGCAAGAACTCGTGTCGGGCATTCGCGCCTCGGGCATGTGGATCGACAGCGGGGACGAACGGTTGATGGCCGGCGTGATGACCGCGGAGCAGGCGGCGGCGGGTGGGCTGCCGGCGAACGACGACTCCAACGTCGTGATCCCCGACGGATTCGGACGGACGTCCCGCATGCAGGCCGCGCTGATCGCCGCGCGCAAGGAGCACTACAACCAGGACCCCGAGCTGTTGAAGTTCGTGCTCAGCAAGCCGCCCGACCGCGTGAAGTACACGAACCTGAACCTCGTCCGGGCCGAGCTCGAGGAGATCCAGCACTACGCCGAGAAGCTCGGGTACTTCGCCGATCGCCCGGTCACGAAGGACGACCCGTTCACGTTCGAGGACTACTGCGATCCGCGCTTTCAACTCGGCGACGTGCGAGCGATGCCGTTGCAGGCGCCAGCGGAGCAAGGAGCGGGCAAATGAACGACGTGCGAACGCAAATCGCCGTGGCCACCGGAACGCGTGCCGGGATCGAAGTCGCCAAGAACATCGAAGCGGCGGCCCGCGCCGACAAGTCGGCGTGGTCCTCGAAGCTCGGCTACGGCGCGATCGGCTGGCTCGTGTTCATCCTCGCGTGGCACCTCGTCACGCTGGGCAACAAGATCAGCGACATCCCGACGCCCGCGCAGACGTGGTTCGCGCTCGTGGAAGTCCTCGAGCAGGGCGTGCTGTGGAAGAACGTCGTCGCGTCGGTGTTCCGCGTGGCGTGGGGCTTCGCGATCGCCGCGGCCGTCGGCATCCCGCTCGGCATCCTGATGGGTTGGTATCCGCTGACGCGAAAGCTGTTCAACCCGGTCGTCCAGGGGCTGCGTCCGATCTCGCCGATCGCCTGGTTGGCGATCGCGGTGACGATGTTCGGCGGCTCGAACTGGCTGATCGATGCCAGTGACAAGTCCGCGATCTTCCTGATCTTCCTGTCGTCGTTCTTCCCGATCGTCACCGCGACCACCGCCGCGGTCGCGACCATCGAACGCAAGTTCCTGCGTTCGGCAGCGAACTTCGGCGTCACGGGGCTCGATCTGTTCCGCCGCGTGATCCTGCCGGCGGCGATGCCGCAGATCCTCACCGGGTTGCGGCTCGCGCTCGGCATCGCCTGGGTCGTCGTCGTCGCGGCGGAGATGCTCGGCGTCTCGACCGGCTTGGGTTTCCAGGTCAACGATGCGCGCAACATGTTGCGCATGGACTGGGTGACCGCGGCGATGGTGATCATCGGGCTGATCGGGCTCGCGCTCGACTACGGCATTTCGAGCATCACGGCGTCGACGCTCGCGCGCCGTGGAGTGGACCAGCGATGACGGCGGCGACGAAGATCCAGGTCCGCGACGTCTACAAGACCTTCGGCACGAAGAAGGGCGACGTCCACGTGCTCGACGGCGTGAACCTCGAAGTCCGCGAAGGTGAGTTCCTCGCGATCGTCGGGCCGTCGGGTTGCGGCAAGTCGACGCTGCTGAACTGCATGGCCGCGTTCGAGCACATCACGCGCGGGTCGATCCAGATCGACGGCGTCGAGGTCGACCAGCCGACGAAGAAGCGCGTGTTCGTCTTCCAGGAGACCGGGATCTTTCCGTGGATGTCGGTGTGGGACAACATCGGCTTCGGCGTCGACGAGCCCGACTTCGAGAAGAAGCACGAGCACGTGATGAAGTTCATCCGGCTGGTCGGGCTCGAAGGCTTCGAGAAGTCGTTCCCGGCCGAGCTCTCGGGCGGCATGAAGCAACGCGTCGAGTTCGCGCGCGCGCTCGCCGTCGATCCCGACGTGCTCTACCTCGACGAGCCGTTCGGCGCGCTCGACGCGTTCACGCGCATCGAGATGCGGCGCGAGATCGTGCGCATCTGGCGCGAGACGAAGAAGACTTGCATCCTCGTCACGCACGACGTCGAAGAAGCGCTCGAGCTCGCCGACCGCGTCGCGGTCATGACGCGCCGTCCGGCGACGATCCATTCCGTCATCGACAATCCGATGGCGCGCCCGCGCGACTGCGACACCGACGAGTTCCGCGACCGCAAGCACGCGATCTTCAAGATCCTCGGAGTGGAACGCAAAGTGTGAACACGGCCGTGCGGGTTCACGCGGCGTGGCGTCGTGAAATCACCCTTCGCCGAACGCGTCGACCATGAGGTCGTCCGTGATGTCGATGAAGCGTGCGCAATGCTCGGGTCGTTGCGCCGACTGCGCGCCCGACGTCGGTTCGACCTCGAACAAGAACACCTGATCGGGCTCGACGAGCAGCGGTTGCTTCGTGACCGCGTGCAGCATGTGCCCCTCGGCGCCGAGCAGCGTTTCGAGCGCGCGCGTGCCTTCGATCGATTCGAACTCGATCACGTCGCTCCACGGCACGCTGACGACTTGGTCGCCTTCGGGACGGGAGATGCCGACGACGAAGCGCCGCGTCGTCAAGTGGATGCGGCCGCGCAGGACTTCGGGATCGCGCACGCCGAGCGTCCAGCGCCAACCGCGCAAGCGGAACGAATGGACGTGCGCTTCACCGTCGCCGATCGCGACATCGGACCCGGGTTCGGGAGAGTAGGAATCGACGTTCATGGGGCGAGGAGTCTACCCTTCGGCCACCGGGACCAGGCGAGCGCAGGATCGGAGACGCGACGATGCACGGTTCGTGGTGGGCTTGTGCCGCGCTGTTCGTCGCGATGGAGGGGGCTTCGGCATCGGAGTCGAAACTCCTTGCGACGATTCCCGACGCATTGTCGCTGGCGTCGCCGCCATTGCCGCATCAAGACGGCTCGTCGCGCAGTGTGGGCGTCCATCCGGTCTTCAGCGCCGACGGAGCGCGCGTGGCCTACGTGGCATGGAAGGGCGCGAAGTCGATTCCCGTGATCGATTCGAGCGTGTCGACCGCGGGTTACGACTTCGCGGGGCTGCCCGTGTTCTCGGCCAACGGGAAGTCGGTCGGATTCCGCGTCGGCAACCAGCTGACGAAGTCGACGGAGCGGTGGTGGGTCTACTCCGACACCGGGTTGTCCAAGCCAACCGATTGGATGGGTGAGATCGCGGCGCTGCCGCAAGGCGGATTCACGTACTGGACGCAACCCGGAGCCAAGATCGGTGACGACGGCGCGTACGGGCGGTCCGACGTGCAACTCGTGATCGGGAACCACACCGGCGGCAAGTTCCAGGATGCCGAGACCGCGTTCCCACCCGCGATCAGCGCCGATGGATCGATCGTCGCGGCGGTCGCGATGAAGGCGGGGCGCTGGTTCCCGCTGAAGGTCGGCAAGAAAGAGCAGTTGCTCGGGAAGGGAATCGGTCTGGTCCAGGGCGTCGCCCTTTCGCGCGATGGGAAACGCGTCGCGTACGAAGGCCTCGCAGCCGAGGCGAACGGGGGCCCCGCCGAACAGAACTTCACGGTGTACGTCGACGACTCGCCGATCCGCACCGCGTTCGATGCGGCCGGCTGCGCCGTGTTCTCGCCCGACGGGAAGGTCGTGGGGTACAAGGTCCGTCGGGGTGAGAAGCTCGGCGTGGCGACGACCGCGGACCCCCAACCGAAGTCCTGGTTCGACTTCGTCTGCAGCCCGGTCTGGTCGGCCGACGGCAAGCGCCTCGCGCACGTCGCGGTCGAGGGCTCGACGGTCGAGCGCGAGTGGATCACGCAGCGGTTCGGCGAAGATTCCGTGCGCGGCGGTTCGTGGTTCGTCGTCGTGGCGGGGACTGAAGCCAAGCTGCGCCACCAGCGCATCGCCGGACTGACCTTGTCGCACGATGGATCGCACGTCGCGTACGCTGCGCGCGACGACGACCGCTGGTCGATCGTGGTCGACGGCGTCGGCGGTGACGAGACCTACGACTTCGCCGGTCCGCCCGTGTTCTCGAGCGATGGTTCGACCGTCGCTTTCGGTGTGCGCAAGGAGCGCGAACTGTGGTGGATCGTGCGCGACGTGCCCTCGCCGTGAGCGTTTCGTGGTTCGTGGCCCTGGCGCTCGCGGGCGCTGCGTCGATCGAGGAGCCTCGCGCCTGCGCGATCGGCGCGAAGCCCGGTCCGTTCGCGCTGCTCGATCAGCGCTATTTGCCGCGGACGCTCGACGAGTTCGCGGTCGACCGAGCGCTCGTGCTCGTGTTCACGACGTGCGAGTGTCCGCTGGCCGGCAAAGCCATGCCGCGCATCGCCGAGCTGGCGGCGACGTATCGCGAACGCGGCGTGCGGTTCGCGCTCGTGAACGCCGATCCGAACGAGACGGTCGCCGATGCGGCGACGTTCGCGCTCGCGCACGGCGTGATCGTGCCGGTACTCGACGATCCGAAGATGGCGGCGGCGCGAGCCCTCGGAGTCACGCACTCGCCGCAGGTCGTCGTGCTCGATGGTTCGCTGACGCTGCGCTATCGCGGTCGCGTCGACGCGAGCACGCGTGTGACGGGAACGGCCGCGCGTGCGGGGCGCGCGGACTTGCGCGAGGCGATCGACGACGTGCTCGCGAATGGGAAGGTGCGCGTGGCCGAGACTCCGGTCGAGGGATGCGTGCTCACGCTCGAGCGCCCGGCCCCGCCGGCGACGCCGGTGACGTGGTCGCAGGACGTCGCGCCGCTCATGCATCGTCATTGCGCCGAGTGTCATCACGACGGCGGGCAGGGACCGTTCGCGCTGGTCGCGTACGAGGACGTCGCGAAGCGCGCGGCGATGATCGCGGAGGTCGTGCGCCAGAAGCGCATGCCGCCATGGTTCGGCACGACGGGCAGCGAGGACTTCGCAAATCATCGCGGGCTCGAGGATCGCGAGATCCGGACGCTCGAAGCGTTCGCGGCGCAAGGCGCGCCGGTCGGCGACCTCGATCGCGCTCCGCCCGCGCCGACGTTCGCGCCACGCGAATGGCGCATCGGTGAGCCCGATCTCGTGCTGACTCAGCTCGGGCGCGCGGAGTTGCCTGCGAGCGGGATCGTCCCGTACCACTACACGGTGTTCCCGCACTTGTTCACCGAGGACACGTGGGTCGAGGCCGTCGAGATCAAGGGCGCGAACCCGCGCGTCCTGCACCACTGCAACCTCGCGTTCTACGAGCTCGGCCAGAAGTTCAAGATGGAGAACTTCATCACCGGCCTCGTGCCCGGCGGCGATCCGATGGATCTCGATCCCGGGACCGCGGTGTTGATCCCGGCGGGTTCGGTCCTCGGCGCCGAGATCCACTACGTGACGTCGGGCAAGCCCGAGGTCGACGAGGTCTCGGTCGCGTTGCGCTTCCCGAAGACGAAGGTGCGCAAGCGGCTGCATTGCCACCAGATCGCCGACTTCCGCTTCGCGATCCCACCGGGTGCGGAAGCTCATGCCGTGAACGCGTCGAGAACGCTGAAGGCCGATTCGCGCGCGGTCGGCGTGTTCGTCCACATGCATCTGCGCGGACGCGACATGACTTTCGTCGCGAACACGCCGGACGGCGCGCGCGAGACGCTGCTCGTGGTGCCGAACTACGACTTCGAGTGGCAGCAGTCCTATCGCTACCCGCGCGAAGGCAAGTTCTTCCCCGCCGGCACGCGCATCGACGTGACGGCGCACTTCGACAACTCGGCGTTCAACGTGTTCAATCCCGATCCGTCCGCGACCGTGAAGTTCGGCCGGCAGACGACGGACGAGATGATGTACGGCTTCTTCTTCTACGTCGAAGAAGCCGAGGACCTCGCGCTCGACGTCGACGCGAAGAACGGCACGCAGCTCGACTGAAGCGGTCAGCCCCCGTGCGCCCCGTCGTTCGAGGCCACGGGGGCTGACCCGTTTTCAGGCCTGGTCGAACAGCTTCAGCGCCATCGCGCCGTGCGCGGCCGCTCCGCCCGCCATCATCGATGCCGCGAGGAAGGTCGATTCGACGACTTCCTGGCGCGTCGCTCCCGCGGCCTTCGCGCCTTTCGCGTGCGCTTCGATACAGTACGGGCACTGCGTCGCGTGTGCGAGCGCGAGGCAGATCAGCTCGCGGTACTTCTTCGGGATCGCGCCGTCCTCGCGCGACGAGATCTTGTTGAGTTCGACCCACGCCTTGAACTCGACCGGAGCGAGTTCCTTCATCTGCTTCATCAAGCCCATGTCGGCGGGGTCGTGATAGTGGTTCGTCATCGGGTTCGCCTTTCGTCGGTGAAGCGTGGATTCAAGGCGACCGTGCGCCCGAAGTCCACGCGCGAGTTCGAACCCGATGCGATGCCGGCCGCTCGCCGCGGTTTCGCGCCGCGCGCGATTCGCGCGAACACGACGACACGACCGGACGAGTGTTCGCCCGGTCGTGTCGTCGCGCGGCGCCGTCCGCCGTTCAGGCCTGCGGCAACAGCACCTGATCGATGACGTGGATGATGCCGTTGCTGGCGTCGAGGTCGGCCGACGAGACCGTCGCGCCGCCGACCATCACGTTGCCGTCCTTGCTCGTGATGCGCAGCGTCGAGCCTTGCAGCGTCTTCGCCTCACCGGCTGCGACGGCCGCCGCGGAGTCGACGCGGCCCGAGACGACGTGGAGCTTCAGGATCGCGACCAGGCGATCCTTGTTCTCGGGCTTCAGCAGGTCTTCGACCGTGCCCTTCGGCAGCGCCCCGAACGCAGCGTCCGTCGGCGCGAACACCGTGAACGGACCGTCCTTGCCGAGCGTCTCGGCGAGGCCCGCCGCAGTCGCCGCGGCGAGCAACGTGCGGAAGCTGCCGGCGGCCGACGCCGTCGCGACGATCGAGTCCATGCTCGGCATCACGACCGCGTCGATGACGTGGATGATGCCGTTCGAGCACACGATGTCGGTCTTCACGATCTTCGCGCCGTCGATCATCGCGACGTCGCCGCGCTTCGATACGTCGAGGCGCTGCCCGTTCACGGTCGCGAGCGAGCGCGAGCCCAGCACCGCCGCCGCGTCGAACCGTCCGGCGACGACGTGATAGGTCAGGATCGACGTCAGGGTGTTCTTGGCCTCGGGCTTCAGCAGGCTCTCGAGCGTGCCTTTTGGTAACGCGGCGAACGCAGCATCGGTCGGCGCGAACACGGTGAACGGACCTTCCGACTTCAGCGTGCCGACCAAGTCCGCGGCCTTCACCGCCGCGACCAGCGTCGAGAAGTCACCGGCCGCGACGGCGGTGTCGACGATGTCACCGGCGCGCTGTGCCGCGGCGACGTGGACGACGGGAGCGAGGTTGGGCTTGGACGAGCAATCCGACGGCAACGCTGCCGTCGCCATCAAGATGGCGAGCGTGAACATGGGGTATTCCTTCTTTGGGGGTGATCGATGGATCGAGTTCGACGCGAGCGACGCCATGCGCCGCGAGTCACGTCATCGGGAGGATCGAAGGGCGCCGGCGAGTGGATGCAGGAGTTCGCGGAAATCGTGGTGCGGGGCGGCTGCGGCGTGCAGTGACGCGAGGTTCGAATGCGCGCCGCAAACGGATCGTCGTCCGCGGCGGCCACGTCCATGCGCGGGAGCTTGCGTCCAAACGCGCGAACTGCGAGATTCTCGCGGCCTACGGCGGAGCAGGAGTCCCCCGTGACGTCGATCGATCACGGTGAGGCAGAGAATGGGCTTCAGTGGCACAGTCCGACACGGTTCCTGAGTGCGGTTGGCGGCACTTCGCGTTCAGCACGATCATCACGCAGTGTGCCGCAACGCATCGCGAACGACTGTGCCACGGTGGCGCGAACTTCGAACGGAGCAGAACATGCGAATCGTGAAGTGCTTGCTCGCGGTGACCTGCATCGTCGGCACCGTCGTCGGCGACGAGACCCCCGAGGACGCGATCGCGATTTCGCTGGTTCCACCGCGAGAGCCAGTGTCCTTCCGGCACACGGGCTCGGTCACCACGACCTCCGTCGTGAACATGCCGAATGGGCAGGGTTTTCGGGTGGATACCTCGTGCGACTACGAGCAGCGCCTGCGACTGAGCGCGGCTCCTGAGGCGGGTGATGCGAGCGACGTCGAACGCGCGACGAAGGTCGTCATCGTCTTCGAGCGCACGTCGGGAAAGGTGCGGGCGACGCTGATGCGCGACGCTGAGTTCGACTCGCGATCCGACGACGATCCCAACGTGCCTGCGCCAGCGTCGATGCTCGTGAGGACGATGCTCCGCCACGCAGACGATCGATCTTTGACGTGCGTCGTGGCTCCTACCGGACAAATCCGAAGCATCGAAGGACTGCAAGAGTTCTACGGAGAGGAGTTGATCGACGACTGGGGATCGCTGAGTGGCGCACTCATCGAGGAGGTCAAGGACACCGAGTTCCAATGTCTCATGCCGATCCTGCCGCCGAGTCCGCGAGCGATCGGCGAGCCATGGACATGCCGGCGCATGTTGCCTTCGCTCGGCAACGGAACCCCCGCGATCGCGGTCGAGGTCACTGCGGCGATCGAGGGCTACGACGCAGCGACCCGCATAGCGACGATCGGCTTTGCCGGTGACGCCGACGTTTCGAGCGAAGTTGGGCCGCAAGAAACGACGGATGCGCAGCATGAACAAAGTGACTCGGAGGCGCCGCTCGTCCCTGACTTGAAGGACGCGTTTCGCCTGCTGAAAACCATGCGAGTCACCGGGGGGGCGTTCCTCGGAACTCAGCGTGTGGATTGCTCGACCGGTCTTCCCATCGCTCTGGAACTTGATCAGTCGGTCTCGGGCGAGATGAGTATGCCGGGCGGTCAATCGACGAGTTTTGCGGTCACGCGTCGCCTTCGTTTAGAGCGTGTCGAAGCGAACGTCACCGAAGCTCGTTGAGGCGTTGCTCCGTGAGCACCCTCGCACAGGTCTGGCTGTGTGTATTCCTCCTGTTCGCGGTCGACGACCCATCGATTGTGCCAGGGCGATCCAAGACGATCGTCGTGTCACGGACGTCGTCGCTGCTGAACATCGAACTTCCAGGTGGTCCTGCGACGTCCCTGCGAGGCCGCGTCGTCGAAGTGCTGGTGGCGGAGCCTGGCGTCTACGTCGTCGAAGTGATGGCGCTCTCGTATGCCGCGGGCGTTGCTGTCGTCGATGACGACGGGAAAGCAACAAGAGCCTCGATCGCGAATTCCGCATCCGACACGGCCAAGCTCGAATTGAACGTGGCCTCCGCGCCCACGCGGATGAAGCTGTTCGTCGGTGCGAGCGGAGGCGGGATCGGCGGCGCGCGTGTACGCGTCGATCGGGCGCATCTTGCTCCCGAGTTGCGGTGGCGGGACTCGATGCGTGGCTGGGGAATCGACGAACTTCTGTTTGCTGCTCCCGATGGCGGCCCAGGTGCGGACGAGCTGGGGCGGTACATGGAAATTGCGCAAGCGCCGGGCTGTCTCGTCGCACTCTGGCAAGAGCTCGACGATCAAGGACGATCCGGCTCGATTTTCCAGACCAGGACCGACATCGATGTTTGCCTCCAAGAGATCGGGATCGACCACGCCGTCGACACGGTGTCCGCCGAGCCGTTCGGTGGCTTCGCCAGCACGATTGCGATGCACCTGTTCAACCGTGGCGACCTCGTGCGCGGCGATCTCTTCCTCGAGGTCGCGGAGCGAAACGCCGCCCGATCATCCCCGTGTTTTCCTCGTGCAGTCGCAACCCTCGTCGTGTCGCAGGTACTCTCGCTCCGTGGTCGGCATGCGGAAGCACTGTCGCTGGTCCAAGCTTTGGTCGACGATGTGGGCGAGTCGTGGGAGTCGAAGGCACCGTTAGCGTTTTCAGCCGTGCTCACGACCTTATCGCTGTGTTTCGCAAGAGAAGGTCGCTCCGACGAAGCGGTCGCCGCGATGCGGCGGGCATATGCTGTGGTCGAACGACGACCGGACATCCCGAACGAAGCACGGCGGGGTGTCGGGATCGCACTCGCCGACGCACTGGCTCGCCACCGCGCTGACGGATCGATGGACGAGGTCCGCGCACTGTTCGAGCGCTGGTGTGAGTTCGCCGATGATCGCCAAGCAGGGCCTGATCCACACGCCCATCTGCTCGGTCGAGTCGCTCAAGCGTTGGGTCGCCCGGATGATGCACTCGAGTACCTGGAGTGCGCTCTGGAGCAAGAGCGCACGTTCACTCCGGGCTTCTTCTCGACACGGCTCGAGAGTGCGGTGGCGTTGGGTCTCGCGGAGTGTGGTCAGGTCGAGGCCGCATCACGCCGCGCGTCGACGAGCCTTGCCACACTCGATTCCGTGTTGGATCGCTCGATGCTCGCGCAATCGGAGCGCGAACGGCTGGAGATCGTCGCGGAGTACCGCGAACTCGTCGACCTGAGCATCGCGTTCGCGCTGCGCGTGGGTCGCGCGGAGGCGATCGAGCGAGCGTACGACCAGGCGCTCGCGTTCAAGGGTCGCGTCGTGCGCCGCCTCGCCATCGAACGCGAAGCGATGACGCGCGACGTGACCGGAGAGCTCGCGCGTCGAGCGGCCAAGGTCGAGGCCTCCCGGGTACGGAGTGCGATTGCCGCGATGCGGTCGGACCGGACCAGCCGAGACGAGACCGCCGAACGGGAGCAGCGTCGTACGGAGGTCGAGCGCGCCGAGGCGGAGTTCGCGGCGGCGGCTCCGCAGCTCGCAAGCGACGTTCTCGACGTCGCGCGACTGCGCGCGTCGCTCCCTCGCGGAACGGCCGCCGTCGACGTCATGCGAATCCGTCGTTGGATTCCTCGCGGCGAGGGATCGGAGGAAACTGCGAGCGGTCTTCGCGATGAGTACGTGGCGTTCGTGGTGCGCTCGGACGAGCCTGGTGTGACGACCGTGGAACTCGGCGATGCCGTGGCGATCGACGGTGATGTCGCTCGGATCGGCGAGCTGTTCGGATCGAATCGTTCGCGGGGGAAGGCTGTCCAGGTCGCTGGCGGCGACACGGTGGGAACGCCGCGCCCAGATGCGCTGGCCGCGAGCCTTCGCGCTCTCGGATCCCGACTGGTGGATCCGCTGTTGCGCGCGGCGCCTGGCGCGACCCGCTGGATCGTCGCGCCCGACGGTGCACTCGCAGCGGCGCCGCTCGACGCGCTGCTGCTCGCCGACGGTCGACATCTCGTCGAAGCGATCGAAGTCTGTTTCGTGTCCGACTTCGGCACCCCGCCGCCGCCACCGATCGGTGACGACGTGCCTCCTTCTGCACTCATCGTGGGCGAAGTGGACTACGCGGGGGAGTGGGGAGCTCTTTCCGGAACGCGCCGCGAGGTCGATCTAGTTCAAGCGTTGCACGCGCGCGAGTTCGCCGACGCAGGTGAGCGCCTCGTTCTCAGCGGCCGCGGAGCGTGCGCATCGATGTTCCGTGGGGCCGTGGGTGGCCGGCGCTTCGTTCATCTGGCAACCCATGGGTTCTTCCGCTCAGGGACGTCCGCGGCGTTCGCTCGTTCAGGTCTCGTTCTGGCACCCGAAGTCGATGGCGAGGGGTGTTCGTCGGTGACGGACTTCGACGCGAGTTGGCTCGATCTTCGGGCTGCGGATTTGGTGTTCCTCGCTGCGTGTTCATCCGGAGCGGGAACGCCGACGCTCGGCGAGGGCGTGCTCGGGTTGCGTCGGTCGCTGCGACAGGCCGGTGCGAGGCACGTGATCGGTTCGCTCTGGCCGATTCCGGACGACGCGACGGCCGAGTTCGTGCGGCGCTTCTATGAAGGCGTCTGGACGCGCCGCGAGCCACCGGCGATGGCGTTGCGACGTGCGAAGCTCGACTCGCTCGCGGATGCGCGGGTGCGCGGCGAATTGCATGACGGGGTCAGGACCTGGGGATCGTTCGTCTGCGACGGTTGGGTGTTGGGCTCGTGATCGGCACGCGCGCTCGTCGAGCGTTCGATCGTTCCCTCAATGGAAATCGCGACTGCCGACCTCGGGGACTCCGAGCGCGAGTTTCGGCAGGAAGAACTCGTCGGCGACGAGATGCACGACGCCTTCTTCGTTCTGCACGCGGCCGGCGACGCCGAGGAACGAACTAGTCTTGATCAGCAGCGCGAAGCGATCGAACACCTTCGCCCAACAGATGACGTTGACGAAGCCGCTCTCGTCCTCGAGCGTCAGGAACACGACGCCCTTCGCCGTGCCGGGGCGCTGCCTGCAGATCACGACGCCCGCGTAGCGCGTGCGCGCGCCGTCGCGCGTCGCGTGGACGGCCTTCGCGTCGGGCAGGCGTAGCTTCCGCAGCGCCGCACGCAGCGGCGCGAGCAGATGGCCGCGCGGACTGTGATCGGTGGCGCGATAGTCCCAGACGATTTCCTCGGCGGGATGCAACGGGGAGAGCGCCGGAGTCGGCTCGTCCGCGATCAGATCGAGGGTGAAGTCGCGTTCGCCCGCGCGCCCGGTGACGGTCCACAGCGCATCGCGGCGATCCCGCGCGAACACGGCGAACGCGCCGGCTTCCGCGAGCCGCGTCGCCGTCCCTTCGTCGAGCGCGACGCGACGCGTGAAGCGTTCCAAGTCGCGCCGATCGGCGTCGTCGAGTGCGGTACGGCGCTGCATCAACGCGTCGGCCTCCGCGCGTCGCAAGCCTTTGACGAAGCGCAATCCCATGCGCACGGAAAAGCGCGTGCGCGTCGCGTCCAGCGGCTCGAGCGTGCAGTCCCACGCGCTGCGCAGCGCGCACACCGGTTCGATCGAGACGCCCTTGCGCTTGGCGTCCTCGACGATCGTCGACACCGAGTAGAAGCCCATCGGTTGCGCGTTCAGCAGCCCGCACGTGAACTCGGCCGGGTAATGACGTCGCAGCCACGCCGATGCGTACGCGATCAACGCGAAGCTCGCCGCGTGACTCTCGGGAAAGCCGTATTCGCCGAAGCCGCGGATCTGCTCGAACACGCGTTCGGCGAACTCCTCGGCGATGCCCTTCGCCTTCATGCGCGTGACGAGTCGATGGTGATGGCCTTCGATGCGGCCGGTCTTGCGCCACGCAGCCATGTCACGGCGCAACTGGTCGGCCTCGCCCGGCGTGTAGTCGGCCGCGACCATCGCGAGGCGCATCACTTGTTCCTGGAACAGCGGCACGCCGAGCGTGCGTTCGAGCACCGGTTCGAGACTCGGATGCGGATAGACCACGGGTTCTTCACCGCGGCGACGGCGCAGGTACGGATGCACCATGCCGCCCGAGATCGGCCCGGGCCGCACGATGCTGACCTCGATGACGACGTCGTAGAAGTTGCGCGGCCGCAAGCGCGGCAGCATCGCCATCTGCGCGCGGCTCTCGATCTGGAACACGCCGACGGTGTCGCCCTGGCCGATCATGTCGAACGTCGCCGGATCGTCGGCGGGGATGCTCGCCATCGACAACGTGACGCCGCGATGTTCGCGCAGCATGTCGAACACCAGATGGAGTTGCGTCAACGCGCCGAGCGCGAGCAAGTCGACCTTGAACAGGTTCATGTGTTCGAGGTCGTCCTTGTCCCATTGGATGACGGTGCGGCCTTCCATCGTCGCGTTCTCGATCGGGACGAGATCGTGCACGGGTTCGTGGCCGAGCAGGAAGCCTCCCGGATGGATCGACAGATGCCGTGGGGCATCGAGCAGTTCGTTCGACAGTTCGAGCAATTGCCGCACGCTTTGCGCTTGCGGGTCGAAGCCGGCTTGGATCAGCGCGGCTGGCTCGACGTCGCCGTGGTGCGACAGCAATTTCGACAAGCGATCGAGTTGCAGCTCTTCGAAGCCGAGCGCTTTGCCGACGTCGCGCACGGCCGAACGCGGCCGATAGCGCACGACGTTCGCGACCATCGCGGCGCGCTCGCGGCCGTACTTCGCGTAGACGTGCGCGATGACTTCCTCGCGGCGTTCGTGCTCGATGTCGAGGTCGATGTCGGGCGGCTCATGGCGTTCGCGCGACAGGAAGCGCTCGAACAGCAATCCCATGCGCACCGGATCGATCGCCGTGATGCCGAGGCAATAACAGACCGCCGAATTGGCGGCCGAACCGCGGCCTTGGCACAGGATCCCGCGTCCGCGGCAGAACGCGACGATCTCGACCATCGTCAGGAAGTAGCCGCAGTAGTCGAGCTCGACGATGAGCGCGAGCTCTTTGTCGAGCTGCGCGCGGACCACGTCGGGGATCGTGCCGCCGTAGCGGCCGTGGGCGCCCGACATCGTCACGGCGCGCAGGTGCTGCGCCGAGGTCCTGCCGTCCGGCAGGCGCTCCGACGGATAGCGATAGTGGAGCTGATCGAGCGAGAACGTGCAGCGCTCGCGGATCTCGTGGGTGCGGACGATCGCCGACGGATCGTCGGCGAACAGTTTCGCGAACGCGGTCGGCGAACACAGCGCGTGCAGCGCATTGGGGCGGATGCGGCGGCCCGCGGTCGTCAGTTTGACCTTGTGCCGGATGCACGTGAGCACGTCATGCAGCGGCCGACGCGTGGGTGCGTGGTAGAGCACTTCGTGGCCGGCGACGATCGGCAACTCGAGGCGTGCAGCACGGTGGCGCAGTCGCTCCTCGAGCCGCATTTCGTCGGCGCAGCGATGCCGCACGAGCAGCGCATGCAGGCGATCGCGGAACGCATCCTTCAACTGCTCCAGCGTCGTGCGTGGCTCCACCGCGGCGACGAGCGCGGACCGCGTGCTCGACAGCAGCGCGATGAGATCGTCCGCGTGCGTACACACTTCGTCCCACGACACGACGGACGCACCCTTCGCGCTGCGCAAACGACCGGCGGTCAGCAGGCGACACAGGTGCGCGTAGCCGGCGCGCGTTTGCGCGAGCAACACGATTTGGCTGCCGTCGTCGATCGACACGTCGGCGCCGATCAGCAGCGGCAGGCCGAGTTCCTTCGCCTTCATGTGCGCGCGGACCACGCCGTGGACGCCGTCACGATCCGTCAGCGCCAGCGCCGGCAATCCGAGCGCGTGCGCGGCTTCGACGAGCTCGTCGGGGTGCGAGGCCCCATCGAGGAACGAGAAGTTCGACTTCACCCACAGCGGCACGTAGGGAATCACGGCTCACCCCAGCTCGCCGTGCAGGAACCAGCGTCTGCGCTTGGTGTCGAGGTAGACCCACAGCACGTCGCCGCGCAGCGTGTGGACGTAGGCGTACTCGCGTTCGATCTCGCGTGCCCACCAGCCGCCCGAGATCACGTAGGGCCCGTCGCATTTGACGACGGGGCCTTGGCGCAGATCGTGCGCGATCCAGCCGTCGTCGTGCTGATGTCGGCGCGGAGGCGACAACGGCACGGGCGTGGTCAAGACTCGTCGGATCGCGCGATGCTCGAGCATCGGCGTCGGCGCCGGCACGGCGAGGCGGTCGATGGGCTCGAACTGGAAGCTCGCTTCGGGCAGATGGCCTTCGCGCAACGCGACGCGGCGCACGGCGCCGTCGCCGAAGCGGCTGCGCACCAGCGCGAGCGCGCGTGTGCCGGCCTCCAGATCGCGCGTCGCGTGCTCTTTGAACAACGCGAGTGTTTCGGCGCGCGCGGGGACCGCGGTCGCTTCGACCACGATCTCCTCGATGCCGCCGCGTGCTTCCGCCGGCGGCGTGCGTTCGAAGTGCAGCGTCGCGAGTTGCAGCAACAGATGCACGTCGAGCGTCGGTTGCGCCGGCTGCAGCGTCGCGATCACCGGATCGGGGCCGCCGCGTTCGGGCTTCAAGGAGATCGTGAACGTGGTCAGCGCGTGATCGCGGGCCGCGAACGACTCGATCAGCGCTTCGAGCGCCTGCTTCAGCACGAACAGGATGCTGCTCGTGTCGTAGACCGGCAGATCGAACACGACGCGCCTGCGCGCGGGCTCATGCAGAGTGATCGGTTGCAGCGGCTCGAACACGCGATCGTGCGCGAGGTCATGCAGCAGTGCGGCGTCGGCGCCGAAGCGCGCGCGCACGCCGGTTGCGGGCAGCGCCGCGAACGCGCCGACCGTGGTGACGCCCAATTGCGTCAATCGATCGCGCAACGTCGCCGGCAGCGCCAAGCGCGACAGCGGCGCGCGCTGGACGAACGCGTGCTCGGCCTCGGCGGTCGCGAACACGTGCGTCGACTTGCGCGCGGCGACCTGCATCTGCGCGGTCGCGAAGGTGCCGAAGCGCGTGAAGCCGACGGCCGCGACCGCGGTCCAGCGCTCCGCGCGCAACGCGTCGACGAGGCGCGTGGCCCAGCGCTCGAGCGACGGCTCGAGCCAAGTCAGGCCGCTCGCGTCGACGAAGAACGTGCCGGGTCGTTCGCGCATCGGTTCGATGCGCGGCGAAAACGCGATCAGCGCGCGCGCGATCGCTTCGACCTGGGCGTCGAGTTCGTGCGGTTCGATCGCCGCGGCATGCAGATCGACGCTGAGCCCGAACGCCGCCGCGTAGCGCTGGCCCGGCAGGATGCCGAGCTTGCGCGCGTGCTCGTTGACGAACAGCAGCACCCCCTGCGGATGATCGCGATCGACGACGGCGGCCGGACCGCGAGCCCACTCCGGCCGCGCGCGCAGCAGCAGCTGGATCGGCAATTCGGGGACGTCGACGCAGGCGAGGCGAGGCACGGACTCTCTCCCGTCCCGGGATGAAGCCCGGGAACCACCCCAAGGAGGTCCGCCGGGAGGGAGAGTTTAGAGACCGAACGAAAGGCGAACAGTGTTTTCGGGGGGGACTGTCACCCATGTGCCCGGACGGACAGATCCCAGCTCTCCCTGCTTCCACTGCTCCCCTGCTTCCACTGCCACCTGCACCCCTTGTCCCCTGCCTCCCAGCGGAGCTCATTGGAGCAACGAACGAGGGAGGCAGGTCCCGAGGGGTGCAGGTGGCAGTGGAAACAGGGAGAGCAGGAAGAGCAGGGAGCAAAAACCGCAGCGACGGCACGATGCTCGCCATCAACGGACACGGCCCCGGTCACCTCGCGGAGGCCGGGGCCGTGTCGGGCTCATCGTCTCACCTTCAGCTCACAACCCGGAGATCACCATCGTCGCGCCCTTCGTCGTCACGACGCTCGCCGCCGGATCGCCGCCGAGCAACCACTGGAAGTGCAGCGGGATGCCGACTGCCGCGGGCTCGTTCGGGATCACCGCGGGGATCGTGAACAGCGGGCCCGACACCAAGAGCAGGTCGAGCGAGATGTTCACGAAGCAGCCGCTGTTCGGGATCACGAGCGGCAGCGGCGTGCCCGACCAATTGGTCTTCGACAGACCGAGGTAGAGCAGGCCCGTCGTCGCCAGCGTGTTCTCGACTGCGAACGTGATCGGCTGGTTCAAGCCCGGGATGCCGTCGATGCCGAACTTCGGCTCACCGAGCTGACCCGCGCACGCCTGGCCGAAGTACTCGACTGCGACGTAGCGGTAGATCGAGTCGCTCGCGGTCATCACGTTGCCCGCCAGATCCTCGACCTGCACCGTCACCGTGCGCGTGCCGAAGCTCGTCGAACCGCCGTTGTTGGTCAGGTTCCACGACTTCGTCGCCGCGAACGGCTCCCACGCCGAGAACACGCCGCCGTCGTTCTGGAACCGCATGCGGTTCACGCCCGACGTCGCGTTGCTCGCCGCGATTTGCAGGGTGACCGCCGCGGCCGTCGTCGCCGGCGCGCCGTTGTCGATCGTCACCGCCGAGATCACCGGCGTGCCAGTGTCGACGAAGAACGGACCGAGGTGGACGACCGGACCGAGGTTGCCCGCCACGTCACGCGCGCGGACGTGGAACCACCAACCATTCGGCGACGACGTCGCATTCACCGTCTTCGTCGCCGCGATCGTGTCGACCGCGCCGGCCGGCGTCGTCAGCGGCGATTGGGTCAGCGCCGTCACGTAGCCCGCCATGCCCGACAACGCGTCGGTCGCGGCCGTCCACGTGAACGTCATCGAGGTCGCTTGCGACCACGCGTTCACCGTGTGCGTCGTCGACGTCACGTTCGTCGGCGTCGTCGGCGCGACCGGGTCGATCTTGTACGGACCGGCCGTGAGCCAGGCGTCGTCGGCATTGCCCGCGGCGTCGATCGAACGCAGCGTGAAATAGACGGACGATCCGCCGGTCGTGTTCAACGTGGTCGACGTCGTCGGTCCGATCGTCGGCGTGCTCCCGGGCGCGAGCGCGATGAAGAACGACAGTTGATGCGCGTAGCCGCCGATGCCCGAGTGCGCGTCGGTCGCCGCCGTCCAGTTGAACGTGATGTTCGGATTCGTCGACCACACGTTCGTCGCGTGCGTGCTCGACGTCAGGCCGGAGGCCGGGTTCGGTAGATCGAGGTCGATCTTGAACGGGCCGACCGACGCGAACGAGCTGCTCCAGTTGCCGGCGTTGTCGACCGACTTGATGTTGAACCAGCGCGAGGCCGTCGTCGACGCGATCGTCTCGGACCAGCTCGACACGTTCTCGATGTCCTTGGTGTTGCCGGGCGCCGACGACGTCGACGTCGCGAACACGCCGTAGCCGTCGACTCCCGACAACGCGTCCGTCGCGAGCGACCACGTGTACGTGATCGACGGATCGTTCGACCACACGTTCACCGCGTGCGTCGACGAACCGAGGTTCGTCGGCAGGTTCGGCGCCGTGCCGTCGACGATGACGGTCGTGCTGTCGGTCTCGTCGACCCAGTTGTCCGAGCGCGCCTGCGTCGTCCACGTCTTCGTACCTTCGGTCGAGTACCGCACGGTCCACTTCGCGGCGCGCGAGTTGTCGTGGATCACGTTGCCGAGCAACAGATCGAAGCCCGGATCGGGGCCGTTGTTGTCGGTCAAGTTCGTCACCACGCCGTCCTCGAGCGTCGTCGTCGCGTTCTGCAAGTTCGCGCCGACGTGGCTCGTCGTGTCGAGGTAGACGCCCGACGCGATGAACGACGGATTGGTCACGGTGGCCGTGATCTGCACGTCTTCGTTCGGCTGCACGTAGTTCGTGTTCTTCGTCAGCGTCAGCGTTCCGTCGGGCGTCGTGTCGCCGTAGATCACGTTGACGTTGATGCTCATCTTCGCGACGCCGGTCAGGCCGACGCTCGCGGGCCACGTCTTCCAGCGGTACGTGCCGGCCGGCGGGTTGTCGACGATGCGGATCTCCGTGTTGTCGATGCCGCTTTGCTGCGCGACGTACTCGCCGGCGTTGCCGGCCGCGTCGAACGGCGCGCGATCGACGTAGAGGTCGAAGTCGTTGACGAGCGCCTGGCTCGCACCGGCCGAGGCGGCAGGTTCCTTGTAGTGCATCACGATGACGAGGCGCGTCGCGCCGGCGTCGACCGTGAAGTCACCGGACTGGAAGCCGCTGAAGCCCTGCGCGAAGCCCCAGTTCAGCAACAGAGCCTCGCTGTCCGGGAAGTGCGCGCGGTACGCGTCGATGCGGCCCGCGCCGTAGTTGTCGAGGTTCGCATCGCTCGGCGTGGTGTAGACCTGATCGTCCTTCGTCGTCGCCGTGCCCATCATCAGCGCCGACAGACGAGCCGGCTCATAGCGCACGAACGAGTAGTGATCGACGAGCTGCGACGCGACGCCGGTGACGTGGGGGGCGGCCATGCTCGTGCCGGACTTCGACGTGTAGCCGTCGAGGTCGTTCGAGTTCACCGACAGGATCGACGTGCCCGGCGCGCAGACGTTCGGCTTCCAGCGGCCGTCACCGCACGGACCGCGGCCCGAGCTGTTCGCGTTGTTGCCGGGATCGCCGGTCGTGCCGACGAAGTCGGAGATGCTGCCGACGGTCAGGTTGTTCTTCGAGGCGCCCTGCTGCGACACCGTGCCGGGGTTCGGCCCGTAGTTGTGCGCGATGAAGATGTGCTGCTGGTCCTGCGACCAGATCTCGTCGTCGACCGCGCGCGCGTCGGCCTCGGTGCCGATCCAGGCGTTCGGCGAGCCGGGGCCGCTGCCCCACGAGTGGTTGATCACGTGCGGCGGGCCCGACACGTTGTTGTTCGAGTCGGTGACGTTGCCGCGCATCGTGCCGAAGATCGTCGCCATCGAGGACGACGTGTTCCACGCACACGGATCGCCGACTTCCTGGTCGAAGATCTTCGCGCTGCGGAAGCGCTTCGTCGGCAGGGAGCCGAGTCGGTATGCGGCGCCGCGGAAGCGAACGTTCGCGGTCGGCGGATCGGCGAGGATCGTGCCGATGCAGTGCGAGCCGTGACCGCACGAGTCCTCGAAGTTGCCGTCGCCATTCGTCGTCAGGTCGAAGCCCCACGAGTAGTGCGACGACAGCGCTTCGTGCGAGATCTCCATGCCGGAGTCGACGATGCCGGTGATGGCGACGCCGTTCGTGCCACCGTCGTAGAACTGGCGCGTGTAGTCGGCGCCGATCAACGGCATCGTCTCTTCGTGGCCCAGCGTCGCCGGCTGTTCGGCTTCGACGAACAACACGAAGTCCTGCGCGACCAGATCGCCGACGCGTTCCGGCGTGGCGCGCACGCGGAACGCGCGGATCGAGTCGACGTACTCGACGACCTCGACACCGAGTGCGGTGAGGCGCTCCTCCTGCCACCCGCGGCTCTGCCAACGCAGCGCCGTCGACGTCTCCGGTGCGAGCTCGAGTTCAGTGCTGCCGGGGTCGTACGTTTCGACGCGACCGACGCGTTCGAACGTCGAATTGGGGTTCAGGTCGGACTCGAACACGTTCACGTACAGCGCCAGCGGCTCGGCGCTTTGCGCCGTCACCAGTTGCGCTTGGAAGTTCGGGTGCAGCTTCTGCCACGGATCGGCGACGCCGACCCAACGCACGAACGGCAACGCCGCGACGGTCGTCACCGACTCGATCGGCAGCGCGACCTTGATGCAGGCCCACGGATGCGTGCCGAGCGTGCGGCAGCCGAGGTTCGTCAGTTCTTGATCCCGTTCGGCCGTCAGGCGCTTGCTCAGCATCACGAAGCCGTAGACGAACGCGCCGGGGCGCGCATCGCCACCGAGACCGTCGATCGCGGCCAGCAGGCGCGGGTCGATCGTTTCGTCGGAGCTCGGCGTCTTCGTGCCAGCGGCGAAGCCGAGCCAGAAGCGATCGCTTTGCGGAGCGTCGACACGGCTGTCGCCGTTGCGGCTGGCGAGCGTCGTTCCCTTGCCCGGGTAGGGCAGTTCGTCGTCGAGTTCGATCGGGGTGAACGTGCCGGCGCCCTGGTCGATCGGCAGCCCGTTCGCGTTCGTATCCGGCAGGGGCTTTGCCTTGGCTTCGCCGGCCGGTTGGTTTGGGGCGATGGGTGTCTGCGCCGTGGTCACGGTGCAGATCGAAGCGAACGTCAGCAGCGCGGCGGCGAGCGTCGTCGGGCGCGCGGGGAACGAGAGAAGCATCAGCGGATGACTCCTGGATCCGTGGACGACGCGACTCCGCGGGACGAAATGCGGAGCTTCGGGTCGATCGCGCCCAGGGCATCCGGGGCGCGGCGCGGGTGTCACGCGGTTTTCGTGACACGCGCACCCTGCGACGCGTCACCGCAGCCCGGGTGGGCCGCGCAACAGCTCGCTGTGTTCCCAGCCGGGGCCGCGATGCTTGTCTTTCAGCGCGCGCACGCCGCAAAGTAATCGGCCGTCGGGTTGGCGCTTGCGCCAGGTCTCGACGCGTAGGGACACGAGGGAGCTGAGCGACGCGTCGCGCGCGGACTTGTCGGTCAGGCAGACGATTCCGGCGCGGTGTTTTTGCGCCAGTCCGACGAGCCGCGATTGCAGCGGCATCGGCAGTTCGCCGTGTGCGTCGAGATCGAGCACGGCGAGGCCGAACGCGCCGGAGCGCAACAAAAGGTCGGCGGCGCGGCCGGCGCTGATCGCATCGGGAACGCGAACGATCGGCAAAGCCTCGAGGTCGGCGCCGCTGTCGGCAGCGTCGGGCGGAAAGAAGAACCCTTCGGCGCAAGTGATCCAGGCCACGGGCTCACGCTTCTGTTGCGCGGCGAGGATCAACATGAACGCGGCGGCCAAGCGAGCGGAACCGCAGACCTCGACCAATCGCCCGGCCATCTCGGCAGGCGACCAAGGCGTGACCGAGGACGAGGAGACAGCACGTTGCGCGGAGGAGTCCATGAACGGAGGGGGGGACCGCGGGATCGGGGAGAGCGGAATCCTAACCGAACAAAAGCCGAACAACAAGACGAGCGCGGCGAGCAAGAGCGGCCCTCATTCGCCAGAGCGAACGCAACCAAAGGATAAATAAGTGCTTAGTGCGTGACAGCCCAAAGCTCGCCGCCGCAACCCGGACGAAGCCCAGTCCTTCAATCGCCACCCCGGAGCGCCAAAGGCGCAAGCCGCGGTTCTCCCGAATCTCCAAGCCGGCGCGCTCCAGCCCACTCCATCGCCGAATAGGTGCTCGGACCCGGCACGACGGCGGGCCCTGACCGCCGGCCTCTAGTCGCGAAGCACGGATGCGGCGATCCGCGCGCAAAGGGGACAGACGGGGGACACATCGGGGACGGAGGCGCCTCCGTCCCCGTCATCGTCCGGGTACCGCTGCCTTCCACCGAAGCGATGGAGCGCCAAAGGCGCGAGCCGCACTTCTCCCTGGTCTCAAAGCCGCCAGGCTCCAGCCCACTCCGTCGCCAGATAGGTCCCCGGACCCGGCACGACAGCCGGCCCTGGCCCCCGGCCTCTCGCTCGTTCCGCACGGATGCGGCGATCCGCTGATAC
>JBPOIU010000026.1:0-45790 GCA_052034255.1 Planctomycetota bacterium | reverse complement strand
GATGGCGTCCTCGGCCTCGACACCACGACGTGGACGCTCGAGGAAACCGTGGCGCACCTGCTGCAGCACGTGCGCGGTGAGGGCCCGCCGTGAGACTCGGCGACCGCGTGATCGCGACCGCCGCCGGACTCTGGATGAAGGTGTTCCACTTCCTGACGTCGCAGGGTGGTGAACGCCTGCCGCAGGACGGCGGAGTCCTCGTCGTCGCCAATCACGCGTCGATCTACGACCCGATGGCGCTGGTCCCAGCCCTGCGGCGTGAGTTGACGTTCCTCGCCCGCGGCACGTTGCGCGGCAGCGTGCTGTATCGCCTGTTCACCGCGGCCATCCGGATCGTGGACATCCGACGTGGCGAAGGCGACCGCGGCGCGATCCGAGCCATCGAAGAAGCGCTGGACCGCGGCGAGGCCGTTCTGATGTTCCCCGAGGGCACCCGAACGCAAGATGGCGCTCTACAGCCATTTCGGGGCGGCATTGGGATGATCGTCCGGGCCACGGGAGTGCCCGTGTTCCCGCTCTACATCGACGGGACCTTCCGGGCATGGCCCAAAGGAAAGACGCTGCCGCGTCTGTTCCGCAAGGTGCGCGTTCGGTACGGTGTTCCGCTCTACTTCGCGCCCGGAACGAGTCGTGACGAGATCACCTCGCGGGTCGAAGCGGCGATTCGGGAGTTGGCGGCGGGAACACCGTCGTCGTCCCTGGAGTCGAACCAACGCGCGACGCCCGTCTGACGAGCGGTCGCGCCGAGCGTTCGGCGACCACCCAGGACCGTGGTCGCGCGCGTGGATGCGAGCTCCGACGTGGAGCGAGCTGCGCGTCGTCGTGAGTCCTGACCGCTCCCGGCGGACAATCCGGGTCGCGGCTCCGCCGGAGTCGCGTGGGAAACGAGTTCATGCCGAAAGATCTGATCAAGCAGTTCGCGATCAAGGCCGACGACCTCGCGCGCGCCGTCGAGGACGCGATGCGTTCGACCACGACCGAAGAGGTCGCCGCGCTCTACGAAAACTCGGTGAAGGACTTCGCCATCGACACGGTGGTGAAGGGCAAGGTCATCAAGATCGTGGGCGACGAAGTGCTCGTCGACATCGGATACAAGTCCGAGGGCCTGGTCCCGCTGCAAGAGTTCGAGGATCCGTCCGCGATCGTGCCGGGCACCGAAGTCGAAGTGCTGCTCGAGGAGATCGAGAGCAACACGGGCTTCATCTCGCTGTCCAAGCGCAAGGCCGACCGCATCCGCGGTTGGGAACGCGTGATCTCGACGCATCGCGAAGGCGACGTCGTCAAGGGCACGGTCGTCCGCAAGATCAAGGGCGGCCTGCTGGTCGACATCGGCGTGCCGGTGTTCCTGCCGGCATCGCAGGTCTCGCTGCGCCGCACCGGCGACATCGCCGAGTTCATCGGTCGCGAGATCGAGTGCAAGATCATCAAGATCGACGAAGCGCGCATGAACATCGTCGTGTCGCGCCGCAAGCTGATCGAAGAGCAGCGTGAACGTCAGCGCGCCGACCTGCTGTCGACGCTGACCGAAGGTCAGATCCGCAAGGGTGTCGTCAAGAACATCGCCGACTTCGGCGCGTTCGTCGACCTCGGCGGCATCGACGGCCTGCTGCACATCACGGACATGACGTGGGGCCGCATCAGCCACCCGAGCGAACTGCTGAAGATCGACCAGGACGTCGAGGTCCAGGTCCTCAAGTTCGACAAGGAGCGTGGCCGTATCGCGCTCGGCATGAAGCAGCTGCAGGCTTCGCCGTGGACGAACATCGACGCGAAGTACCCGGTCAGCTCGCAGCACGTCGGCGAAGTCGTCAACCTGATGCCGTACGGCGCGTTCGTGAAGCTCGAGGACGGCATCGAAGGCCTCGTCCACATCTCCGAGATGTCGTGGACGCGTCGCGTGAACCATCCGTCGGAGATGGTCCAGATCAGCGATCGCGTCGAGGTGAAGGTCCTCGACATCAACAAGGAGAAGCAGGAGATCTCGCTCGGCAT
Organism: Planctomycetota bacterium; assembly: GCA_052034255.1. Lineage (GTDB taxonomy): Bacteria > Planctomycetota > B15-G4 > B15-G4 > JADJEK01 > JADJEK01. The sequence continues at coordinate 43,798 of JBPOIU010000026.1, read as the reverse complement.
GAAGCAGTGCGAGGTCAACCCGTGGACGACCGTCGAGGACAGCTACCCGGTCGGTACGGTCATCGAAGGCACGGTCCGCAACCTGACGAACTACGGCGCGTTCATCGAGCTCGAAGAGGGCATCGACGGTCTGCTGCACGTGTCCGACATGTCGTGGACCAAGAAGATCTCGCATCCGAGCGAGATGCTGAAGAAGGGCGACACGGTCCGCGCCGTGGTGCTCTCGGTCGACCGCGAGAAGAAGCGTGTCGCCCTCGGTCTGAAGCAACTCGAAGCCGATCCGTGGAAGGACGAGATCCCGCGCAAGTACGGCGTGGGTGACGTCGTCGGCGGCTCGGTGATGAAGATCACCAACTTCGGTGTGTTCGTCGAGCTCGAGGACGGGCTGGAAGGCCTGCTCCACATCTCGGAGCTGTCGAAGCGCAAGGTGAACTCGGCGGAAGAGGTCGTGAAGCCCGGTCAGAAGGTCAACGTCCGCATCCTCAAGGTGGACGTCGACGAGCGGAAGATCGGTCTCTCGATGATCAACGTCGATCAGCCGCCCGAGGAAATCGCGAACGCCAACGTGAAGCCCGACGAGCCGGCAGCCGAGCCGGCCGCGGACGAGCCGAGCGCGAGCTGACGCATCGGCCGAAGGGCCGAAGTGAACGGGCCGCGGAGGGACGACCTCCGCGGCCCGTTCGCGTTGCAGGCCAAGGGGAGCGAAGATCGAGCGCGCCATGCGCCGGTCGCCGGTTGCGTTGAAGGTGCCGCGCGAGCATGCTCTGCGCATGCGTCTCGTCGATTCCGCGCCGCGTTCCGATCTCGCGCGAGGGTGGGGCAGCGCCCTCCTCGCGCTCTGTGCGATGCTCGCGATGACGGGCTGTACGGGCGACTCCCTGGGCGACGGATCGATGATCCTCGCGCAGCGCCCGCAACCCGTCGACGACGAGGTCTGGCGCCAAGAGCTGACGCGCATCGACACCTTGATCGCCGAAGAACGCGAGGACGAAGCGGTCGAAGCGGTCGCTGCCGCGCTCGAGCGCGAGCCGCCCGCCAGCATGCGGGCCGCTTTCCAAGCCTCCGCGGCGTTCGCGCGCAAGCAGCGCTTCCACCGCCGGCATCCGTTGTTCCTCGAGCTGGCCTTCGATCGCGAGCGCTATACGTTCGGGGACACGGCCGTGGTGACGATGACGCTCGTGAATCTCGGTTCCGAGACGTTGACGATGCCGCGAGAGCACCGATCGTGGTTCGAAGCCGCGACGCTGCAGTCCGGCGAGTCCTCGACGCTGACGGTCCAATGGAAAGCCGACGACGCCGATGGCCGGGGTTCCGAGTGGAGCGCCGAGGCGAGTTTCGACGTTCCGCTCGATCACGATCTGGTGCTCGCGCCCGGGGCGCGCGAGACGATCGAGACCACGCTGCAGCAGGAAGCGATGCCGGACGTCGTCATGCGTCGCGTCGTCGTCTCGGCGATCCTGCGCCCGGTCGCGTTGATCTCGAGCAGCAGCGATCGGCGCTACGACCCGTTGCAATTCCCGGAGGCGAGCGCGCGCGTGTTCCGTGCCGATGATGCGCATCTGCTGGTGGACGGGCTCGATCAGCTGCGTGACGCGCTCGGCGGCGAGGCACCGCCGCAGCCGGCGTCGATCTTCGTGCTGGCGATGGGACTGCCCGAGGCCGACCTGCATGCCGGGCTCGATCTCATGGCGCGTGCGGCTCCGTCGTTGGACGACCGGCGCCGCCGGCCCGTCGTCGCCGCGCTGCGGCGCTTGTCCGGCAAATTGCTGGCCGACGATCCGGTGCGCTATCTGGATTGGTGGACGACGGAAGGCGCGGCGCTCGAGCCCGACGAACTCGCGGAACTCGCGGGGTTCCGCGCGCGCTCCGCGCAGCCTCGCCTCGCGTTCGACAAGGCGACGCCGCGGCGGTGACGCGTGGGCGCCACGAAAGTCTGTGCCGGACGCACTCGATTGGCCGATAGCCTGGATGCAAGCGCTGCGGAGTCGGAGTCTCGATGTTCACGTGCTGGTTGATCGCGAGCCTGAGCGCGTGGGGCGGAGCGGCGTCCGACGGCACCGCCGTCGCCGCGGCGCCCACCGGCCTCGAACGAGAGTGGCCCGAGCTCGCCTCCCCGTACTACGACGTCCGCAAGGCTGCGTGGGCGCGCTTGGACGCGATGCCGCGCGCGGATGCCTTGAGCGCCGTCGCGCGACTGCTGCAAAGCGACGCCGTCTCGGCGCGAACGGCCGGCGCCGACCGACTCCGAACCCTGTTGACGGATGTCGAACAGACCCGAGCCGAAGACGTGACGCTGGCCGTCGACGTCCTGTGCGCGGAAACCGATCCCACGGTGGTGGAGCACCTGATCGCGACGGTGGCTGCGCACGCCGACGGGATCCCCGCGTATCGCGCGCGCGCGGCGACGGCGATCGACTACGCCGAGCGGTTCCGCCGCTTGCTGGACGCGCGCATCGTCGTCGTGCTCGAGGCGCGACTGCACTTCGGTCGCATTCCGGGCTTCTACGACGGTCAGTTCCGCGAACTGTTCGAACTCGATCCGTTGGCGTACGAGCGCGTCGTGCGGCTCGCGTGGGATCCGCGGCTGAACGACGTGTTGCGCAGCCTCGCGATCATCGCGCTGCATGAACCGCGCCGGCCGGACCTGCTCGGCGTGCTGTCGCCGTTGCTGATCCGACCGGACCACGAGATCGAGATCCAGGATCAGATCCCGCGCGATCGGACGTACGACGAGACGCGGGAGATGCTGCTGCGTCGCGCCAACATGAGCCAGTACACGCGCTTCGCCCTGGCGAAGGCCGGCATCGCCGAACCGATCGACCAGAAGATCACGTTGCTGGATCGACGTGCGCGCGAACTCGCGGGAGACATCGCGAAGCTCGAGGCGCGTCTGGCGTCCGCCGAGTCGTTCGGCGGAGCCGCGTTGGACAACGACCTCAAGCTGATGCTCGACTGGCGGCTCGGCGAGGCGATGGACGCGTACTTCGAGCTCGGGTACCACCATCAACAGCTCGATCGCTACGCGGAGGCCGAGCGCGCGTACCGGATGATCACCGAGCGCCCCGAGCAACTGACCGCGAAGCGCTGGGCGTTCTACAACCTCGCGTGCATCCGCTCGATCCAAGGCGACAAAGACGGCGCGATCGAATCGCTGGCCGATGCGGTCGACGCGGGATTCAGCGATCTGGCGTGGGCGGCGAAGGACGGCGACTTGGCGGCGCTGCGCGCGGATCCGCGGTTCGGCCAGTTGATCGCCGGTCGTCGCGCCGCGGGTCGTTGAACCCATCCGCCGCACGCGCACCGTCGGCGGCGCAGCCCATCGGCCGGAGTGTCGTCAACGCAGGCCGGCGAACAGCGCTCCGTAGAAACGGATCGCCGTGATCGCGACCACGATCGCCGCTGCCGCGAACAGCCCGCCGCCGACCAAGCCGATGAACCGGTTCGAGCGTTCGGTCTCGGCGTCCGCGAGGACGCGCGTCAGTTGGCGGAGTGATCCCGACAGATCGCCGGTCTGGAAGCCCGTGCGCAGGAGTCCGAACGCGTCCGCGTGCGACGGGAACGCGACCGGCATGTGCGCGAACGGGTCCGCTTCGGGAGGGAGATCGTGGAGCGCGCGCCCGAGTCGCGCGCGCAGCGCGGGCCGGCGCAGCGTCTCGGCGGCCTTACGGAGGGCATCGGGCAAGCCGATGCCGGCTTCGTACAGGTGGTTCGTGGTGTCGAGATAGCTGCGGAGATCGGCGCTGGTGCGGATCGAACCGAGCTGCGGAACCGCCAGTGCGATGCGGTCGACGACGACCGACGCGGTGTCGAGCCAAAGCCAGCGGTATGTGAGGACGAGCAGCGTGTCGACCGCGAGCGTGATCAGCGTCGGAACGACGAGGGTGCCGAGGTTGCCGCTCAGCAGCGCCGCCGGCAAGCGCACGAACATCGCGACGTGGAAGACGAGCAGCGGGTAGGCCGCCTTCGCCAAGGCCCGCCGGCTCAACGCACGCGCCGCATCGGTGGAATCCGCGATCTGATCGAGCACTTCCGGCACGCGGCCGCTGCGCTCCGCGGCGTCGATGACTTCGATCGTCACCGGGGCGATGTCGAGCCCGATGCATGCGCGGAGTCCATCCGCAAGCGAACGTCCGTCGATCAGCGCATGGCCAAGTCGATGAGCCATGGGGTCGCTCGTCGTGGCGCGCAGCTGCTCGCCGATCAGAACGGGCGAGATTCCCGCGCGCCAGAGTCGAGCGATCGTTCTCCACAGGAGGGACTGGGATGCCAACGACGTTGCAGCCATTCGAATCACGATAAACACCAATTCGATCAGTGGTTGCGCGCGAATGCACACTCTGCGTCCCAGGGCCTACGGATGCGGTCTAGATTTTGTATCGAAGTCGAGAAGCCCTCCGGCGATCCGCGTGGTATCTTCCCGGTGCCGGGACGAAAGCCGGCCGAGCACGACGCAGACGCTCGAACCCGACTCGATAGAACTCTGCATCGACGCGCGCTGGAGGGAGCCTTCCCCTCCCCAACCGCCATCTCCCTTCGCGTAGCGCGATGCGGATTTCGATTTTCCCCCGCAAGGGGGAAAATTTTTGCAGGGGACTTCGCCACAGCCGAACGCACGGCGTGCCGGGCCGCGAAGCGGCAATTCCTCACCGCGCGGGCTCAATACGGCTTTGGATTCATTTCGCGACCCGGAATCGACCGATCTACGGATCGGTCGGCTCGAGCGGGCTCGTCCAGCGGCGCGCGATGTGCCGCTGGCGCGCCGTTCGCGCGACGGACATCGCACCGCAGCGTAGGCTCTGCGCCGGTCGGTGATCGCCGCAGCGCGCGCGGCCGACGCGGAGGGCGCTCATGCCAGATCAGGATTCGGTGCCGTCGTTCGACGCAGAAGCAGGGTTGTTCTCGTACGCGCAGATCCAACATCTGCTGAAGATCGAGTTCAGCCGCGCGCGGCGCTACCGGTATCCGCTGTCGACGTGCGTCTTCCAGGTCGATCGTCTCGAGACGATGAAAGACCTGTACGGCTACAAGGTCCGCGACCAGATGCTCGACAAGGTCGTCGGTCTGGTGCAGCGCAGCAGCCGCACGTCGGATTTCCTCGGCCGGTTCGGGGATCGCTTCGTGCTGATCCTTCCGCACACACCAGCCGACGGCATGAAGACGATCATGGAACGGGTGCGTGAGCAGCTCGCCGCGACGTCGTTCGAAGTCGACGGACGCCCAGTGCGCGTGACGCTGTCGGTGGGGGGAGCGACCTACGCCGGGAACAACACGCTGTTCTTCGATTCGATCCTGAAGAACGCGGAGGACAGCCTTCGGCGCGCGGTCGAGGCCGGCGGCAACACGATCCTGGTGGCGTGACCCGACGCGCGTGATCGCCAGGGGCGCGCCTTCGCGCCGCGGCGAAGCCCCATGCAAAAAAGAAAGACGGCAGCTGCCGGACTGCCGTCTTCCGCAGAACGCATTTCTTTTGCGACGCCCGAAGGCGGTCGAAAGAGGCTCCCGGTCGGGGGGGATCGGGGAGGCGCAGCGTTCTGAGCTTCGTTTCCCCAGGGCTCGCAAGCGAGCTCGCGCGAAACGTTAGCCACCCGCTTCGACGGGGCCGGTCCCATCGAGGTTCTGCAGTTTCTCAAGTTCTCGCGCTGTACAGACTTTGGACTACGGCGACCGAAGCCAGGGCGTCCAGCGCGGGGGAGCGGGGCGGCTCGCCGGTGCGGATCGCATGCGCGAAGTCCGCGGCGAGTTCGACGAACAACCGCTGGCGCGTCATCGAGCCTGCGGTGCGACCGGCAAGCCGACGATCGAACCAGCCGCGAATCCCGTCGCGCGGCTCGCGACGCGTGTCGAGCGCGACCGCGTCGCCGACCAGCTCGACGGTCGCGCGCTCGAAATGGAAAGCGATGCGTTGCGGAACCCGCCGTCGTGCCGCGGTCGTCGCGAACACGCTCGCCAGCGCACCGCAACGGAAGCGCATCGAGAACGCGGCTGTGTCCTCGACCGCCGCGATCGCGCGCACGCGGGCGGTCGCGCCGTCGATCGTCTCGACCTCGCCGAGGACGTAGCGCATCAGGTCGATGGTGTGGATCCCCTGCATCATCACGACGCCGCCGCCCGCGCGCGCGGCATCGCCGCGCCAGGGTGACGCCTCGAAATAGGCCGCATGGCGCTTCCACACCAACGCTGCGGTCGCGCCCAGCGCGAGCCCCAGTTCACCCGCGGCGAACGCGGCGCGCAGCTCGGCCGCGATCGGCAGGAATCGCCGTTGGAAGACGCCTGCCAACACGAGGCCGCGGGCGTTCGCCGCGTCGACCACCGCGCGCGCCGCGGGAACGTCCAGCGCGAACGGCTTCTCGACCAGGGCGTGTTTGCCCGCGGCGACCGCGGCGCGCAGCTGATCGAGGTGGGCGTCCGTCGCCGAGGCGATGACGACGGCATCGACGTCCGGCCCGCGCAGCGCACGTTCCAGGTCGTCGATCGCTGGGGCGTCGAACCGAGCCGCCACCTCGCGCGTGCGCCGCGGATCGTGCCCTGCGACTCCACGCAGCGTGAACTGACCACAAGCACGCAACGCGTCGACGTGCGTCGCCGCGATTTCGCCGGTTCCACAGAGGATGACGCCGAGCGTGGGTGGCATGGAGCCGGGAGACTAAATGAGCGCTCACCGATCCGCGCCGTCGCATCGCCGGAGTGCCGGACGCCGGCTGAGGTTCGATCCCGTGGGGGACGGGTCCGGGCCGTAGTTCGATGGGTCCGGGTGTCGGAGCCGAATCGTTCGCCAGGTTGTGACGGATCGCGCCCGCTCGTGCGTCCACCGTCGCTCCTCATGGGCCGAGAGGCCGTGAGTCAATCCCGCGCGGCGTCGGAGTGGCCGCGAACGACGATCGCTTTCCCGGATCGCCTCCGCGACTCGTTCCATCGGGTCGCCGCGGTGATCCTCCTCGCGCTCGGCGTCCGCGCTCGTTCCGCCGCGGGCGGGGGATCGCTTCACGACCTCGGGGACGAGCGGCGTTCACGCCGTTACGGCCCCCGGACCTTGACCTTTGCGCGGCAGCCCGTAAGAGTCTCTGGTTCTGCCGCCAGTCCACGAAGTGCCAGGGAGATCGACGCGATGATCCGCGTATCACGCCTGCGCAAGACGTTCGGTTCCACCGTCGCCGTGAACGACATCTCGTTCGAGGTGAAAGAGGGTGAAGTCGTCGGCTTGCTCGGCCCGAACGGAGCGGGAAAGTCCACGACGATGCGCATGCTGACGACCTTTCTCGACCCCGATGGGGGCGAGATCGAGATCGCCGGTTACGACGCGCTGAATCAACCGATCGAGGCCCGGCGCCGCATCGGCTACCTGCCCGAGTCGGCGCCGCTCTACGAAGAACTCGGCGTCCTCGAATCGCTGCACTACACCGCGAAGATCCGCGGCTTGGACACGGCGGCGCGCAAGCGCCGCGTCGACGAAATGGTCGACGCCTGCGGACTCGGGTCGGTGACGCACAAGTCCATCGGGCAACTGTCGAAGGGCTACCGCCAGCGTGTGGGGCTGGCGCAGTCGATCGTCCACGACCCGGCGTTCCTGATCCTCGACGAGCCGACGACCGGACTCGACCCGAACCAGATCAAGGAGATCCGCGCGCTGATCACGAAGCTCGGCGCGAAGAAGACGATCATCCTGTCGACCCACATCATGCAAGAGGTCCAGGCCGTCTGCTCGCGAGCCTTGATCATCAACAAGGGCAACATCGTCGCCGACGATCGTCCGGAGCACCTGGTCACGCAATCGGCGAAGACCGGCTGTCGCTTCTCGTTGACGGTGCGCGGCGCGGTCCGCGAGCGCGCGACGGCGGCGTTCGGGAAGGCCGAGGGCGTGCGCTCGGTCGTCGTCGAGGGCGAGGTCGGTGACTTGCTGCATCTGACGGCGCTCGGCGCCAACGACGGCGTCGCCGACGAACTGTTCAAGACAGCGGTGCGCGAGCAATGGGTCCTGCGTGAACTGCGCCTCGAGCGCCAGAGCCTCGAGGACGTGTTCACTCACCTGACCATCGGCGCGCAGTCCGCCTCGAGCGCGAAGAAGGAGGGCGGCGCATGAACGCGGTGCTGTGTGTGGCCGGCAAAGAGTTCAGGACCTACTTCAAGACGACGGTCGCGTACGTCTTCTTGGTGGTGTTCCTGGCGCTGACCGGCTGGGCGTTCTTCTTCCTCGGCAACTTCTTCGAGCAACGCGCGGCGACCCTGCGCGACATGTTCAATTTCCTGCCGTGGTCGTTCCTGTTCGTCGTGCCCGCGGTCTGCATGAAGATGTGGGCCGAGGAACGCAAGATCGGCACGTTCGAGACGCTGCTGACGATGCCGCTGTCCGAGGCGCAGATCGTGCTCGGCAAGTTCGTCGCGGCGTTCGGACTGGTCGCCGTGGCGCTCGCTCTGACGTTTCCGTTGCCGATCATCGTCGGCATGACGGCGGCGGCCAGCGTCGATGCCGGACCGATCGTCGGCGGCTACATCGGGGCGTTGTTCCTCGGCGCCGCGTACGTCGCGATCTGTCTGTTCGCGTCGGCGATCACCGAGAGCCAAATCGTCGCGTTCATCCTCGGCGCGTTCATCGCGTTCGTCCTCGCGCTGATCGGTTCACCGACGGTCGCGGACGTGTTCCCCCCGTCGATCGGCGAGTTCTTGCAACTGCTCTCGCTGCAAACGCACTTCTCGAACATCGAACGTGGCGTCGTCGACAGCCGCGACGTCCTCTACTACCTCTCGGTGTTGACGTTCTTCTTGATGTTGAACGTCGCCGCCGTGAAGCGTCGCTGAACGGAGCAAGGCCATGACCTCCACACCGAAACAGCGTCGTACGCAGTTCGCGCTCAGCATCGTGCTGGTCACCGCGAACCTGTTCCTCCTCAATTGGCTCGGCATGGACAAGTACGCCCGCGTCGACCTGACGCGCGACGGCGTGTACACGCTGAACGACGCGACCCGGAAGCTGCTCGGCGGTCTCGACGACCTCGTCACGGCGAAGGTCTACCTGTCCGAGAAGCAGTTCCGCGAAGCGCCCGGCTGGTCGCTGCTGCCGCGCCAGATCAAGGACAAGATCGACGAGTTCGTCGCGCAGGCGAACGGCAAGCTGCAAGTCGACTACCGCGATCCGAGCGAAGACGAGGACATCGAGCGCGAGGCGCAACAGGCGGGGATCCAGCAAATCCCGCTCGGCTCGTCCGACAGTTCGTCGATGACCGTGTTCCAGCCGTTCTGCGGTCTGACTCTGCATTACGGCGGCAAGGAAGAGGTCATCCCGGTCGCGGAGCCGCCGCGCCTCGAGTACGACCTCGCGCTCGCGATCACCAGGCTGACGCGTAGCGAAACGGTCACGATCGGCTTCAACGTCGTCAACCAATTGCCGGAGGGTCTGCCGCCGGAAATGCTCGCGCAGATGCGTGACCAGTTCCCGCGCGACCTGCACGACATCGACAACGACTATCGGTCGCTCGCGAGCGAACTGCGCCGTCAATACGCCGTCGAGAAAGTGCCGTTGACGAGCGCCGTGCCGGAGCACGTGAGCCTGCTCGTCGTCGCCAACACCAAAGGGTTGAGCGACGTCCACAAGTTCCACCTCGACCAATACATCATGCGCGGCGGCAAGGTCATCTTCCTGACCGAGGGCATCGAACCACCGCAAGGCCAGATGCCGCTGCCGACCGCACGCGATGCGTCGAACGACGAGTTCTTCAAGCACTACGGCTTCGGCGTGAAGAAGAACCTCGTGCTCGACGTGCAGGCGGCGTCCGACCGCTACGGCCGTCGCGTGTTCTACGTGCCGGAGATCCAGCCGCGGTACTTCGACCCCGACTCCGCGTTGGTCGCGAACCTCGGTCGTTTCGTGATGATGTTCGCGTCCGGCATCGAACTGATGCCGCCGCCGGGCGTCGAGCCGATCGTGCTGTGCCGCACCTCACCGGGCGCCTGGGAGCAGACCGGCTTCTTCGACCTGACGCTCGAGAACCTGCTCGAACAGCGGCGCGCGATGAAGGCGGACGATCTCAAGCAGTTCGACGTCGTCGGCGTGCTGAAGGGCCGCTTCACGTCGTACTTCGCGAATCGGCCGCTGCCGAAGGACCTGACGGGAGCCTCGACGGGGCCCTCGGCCAGCGATCTCGGCCTGACGCCAGAAGACCTCGAAGGTGACGACGAAGCGGACGACGAGTCCGACGACGGCGCCGAAGAGACGCCGGCGGAGCAGCCGAGCGAGCCGGCGCCACCGGACGCATCGAAGGTTGCTCCGGCGCAGGATCCGAATGCGAAGCCCGCGACGGATCCGACGAAGAAGGACGGCGGTGTGCGTGAGCGCGACGTGCCGGGTGGCGGCATCGCCGACGCCGTCCAGGATCCGTCGCCCGCGCCAGCGCCGGCTCCGGACGGAACGACGCCCGCTCCCGAGGCCAGTCAGCTCCCGGCGCCCGCACCGTCGCCGGAGAACTCTGGCACCCAATCGGCGGTGTTCGTCGTCAAGGACTCGCCGGAGACCACGATCGTCGTGATCGGCTCGAGCTTCATGCTGTCGAACAACTTGATCGAAGCCGGCATGGGGAACAACGAGTTCTTCGCGACGCTGGTCGAGCGCCTGACGACCGGCGGCGAGCTCTCCGAGATCCGCAACAAGTTGATCGACGTGCCGGCGGTGCGCGCCGATTACTCGACCGGTCAGCGCAACGCGTTCAAGTACGTCGGCATGCTCGGCATGCCGATCGTCGTCCTCGGATTCGGGATCATGATCTACTTCGTGACGAAGGCGAAGAGTGGGAGGGCGGCATGAACAAGCTCAACACGGTGCTGTTGATCGTGCTCGCCGCGCAAGGCGGGTTGCTGGCGATCGATCGGTTCGCTTCGAGCGAGGGCGCGCGGCCCCGCTACACGGTCGGCGGCGATCGCCTGTTCCCGCAGGCCAATGCGGACGCGGTCGCGTCGATCACGCTGAAGCGCGGCGCGAACGTCACCGAATTGGTCCGCAAGGGATCGTCGTGGGTCGTCGCCAGCGAGGGCGACGCGCCGGCGGACCAGCGGGCGGTCGGCGATCTGCTCGGGCGCCTGGCCGACATGCGGCCCGGCATCGTCGTGGCCCAGAACGAGGCGAAGCACGCCGATTTCCAGGTCGCGGGCGATCAGGCGGTCGAGTTCGAGGCGAAGTCGAACACCGGCGCGTCCGTTGCGCACTTCATCATCGGCAAGGCATCGACGTCGCGCGGCGCCGGCGGCATGTACGTGCGGACGCCGGTCGACGCGAAGGAAGTGATCCTCGTCGCGTCCGACTCGCGCCATCTGTTCGTGCGCAACGACAACGCGAAGGGAGCATGGCGCGACAAGACCGTGTTCGCGGTCGATCCGGCCACGCTGCTGAAGTTCGAGATCGCGGCCAAGGACGAGACCGTCGTCGTCGAGCGCAAGCTGAACGGCGAGAAGGCATCCGATCAGGACGATTGGGACGTCAAGACGCCGGTCACCGGTCTGATGGAGCGCTACACCGGCAACTCGATGGCGAAGTACGTCGCCGAATTGAAGGCCGATGGCTTCTACGCCGGTGACAAGAGCGCGGCCGAACTCGGCCTCGAGCCGGCGCAGTACCGCGTGACGGTGACGCGCGAGGGCGGCGAGCCCCTGGTGTTCGAGATCGGCAACGAGGACGGCAACAAGCGCTATCTGCGCGTGCCGGGCAAGCCCGAGATCTTCGAGGTCATGTCGTACCGGCTCGCGAATCTCGTGCGGAAGGGCGCCGACTTCCCCGAGAAGCGCCCTGAGGAAACGGCACCGAAGGTCGAGGAGCCGGCACCCGCGGCCGAAGGTTCGAATGAGACCCCGCCGCCCGCAGACAAGCCCGCCACCGAGAAGCCGACCGGCGACGGCGGCTGATCGAACGGCTGATCGACCCGGAATGCGCGACGAGGCGCGCGGACTTCGCGGTCCGCGCGCCTCGTCGTTTCCGGCCGATTCGTAGTCAACGCATCAGCGTGCGCAAGCGTCGGATCAACCGGCGGCGCGCCTTCGTGTCGAGTCGGCGGGTCCGGAAGTACGCGCGCAACGCGATCCGAAGTTCCGATCGCGCGACCTTCTTGCGCAACGACTCGACGAAGCGGCGGAGGTCGTGCGCTTGGCCGATCCACATCGCTTGCGAATTGGGGCGCGGGAACAGCGCGTGGTCGAAGTCGATGAGCGCGAACGCCGGCGTCCGGACGTCGACCACGAACACGTTGCGGATTTTCAGGTCGCCGTGGACCAGTCCCTTCGCGTGCGCGTGGCCGACGAACGCGCCGAGCGCTGCGACGAACGCGGCTCGGGCCTTGCCGCGTTCGACGTCTCGTTTCAACACGGTGCGGACGTCCGCGTTGTGCGGCACGCCGAACATCACGAGCACGGATTCCCGGGGCAGCGGCGCGCCGCGCTTGCTGCGCGTGGCGCCGACGTGCGGGGCGACGGGAATGCCGCGTCGCTCGGCTTCCAACGCGGCCCGCAGCGAGCGGCCGGCGCGAAAGCCGCGGACCATTTCCTCCAGCGCGCCCTTCGCGTCCTTGACGCGATAGAACTTCAAGTAGACGCGCCGTCGCGCCGCGCCGTCGCCGTGTTCGAACGAGTAGACGGCGCGCGGTTTCGACAGCTTGCGCGCGTGCCGGCGCTTCTTCGGCGCCGGCACGAACGCATGCGGATCGGTCAGCAGCGCGCGCATCGAATCCGTCGAGCAGTCGTCGCGCAGCCAGACTTCCATCGGGCCGGCGGGACCGTCGAGAGTGAATTCGCGCACGGGGATGCGTGGTGTCGCGGGACTCGCCTTGCTCACTTGCCCGGTCGCACGCGGACCCAGACGCTCTTCACTTGCGTGTACAGCTCGAGCGCGTGAATGCCCATCTCGCGCCCGAAGCCCGACTCCTTGAAGCCGCCGAACGGCGACGCGGCATCGAACTGGTTGTAGCAGTTGACCCACACCGTGCCGGCCTTGACCTTGCGTGCGAGGTAATGCGCCTTGTCGATGTCCTTGGTCCAGACGCCCGCGGCGAGGCCGTACGGCGTGTCGTTCGCGCGCCCGACGATCTCGTCGAGGTCGTCGAACGGCAACGCGGCGATGACCGGGCCGAAGATCTCCTCGCGGGCGATCTTCATGTCGTCCTTCACGCCGTCGAACACGGTCGGCTGGATGAAGTAGCCCTTGCCGCCACCGGCGGTGGAGCGGGCCGAATCGCCGCCGCACAGCGCTTTCGCGCCCTGCTCCTTGCCGGCCTTGATGAAGCCGAGGATGCGGTCGTATTGCTCTTCCGAGACCTGCGCGCCCATGCGCGTCTCGGGATCGAGCGGATTGCCGACCTTCAGCTTCTTGGCGTGCTCGGCCAGCTTGCCGACGAATTCGTCCTTGATCGACTTGTGGACGAACAGGCGCGAGCCGGCGCAGCAGACCTCACCCTGGTTGAAGAACATGCCCATCATCACGCCCTTCAGCGCCGCGTCGATGTCGGCGTCCGGCAGGATGATGTTCGGCGACTTGCCGCCGAGCTCGAGGGAGACCTTCTTGCAGTTCTCGGCCGCCTCGCGCATCACGATCTTGCCGACTTCGGTCGAGCCGGTGAACGCGACCTTGTCGATGCCGCGATGGCGCGCGACCGCGGCGCCGGCCGTGGGGCCGAAGCCCGGGATGACGTTCACGACTCCCGGCGGCACGCCGGCTTCGAGGCACAACTCGGCGAGGCGCAACGCCGACAGCGGCGTTTGCTCGGCCGGCTTCAGCACGACACAGTTGCCGGCGCCGAGCGCGGGCGCGAGCTTCCAGCTCGCCATCAACAGTGGGAAGTTCCACGGGATGATCTGACCGCAGACGCCGACCGGTTCGCGCAACGTGTAGTTCAGGAACGAGCCGGCGACCGGGATCGTCTCGCCGTGGATCTTGGTCGCGAAACCGCCGTAGTAGCGAAAGATGTCGGCGGCGAGCACCGTGTCGACGTAGGTCGTCTCGAAGATCGGCTTGCCGTTGTCGAGCGTGTCGAGCAGCGCGAGCTCTTCCTTGTTCTTCTCGATCAGATCGCCGATGCGCCACACGATCTGGCCGCGCTCGGAGGCCGACATCTTGGACCACGGGCCGTTCTCGAACGCGTTGCGCGCCGCGGCGACCGCACGATCGACGTCGTCCTTGTCGCCCTCGTAGACATCGGCGAGCTTCTGCTCGGTCGCCGGGTCGACCGTCGCGAACGTCTTGCCGGAGGCCGACGGCACCCATTCACCGCCGATCAGCAGCTTCTTCGGGCCGCCTTCGAGGAACTTCGGTCGTGAGGTCGGTTGAGCCATGGGTCGGACTCCTGCGGCAAGGCGGGGCGCTGGCGCGCTCCGCGGTCGAGGCTTGGAACTGGGTTGGCCATTTGAACGGCTGACCGACCCGCGCACAAGCGATGCGACGGCGCGCTCGCGGCCCGCCGCGGCGCTCTCTACGATCCGCCCGATCATGGTCCTTCCCGTTCTCGCCGTCTCCACCGTCGAACTGGTGCTGATCGCGCTCGTGCTCGGCGGGCTCGTCGGCGTCTACCTGTTGCTGGTGCGGCGACTTGGGGCGTTCGAGGCGCGAGCACAAGAACTGGAGCGGACGGTCGACGCCCTGCTGCGCGCGAAGGCGGAAACGCCGCCGCCACCTCCTCCGCCGCCGCAAGCCGCGCCCGAGCCCGCACCCGTCGTCATCCAACCTGCGCCCGAGGTCGACCTCACGCCGGTGCTCGCGCAGCTGCGCGACCTGGGAGTCCGCTTCGACGGCTTTGCCGACGAGACGCGCCACGCGCTCACCGCACTGGCGCAGCAGGCGCGTGAACGCGTCCTGCCCGAGCGGCCGCGCGTGCCGACCGTGCGCGAAGTGATCGAGCAGCATTACCGCGAGCGCGGGTACACGCTGATCCGCCTACTCGCTCCCGGCGAGACGCCGGCGATGCAGCCGACGCGCGTCGGGCTCGAAGCCGCGCGCGGTGGCATCTGGCACAAGGGCTACGCCATCGTCGACGCCAGTCGCGTGGTCGAGGACAAGCTGACCTCGTCGCACGAAGTGTTCCCGTGATCCCATCGTCCTTCCGCGGCCGCGCGTCCGTGCGGCCCACGTCGTTCCGGAGTGAATCGTGACCGCAGTTCCGCATGCCTACGTCGAAGACCTCCACCGTCACGTCGGTCAGGTCGTCACCGTGAAGGGCTGGCTCTACAACAAGCGTTCGTCGGGCAAGCTGCACTTCCTGCAGGTGCGCGACGGCACCGGCGTCGTGCAGTGCGTGTGCTTCAAGGGCAACTTCGGCGAGGAGTTGTTCAAGCAGCTCGACACCCTGCCGCAGGAATCGGCGCTGACGATCACCGGCACCGTGAAAGCCGAGCCACGCGCGACCGGCGGGCACGAGATCGACGCGCAAACCGCGGCGGTCGTCTCCGTGGCGCAAGCCGACTACCCGATCACGCCGAAGGAGCACGGCACGGGCTTCCTGATGGAGCACCGCCATCTGTGGCTGCGATCGCGCAAGCAGCACGCGATCCTGCGCATCCGCGCGCGCGTCCAGAAGGCGATCCGCGACTTCTTCGACGAGCGTGGCTTCGTCTGTATGGACGCGCCGATCTTCACGCCGTCCGCGTGCGAAGGCACGACGACGCTGTTCCCGGTCGAGTACTTCGACGAGACGGCGTACTTGACGCAGTCCGGCCAGCTCTACGCCGAGGCCAACGCGATGGCGTTCGGCAAGACGTATTGCTTCGGCCCGACGTTCCGTGCCGAGAAGAGCAAGACGCGGCGTCACTTGACCGAGTTCTGGATGGTGGAGCCCGAGGTCGCGTACCTCGAGCTCGACGGACTGCTCGACCTGATCGAGCAGTTCCTGTCGTACGTGGTCCAGTGCGTGGTGAAGGACCGCCGCGCCGAACTCGTGGTCCTCGAACGCGACGTCGCGAAGCTCGAGAAGATCGTGCCGCCGTTCCCGCGCTTGTCGTACTCGGACGCCGTCGATCTGTTGAAGGGCGCCGGACACGCGTTCGAGTGGGGCGGAGACTTCGGCGCGCCGGACGAGACGCTGATCTCCGAGAAGTTCGACAAGCCGGTGCTCGTGCATCGCTACCCGGCCGCGGTCAAGGCGTTCTACATGAAGCGCGATCCGCAGGACCCGCGCGTCGCGTTGTGCGTCGATTGCCTCGCGCCGGAAGGCTACGGCGAGATCATCGGCGGCTCGCAGCGCGCCGACGACATCAAGTTCCTCGAGGACCAGATCGCGCTGCATCAGCTGCCGATGGAAGCGTTCAAGTGGTACCTCGACCTGCGCCGCTTCGGCTCGGTGCCGCATTCGGGCTTCGGCCTCGGTCTCGAGCGCACGACGGCGTGGATCTGCGGAACGCACCACGTGCGCGAGTGCATCGCGTTCCCGCGCATGCTCGAGAAGATCACGCCGTGACGGGAATCGACGGCGGCACGCGCCGCTCGTCGTCCAGCCGATGAACCCTTGGCGCACGCATCGAGCGAGCGAGTTGGCGAACCTCCCCGACGGAGTCGCCGCGCGGCTGGCCGGTCGCGTGCGTGCCGATGCGCGTGGGATCGCGTTGAGCGATGCCAGCGGGACTTGTCGCCTGACGCCGCATCCCGAGTTGCAGGACGGCGACGTCGTCAGCATCGCGGGATCCACGCGGCGTGACGCGTTCGTCGTCGACGCGGTCACGGTGCTCGCGCGGCCGCGGCGTGCGCTCGCGAGCGATGCAGAGTTCGCACGCTTGGGCTCCGCGGCGTTGCGAGCGACTCTGGTCGCGGTCGCCCGCGCGCGGGACGCGTTCCGCGCGTGCTTCGTCGAACAAGACTTCATCGAAGTCGAGACCGGCACGTTCACCGACGAGCCCGGGCAAGAGCCCTACCTCGAACCACTGCGCCTCGAGCGCACCGCGCGTTGGGTCGTGACGTCTCCCGAGCTGCGCTTGAAGCGGCTGCTCGCGGCCGGATTCGAGCGCGTACTCGAGATCGGTCGCGTGGTGCGCGGCGGGCTCGGTGAGCGCTCCGAACGTCATCACCCCGAGTTCGCGCTCGCGGAGTGGTACCGCGCATTCGAGGACGACGCGGCGTTGATCGCCGATCTCGAGCGCGCGTTCGAGCGGTGCGCGCGCGCGGCGACCGGCCGCCCCGAGTTCGTGCGCGCGGGCCGCTGCGCGCGACTCGATCGCGGGTTCGAGCGGATCTCGGTCGCGGACGCGTTCGCGCGGCACGCGGGCGTCGATCTCGAGCCGTTCCTCGACGGCGAGTTCGACGCATTCCGCGCCGCGGCGCGAACGGCAGGCGTGCCGGAGGTCGACGACGGCGCCGATCCCGAATCGCTGTTCTTCCGCATCCTGTTGGATCGCGTCGAGCCCAAGCTGGGCATGGAACGGCCGACGATCCTGCACTCGTACCCGGCATCGATGGCGGCGCTCGCGCAATTGGATCCGGCGGATCGGCGCGTGGCGCGTCGGTTCGAGTGCTATGCGCTCGGGATCGAACTCGCGAACGGCTTCGTCGAGTTGACCGATCCAGTCGAGCAGCGCGCGCGGTTCGAGCACGAGCGACGCGTGCGCGCGCTCTCTGGCAGGGACGCGCTGCCGTGGCCGAGTCGTTTCTTGGCTGCGCTCGAGATCGGTTTGCCGCCGTGCGCGGGTGTCGCCTTGGGCTTGGAACGCGTCTGGATGTTGATCCTCGGCAAGGATCGCATCGACGACGTGCTGACCTTCCCGGAGCCGCCCGATGCGATTTGGTGAAGTCGCGTCCGATCGCGAGTAACGCCGCGCGCTCCGTCGCGTCGACGCGCCGCCAGCCCACGTCGGGCCGGCCTCACGCAAGACGGAGAATCCTCATGATGGTGCGAATGGTGCGGCGACTCGCCGCGTCGGGTGTGTTCGTGGTCGGCTCGTGCGCATCGACCGCGATGGCGCAGGATCTGCTGATCTCGTTGTCGGATCCGGCGACGTTGTCCGGGCAGGCGATCAGCGATACGGAGATCCTGCGGCTCTCGCCCGGTGGGCCGGCTCAACCCTGTTTGAACCTCGCGGCGTTGCGGACCTACTTCGGCGATCGGAACAACGACGGGACGCTCGACGAGCCGAACGACATCGATGCGATCGACTTCGTCGAGACGCCGGGATTGCCGGTGCCCTGCGGGCTGACGTTCTCGCTGCTCGCCGATCAGGCGGGCTTCAAGGACGGGGACGTGCTGCGCTTCGATCCGACGGCGCCGGGAACCGTGCAGGTCGTGTTCAGCGAAGCGTTCTTGGTGCAGGCGCTGGAAGTCGTCGACGGCAACCTCGACGTCGACGCGCTCGCGTTCGGCGACGACGGGACGATGTACTTCAGCCTGGCCGAGGACGAGTTGCTCGGAGTGGCGCAGGTCGTGATGCAAGACGACGACGCGGCGATGCTGCCGCCCGGTGCCGTGAAGGCGCTCTCGTTCCTGCCGGGCACCGTGTTCGAAGCCGCGGCCTCGCACGCGCTCGGCAAGTCCGTCGCGATCGGTGATCTGCGGGGGCTCGAGATCGACGGCGGCGACGTGCTGTTCCAGATCCAGAGCCCGTCGGATCAGGATGGATCGGTGTTCTCGACCAAGAACGGCGGGATGCTGGTCGCCGGCTTCGAGGAGGCGAAGCTCGGCTTCGCGGAGAACGTCGAGACCGATGCACTGGCGTATGCGCCGACGCAGGCCTTTCCGGTGCTGACCGCGACCCCGACGAAGCCCGCGTCGGGCGCGCCGACGACGCTGACGATCCGTGGACTGACGCCGGCGCAGCCGTTCGTCGTGCTCGCGGCCCAAGCGTTGGCGCCAAGCGGTGTGGCGGCGGTGTTGCCGGGATTCGGAGCGTTGGTGCTCGACCCCGCCGACCCGTTGTTCTTGGCTTCGCTGACGAGCTTGCCGGCGCTGATCGGCGTCGCCAGTCCGATCGGCGATGGGGCGTTCACGGCCCTCGCTCCGGGCGCCTTCGGAACGCCGCTCGATGTCGCGGTGCAGATCGTCGAACTGCAGACGAGCCGCGTTTCGAATCCGGTCGTGGTCGAGATCAATCAGTGATGGAGAGGTTCGCGGTGGACGGTCCACGCGCAGCGGCTCCGATCGTGGAGCAGGACCGCGTGACGCGTGAGCCGTGAGCCCGAGGAAGCGGGTCGGCGTCGCGTTCCAGGCGCTGGCCCAAGCGTCGTGAAGAAGTCCAGCGGTCCCGCGCCGAGACTCGGCGCGGGACCGTCTGGCGGGTCGTGGGGTGGTTACGTGAGCCTGCCCGGCGGGTAGCGAACGTGCGGGCATGGCGGTCGGTGTCGGCTTGCTGGCCCCGCAGAACGCGGCCCGACTTCGAGTCGACCGGAGCGCGTCCATGTCGCAGTGGCTGCTAGCATCCCGCGTGATGCGCATCACCTTTGGAATCGCCGGTTGCGGATTCGTCGCGTGCTCGGTCGTGGTCGCGGCCGTCGCGTGCGCACGGGGCGACGACGTGCCGCTGCTGTACGCGGACGCGCTGCGGCCAGGGCACGAGTCGTACCTTCGCGAGCGCGCCAAGGACCTCGGGGATCCAGACCCGAAGAAGCGTCGCGCGGCGATCCATGCTCTCGCGGACGCCGGCGAAGCCGGCGCGGCGACGCTGCTCGAGTCGATCGGCAAGACGCAGAACGGCGTCGTGTTGCGCTCGGCGTTGCTCGCGCTGTGCGAGTCGGGTTCACCGACCGCCATCGCCGAACTGCGGCGCACCTTCGAAAAGGGCGGGCAGCAGGAAGGCGAGCGCGCGATCCTCGCGCTGGTCATGGGCGTGCTCGGTCCGGGGCCGGCGGCGCAAGCGTTGAGGAACGAAGCGGCATCCCGCAAGCCATCGACCGCGCGCCTCGCGGCGACGCTCGGACTCGGCCGCTGCGGCGACCGGGAGGGACTGTCCGCGCAGCTCACCGCGCTCGGCAAGGAATCCATCGAGGAACAGCGCGCCGCGATCGTTCTCGCCGCCGGCGAAGCGCGGAGCCACGGCGCCGACTTCGCTCCCGGGACGTTCGCGGTCGCATTGCGCGATCGCGGCGCTTTGGTGCGTCGCGCCGGTGCTCTGGCGCTGGCACGGCAAGCGAGCGTCGCCGACCTCGAGGCGCTGCAGGATGCGTGGAAGCGCGAGAAGGTCACGGAAGTGCGGGTGGCGCTGATCCACGCGCTCGGCGGCATCGACGACCCACGCGTCGACGAGATGCTCGTCCCCGTCGCGCGCGGCAAGCCCGGTGACGTCCGCGACGCGGCGCTGGTCGCTCTCGCGGGGCGGCACGGAGCTGGCTGGCAGGAAGCCACGAAAGGCGTCCGGGAATCCGCAGTCCTCGAGATCGCCGCGCTCGGCTGCGCCGCGGCTCCGGATTCGAAGGTCGCGCAGGCGTTGGTCGAGTGGCTCGGGTCGCCGCAACCGACGTTGCGAAGCGCGGCCGGGCTCGCGCTCGCCGCCATGCGCTCGCCGGGCGCGCGCGACGCCGTGCTCGATTGGGCGGCGCGCGAGACGGATGCCGCCGCGCTGGACGATGCTCTGCTCGCCGTTGGAGTGATGGACCTCGTCGCCGCACTCGACCGCGTCGGTGAGCTGCGTGCGCCCACGGGCCGCGTGACGCTTGCGCGCGATACTCGCAAGACGCTGGAAGGCCGGCGCGACGCACGCTTGCTCGACGAGCGTCTCGAGCGGCGCTTGCGCGAACGCCATGCGCGGCGCATCGACCGCGTCGAGGACGCGATCGCGCAGTTGGTCGAGGAGATCCTGGACTTGGACGACATCGCCCGGCGGTTGCCCTCGTCCGATCCCGGCTCGGGCTCGAGTTCGGGCTCCGGTTCGGGTGAGGAAGGCGGGTCCGGCGAGGGCAGCGGAGAAGGGAGTGGGGAAGAGGGAAGCGGCGAGGGCACGGAGACGACGACGGTGAAAAAGCCGCGCGTCGACCCGCGCAATTCATCGCTGGAACGTGATCTCGCCGAGTGGTTCAAGGAGAGCCCGTACTTCGGCACCCGCTGACCTCGTTGCGAACGCACGCGGGGCGGGTCAGCGAAGAGATCCCGTTTTTTGCCGGGTCCACGAGGAGCCGGACTCTCGAAGCCGGCTGCTAAGATCCGCGCCCTCGTTGGCCGCGGAACGACGTTCCGCTCGTGGAAGGTGATGCCCGTGACTTTGCGCAGGGTCTACTGCACGTTTCCGAAGGACATGATCCGGGAGCCCTTGCTCTACAACCTCGGTAAGAACTTCACCGTGGTGCCGAACATCCGGCAGGCGAGCATCACCGACGAGATGGGCTTCGTGTACCTCGAACTCGAGGGGGACGACGTCGAGATCGACCGCGCCGTGCGCTATCTCGTCGAACGGCGCGTGAAGGTCGAGGAAGTGAAGGGCGATCAGCCACCCGGCTCATTCGCGCAACGCTGAACGAGACGGCGCTCGCGCCGATCGGTCGGCGAAACGAGAACGGCCCCGCCGCGAGTGCGACTCGCGGCGGGGCCGTTCTCGTTTTCGAATCGGCGTCTCAGCGCGGGCTACGCCCGCAACCGAATGAGTCTGCGCGTTCTCACGGTCTCGCCGTACACCTGTGCCTGTTGAACGGGGCGGCGACTGCCGTCGCCTCGGATACCTGGTGCGGGATCTACTACGTCCCAGAATCGTCGCTGTACGCGACGACTCTCGGACGAAGTAGCTCAGCCCCCTTCCGACTCGCCGCCTTCGGCCGCCGCGGCGACCTTCTCCTTCAGCTTCGCGAACTGTGCGGAGCCGGCTTCACCGTCGTACTTGCGCCACGCGGTGACCAGCTTGTTCGCGGCCTTGATGTTGTTCGCCAGGTTCTCCTGGATCTTCGCCGCGTCGCCGTCGAGCGAGACGCCCATCACGCCGTGCGTCGTCTCCTGGATGCGCATGATGATCGCGTTGACCTTGCCCAGATCGATGTCGTTCGACAGATCGAGGCCGTTCATCGCGTTCATCAGTGCCGGCAGGATCGTCAAGCCGGCCTCGTCGAGCACCTTCTTCGCCGCGGTGCGTTCCTTCGGCTTCGCGCTCTCCAGGAACACCTTCTTCACGGCATCCTGGATCGCGGTCCACTGGTCGCCCGACGATTCCGGCAGCTTGTCGAACAGCGGTTCGACCTTCACCACCGGGCTCGACGTGTCGACGACCGGCGGCGCTTCGACCTTCGGTTCTTCCTTCTTCGGTTCTTCCTTCGGGGCTTCGACGACCGGCGTCGGATCGGGCGCCTTCACATCGGTCGTGGGCGGCGCGACCGGAGTCGCATCCGCGGGCTTTTGCTGTGCCGGGGCGTTCGCGGTGGTGATGGGCACGATCGGCTTCTCGCCGCCGCGCGTCATGAAGTAGATCGCCGCGCCGCCGATCGCCAGCACGGCGACGCCGATCCCGATGAACAGCGCGTTGTTGCTCTTCGCCGGCGCGTCGTCGTCCGCGTGCGCGCCTCGCCCTGCGCGGCCCGGGCGCGTGCGCGCTCCGCGAGCACCCGCGTTGCGTCCGCCCGCGGCGGGACGAGCCGCGCGACTTCCGGCCGGAGCGGCGCCCGACTTCGGCGCACCCGCGGTGGCCTTTGCGGCCGGGGCAGCCGGAGTGGGCTTCTGCGGAGTGGCCGCGGCCGGAGCCGCCGCTCCGACGACGACGACGCCACCGCACTTGTTGCACTTGGCCTTGGTGCCCTGGAACGTCGCGGGGATCTTGAACCGCGCGTTGCACTGCTGGCAAACGCCGACGCGTTCGGACATGAACGGCTCCTAGCTAGCTCGCGGTAAGGGTTGTGTTGCGATCGGACGAGGATCGGCGGCGGATCCTAGCAGCCCATCGCGAAAGTCCGACGGCATTCAGCGGACCGCGCGGCTCGCCGTCCATTCCTGAGCCGCGCCAGTCCGACGGACACCGTCGTGCCGCGTCACGGGTCTTCGACGGTGGACTTGTTGCCCTTCTTCTTCTTGGCTGCCTTGTCGAGCAGGTCCTGTTCGTCCTTGCTGAGCTCGATCTGCGGCGGCCCCGTGTAGGTGCCCTTCACGTCGCGCCACCAGCCGAACCACAGGCGTCGCATCTGTTCGTTGTCGCCGGCGGTCTCTCCGGTCATCGAGCCCGCGTTCATGCCCGGCACGATCAGCCAGTCGCGGCCCGACAATTCCATCAGCGTCAACGACAGCTTGTTGCCCTTCTGCAAGTCGGTTTCGCTGCTGAGGTCGAGCCCGACCAGTTCGTTCAGGAGGTGGGGGACCGCGGGCTTGCCGATGCCCACCAGCGCGGTGCGCGCCTTCGAAGCTGCCGTGGTCGCGGCCGGGTCGGTCAGCGTGCGCACGTGCATCTCGATCGAGCTCGTCGTCGACGGCGGGGTGCCCTCGATCAGCTCGACCTTCTCGACCGTTCCCTCCGGATTGCGGCGCGGCTTGCCGGCCGTCGCGGCGGCGAGATCGGCGAGCGGTTGCTTCTCGGCAGCGGCAGGATCGACGATCGCTCCGCGCTCCACGCCGAACAGCTTCCAGTTGGAGCCCACGGATTGGAACGCGAGCGTCCAGTCTTGCGTGCGCTGCGTGACCGAGTCCGCCAGGTGCATGCGCACGGCGGCGGTCGCTCCGTCGAAGACCGGCAACTCGACGTTCTTCACGACCGCGCGCTTCAACAGCTCGAGGTCATCACCTTCGCCGTGCAGCAATCGCAGGTACTCGTCCTTCTTGGCGTATTGGTCGAGCTCCGACAGCGCGGACCAGGTCCCGGTCTCGAGCCCCTTCTTCACGCGATCGTCGAACATGCCGGTGAAGTCGACGTAGAGCATCGCGAGGCCTTCGTCGTCGCCCTTACGCATCGCCTGGAACACGTCGTTCGCGCGCTTGACGAGGAGATCCTTCGAATCCACCGCCGTCGGCGTGCGCGCGACCGGCGGCGGTGTCGTCGGCGCGGTGTGGGTCGTGGTGGTCGGCGCGACCGGCTCGTCGTGGCTGCGCGTCGCGAGGTACCCGATCAGGCCCACCACGCCGCAGCCGGCGAAGATCGCGACATAACCCATCGGCGGGATGCCGTACGACTTGGCCTGGGGCGCCCGCAACGCGATCGCCTCGAAGCGCTCGCCGCATTTGGCACATTTCAGGACCTTGTTGGTCTTCTCGAGGCCGACCTTGTACCGGGCATGGCACGACGAACACTGAACGACGGGCATCGGCGGAACTCCGGATTGAGCGACGCGCTGGACGAGCCCGGGCCCAACCCGCGCTGTGCGCGGCTTGGCGGGATTCGAGGCCGGAGACTATCATTCCGGGGTCCATCGGCCCCGCCCCGGATCGGCGGATGGCGCAAATCGGAGTGGAGACGATGAACGCACGACGGCGGACCTGGTTCTTGTGCGGCGTCCTCGGGCTGGCGGGTGCGGCGACGTCCGTTCCGGTCGCCGTGGCGGGCAACGGCAAGCAGGGCGGTGCGGGCTTCGCCAAACCTCCGGTGAAGTCCCCGCCCGCGCAACCCCCGGCGCCGATGGGGCAGCCCGTTCCGATCGGTAGGGGCTTCGGCGGCAACCACACCGACCGACCGTTCTCCTCGCTCGGGACGAACCGTCCGCTCGCGCCCACGGGCACGGGGCGGCCGTTGGCACCGAGCGGATCGAACCGGCCACTCGCTCCGACGGGCAAGGATCGGCCGCTGGCTCCGATCGGCGGCGGTGGCCCAGGCGCCGCGGGCCCTGATCCGGGCACCCAGCCGACTTTTCCAGGGCACGGTTCGCGTCCGCACTACCACGGCCGCACGGTGATCCTCGTCGACTCGACCCCTGCGGGCGGATCCGCGCTGGAACCCACGGCACCCGAACCCGACATCGGCATCGACTCCGGCGCGGGATTCGACGCGAGCGTGTCGGGCGAGCCCGCCGCGCCCGGTGAACCAGGCTCCCCTGGCCTCGAACCCGCGGCGCCCGCCGTCGCCACGTCGTCGATCGATCTGATCAAGCTCGAGATGGCGCAGCGGTTGCGCGCCGACGGCCATGCTCAATTCCTGCGCCGCGAGTTCCATCTCGCCGAACCCAACTTGCAAAGCGCCGTCGACCTGGTCCCCGAGTTGAACGAAGCGCGCTTCGAGCTCGCGTTCGCGCTGCTCGCGAACGGTCGCGTCAATTCCGCGGCCAAGGAGTTCGTGCGTGCCGCGGCGCATGATCCGCTGCCGTTCCGCGCCGCACTCGACGCGCGGGCGATGGTCGGCAGCGACGAGACGTTCGAGCTGTGCCGACAGCGCGCCGAGCTGTACGCCGCGGCATATCCGATGGACTCGGACGCGCTGTTCGTCCACGCGCTGATGCAGTGGTGGAGTGGAAAGGCGCGCGAGGCCGGCACCGATCTCGCGAACCTGGCCGGCGCCGACCCCTCGTATGCCGGCCTCACGGCGGCGTTCGTGGCGCCCGCGCTCGACGAGGCGTTGAAGGCGCAGTGACGTCGAGTCCTTCGACTTCCGGCGCCGGCGGACCGGTGCGCGCCGCCGGAGGCTTTCAGCTCGTCTCGGAGTTCCAACCGACCGGCGATCAACCGACCGCGATCCGCGGTCTGGTCGACGGCGTGGTGCGCGGTGAGCGCCACCAGACGTTGCTCGGTGTGACCGGCTCGGGCAAGACGTTCACGATCGCGAACCTCGTCCAGCAGGTGAACAAGCCGACGCTGGTGATGGCGCACAACAAGATCCTCGCGGCGCAGCTCTACTCCGAGTTCCGCGAGCTGTTCCCGCACAACGCCGTCGAGTACTTCGTCAGCTACTACGACTACTACCAGCCCGAGGCGTACGTGCCGCGCACGGACACGTACATCGAGAAGGACTCGGCGATCAACGAGCGCATCGAACGCATGCGCAACTCCGCGACGGCGTCGCTGCTGTCGCGCCGCGACGTGCTGATCGTGTCGTCGGTGTCGTGCATCTACGGCCTCGGTTCGCCGGACGCGTACGGCTCGATGGCCGTGACGTTGAAGCGCGGCGTGCCCGTCGATCGCGACGACGTGCTGCACCAACTCACGCGGATCCTCTACACGCGCAACAACCTCGACTTCCAACGCGGCACGTTTCGCGTGCGCGGCGACGTCATCGAGATCTTCCCCGCGTACGCCGACGATCGCGTGATCCGCTTGGAGCTGTTCGACACCGAGCTCGAACGCATCCTCGAAGTCGATCCGCTGCGCGGCGAGATCACGCGCGAGCTCGACGAGATCACGATCTTCCCGGCGAGCCACTACATCACGCCGCAGGAGCGGCTCGAGCGCGCGCTGGACTCGATCCGCGTCGAGCTCGATCTGCGGCTGCTCGAACTGCGCAAGGCCGACAAGCTGCTCGAAGCGCAGCGACTCGAACAGCGCACGCGCTACGACCTCGAGATCCTGCGCGAGACGAGCACATGTTCGGGCATCGAGAACTACTCGCGCCATCTCGACGGCCGCAAGCCCGGCGAGCCGCCGTCGACGCTGATCAACTACTTCCCCGAGGACTTCCTGCTCGTCATCGACGAGAGCCATCAGATGGTGCCGCAGATCGGCGGCATGTACCGCGGCGACCGCGCGCGCAAGGAGACGTTGGTCGAGTACGGCTTCCGTCTGCCGTCGGCGCTCGACAACCGGCCCTTGAAGTTCGAGGAGTTCGAGCGGCTCGTGAACCAAGTGGTCTACGTCTCGGCGACGCCGGCGGAGTTCGAACGCGCGAAGTCGGGCACGAACGTCCACGAGCAAGTCATTCGCCCGACCGGACTCGTCGACCCGGAAGTCGAAGTCCGCAAAGCGCGCGGCCAGGTCGACGACCTGCTCGCCGAGATCAAGGACCGCGCGGCGAAGAAGCAGCGCGTGCTCGTCACGACGCTGACGAAGCGCATGGCCGAGGAGCTGACCGACTACTACGTCGAGTGCGGCATCCGCGTGAAGTACATGCACTCCGACATCGACACGCTGGAGCGCGCCGAGCTCGTGCGCGACTTGCGCAAGGGCGTCTACGACGTGCTGGTCGGCATCAACCTGTTGCGCGAAGGCCTCGACATCCCCGAGGTCACGCTGGTCGCCGTGCTCGACGCGGACCGCGAGGGCTTCCTGCGGTCGACGACGTCGCTGGTCCAAACGTGCGGCCGCGCGGCGCGCAACGTCGACGGCCGCGTGATCCTCTACGCCGACACGATGACGGGCTCGATGACGGCCGCGCTCGGCGAGATGGACCGCCGGCGCGAGAAGCAACGCGCGTACAACGCCGCGCACGGCATCACGCCGCAGACCGTGAAGAAGGCGATCCGCGAGATCCTCGATTCGATCGCGGAGAAGGACTACGTCACGATCGACGCCGGCGACGAGATCGACGTCGACCGCATGGATCCGGTCAAGGTCGCGCGCGAGATCCAGCGCCTCGAACGCGAGATGCGCCAACTCGCGTCGAACTTGAAGTTCGAAGCGGCGGCCAAGGTGCGCGACAAGATCCGCGGACTGCAGGAACTCGAACTCCGATACCGTTGAGTCGATGGTCACCGAGGCCCTGCAACGCAAGCTCGATCAACTGCCGACGGAGCCCGGGGTCTACCTGTTCCGCGACGCGGCCGGCGAGCTGCTGTACGTCGGCAAGGCCGCGCGACTGCGATCGCGCGTGCGCTCGTATTTCCAGAGCACGAGCGACGGCCGGTTGGCGACGTTCTTCATCGACAAGTACGTCGCCGACGTCGAGTTCGTGATCACGCGCAGCGAGAAGGAAGCGCTGCTGCTCGAGAACAACCTGATCAAGAAGTTGAAGCCGCGCTACAACCTGCGGCTGCGCGACGACAAGACCTTCCTGTCGCTGCGACTCGATCCGCGCGCGGACTTTCCTCGCATCGTCCCGACGCGTCGCATCCACAAGGACGGCGCGCTGTACTTCGGTCCGTACGCGAACGCCGGCGCGATCCGCCGCACCTTGCGCTTCCTGCGCTCGTTCGTGCCGCTGCGCGACTGCAAGGACACCGACTTCAAGTCGCGCACGCGTCCGTGCCTCGAGCACGAGATCGGGCGCTGCAACGCGCCGTGCGTGGGCTTGCAGACGCGCGAGGAGTACGCGCAGGACGTCGCGCGCGCGGTGCGCATCCTGCGCGGCGACGCGGACGAACTCATCGCGCAAGTGAAGGACGAGATGCAGCGCGCGTCCGATCGCATGCATTACGAGCGCGCGGCGGTCTTGCGCGATCACCTCGAGAGCCTGTCGACCTCGATCGAGAAGCAAGGCGTCGACACGCACGCGCTCGGCGATGCCGACGCGATCGGCGTGCATCGCGAAGGCGGACTCACCGAGGTCGTCGTGTTGCACGCGCGCGAGGGCAAGCTCGTGTCGACCTCGGGCTTCACGTTCGAGCACGATCTGCCGCAGGACGAACTGCTCGGCGAATTCCTGGCGCAGTTCTATTCCGGCGGCCGTCCGATCCCCGAGTTGATCCTGCTGACCGACGAACCCTACGGCCGCGACACGCTCGTCGAGTGGCTGCGCGAGCGCCGCGGCGGCGCGATCGAGTTGCGCGTGCCGAAGCACGGTGAGAAAGCGCGCCTGCTCGAACTCGCGGCGGAGAACGCGCGCCTGACGCTGCTGGCGTCGACGGACAAGCAGCGCCGCACCGCCGGAGTGCTCGATCGGTTGCGCCAGCGCTTCGGGCTCACGCGGCCGCCGCTGTGGATCGAGTGTCTCGACGCGTCGACGACCGCGGGCAAGGACACCGTCGCGTCGTGCGTCGCGTTCAAGGACGGCGAGCCGTGGAAGGCGCGCTACCGCAAGTTCCGCATCAAGACCGCGCGGCCCGACGACGAGTACGGCTCGATCGCCGAGGCCGTCGAACGCCGCTACGCGCGCGCGCTCAAGGAGCAGCAGTTCCCGGACCTCGTGATCATCGACGGCGGCAAAGGCCAATGGAACGCGGCGCGCACGGTGCTTGACGCGCTCGGCGTGAAGAACGTCGATCTGATCTCGATCGCGAAGGGCGGTCGGCGCGGCAAGGGACTCGTGCTCGGCGTCGGCGAGGAAGAGCGCGTGTTCACGCGCGGCGAGGGCGAACCGTTCGTGCTCGAGCCCGAAGCCGACGACACCAAGTTGCTGCAGCGCATCCGCGACGAAGCGCACCGCTTCGCGATCGAGTTCCATCGCAAGAGCCGGTCGCGCACGAGTCTGACGTCGGAGCTCGACGCGATCGACGGCATCGGTCCGACGCGACGCAAAGCGCTGCTCTTGCGCTTCGGCAGCGTCGCCGGCATGCGCTCCGCGACCGTCGACGAGCTCGCGGCGGTCGATGGCATGAACATGCGCGCGGCTCACGAGCTGCATGCGCAGTTGCGAGCGACGGATTCCACGAAGGCGAGCGAATGATCAAAACGGCGGCGACGGTGGTGTTGTGGTCCGACGAACACGACGGCGTGCTGCTGGTCGAGCGTTCGCCGCAGTTGCGTTTCTTCGGCGGCTTCCACGCGTTCCCAGGCGGCGTGCTGGAGCCCGGCGATGGTCAGGGCGACGCCGGCCTCGACGCGTGCGCGCGGCGCGAGTTGCTCGAGGAAACCGCGATCGATCTGCAAGGTGCGCCGCTCACGCCGCTCGGGCATTTCCTGACGCCGCCGTTCGCGCCCGTGCGCTTCGACGCGCGCTTCTTCTTCGCGCGCGCGCCGCGAGGTTGTGTGCCGCGCGTCGACGGTTCGGAACTCGTCGCGGGTTCGTTCGTGAAACCGCACGAGGTCGTGGCGCGCTGGACGCGCGGCGAGATCCGCATCGCTCCCCCGGTGTTGCTGCTGCTCGAGTTCCTGGCGCAAGGCGGCGTCGACGGCCTCGCCGCGCGCGTCGGCGCGATCACGAAGCGCTACGCGGAGGGCGAGCTGCCGCACGTGCGCTTCTCGCCCGGCGCGATCCTCGCGAGCCTGCGCACGCCGACGTTGCCGCCGGCGACGACGACGAACACGTACGTCGTCGGCCACGAACGCTTCGTCGTGATCGATCCCGGAACCCCCGAGGCCACCGAGCAGCAGCGCTTGTTCGCGCTGTTGCGGGGGTTGATGCGCGAAGGTCGAGCGTTCGACGGAGTCGTCCTCACGCATCACCATCCCGATCACATCGGCGCCGTCGCCGCGACGTGCGCGACGTTCGACGTGCCGTTGCTCGCGCACGCGCGGACGCACGATCGCGTCGAGGCGCCGGGGACGCGCCGCGTCGTGCTCGACGACGGCGCGCGCATTGCGCTGGGCCGTGCTCCCGACGACTCGCCGGACTTCGCGCTCGTGGCCAGCGCGACGCCGGGTCACGCGCAAGGACATCTCGTGTTCCGCGACACGCGCTACGGCGCGTTGTTCGCCGGCGACCTCGTGTCGACGCTGTCGACGATCGTCATCGATCCGCCCGAGGGCCACATGGCGAGGTATTGGGCGAGCCTCGAACGCGCGGCCGCGCTCGCGCCGACGCTGGTGTATCCAGCGCACGGTCCGCCGGCGATCGGCGGCGGCGTGCTGAAGAAGACGCTCGCGCACCGCAAGGAGCGCGAAGCGAAGCTGATCGACGCGCTCACGCGCGGGCTGACGTCGGAGGACGCGCTGCTCGCGGACGTCTATGCCGACGTCGACGTGCGCCTGCTGCCGATCGCCGCGCGCTCGTTGCGCGCGGGATTGGAGAAGCTCGCGGAGGACGGTGTGGCGGTCGAGCGTGAGGGGCAGTGGTCGGCGAGATCGGGTTGATCGATGCGCTGGGGACGAATCGCGGTCAGTGTGGCGATCGGAATTGCGGTGCTCAGCGTCGTTGGATGCCGGACTTTCCTCTTCGACCCGAAGGCCGTCGATCGACACGATGTGCGCCTCTCGAGGCAGCGCTTCGAATACGCGTACGAGATTCACGGGGTGCGTGCGCTGGGTGACGACCCGCTGACGATGCTCGTCTCATTGCACTACGACGAGATGCCCGTGCTTCACGTCGATCGCGTGGAGTTCCGAGCGCTGGATCGGCGATTGTTCGTCGCGGATCCGTACTTCGGGTGGGTCCTCTACGACGCGAAGCGGCACGACGATTCCGATCCGTTCGATCGTGAACAGCGGAGGCAGGTCGAGGCCGCGGGTCCACTGTGGCAGTCCATCGAGTCGAGCGTCGGGGACGACTTGCGTGCGCTGTTCGCGTTCTATGAAGCGCCCGGGTACTCCTCGTTGAGCGACTTCGATCGATTGCCCGAGCTCCACGCCACAGAACTCGTCGTGAAACTCGTGCGTTGGGAGTGGATGTAGAACTCGTCAACGCGACGCCCCATGGATGACTGCACTGGAGACGTGCACCGATGATCGACTGGTATTTCCACCGCAGGTACTGAACGGGTTGTGAACGCGCCGACGAGTTCGTCGGCCAACGCAAGATCGACGTGCGCGAACGCGTGGATGCGCGCAAGGTCAAGTTCGACGCCGCGGCGTTGAAGGACGTGTTCCGCGGCGGCACGACGCTGATCGCCGGCAAGGGCAAGAAGTTCGCGACGTTCGACCTCACGGCGAAGCCCGTCGATTGGTCGGCGATCGAGGATGCGGTGCTCGGCCCGTCGGGCACGCTGCGCGCGCCGACCATTCGCGTCGGCAAGACGTTCTACGTCGGCTTCTCACCGGAGGCGTGGGCGGACGTGAGGTGATGCAGCCGGCCCGCGGCGATCGTACGTTCAACCGCGCGGATGGAACTGGCGGTGTTGGTCCTTCATGCGCCGGCGATCGACGTGCGTGTAGACCTCGGTCGTCGCGACGCTCGCGTGGCCGAGGAGTTCCTGCACGACGCGCAAGTCCGCGCCGTTGTCGAGCAGATGCGTGGCGAACGAATGGCGGAAGACGTGTGGGGACACGCTGTGCGGTTCGACTCCGCATCGTCGCGCGACCTCCTTGACGATCTGCCACACGCGCGTGCGATCGATCGCATTGCCGCGTTGGGTCAAGAACACGGCGGACGTCGGCTTCGCGCGCAACGCGAACGCGGGTCGCCCGCGTTCGAGCCAACGCGCGAGCGCCTCGGCCGCAACGTCGCCGACCGGCACCAATCGCTCCTTCGAGCCTTTGCCGAGCACGCGCAGCGTGCGCGCGGCGAGGTCGACGCGATCGAGTGTCAACCCGCACAACTCCGAGACGCGGCAGCCCGCGGCGTACAGGACTTCGAGGACCGCACGGTCCCGGAGGCGGCGAGCTTGGAACGTCGGGTCGGGCGACTCGGGTCCCGGTGCCGCGAGTAGGCGTTCGATCTGCTCCGGCTCGAGCGACTTCGGCAGACGCGACCACAAATGCGGGGCGCCGCCGGTGGGGCGGACGTCGCGCTCCTGCCGGCCGGTCTCGAGCCGGAAACGCAGGAACGCCCGAATGGCGGCGAGCCGCCGCGCGAGGGTGGCTTCCGCGGCGCCCTGGCGTTGTTCGTCGTGCAAGAACTCGACGATCGGCTCGGAGTGGGTCAGCCGCGTCGGGTCGTGACCGGCACTCCGCGCGAACGCGAAGAAACGCTCGAGGTCGCGCCGATAGGCGTCGGCCGTCGCGCCGGCGAGGCCCGCCTCGGCGACGACGTACGTGAGGAACTCGCGCAGCGCGGGATCGCCTGCCGAATCCACCGTGGCCGCCCTCCCGCGTCGAGTTCCAGCCTTGAACTTGGGGCGGCCCTCCGTAGAGTGTCGCGCCCTCGAAGAATCGCCTTGGTCGGTGTGTCGATCCGTTCCGGATCGACCTGGTCGCGGTCCATCAACGAACGCGCGAAACCGACCCATCTCGGCGGCGATCCTAGGGTTCGGGCGGAAGGATTCCATGGCAGCGAAGAAACCGATGAAGAAGCCCGCGCCCGGCGCGAAGAAGTCCACACCGGCGCCGGCCGCAGCGAAATCCAAGCCAGCCGCACCCGCCAAGCCGGCGGCAGGCAAGCCCGTCGCGAAGCCCGTGGCCGGCAAGGCCGCGCCGGGCAAAGTCGCCCCCGGCAAGCTCGGGGCTGCACCGGTCGCCGCCAAGAAGCCCTCGGCGAAGAAACTGCCCGAGAGGACGATCGTGCCGCCGGAGTCCGAACGCAAGCTGCTGAAGTCGCCGCTCAGTCGCGCGGACATGAACCACTTCCGCGAGTTGTTGCTGCGCAAGCGCGACGACCTCGTCGGCGATCTGCAGAGCCTCCACGATCAGGCGTTCAAGGCGTCGGATCAGGGCAACGCCGCGAACCACATGGCGGACTTCGGCTCGGACAACTACGAGCAGGACTTCAACCTCGGCATCATCGAGAACGAAGAAGAAGTCGTCGGCGAGATCGACCTCGCGTTGCGACGCATCGACACCGGGGAATACGGCGTCTGCCTCGACTGCCACGTGCCGGTGCCGAAGCCCCGCCTCGAAGCGATCCCGTGGGCGCGGCAGTGCGTGACGTGCAAGTCGAAGGCCGAACGCGGCTGATGACGCGCGTGCGATGAGGAAGTACACGCTGTTCTTCGTCGTCGCCGCGATCGTCGCGGCCCTCGACCTCGGCTCGAAGGAATGGGTGTTCGACACGCTCGACCGTGGTGATGGCCGCTACGGCTCGATCACCGTGATCGACCGCGTGTTCGAGATCGTCTGCCACACCAATCCCGGGGGCATGTGGAGCATCGGCACGGATTGGAATCCGTGGATCCTGAAGATCGTCCGGCTCGCCGCGGTCTGCGTGATCTTCGTGATCCTGCAGCAGACGCCGAAGACCGATCGACTCGGCGTGTTCGCTCTCGGCTTGGTGATGGGTGGAGCCGTCGGCAACATCCACGACTCGCTTCGGCTGCACGCGGTGCGCGACTTCCTGAAGTTCGACTTCGACTTCCCGCCGTTCGATCCGTTCCCGATCTTCAACATCGCCGACAGTGCGATCTGCGTCGGTGTCGCGTTGCTCGCGATCCAGATGGTGTTCCAACCGGCTCCGCAAAAGGCACGCACGAAGGCCTGAGTCCACCAACCCCGAGGCAGCCGTGCTCGACGTCCGCATCGGCGCGATCGAACTGAAGAACCCCGTCATCTCCGCGTCGGGCTGCTACGGCCAAGCGCTCGAGTCCGAAGCATTCGTCGACGCCCACGTTCCCGGCGCTCTGTTGCTGAAGACGATCACGCTGCATCCGCGCGCCGGGAATCCGCCGCCGCGCATCGTCGAGGTCGCGGGTGGCATCCTGAACTCGATCGGCCTGCCGAACAAAGGCATCGAACGGTGGCTGACGGAGACCTTTCCGAAGGTCCGCGGTCACGCTTCGAAACTGTTCCTGAACATCGCAGGCGAGCGCACCGACGAATGGCCCCGCATCGCCGCCCGGATCGGCTCCACGCCGGGCATCGACGCGCTCGAGCTGAACATCTCGTGCCCCAACGTCGAGCAGGGCGGCTTGCCGTTCGCGCGCGACCCGGAAACGGTGGGGCAGTTGGTGCGCGTGGTGAAGAACGAAACGCCGATCCCGTTGATCGTGAAGCTCGCGCCGGAGTCTCCCGACATCGGTGGCAATGCGCTCGCCGCGCAGGAGAACGGCGCAACGGCGGTGTCGCTGATCAACACCATCCGCGCGATGGCCGTCGACTGGCGGACTCGCAAACCGAAGCTCGGTTACGGCTTCGGCGGCCTGTCCGGACCGGCGGTGAAGCCCGTGGCGCTGCGTCTCGTGCACGAAGTCGCGCGTCGCGTCACGATTCCAGTGATTGGCATCGGCGGGATCGCGACGGCGGACGACGTCCTCGAGTTCCTGGTCGCGGGTGCGACGGCCGTCCAGGTCGGCACGGCGGCGTTCCGCGATCCGCGAGCGCTGGCGACGATCATCGACGAGCTCCCGGCGCTGCTGCGCGGAGCCGGCGTCGCACACGTGCGCGACCTGACCGGAACGCTGCGCATGCCCGGAGCACGGTGAGGCGGCGAAGCGTGGACAGCGGTCCGCAGTCCGTTCGAATCGCGGACAACCCGCCTCGGCAAGTTCCAGGTCTGCATCACCGGGACGGAGCGACACGATAATGCGCGACGTGGCGGAGAGAAACCGAGCCGCGATCGCCACGGATCGCTACCGGTAGCCGACGACATGCACATCCAGGACCTGACGCTCCAGCATCTGCGCCGAGCGGTGCGCCTCTACATCAACGAGGCTTACCGCGTGCCGGGTCCGTTCTCGAGCAAGCAGCCGAAGCTCGATCTCGAAGGTCCCGACGACACGCCGCTGCAAGCGGTGATGACCAAAGCGCCGTTCGTGGACGAGACCAAACGCAGCGCGACCGGCAACCGCAGTTACGCCTGGCGGCTCGGCAATTCGCAATACCCATTCATGAAGCTGTTGATCGCGGAGCACCTCGTCCAAGACGAGTTCTTCTTCTCGGTCGACACGCACGATCAAGCGTTCGATGCGACGGTCGACCCGAAGTTCTGTCAGATCCGCGCCAGCAACCGCCAGCTGAAGGACGACATCGAAGCCGCTTGGGACGGAGCGAACCTGCCGACCACCTTCCACATGCGGGGGCTCGTCGACGGTCTTGCCGTCGAGCGCCGCCCGCGCAACGGGTTGCGCATCCTGGTGGTCGACGACGATCAAGGGATCCAGGACACGTTCGCGCAGTTGCTGTCGTTGCGGGGCTTCGACGTGGATCGCGCGAACGACGGCTACGAGGCGCTCGAACTCGCGCACGCGAAACGCCATACCGCGATCCTGATGGACGTCGAGATGCCGCGCATCACCGGCACCGAAGCGCTCGCGGAGCTGCGCGCGGACCCCACGCGGGCCGGGATCCCGGTCATCTTGGCCTCCGCCGGTGCCGTCGAGGCCGCGCGCGCCGCCAAGCCGTACGCGGTGCTGACCAAGCCCTTCCACGCCGACGAGT
Organism: Planctomycetota bacterium; assembly: GCA_052034255.1. Classification (GTDB taxonomy): domain Bacteria; phylum Planctomycetota; class B15-G4; order B15-G4; family JADJEK01; genus JADJEK01. Next base: position 8,054 of record JBPOIU010000026.1, on the reverse strand, counting down.
TGTTCGGATACCTGGACGCGTTGCTCGCAGCCCGTGCCGACGGCTCCTCGCGTTGACTTGACTCCGGGCGACGGCTACCTTCACCCGCTTCCGTCGCATCCGCGCAAGTCCTGTTCGGGAAAGCAGCAGCTTCGATCCCGGACGCACGTCAACGAAGGCGTCCATGGCAGATCTCTCCGACAAGCTCGCGACGCTCAGCGAGAAATTCGATCGCATCTCCCTCGGCGTCGGCAAAGCGCTGAAGTCGATGTTCGGCAGCCGCAACCGGCGCGAAGTCCAGCGATTGCTGCCCGTCGTCGCCCGGATCGCCGAGCTCGAGCCCCGGATCCAGGCGTTGTCGGATGACGACCTCGCGCGCAAGACGGTCGAGTTCAAGGAGAAGCTGGCGCAGGGCGCGACGCTCGACGACATCCTGATCGAGGCCTTCGCCTGCGTGCGCGAGGCGTCGCGGCGCGCGATGAAGATGCGCCACTTCGACGTGCAGATGCTCGGTGGCGCGGTGTTGCATCAAGGCAAGATCGCCGAGATGTCGACCGGCGAAGGCAAGACGTTGGTCGCGACTGCGCCAGCGTATTTGAACGCTCTGGCCGGCAAGGGCGTCTACGTCGTCACGGTGAACGACTACCTGGCGAAGCGCGACCGTGACTGGATGAACCCGGTCTACAAGGCGCTCGGTCTGAAGGTCGGCGCGATCCAGTCGAGCATGTCGCCGAGTCAGCGCCATCCCGAGTACGCCGCGGACATCACGTACGGCACCAACAACGAGTTCGGCTTCGACTACTTGCGCGACAACATGAAGTCGCGCGCGCAGGACCAGGTTCAGAAGAACCTCTTCTACGCGATCATCGACGAGGTCGACTCGATCCTGGTCGACGAGGCGCGAACGCCGTTGATCATCAGCGGCATGCCGGAGACGTCGACCGACAAGTACTACCGCGCCGACCAGATCGCGCGCCAACTGACGCCCGAGAAGCACTTCGAGATCAAGGAGAAGGAGCACCAGTGCATCCTCACCGAGGATGGCATCGAGCGTGCTCAGCAGCTCGCGGGCGTCGACAGCTTCTACACCGGCGCTCACATGGAGTGGCCGCATCACATCGAGACCGCGTTGCGCGCGCATCATCTCTACAAGCGCGACAAGGAGTACGTCGTCAAGGAAGACGACGACGGTCAACTCGGCATCATCATCGTCGACGAGTTCACCGGCCGCTTGATGTCGGGACGCCGCTGGTCGGACGGTTTGCACCAAGCCGTCGAAGCGAAGGAAGGCCTGCGGATCCGCGAAGAGAACCAGACGCTCGCGACGATCACGTTCCAGAACTACTTCCGGCTCTACAAGAAGATCGCCGGCATGACGGGCACCGCGATCACGGAAGCGCCCGAGTTCCTGAAGATCTACAACCTCGACGTCGTCCAGATCCCGACCAACAAGCCCAACATCCGCAAGGACTGGGACGACGTGGTCTACCTGTCGCACGAAGAGAAGTACGCGGCGGTCGTGCGCGACATCGTCGAGACCTACGAGACCGGACGTCCGGTGCTGGTCGGCACGACGTCGATCGCGTCGTCGGAGATCGTGTCGGGCTTGATGTCGGATCCGCGCGGTCTGACGTTGTGGCTGTCGCGCCGCTGCGACGGCGCGAAGGCCGAACTCGATCGCCTGGCGAAGAAGCGCCCGTCGTGGCTGCCCGAAGCGCTCGAGACCGAGATCCGCGAGGTGTTGTCGCGTCCCGCGTTCATCGACGTGGCCAAGGCCAAGTCGGTCTCCGAACGCGTGCAGTCCGCGGCGCCGAAGGAGATGCTCGCGTGGCACCTCGACAACGTGTGGCGCTACGGCGCGGTGGTCGCGGCCGTGAAGAAGGGCGTGCCGCACAACGTCCTGAACGCGAAGTTCCACGAGCGTGAAGCACACATCGTCGCGCAGGCCGGTCGCCCGGGCGCGGTGACGATCGCGACCAACATGGCCGGTCGTGGCACCGACATCCTGCTCGGCGGCAACCCGACCGAAATGGCGAAGGACGCGGTCGGCCGCGACGCGCCGCCCGAAGTCTTCCAAGAAGCGCTGGCCAAGTTCCAAGCGCAGTGCGAAGCGGACAAGCAAAAAGTGCTCGCCGCGGGCGGCCTCGCGATCATCGGTACCGAACGCCACGAGTCGCGCCGCATCGACAACCAGTTGCGCGGCCGCGCGGGCCGGCAAGGCGATCCGGGTTCGACGCGGTTCTTCCTCGGCATGCAAGACGATCTCATGCGCATCTTCGCGCGTGACTGGGTCACCGGCATGTTGAAGCGCCTCGGCATGGTCGAGGGCCAGGAGATCGAGTCGGGCATGGTGTCGCGTGGCATCGAGCGCGCGCAGAAGCGCGTCGAACAGCGCAACTTCGAAGTCCGCAAGAACCTCCTCGAATACGACGAGGTCATGGACAAGCAGCGCAAGACGATCTACTCGCTGCGCCAGGAGATCCTCGAAGGCATCGGTCTGAAGGATCGCGTGCTCGAGATGTGCGGCTCGCTGGTCGAGCGTCTGCAGCACACGTACATGGGCGAGTCGAAGGCGACCTGGGAGCTCGACGACTTCGTCAAGCGCATCCAGCAGATCTTCGGCGTCGAACTCGATCGCGCGAAGCTCGACGGCATCGATCGCGGCGAGATCAAGCGCATCGTCATGGAGCGCGTCACCGCGCATTACGACGAACGCGAAGCTCAGATCGGCGCGGAGCAGATGCGCCAGATCGAACGCTTCCTGCTGCTGAACGTCATCGACTCGAAGTGGAAGGATCATCTCCACGCGATGACGCAGCTGCGCGAACAGGTCGGTTTGCGCAGCTATGCGCAGGTCGATCCGAAGAACGAGTACAAGCGCGAGGGTTACGAGAACTTCCAGCGGCTCATCGAACTCGTCGAAGAGGAAGTGACGAGCCTCGTGTTCCGCATCCAAGTCGTGCGCGAGGAAGCGCCGCCCCCGCCTCCGCCGCCGCGTCCGCCGGTGATGCCGCCGCGGCCGCTGAACATCCCGGGTTTGCCGCCGCAGACGCCGCCGACGGTGCAGAAGCCGCCCGCGGAAGCGCAGAAGCCGCCGGCCGCTCCGGCGCGGCCGAATCCGGCGTCCGGCCCTTCGCCGGCGCGTCCGCCGCAGGAGGGGCAGGCGATCAAGCCGCCCGCGCCGTCGATGAACGCCGACGTCGAGCGCATGAAGCGCGACCAGATCAACCGCGACAAGGCCGGCATGAACGCAGGCCGGGCGCAGAAGCCCCAGACCATCCGCAAGGATGGCCCGGCTCCGGGGCGCAACGACCCGTGCCCGTGCGGTAGCGGCCAGAAGTACAAGAAGTGCTGCTTCCCGAAGTTCGGGGAGTAGCTCGACCGCCGTTGGCTTCGTCCAACACGCACGTTCCGGCTGAAAAGATCCCCGGTCGCGTGCCGGCACGCGCGGGGGTCTGGGTGTATAGTTCCGCGCTTCTTCTCGGCCTGCTGGTCGCGTTGCCGTGGTTGCTGTTCCGGCTCGCGACGCGGCGTCGGTACCGAGAAGGGCTCGCGGAGCGCCTCACGCTCCGGCGGCCTCGGCGCAGGACTACGGGCGATCTCGTCTGGGTCCACGCCGCATCCGCCGGCGAGATGGTGGCCGCGGCGGCATGGGTCGCGGGCCTTCGCGGGTCCCGGCCGGATCTGGAACTGGTCCTCTCGTCCGCCACGTCGACTGGGGTGGAGGTCGCGAGAAGGCTGTGTCCCGACCTCGACGCGTTCGTGCTCCCGCTCGATGCGGGTCCGTGCGTCGCTCGAGTGTTGGACCGGATTCGGCCATGCGCGCTCGTGCTGGTGGAACTCGAGTTGTGGCCGGCACTGCTGTCCGCCTGCGCGTCGCGAGGCATCGCGATCGCCGTCGCGAATGGGCGAGTGTCGCCGCGTACCGAACGCAGGTTGCGGTCGCGGTTCCTTCGGCGCTTCGTGGGACTGTTTGCGGTGGACGTGTTCGCGGTTCAGAACGACGAGATTCGCGATCGACTCGTGCGCATGGGCGTCGAGAGCGAGCGCGTCGTCGTCACCGGCAATCTGAAGATCGACCGCGACGCACCGTCGACGGATGCGCGGAGTCGCGCGCGGGAATCCCTGCGCGTCGCCGCGGATGCGCCGCTGGTCATCGCGGGATCGACGCATCCCGGTGAGGAGACGCTCGTCGCGCGCGCATTCGCCGCCCTGCGCGTGGAGCGGCCGCGTGCCCGTCTGGTCGTCGCGCCGCGTCATCGCGAGCGCTTGGCCGCGGCCGAAGCCGATCTCGCCGCGGCAGGCTTCACGACCGTACGTCTGTCCGTGCTCCGCGACGCCGACCGCGTCGCCGTCGATGCCGTGATCGTCGTCGACACGATGGGTGAGCTCGCGGGACTGTATGCGGCCGCCGACGTCGCGCTCGTGTGCGGTTCCTTCGTCCCCGGCATCGGTGGACACAACGTCTTCGAGCCCGCGTTGGCCGGCGTCGCCGCCATCACCGGACCGTTCGTGCCGAACGTGCGCTCCGACGTCGAGTTCTTGGTCGCGCAAGGCGCGCTGCGCGTGGCGCGGCCGGACGAACTCGCGACCGTCCTCGCGTCGACGCTGCGCGCGGCCGAATCGATCGCGGCCGCCGCCCGCAGTGCCGCGCAGCGCAGCAAGGGCGCGGTTTCGCGCACGCTCACCGCATTCGAACATCGTCGGATCCTGCCGCCCGTCGGGCGGCACGCGATGACCTCTCATCCGTCATGACATCACCACTCGTCGTTCGTTGAATCGGAGGATCTCGTATCCATGGCTGAACGTCATCTCTTCACGTCCGAATCGGTCGGCATGGGCCACCCGGACAAGCTCGCCGATCAGATCTCGGACTCGGTCGTCGACGCGCTGCTCGCGCAGGACCCGCGCTCGCGCATCGCGTGCGAGACGCTGCTGACGACTGGCCTTTGTGTCGTCGCCGGCGAGATCACGACGACCGCGAAAATCGACTACCAGCAGATCGCGCGCGACACGATCAACAAGATCGGCTACACGGACGACGCGTACGGCATCTGCGGCGATACGTGCGGCGTGATGATCTCGGTCCACGCGCAGTCGCCCGACATCTCGCAGGGCGTCACCGAAGGCGAAGGTCTGCACAAGGAGCAGGGCGCCGGTGACCAGGGCATGATGTTCGGCTTCGCGTGCAACGAGACGCCCGAGCTGATGCCGGCGCCGATCATGTACGCGCACCAACTCGTCGAGCACCTGTCGGTGCTGCGCTTCAAGAAGAAGCTGCCGTGGCTGCGCCCGGACTCGAAGTCGCAGGTCACCGTCGAGTACGTCGACGGCAAGCCGACGCGCGTCGACACCGTCGTCATCTCCACGCAACACGACGAGAAGGTCAAGCACGCGGAGATCAAGCGCGAGGTGATCGAGCAGTGCATCAAGAAGGTCATCCCGGCCCACTTGATGGACAAGAAGACGATCATCCACGTCAACCCGACCGGTCGCTTCGTCGTCGGCGGTCCGCACGGTGATACCGGCCTCACGGGCCGCAAGATCATCGTCGACACCTACGGCGGCATGGGTCGTCACGGCGGCGGCGCGTTCTCGGGCAAGGACCCGACGAAGGTCGACCGTTCGGCGGCGTACGCGTCGCGTTACGTCGCGAAGAACGTCGTCGCGGCCGGCCTCGCCGACCGCTGCGAAGTCCAGGTCGCGTACGCAATCGGCGTCGCGAAGCCGGTGTCGGTCAACGTCGACACGTTCGGCACGGGCCACGTCGACGACGCGAAGATCCTGAAGGCGATCCGCGACACGTTCGACCTGACTCCCGGCGGCATCTGCAAGGCGCTCGACCTGCTGAAGCCGCGCTACTTCGAGACCGCGCGCCACGGCCACTTCGGCCGCAAGGGCGACGCGTTCACGTGGGAGCGCACGGACAAGGCGGCGGAGCTGAAGAAGAACTGCGGCCTGTAATCGACCGGCAGTCCAGGAAGGGCAGCCCCGCGCCGATGCGCGAGGGCTGCCCTTCGTCGTTCGTGGCGCTTGCGCCGGCACTTCCGCTCGTTACCATGCCCCGCTTCGGTGGTAGTGCGGACGGCTTGGATCCGAGGGATCACGGCACTCCGCGCGTTCGACCCCGAGTCCTTGTCCGCAAGCGAGTTCCGCCATGTCGCACGACCGTCGCCGCCGCGGCTTCACGCTGATCGAGATCCTCGTGGTCATCGCCATCATCGCGTCGCTGATCGCGCTCGCGGTGCCGACGTTGATGGGCGCGATGGAGAATTCGCGCGTCACCGAGTGCAAGAGCAACCTCCGCGGGATCGGTCAGTCGATGGCGCTCTGGATGGGGCGCGGATCGAAGACGGGCTATTTCCCGAAGGAGTCCGGCGTCAAGTTCCTGCTCGTGCTGAACCGCGATGGGCAGATCACCGGCAAGGACACGAAGGTGTTCCTGTGCCCGGGCGCGAAAGACCAGAACTGGACGGCCGAGGACTCGACGTTGGGTTCGGCCTACAAGGACTGGGACGCGATCGACTCGACGACGATCTCCTACGCGGGACGTGACACCAAGAATTTCCCGATCAACCAGAATCGCGGCAACGAAGAAGTGATCGCGTCGGACGACAACGAAGGTCGTTCGAATCACAAGTTCGCGATCAACTACCTGTACGCCGACTGGTCGGTTCAAGAGTTCGACCAGGTCCTCGACGCGCGCGAACAGGGCATCACGATTCCCGAAGGCGGTTACGTCGAGATCGGTCCGGACTCGCAAGTCGAGATGTTCAAGAAACTGTCGGTCGAGTGAATCCCTCGACCTCCGTGGAGACGCGCATGCAGTTCAAGTTCGGTGCGGTCGCGGTGCTCGGAGCTCTCCTGTTCGCCTCGGTCGGCGACCTCGCGAGCGCGAAGAGCCCGCTGCGCTGGAAGCTCTCGATCGATCTCGATTTCGCCAAGCGCAACCCGGCCGGGCGCATGGAAGCGAGCACGGCGAAGGGCAGCCAGGTCTACTGGTACGTGGTCTACACCGTGAAGAACACGCACGAAGAGGCCGTGCCGTTGAACCTGTTCTGCTCGGCCGTGACCGACGTGAACAAGGACGGCGTGTCCGAGGGGTACTACCCCAAGGCCATCGTCGAACTGAAGAAGACCTACGGCGACGACCTGCTCGACTCGGTCACGGCCACGGGCCGCGAACTCGCGCCGGGCGAGACGGTCAAGGTTGCCGCGGTGTTCCAGTTCAAGAAGAAGGACGGCTCGTTCGACGAGCGCCAAGACAAGATCACCGTGAAGGTCGCGGGCTTCTGCGACCCGGTGAAGAAGGAAGGCCTGAAGGCCTCCAAGGAAGAGCGCGAGTTCTGGATGAACTTCAAGCGCCCCGGCGACGAGCACCAGCCGTGGCGCGAGTCGCTGCAGTTCGTTTCGACCGAAGAGACGGTCGGTTCGGGCTGAGCGCCTTCCGCAGCGGGACATCCCCACGAAAAACGGCTCCGCGGCTGCCGCGGAGCCGTTTTCGTTGCACAATCCTCCCGCATGATCACGCCGGTCTCGTTCGTCGGGTTCTTGGGTCTCGCCGGCGTCGTTGCCGCGGGTGACGCAGCGTGGTTCGTCGAGGTGCCGGCGACGACGTCGGGTCTCGCGCACACGGTCGTGTACGGCTCGGACGCGAAGGACTTCATCCTCGAGACGAATGGTCCCGGGATCGCGCTGGCCGATTTCGACGGCGACGGCGACCTCGACGTGTTCTGCGGCAACGGCGACGTGCTCTACGGCAAGCCGGCCGAAAGCCCCGACTCGCCGTGCCGCCTGTTCCGCAACGATGGCGACTTGCGATTCGTGGACGTCACGGCGGACAGCGGCATCACGATCGAGGGGTTCACGTGCGGCGTCGCCGTCGTCGACTTCGATGCCGATGGGCGCCGAGACCTGTTCATCGCGCGTCACGGCCGCGACGCACTCCTTCGTAACGTCGGCGCGCTGAAGTTCGAGGACGCCAGCACGAAGCTGCCGGACGACGACGCCTGGGGCGCCAGCGTCGCCGCGTTCGATGCCGACGGCGACGGCGATCTCGACCTGTACGAGACGAA
>JBPOIU010000190.1:0-15251 GCA_052034255.1 Planctomycetota bacterium | reverse complement strand
CGACGTGGCCGCCGGAATTCCTGTCGGGCTGGCCGGCCAGTATTGCCGGCGGCTACTTCGGCCGCTTCGGCCTCGAGCGCCAGCGCTTCAGCCGTGGATCGTCTCGGCCAGCTGCGGTGCGAGCTTGCGCAGCTCGCGTCGCACCGGCTCCTCGATCGGAGTCGCCGGTCGCATGTGGCGCAGCGACCACGCGAGGCCTGCCAACATCGGCACGACGCCGAGGCCGATGAACACCATGTCCGGCAGGATGCGCAGCCACAGCAAGGTATGCACGGCCGGGTCGCGATAGAACTCGAGCGTGCGCGCGGACCAGAAGCCGTGGTTCGCCGACTCGACGAGCTGCATGATCCCGATCGGCGTCAACGTGATCACGATCATGCCCATCAGTCCGACGTTCAAGCCCCAGAACGACAGCCGGAACAGCTTCGTCGCGAAGCCGCGTTCGGTCACGACGTTGCGTACGCAGTAGAGCGCGAGCGCCAGCGCCAGCATGCCGAACACGCCCATCAGCGCGCCGTGCCCGTGGTTCGCGGTCAGAAACGAACCGTGCTCGTAGTAGTTCACGATCGGGAGATTGATCAGGAACCCGAGCACGCCCGCGCCGAACATATTCCAGAACGCCACGGCGATCAGGAACGCGAACGTGTGCTTGTACGGAAAGTCCGCCCCGGCCGCCTTCATCGTGCGCCATTGATCGACGGCTTCGACGGCGAGCAATGTCAGCGGAATCACTTCGAGACCGCTGAACACGCTGCCCATCGAGATCCAGAAGTCGTCGGCGCCGATCCAGTAGTAGTGATGACCGGTCCCGATCAAGCCCGAGCCGAGCAGGATCACCAACTGGAACTTCACCGCGCGCGCCGCGGACAGCCGCGTGACGAGGCCCATGTTCACGAACAGGATCGCCGCGACGACGACCGTGAACACCTCGAACATGCCTTCCACCCACAGGTGGATGATCCACCAGCGCCAGTAATCCGCCATCGTGAGATGCGTGCCGGGCGTGATCAGGAACGACGCCGCGAACATCGCCGGGATCGACACCGCGCTGATCACGAACAAGCGCACGAGGTCCTTGCGCTCGTGATCCGCGCGCAATGCGTCCTTCACCGCGCGCACGACGATGAACAGCCACAGGCCGAAGCCGACGGCGAGCAGGGCCTTCCAGATCATGCCGAGCTCGATGATCTCCCAGCCGCTGTGGCCGAGCAGCCACCACGTCTTGCCGAGCATCCCGTGCACGCCCATCCACTCGCCGGCCAGCGAGCCGAGCGCGACGACGACGAGGGCTCCCCACAGCACGTCGACGAGCAGGCCTTGGTGCTTGGGTTCCCGCCCACCGATCAGCGGCGCGACGTAGATGCCCAGTCCGAGCCAGCAGGTCGCGATCCAGAACACCGCGAGCTGCAGATGCCACGTCTTCGCGACGTTGAACGGCAGCACGGTCGACAGGTCGATTCCATAGAAGCTGTTGCCTTCGACGTAGCCGTGCGCGAGGTAGCCGCCGAGCATCGCTTGCAGCAGGAACAGCGCGCCCGCCGTGACGAAGTACTTCAGCGTCTTGCGCTGACTCGGATAGACGGGCAGCCACGACAGCTCTTGCTTCGGGAACGCGCCCTCGGGGTAGGCGTCCTCCATTCGATACTTGCCGCGCACGTACGCGAGGATCACGAGCGGGAGGAACAGCAGCAGCAGGCCGACGGACACAGCGCTCCACAGCATCGCACTCGTCGAGCTGACGTTGCCGGCGTCGGGATCGAACGGCCAGTTGTTCGTGTACGTCTTGTCGTCGCCGTGCCGCGTCGCGCCCGCGAGCCATGACGTCCACCAGAAGAACGCCGTCAGACGATGCGCGGCCTCGTCGACCGAGCTCGCCGTCGCGCTGTTCGACAGCACGTCGCGCTGCAGTCCGCGCGCGTCCTCTCCGTGCGTGAAGCGCTCCTTCACTTCGGCCCGCAGCGTGGCGAACGCGGCGGCGTCGGCGTCCCCCATCGCGAGCTCGTCGCGATCCGCGGCGTAACGATTGGTCTTGATGATGCGCTTCACGGCCGCGTCGATCGCGTCGCGCCGTTCTTGCGCGGCGTCGGCGTACGAACGCGCACCCTCGCCTTCACGCGCCAACGCCTCGCGCAGTAGGCCGACGCGGGCGTGCAGCATCTCGGCCGTGAAGTCGGGGCCGAAGTACGTGCCGTGCCCGAGCACCGAGCCCCAGTCCATCAGGCCGTGCTCTTGGTAGATCGCCTGGCCGGCCATGATGTCGGCACCGGTGAACACGACGGCGCCGGAGTCGGCGCGCACGGTTCCCGGGATCGGCGCCTTGCTGGCGTAGATCGTGTAGCCGCCGAACAGCAGCACCGAGAACCCGAGGATGGTCGTCAGCAGCAGGACCCGACCGATGGTCCAACGAACGCGCGAGCGCATGAGAACCTCCGGAGCGCCGGCTCACGGCCAAGCGATCCGTGGTCAACATCGCCCAAACGCGAAAACCGCTCCTTGACCGATGTCAAGGCGACCCCGAAGCGACACCTCGCGGTTGCGGATTCGCACCACCCGTCCCGGCCGCGGTGTCACCCTTGTGCCCGAACGGGGCAAGACCGCCCGGATCACTCGGCTTCGCGTTCCAGTGCGTCGGCGTCGAGGATCGTGATCCGCTGCCCGTCGCTCTCGACGATGCCCGCGTCCTTCCACTTCTTCAGCAACCGGGAGAACGTCTCGGGCGCGATGGCGAGCTGCTCGGCGAGTTCGCGCTTCGCCTGCCCGAGCTCGACCTCGAAGCCGACCTTCGTCGAGCGCGAGGGCCGGCGCAGGAGATGCCGTGCGAGGCGCGCCCCGGCGTTCGCGATCGACAGCTCGTCGACCCGATCCACCAATTGGAGCAGCCAGTTCGAAAGCGACGCGACCATCGCGGCCGCGACCCTCGAATCGGCGCGGAATACGTCGAGAAACGTCGTTCCGTCGACTTCGAGCACTTGCGTCCCGGGCTCGTTGGCTTCGGCGTGGACCGGGTAGCTCGCCATCGTCAGCAGGGCGGCCTCGGCGAACATCTGCCCCGGCCGCAACCGGCGCAGCACCTGGATCCGACCGTCCGGCAGCGGGCGGTGCAGCGTGATCCCGCCCTGGACGACGACGAAGAACGCGCGGCAAGGGTCGCCCTCGCGGAACAGCGGAGTTCCGCGATCGAGAGAAAGTGCGCGCGTCGCGCCCGCCAGACGCCGCAGCACAGGTGGGTCGATGGCGCGCAAGTGGGGTACCTCACGCAAGATCCGCTCGATCGCCACCGCGTCCATCCGTTGCCTCCTCGGGCGTCACCGCCGCGTGATCGTGGCGCCAGCACGCATGGAAGTCCACGCCCGCCGCGCCCGGTCCGCCGCGCACTTGTTTCAGATTGAAAGATTCCTTCAAGCTCGGCTTGCGCAACTTGCAGTTTTCCCCGTGCAGCCGGGTTCTCACATCAAGAACCTTGCAATAGACTTGGCCTGGATCGCCTCCCTTCAGCATCGCGTCCCGGCGTGGTGCAAGGCGATCGCCTCGATGCGTTCGCGCCAAGCCGTCTCTCCCCGGAACTCCGGCCGACGCTGCGCCACGAGGACTTGGCCTGGTCAATCCACCTTCACTCGAAAGAGGAGCGCCGATGGGCACACGGCACCTCAGCGTCGTCGTTTCGTTCGCAGTCGCGTCCATCGTCGCGGCATCCCGCGCGGACGCCGCCGGAGCCAAGGGCTTCGCGAATAAGCCGGGCGGCGGATTCAACGACCCGATCATCCAGATCGACGCCAGCCGAACGATCGATCCGCAGCAGCCGTTCAACCTCGGGCAAACGTTCTCGCGGACCGAGTCCCAGCTGAACGACCTGTTCCGATTCGACACGGCATCGGACACCTACAAGGTGAACGAGCAACTGCCGACGATCCCGCCGACCGCGAACGGCACGAACCAGTTCATCCGCATCACGTTCCCGTTCGCGATCCACTCGAAGAAGATCCGCAAGTCGCTGGTGAAGGTCAGCGCGACCACCGCGGCGACGTCGTACCTGACGCCGAACATCGAGATCACGGATCAGAACGGCAACCACATCTCGGGCATCCCGGTCATCAACGGCCGCGACCCGTTCAACGTCAAGGTGTTCAACACCGTCGGCTTCCCGCAATGGCTCGACTCGAGCGGCAAGAACCAGCTCGTCGGCAAGAACCGCCTGTCGTACATCGCGACGCTGCCGACCGACACCGAGGTCCAGTCGATTGCCGCATTCGGCAGCACCGACGTCGATCCCGAGACCGTCGGCGCCGGCGTGAACGAGATCCGTGTCCGCATCCACAAAGTCGGCAAGACGATCATCAACGGCTTCTGGGTGCTGAAGATCGGTGACGGAGCCGGGCTGCCGAAGTCGGCGGGCACGCTGACGATCACGAACGTCGAGGCGAAGTCGCCGGTCGTCCCCGCGCAGCTCTCGCTGGCCGGTGACCCCGTGGTCGAGAGCTTCTCGCGTTACGTCGTCCGCTACTCGGAACCGGTCGTCCCGCGCTCGGTCGGGTTCTCGGCGGACTTCGTCGAGAAGTTCAATGCGACGAACCCGATCATCCCGTTCCTCTACAACGGCAACCTTGGCTTGATCCCGAATACGGATCCGCAGAGCCTGACGGTGTCGATGGTGAACGGTCTGTTCCTGTCGGCCACCCCGAACAACCTCACGGGCATCGTCGTCCCCACGGACATCCGCCCGATCAACCCGAACAACTTCTCCGAGTACGTCGTGGACCCGCTCGTCGAAGTTCCGCCGGACCTCGACGTCAACGTCAACGGCATTCGCCTCGCGACGCAGACGTGGCCGACGAACGACCCGGCGAACCCGACGATGAAGTCGGTCGCGACCACGCTCTACAACGCGCAGTTCGACGACGCGCCGAGCTCGGTGACGACGTTCCACTCGTCCGGCAAGCAGACCTTCACGAACGCGCCGGTCGCGCCCCAGGCCATCTACTACAACTGCCTGTCGGGCAGCGGCATGGGTGCGATCAACCTCGACGGCAACGGCTTCGAGACGAACGATCCGGCGACGTCCAAGGTCCTGCTGCTGACGAACTTCATCGCCATGTCGTCGTGCACCACGAGCTTCGTGCTGCCGGGCGCGTCGCTGCTCGGATGCAATCCGAATACGTTCGGTGATCCGGGCACGATCCTGCCGGGTCCTCCTCCGACCTACGTGCCGCCGACGGCTCCCGTCGGAGTCGGCAACAACCCGGTCGGTCACCTCGGCGGTCCGACTCCGATCCCGGGCGTCAACGAAGGCTCGACCGGATCGACGGCCAGCCAGGGCAATCCGAACACGCTGTACGGCTCCGGCTTCGAAACCGTGGTGAAGTCGTCGTCGGGTGATCCGCGGCTCGTCCGCTCGCCAAAGGTCGGTTCGGTCGGCGACGTCGCGATCGGCGACTTCCTCGACACGCTGTTCTTCAACACGACGAACCCGTTCGCGGGAAATGCGCTCCACGCGTCGCTGAACGGCACCGCGCTGAACCGCAACTCGATCTCGGATCCGCCGACTCCGAACCCGCCGCCGCTGGCGTTCCAGGTCGGCCTGCCTCCGGTCGACGTCGTGTTCTCGAAGCAGGACCTGCTGAAGCCGGCGTTCGTGATCGAAGGTGAAGAAGTCTTCTCGGCGATCCAATCGAACTTCGGCAAGGTCCACCTGATCCAGAACCCGGCGCCGAACCTCGGTCAAGGCGATCGTCTGCCGACGATTCCGCAAGCCGGTCCGCAGAAGGCCAGCTTCACCGCGGGCCCGGCGGCGTTCGGTTCGCGTCAGCAGATCGGCAACTTCCTGTACGTGACCGATCGCGACAACAGCAAGGTGCAGATCCTGAACAGCAACAACTTCTCGATCATCGATTCGCTGAAGTTGCCGGACCCCGAAGGGCTCGGACTGTCGCCGGACCTGCGCCGCCTGTACGTGACGAACTACGGTGACGACACCGTGTCGATCGTCGGCGCGGATCCGTTCGGGCCGTTCTTCCACCAAGAGATCAACCGCCTGAAGACCGGAAACGGTCCGCGGGCGGTCTCGGCGCAAACGGACGGCGAAGACGTCTTCATCTGCAACTACTTGGGCAACTCGATCTCGATCCTGAGCCCGTCGTCGCAGACGATCCGCAAGACGATCAGCGACGCCAACATCAAGCGCCCGGTGCGCGCCGTGTTGACGCCGCGGCAGTTGCTGACGGGTTGGACCGCCGGCATCTACTTCGGCTACATCCTCTGCAACCAGTCGCAGCAAGTCGTCGTCTACGAGTCCGGTCCGTCCGGCACGACGGGCATCGGCTTCGACGACGTGCGCTGGGTGTCGACCGGCACGTACAAGGACATCCGCGGTGGCTGCTACGACCCGGGCTCGTATCCGGGCGCGGTGGTCGGCATGGCGGGTGGCGTCTATCTCGCCCACCGGGATCCCGACACCGGCATGCCGATGGTCAGCCGCATCGCCTTCACCGCGCAGCAGCCGGCCGCGGGCCCGCAACCGATCTTGAAGCTCGCGGGCAACACGGCGTCGGCCACCGACCGCGCGTTCACGAAAGTCGGAACGTGGGGTGGACCGCTGGTGCCGTTCAATCAGCGCCTGAACTACGGCGGCCAGGATCAAGCGCCGTACGACGTCGCGCTGGCGGACTTCCGCACGTCGGACTTCTTCAGCACGAGCGCGCTCGTGACGCCGACGAACTTCGGATCGTTGACGGGTCTCCAGTCGGCGAACGCGCCGAGCCTGAACAACCGTTCGCCGATCCGCATCGTCCAGGGCGCGCCCATCCAGGCGAACTACGCGGACCGCATGTACGTGTCGTTCCCGGGCGATGACGTGATCGAAGTGCTCGACGCGAACAACGCGGGCATCAAGCTGAACACGATCCACGGCGCACCGCGCGTCGCCGCGCTGACGACGTTCTGGGACTGATCGCTTCCTGAACAGCGCTCGTCCGCGAACAGGCGGGGGTCCGGAGAAACTCCGGGCACCCGCCTGTTCGCTCTTCCCTCGCTTCGCGAGCGCGGTCTATCCTGCGGCCCGTTGAGGTCGAGAAGAGTTCGAGGCTAGGGGCCTCCTGCGGAACAGGGCACCACCGAGGGAAACCCCGCGACCGTTCTTGGGAAGAACCGGCGCGTCGACGAGCAGCAGGAACGCGCGCCGCCAGCGGTCGCGTCAGGTTCAACACCTGCGCGTGGGGAACGCTCATGCGTTCATTGCGGAATTTCGTCGCCGTCATCGGCGTTTTCGTCGCGCTTGCATCATCCACCGTCGCGGGCGGCATCAAAGGGTTCGCCAACAAGCCCGGCGGTGGGCCCAACGATCCGGTCATCGTGATCGCCGCGAGCAAAGTCGTCTCGCCCGCGCAGCCGTTCGAACTCGGTCAAGTCGTCTCGCGCACCGAAGCCGAAGCGAACGATTCGTATCGGTTCGACGGTGCGCAGGCGCGCTTCGGCGTCGCGAGCCTCCCACCGACGCTGCCACCGACGGCGAACGGCGTGAACCAGTTCATTCGGATCACGTTCCCGTTCGCGATCCATGGCGCGAAGGCGCGCAAGTCACTGGTCCGCGTGAAGGCGCAGTTCGCCGCGACGTCGTATTTGACGCCGAACCTCGAGATCACCGACCAGAACGGCAACCACATCGCCGGCATTCCGGTCGTCAACGGTCGCGATCCGTTCAACGTGAAAGTCTTCAACACGGTCGGCTTTCCGCAGTGGCTCGACGCGAACGGCAAGAACCTCCTCGTCGGCAAGAACCAGCTCACCTACGTCGCATCACTGCCGACGGACACCGAGATGGCGTCGATCGCGGCATTCGGCGGAACCGCCGGCGATCCAGAGACCGTCGACCCGTCGATCGGTGAGATCCGCATCCGTCTCCACAAGGTGAAGAACACGATCGTGAACGGGTTCTGGGTGCTGAAGGTCGGCGACGCGACCGGCGCACCGCGCGCACCGGGAACGTTGACGATCGAGGACGTGACGGCGAAGTCGCCGGTGACTCCCGCGCAGACGACGCAGTCCGGACTCGAGATCGTGCAGAGCTTCTCCCGCTACGTCGTCGCGTACTCCGAGCCGGTCGTGCCGCATTCGGTCGGCATGTCGGCGGCATTCGCGAACGCGTTCAACGCGGCGAATCCGGTGATTCCGTGGCTTTACAGCGGCAACTTGAATCCGGTGCCGAACCCGAACGACTTGCTCGTCCCGGTGTTCCCCAACTTCTCCGTGTCGGCATCGCCGAACGGCATCAGCTCGTTCACCGTGCCGTTCGACGTGCGTCCCATCAATCCGAACAACTTCGCCGAGTACGTCGTCGAGCCGCTGATCGACATGCAAGGCGATGTCGACGTCACGCTGACGTCGCTGCGGATCTCGCAGAACACGGCCCCGACGTCGGATCCGGCGAACCCGTCGTCGGCCTCCGCGGCGACGACGCTCTACGACGTGCCGTTCGACGCGGTCGCGACGTCGGCGTCGTTCCACACGAGCGGCACGCAGTCGTTCGTCAATGCGCCGGTCTCGCCTCAGGCTCTGTACTTCACACCGCTGTCCGGAACCGGCCTCGGCGTCGTGAACCTCGACGGCAGTGGCTACGAGACGAACGCGCCCGCCACGTCGAAAGTGCTGTTGCTGACGAACTTGTTCTGGGCGACGTCGTGCGCGACCGGCGTCACGATTCCCGGCTCCGCGTTGTTCGGATGCAATCCGAACGTGTTCGGTGACGCGGGACAGATCGGTGCGAACCCCGTGCTGCCGACGGCGCCGATCGGACTCGGCGACAATCCGCCAGGCCACCTCGGCGGGCCGACACCGATCCCGGGCGTGAACGAAGGCTCGACCGGATCGACCGCGGCCGCGGGAAACCCGAACTCGCTGTTCCCGTCGGGATTCGAGACGGTCGTGCGCAACTCGAAGGGCGACGCGCGACTCGCGCGCGCGCCGGTCGTCGGATCGGTCGGCGACGTCGCGATCGGCGACTTCCTCGACACGCTGTTCTTCGACACGCAGAACCCGTTCGCCGCGTCCGCGCTGCATCAGTCCGCGGTCAACGGCAACGGGTTGAGCCGCAACTCGATCTCGGATCCGCCGGTGCCGAATCCGCCTCCGCTGCAGATGGCCGTCGGCTTGCCCGCCGTCGACGTCGCGTTCAACAAGGTCGGTTTGCTGAAGCCGGCGTTCGTCATCGAGGGCGCCGAGGTCTTCCCCGCGGTCGGCGCATTGCCGGGCCGACTGCATTTGATCCACGATGCATCGCCCACGGTCGGCGGCGGCGACCGCTTGCCGACGTTCCCTCACGTGGGGCCGCAAGCGGCGACCTTCAGCGCTGGGCCGGCGCCGTACGCGTCGCGCCAACAGATCGGCAATTTCCTCTACGTCACCGATCGCGACAGCGGCAAGGTCGCCGTGCTGAACAGCAACACGTTCGGACTCGTCGACTCGATCAAGCTGCCGGATCCCGAAGGACTGGCGCTGTCACCCGACTTGCGGCGCCTCTACGTCACGAATTACGGCGACGACACGGTCTCGATCGTCGGCACCGACCCGTACGGTCCGTACTTCCACGACGAGATCAACCGCCTGAAGACGCAGAACGGGCCGCGCGCGATCGTCTGTCAGGAGGACGGCGAGGACGTGTTCGTCTGCAACACGCTGGCGAACGCGGTCTCGATCCTGAGTCCGAAGACGCAGACGTTCCGCAAGGTCATCAAGGACCAAGGCCTGAAGAAGCCGTGGGCCGTCGTGTTGACCCCGCGCCAGACGCTGACGGGTTGGGCCAGCGGCATCTACTTCGGCTTCTTGATCGGACAGCAGAGTTCGCAGGTGCTCGTCTACGAGTCCGGACCCGGCGGCCCCACGGGATACGGGCTCGACGACATCCGGTGGATCGCGGATGGGCAGTACGCGAACATGCGCGGCGCGTGCTACGACCCCGCGACGTATCCGGGTTCGCAGGTGGGACTGCAGACCGGCGTCTACGTCACGCACAAGGACGCGCAGACGGGTCTCGCGATGGTCACCCGCATCGCGTTCGTGAATCAACTGCCTCTGCCCGGACCGATCCCCGTGGGACTCGGCACGCTGCCGAGCAACCCGCAGACACCGCTCGGCAACATCACGTTCCGCGTGTTCCAACCGGTCGGAACTTGGGGTGGTCCGCTGGTGCCGCTCGGCCAGAAACTGAACTACGGCGGCGCGGACCAACAGCCGTACGACGTGGCGCTGGCGGACTTCCGCACGCAGGACTTCTTCAGCAACAACTCGCTCGTGATCCCGACCAACTTCGGCTCGCTGACCGGACTCCAATCCTCTGTCGCGGTGTCGCAGAACAACCGGTCGCACCTGCGCATCGTGCAGGGAGCTCCGATCTCGGTGAACTACGCGGACCGCATGTACGTGTCGTTCCCGGGTGACGATCGGATCGAAGTGGTCGACGCGAGCAGCGCAGGCATCAAGCTGAACACGATCACCGGTGCGCCGCGGGCCGCGGCATTGACGACGTTCTGGGACTGACGGATCGGGACTCCATCGCGGGGAAAACCAACGGGTCGGCCCCCGATGGAGTCACGTTCGAGGCGGCGAGGCCACCGGAAGCATCGGGTCGTGCGAGGCGGCGCGCTCGGACGGACACGGCTCGCGACCGCAGAAGATGCAACGCACGCGCGGGCAGTGCATCAACTTCGCGCAACCCGGCGCGCGGCGGCCGAACGCCAGCGCCGCGAGCGCCATCCCGAGCAACGGCGCCGCGACGTAGAGCCACGCCGCCGTCCACTCCCCGGCGTGCAGCGCGGACGCGGCAGTGCGCGCCGGGTTCATGCTCATGCCGGAGAGCGGTGATTCGAGCGTGATGAACGCCCACACGCAGAGGCCAGCGAGCGCTGGCGTGAAGCGCGCAGCGCGCTCGTGCCTCTGGGTCAGCAACACCATCGCCATCATCGTGAACGCGATGATGGCTTCGCCGAGGAACGCGGCGCCGATGCCCGCGGGGCCGGGCACGGTGATCGCGTAGCGCACGCTCGGCGCGGCGACGAGCTCGCCGAGGACTCCGTGCGCGACGCCGACACCGGCGGCGCCACCGATGCACTGCGCGAGCACGTAGAACGCTGCGTCGATGCCGCGGACGCGGCCGAGCCGCGCGAACGTGAGCGTCACCGCGGGATTCAAATGAGCCCCCGAGCGACGTCCCCACGGCGACGTGATCAGCGCGACCGCGGTCGCACCCATCGCGAAGCCGGCGACGCATCGGCTCGCGATCCCGCCACCGAGCCACGTGCGCACCGGCGACGACTCGTGACCCAGCAGCGTCGCGACCGCGCACGCGATCAGCATGAACGTGCCGAGCGCCCAGGCTTCGATCGCGTACTCCGGCCAATGCGCCCGCAGCGCGTCGGCGATCGCGTGCGGACGTGCCGAGCTCGAGTGGTCCGCGTTCATGCGGGACTCGGCTGTGCACCGCGGGACGGAGTCGTCGACGCGACCTCGCGCGCCCGCGGCATCAGCAATTTCGCGATCAACGCGGTCCAGCCGGTCTGGTGCGCGGCGCCGATGCCTTCTCCGGTCTCGCCGTGGAAGTACTCGTGGAACGGGATGCGCTCGGACCACAGCGGGTCGGCATTGCGCTGCGGGTCGTCACCGAACACCGGCCGCCGGCCGTGAGCGTCGCGCAAGAACGTGCGCGAAAGCCGCTCGCCGATCACTTCCGCGACGCGATCGAGCGCAAGGAAATCGCCCGAACCGACCGGACACTCCGCGACGAAGAGGTCGCCGTAGTAGTGATGGAACTTCTGCAGCGATTCGACGATCAGGAAGTTCAACGGCATCCAAATCGGCCCGCGCCAGTTCGAGTTGCCGCCGAACAGACCGGATGACGATTCCGCGGGTTCGTAACGCACTTCGAACGCAGTGCCGTCCACGTCGAGGCGGAAGGTCTCCGTGGCGTGCACCTTCGACAGCGATCGCAGTCCGAACTCCGACAGGAACTCCGCCGGATCGAGCATGCGCCGCAGCAGGCGTCGGAGTCGCGCCGGACACGACAGCGACAACAGTCGACGCTTGCCGCGACCGGGGACGTCCCATTGCGAGACCAATGCCGCGAGGTCGGGCCGGTACTCGAGGAACCACTCGAGTCGAGCCTTGAACGCGGGCACGCGGTCGAGCAACTCCGGCTCGAGCGTCTCCACCGCGCACAACGGGATCAACCCGACCATGCTGCGCACGTTCAGTGCGTGCGAGCGCCCGTCGGGAAGGCACAGCACGTCGTAGTAGAAGCCGTCGCGCTCGTCCCACAGGCCTTGCTCGGCGCCGCCGACTTGCGTCATCGCCTTCGCGATGTGCAGGAAGTGCTCGAAGAACTTGGTCGCGATGTCCTCGTAGACCGGGTTTCGCGTCGCGAGCTCCAGCGCGATGCGCATCAGGTTCAGCGCGTACATCGCCATCCAACTCGTGCCGTCGGACTGGTTGATCGTGCCGCCCGTCGGCAGCGGCCGACTGCGATCGAACACGCCGATGTTGTCGAGGCCGAGGAAGCCGCCTTGGAACACGTTCTTCCCGCTCGCGTCCTTGCGGTTCACCCACCACGTGAAGTTCAGCATCAGCTTGTGGAACACGCGTTCGAGGAACGCGAAGTCGCCGCCGTGCCCGTTGCGCTTGCGGTCGATCTGGAACACACGCCACGCCGCCCAGGCATGCACCGGCGGATTGACGTCGGAGAAGTTCCACTCGTAGGCCGGCAGCTGGCCGTTCGGATGCATGAACCACTCGCGCGTCAGCAGCACGAGCTGTTCCTTCGCGAACGCCGCGTCCACCAGCGCCAACGGGATCGTGTGGAACGCCAGGTCCCACGCCGCATACCACGGGTACTCCCACTTGTCGGGCATCGACAGCACGTCGGCGTGATTGAGATGGTCCCAGTCCGCGTTGCGGCCACGTTGACGCTCGGCCGGCGGCGGCGCGAACGCCGGATCCCCGGAGAGCCAGCGCGGGACGTCGAGTTCGTAGTACTGCTGACTCCACAGCAATCCCGCGAACGCTTGGCGCTGGATCGCGCGCGCCTGCGGATCGGTCTGCTCGCGCAGCAGTGCGTCGTAGAACGCATCGCATTCAGCACGCCGCTGCGCGATCCACTCGTCGAAGCGCGCGAACGATCGCGGCCGGCCTTCGCGCGTCGGACGCGCCAGACGGAGGCGAACGGTGGCCGTCGCGCCGGGCTCGATGACGTGCGTGCTCCAGAACCCGACTTTGGTTCCGCACGCGTCGCTCGCGAGCGCCGCGCGATCGCCGCGCACGATCGCGTCGTGGAACGCGTCTTTCTTCGGGCCCGGCGGGCCCTCGGCGTGGAAGCAGCGTGCGACGTTCGTGTCGTTGTGCGTGAACAGCGTGTCGTGCGCGCCGTCCACGTGGGCCACCCACTCGCCGAGCTCCGCATGTTGGGCGAAGACGCCTTCGCCGCGCGCGGTGATTCGCGGGCGGGCGCTGCCATCCCACGACCACGTGTTGCGAAACCACAGCTGCGGCACGACGTGGCACGACGCGGTCTGCGGGCCGCGATTGGTCACGCTGACGCGCATCAGGATGTCGTCGGGTTCGAGCTTCGCGTATTCGACTACGACGTCGAACACGCGGTTGTCGGCGAGGACTCCGGTATCGCGGAGTTCGTACTCCCGCTCCTCGCGCGAGCGCCGGGCGTTCTCCGCGATCAACTGCGCGTACGGGTATTCGGCCTGCGGATACGCATACGCCATGCGCAAGTAGCTGTGCGTCGGCGTCGCGTCGAGGTACGCGTACTCCTCCTTCACGTCCTCGCCGTGGTTGCCCTCCGCGTTCGTGAGTCCGAAGAACCGCTCCTTCAGGATCGGATCGCGGCCGTTCCACAACGCGAGCGCGAGGCAGAGGCGCTGGCGGCGATCGGAAATCCCGGCGATCCCGTCCTCACCCCAGCGGTACGCGCGACTGCGCGCGTGGTCGTGCGGCAGCGCCGACCAGGCGTCGCCGTTCGCCGAGTAGTCCTCGCGCACGGTGCCCCACTGGCGTTCGGAGAGAAACGGCCCCCACGCGCGCCATGGCGCGTCCATGGTGGGTGAAGCGGAAAGACGGCGATGTTCGGGCGTCGACGACATGGAGCACCCCGTGACGAAGGCGTGGAGGGCCTTCGATGCACGGAGCTCTTCGCGGTTTCGGGCGCGGCTCCGTCCCGTGCCGCGCGCGCGGGGCGCGTGTTCAAGAGCCCGGGTTCAGCGTCCAACAGACGAAGCGGGCGTTGTCGACCGAGCCCATCGACGCGATGACCGCGCCATGATCGAACCCGGAGAAGCGATCGCCGAAGACGCGCAGCGCTTCCGCGTCGCCGTTCGCCCCCTGCGGATACGCGATCCGCCGGCCGCCACCTTCGAGCACCCACCAGACGTCGGGTTCCCACGGTCCGCGGTCGTTGGTCTCGATGGCGATCGATTCGACCTCGGACCACGCCATCGACTGGAGATTGCCTCGCCCATCCTCGACGCGGATGCCGACGTCATCGGTCGTCACGTCGATGCGCCGCTCCACCATGAGACGCTCCCGCCGGGCTTCCTTGCAGCGCTCGATCCAAACCTTCATGCGTCCAAGCATCTTCGCCTCCAGCCCGCGCCGGGAACCGGCGCGGATTCGAGGGAGGTACGCAGCATCGGTGGCCACATCCGCCACCCATCCGCTCGCCGGTGGCCGAATCACGCCGTTTTTTCTGTCCAGGCCAGCCGCGCACCGCCAAGTGCATCCCGATCGATCGTCCAGCGGTCGTCCCGAGCGCGACCGCTCTTCTCGCAGGAGTTCCGGATGCGCCCAAGCCTCTTCGCATCGTCATTGTTGATGACCAGCACTCTACTTACGTCGACCACGTGGTCCCAGAACGTGGTTGCCCCGTTCGACGTCAACTACTCGCTGTTCGACCTCGGTTCGGTCCCGGGCGTGCAGCCGTCGTACGGCGGGATCACGTTCCACCCGACCGATGCCAATACGATCCTCATCGGTGGCGCTGCGAATGGCGGCGCCGGCGTCGCCTACGCCATCGGCGTCGTGCGCGACGCGCAGAACCACATCACGGGGTTCAACGGGTCGGCGACGTATTGGTGCGACACGCCGTACATCGACGGCGGTCTGCAGTTTGGTCCGAACAACGTGTTGTTCTCGACCGGATGGCCGACGAACGTGCTGAACCAAGTCCCGTTCGGTCAGACCGCGGTGGCGAAGCAACTCGATCTCACGGC
>JBPOIU010000125.1:0-6370 GCA_052034255.1 Planctomycetota bacterium | reverse complement strand
ATGTTCGGTGTTCAACCGCCGCCTCTATAGCGCATGACGGGGACAGACGCGCCTCGGTCCCCGTCTTGGGCGCGCGAGGGGCGCCGAGATGACGGGGACGGAGGCGCGTCTGTCCCCGTCATGCGTTCGTCAGGTGCCGAAGCTCTCCCACGAGTTCGCCTTTGCGAGCAGCGCGTTCAGCGCCTGGATGTTCTTCACGCCGCGGTCTTGGAAGCACGCTTCGAACGCCGCGGCGCCTTCCTTCGCGTAGACGGGGATGCCCTGCTTCCACGTCGCGCGGCCGCACTGTGCGAGTCCAAATCGGCGCAATGGCGACTACGAGTCGTCGTCCCAGTCGTAGACGTGAGCGAACACTCGGCCGTCCGCGTTCACGCTGGGCATCGGACGGGGGTCGATCTCGAGAATGCGGAGCTCCCAGCAGCCGTACAGGCGAACTTCCCCGCTCGGGCACACTCCAGAAGTTTGGAATCGTCGGCCGTCGATGACGACATGGCCGATTCCGACGTGCCACGTCAAGAATCGCGGCTGCGGCCACGAGGTTTCACCGGGCGCGAGGTCGCTGATCGCGGGATAGCCTTGGAAGTCAGCGTGCTCGATCACGAACGGAGTGTCGTTGCGAACGCGCACCCACGCGCAACCGAGCGACATCATTGCCACGACGAGAAGAGCCGCTTGGGCGAGGCGTACGCGCATTCCATTCCCCCAAATCACCGCGCTCGAACTTCTGTAGCGGGCGAGGTCGCGTAGCGCCGACACCAGACGGCACCAGACGGCACCAGAGGGGGACAGACGCGCCTCCCTCCCCGGCCTGGGCGCGCGAGCGGCGCCGAGATGACGGGGACGGAGGCGCGTCTGTCCCCGTCATGCGTTCGTCAGGCGCCGAAGCTCTCCCACGAGTTCGCCTTTGCGAGCAGCGCGTTCAGCGCCTGGATGTTCTTCACCCCGCGGTCTTGGAGCCACGCTTCGAACGCCGCGGCGCCTTCCTTCGCGTAGACGGGGATGCCCTGCTTCCACGTCGCGCGGCCGCAGAGCACGCCGTTCCAGCGCGTCTTGGCCTCGATCGCGTACTCGAGGTTCTCGCGGAACACGTCGTCATCGACGCCGGCCGACAAGTAGATGAACGGCCGCGTCGCGGCGTCGGACGCCTTCTTGAAGTGGTCGAGCGCTTCTTGCTTCGAGTAGACCGACTCGCCCTTGCAGCCGCGACCGCCCTGGACGAACGCCGGGTTGATCGGCACTTCGACCTTCAGGACGTCGACGTGGTACTTGTCCTGCGTGAACTCCTTGATCGAGCCGATCACGATGTCCGGCTTCTGCTTCGCGAACGCCGCGCCCTTTTCGTCGCCGCCCTTCGGGTCGTAGCCGACGAACTCGAGGAAGTACGGGATCTCGTGGAACGCGCACTCGACGCCGATGCGTTCGACCCACGCGTGCTTGAACTCGTTGACCTTCTTGTCGTCGAACGGCGAGTAGTACAGCAGGATCTTCACCGCGTTCGCGCCGTTGGCGACGTGGTCGCGCACCGTCCAGTTGCGCAGCAGGCGCGGCAGGCGGCCCGGGCCGCTCTGGTCGTAGCCGGTTTCCTCGTACGACAGGATCAAGCCAGCGTTCTTCGCGCGCGCCTTCGCCGCGGGAAGACCCCATTCGGGATCGAGCAGGATCGCGCTGGCGTGCGGCGTCAGAACCTTGGACACGATCGCCTTGAACTCGGACATCATGGCGTCGGTGATCTGGTCGTCGGCGACGCCCTTTTCCTTCGCGAGGGACTTCTTCAGCGACCCGCGCTGGTCCATCGCCGCGGCGGCGATGACGCCTTGCGCGTTCGAAAGAGCCTTCAGGTGCTTCTTCTTTTGGTCGCTGAACTTCACCATGTCGCGCGCTCCTACGTCCCAGTTCGAGGTTGCATCGGTCATGCCGAAACGGCGCGCCAGAGTACGCCACGACCCCAAGGGGGTCAAACCGCCCAAATCGCGACGAAAGGCCGCAGCGGGCCCACGCGTGCTCGTCGTCGGGCCCAACAGCGCGATCGACGAGGTCTTCCGCACCCGCGGCTTCTGTCCGCTCGGGGGCGCGCGGGCCTCGCGTTCGGTCGCATTCTCGGGGGGCAAGGCGGCCAATGCCGCGCACGTCGCCGCGCTGGAGGGCGCCGCCGCGACGCTGGTCGGCTTCGTCGGCGGTGAGCGCGGCAAAGAGTTCGCCCGCGGCCTGAAGCCGCGCGGGATTCGCGGTGCATTGGTGCGGACCGCGGCGCCGACGCGGCGGACGTTCTGCTTCCTCGACGCCGACGGCGCGCAACCGGTGCTCGTCGTCGAGGACGGTGCGAAGGTCACGCCGCGTGAGGTCGCCGCATTCGGAGTGCGCGTCGAGCGCGAACTCACGCGAACGGACGTGCTCGTCTTGTCCGGCAGCGTGCCGCCCGGCATGAAGCCCGCGGTCTACGCGCACTGGATCCGCTCCGCGCGCGCGCACGGCATCCCGAGCGTCGTCGACGCGCACGGCGAAGCACTGCGCGCCGCGATTGCCGCGGTTCCGACCGTCATCGTCCCCAATGAGCGCGAGTTCGCGCAATGGCTCGGACTCGCGCTGTTCGACGGCATCGACGACAGGACGCTGATCGACGGAGCGCAACCGCTCCTCGAGCGCGGCATGCTCGCCGTGGTCGTGAAGCAAGGCGAACGCGGACTGCTCTGCATCGAGCGCGAGCGAACCACACGCGTGTGCGGATTGCCCCGCCTCGGCAACGCCACGGGCTCCGGCGACGTGGTGACGGCGCACGTCGCGGTCGCGCTTGCGCGCGGCTGGCCGATCCTCGTCGCGTTGCCGCGCGCGGTTGCCGCTGCTGGCGCGAATCTCGCGCATGAACAGCCTGGGCATTACCGCGAGCGGGAGGTCGTGGAGTTGTTGGGGGTGGTCGAAGTGTCGGGGAGCGGAGGAGACGATGAGGGACGCGCGGCACGAACCTGACCCGGGCGAGCTCAGGTTCCCGTCTTCCGGCCGTGCCGCTTCGCGACGCACATCGCGCGGCTCGAATCCGGGCACGCCCTCGAATCATGGGTTAGATTCGTCGCGTGGCTGACGGCATCGACGCTCCCTCAACCTCGTTCGACGTGCTCTGGGCCGAGGCCGCGCCTCGCCTTTACGCCTGGGCCGTCCTTCACTTACGACCGGCCGTCCGCCGCCGGCTCGACCCCGAGGACGTCCTCCAAGAAGTCGCTTGCCGCGCCTACGGGCAGTTCGCGCAGTTCGATCCGGCGCGCGGGCCGTTCCGCGCGTGGGTCTTCGGGTTCGCGCGCAACGTCCTCAACGAGGGCTTGCGCCGGTTGACGTCGATGAAGGGCGCGATGCCCGGCGGATCCCTGTCCACGGGCTTGCTCTCCGAATTGCCCGCGACGACGACGACGCTGAGTCGGGCCGTCGCGCGCGACGAGAGCCTCGCGAAGTTCGTCACGCGTCTCGAGACACTGGCCGAGGACGAGCGCCGGCTCGTGCTGTTCCACGGGCTCGAGGGCATGTCGCACGCCGCGGTCGGCGAACTGCTCCAGGTCACGCCGGACGCGGTCGCGAAGCGCTGGCAACGGTTGTGCGAACGCTTGCGCGACGAGCCGCGGTTCGCGGAACTCGTCGCCTGACGTCGACGGACGGGGGATCGCGGCGTGACGGAGTCGGCGGATCGCGCATTGCCGGACGCGTTGTGCGTCGACCTGCTCGGCCGCTTGCTCGCGGACCGTGAGACCGGGACGCTCGGCTCGACTGCGCAATACCAAGCGCTGTATCCCGGCTACGAGCACGCCGTCGCCGACGAGGTGCATCGCTTCGTCGAGGCCTCGCCGCGCGAAGCGCGCTCCGAGCGCGCGCTGGTCGGTCCGTTCCGGCTCGTGCGCGAGCTCGGCCGCGGCGGGCAAGGCACGGTTTGGCTCGCCGTCGACGATCGCATCGGCCGGCACGTGGCGCTGAAGATCGTCGCGCGCTCGCCGCTGCTCGAAGACCTCGCACCGCGGTTCCAACGCGAGGCGCGGCTGCTCGGTCGGCTCGACCATCCCGGACTGTGCCCGGTCTACGACGTCGG
This sequence comes from Planctomycetota bacterium, assembly GCA_052034255.1. GTDB lineage: Bacteria > Planctomycetota > B15-G4 > B15-G4 > JADJEK01 > JADJEK01. The sequence goes on along the minus strand of JBPOIU010000125.1, from coordinate 2,304 downwards.
CAGCGACGACGCGGTGGCGTGGATCGCGCTGCGCTACGTCGAGGGCGAGACGCTCGCGCACCGACTCGAACGCGGACCGTTGCCGCGCGACGAGGCGTTGCAAGTCGTCGAGCACGCGGCGCGCGCGCTGCATGTCGCGCATGGCTTCGGCATCGTCCATCGCGACGTCAAGCCGAGCAACGTCATGCTCGCGCCCGACGGATCCCCGGTCGTGCTCGACTTCGGCATCGCTCGCTTGATCGAGCGTGAAGAAGCGAAGGACGCGCCCGCGACGCTCACGGCCACGGGGCTCGTCGTCGGCACGCCCGCGTACCTGGCGCCCGAACTCCTCGACGGCTCGGGCAACGCGGATGCGCGCGTGGACGTGTGGTCGCTCGGCATCGTGCTCTACGAGGCATTGACCGGCCGCCGACCGTTCCAAGGCGCGACGCACCACGCGTTGATGCGCTCGATCGTCGACGACGACGTCGATGTGCCGCGCGACTTCGACGACGACCTCGCGACCGTCCTGCGAACCGCGCTGGAGAAAGACCCGACGCAGCGGTATCGCGACGCGCTCGAGTTCGCGGCGGACCTCGAGCGACTGCGCAAACGCATGCCGATCCAGGCGCGGCGGACGCCGCCGTGGCGCCGATTGATGCTGTTCCTGCGCCGCGAGCCGCGCTTGGCGGCGACCCTCGGCGCGCTGGCGGTGGTCGTGGTCGCGGCGCTCGTGGTCACCGGCGTGCTGCTGTCGAAGACGCGCACGACGCTGTCGGCGTTGACGCGGCTGTCGGATCAAAACGTCGCGAGCCAACTCCTCGCGAGCCAGGACACGCTGTGGCCGTCGGCGCCCGAGCGCGTCGCCGCGCTCGAAGCGTGGCTGGCGCAGGCGAAGGACCTGCTCGCGCGCGAGTCGTTGCATCGCGCGACGCTGGACGCGCAACCCGGCGCGCTCGGGCTCGCGGACACCAGCGACGCGTGGATGCGCGAACAGATCACCGCGTTGCTCGAGGAGTTCGCGCGGCTCGCGGCGCTCGTCCCGCGCGTCGAAGCGCGCATCGAGGACGCGCGCACGATCGATGCGCGGACGATCGACGCGCCGCGCGCGCTGTGGGCGGCTGCCGCCGCGGCCGTGCGCGCCGATCCGCGCTTCGATGGGCTCGTCCTCGTGCCGCAGCGCGGATTGATCCCGCTCGGCGCCGATCCCGAATCACGACTCGAAGAGTTCGCGATCGTCGCGACCGGCGCGGTGCCGACGCGCGATCCGGCGACGTCGCGCTTGGTCCTCGACGATCGCTCGGCGTGCGTGCTCGTCTTGCTGCCGGGCGGTCGCGTGCGGATCGGCGCCGACGTCAGCTTCGATCCGTGGACGCAGACTTGGGACGGCCCGGCGCACGAGGTGCGACTCGATCCGTTCTTCATCGCGAAGCACGAGCTCACGCAGGGGCAGTGGCTGCATCACATGGGAGAGAACCCGGCGATCTTCCAACTCGGCAAGGGGCTGCCCGAAGGGCCGGGGGCGCTGCAGCATCCGGTCGAGAACGTGCGCTGGGACGATTGCGCTCGCTTCGTCCAGCAGATCGGGCTGCGGCTGCCGACCGAATCGCAGTGGGAATACGCGGCGCGCGCGGGAACGACGACGCCGTGGTGGACCGGCGAGAAGCCCGAGTCGCTCGACGGCGCGGCCAACCTCGCGGATCGCTTCGCGAAGGCGCACGGTGGATCCGCCGAATGGCGTTACGACGAGTTCCTCGACGACGGCTGGACGAATCATGCGCCGGTCGGGTCGTACCGCGCCAACGCGTTCGGATTGCATGACGTCGCCGGCAACGTCAACGAGTGGTGCGACGGGCGATGGGAGGACTACGCCAAGGTCACGCCGAGGGACGGCGATGGCCTCGTCGATGGCGCCGAGATCGACTCGACGTTCCGTGGAGGTTCGTACTTCGAGCCGGCTTCGGCGTCGCGCGTCGCGTTCCGGCGTGGCAATCCGCGCTACTACCGCAGCTTCGTGGTTGGGATGCGGGTCGCGCGTGACTTGATGCGGTGAGCGCGCGGGCCCGGAGTGGACGAGCGCCGACCGTGACGCTTGGGGAGGAGGAACGAGGGAGGCAGGTGACGAGGGGTGCAGGTCGCAGGGCGAGCAGGGGAAGCAGGGCGGCAGGGGGGCAGGGAACAGAGACGCGCCCGGGCGGTGGCTCGGGATTGCAATGCGTCGGGGCGGAGGGCCGCTTTCGGCCCACCGCCCCGCGGGCGTGCTCGGACGATCTCAGCCCGCGTTTCCGATGGCCGCGACCGGGCACAGCACCAAGGCATACATGC